>NZ_BAAHBG010000005.1:281989-560850 GCF_054776855.1 Spirosoma migulaei | reverse complement strand
CCGACTTGTGATCAAGAAAGCGGCCCAAAGCATCACCAGACAATCAGATAAGTACCCGGCTCCGGGCAAAAACCCCCTTGCCGACCAGCTCAGAATTGTAGCCCGGCTCGTAGCGGGTGGGCTCCGCACAAAAGTATACCTGGTGAGCACCGGCAGTTTTGACACCCATGCCAAACAGGCCGAGCCCGACGATACCACAACAGGTAACCACGCTCAACTACTCCGACGGGTATCCGAAGCACTTGGTGCGTTTATGGACGATCTGAAAGGGTTAAATGCTGCCGACCGGGTGATGGGTATGACCTTCTCCGAGTTTGGCCGACGGATCAAATCCAATGCCAGTGGCGGCACCGACCACGGCGCAGCGGCCCCGATATTCTATTTCGGCAATGGGGTGAAAGCAGGTATCATTGGCACAAATCCACAGCTACCAACCAGCGCAACAGCCAATGATAACATAGCTATGCAGCACGATTTTCGGTCTGTTTATGCAACCGTTTTACAGCAATGGCTCAACCTGCCTGCCACTGATATTCAGACTGTTTTGATGGGGCAATTCCCATTGTTACCGATGATATGAGCTGACGCGGGTATTTACCCGTGCCAGCCTAAACATTCACCTGGTCAGCAAACCGGCATCCAGCACAAACTGGGAGCCCGTTACGTACCGGGACTTATCGGATACCAGAAACAAGACCATAGCCGACACATCTTCCGGCTCCACCCAAGGAACGGGCAGCAGGTTACCCGCCGAGCGTTCGGCAATTTCCTGGGTCGTGGTGCCCTCCAACTCGGCCAATCCGTCGTTCATAGGCGTGTTGACGCCCGTTGGATGGATTGAGTTGACACGGATATTGTAGGGAGCCAGTTCAATTGCCCAGGATTTGGTCAGGCCGACCAGCCCCCATTTCGAAGCCGCGTAGTGACTCAGTCGATTCATTCCCCGCAAACCGGCAATGGATGAGTTGTTAATGATCACACCCGATTTTTGCGCCATCATGACCGGGATTACACGCTTAGCCACCAGCCAGGCACCCTTCAGGTTGATGTCGATCATGGCGTCCCATTCCTCCTCGGGCAACTCATGAACCAGCCCGTACGCACAGATACCGGCGTTGTTAAACAAAATGTCGATCCGACCGAATTCGGCAACAGCCGTGTCAACAGCCGGTTGTATATCCGCATCACGCCGAACATCACCCTGAACCGGTAAACACGAAACACCAAAAGCCTCTACCTCCCGTTTCAGTGACTCCAGTTCACTTTCGGAGCCAAGTGCGTAGCCAGGGTATGCTAGTGGCTTGGCCAGATCGAAGGCCACAATATGCGTTCCTTCCTGCGCTAAAGCCAGCGCCACAGCTCTACCCTGCCCGTGGGCAGCTCCGGTAATAAACGCCACTTTACCTTGTAAATCAGCCATCAGCTAGGGATTGGTTTGCGGTTGAGTTAACGGAAGATAAGGATACAGGTATTCGTCGATTTTTACGTCCAGTACGTTGTTAAAAACATTGGTGGCAATCATCTGCCCCGCAAATGCGACCAGCACCACAATTTCGGCATCGGTGTAGCGCTCGCTGATGGGTGCGTAAACCGCATCAGAAACCTCACCTTTATGCAGGGCAATGGCACTCCCAAAATCAATGACAGCCTGCTCATGGGCCGTCAGTTGCAGATCTTCGGGACGCTCGCCATTGTCGATGATGATCCGGCGAAAAAACGTTGTGCAAAGCGGGCAATTCGATCCTTCCGAAATAGCATGTGCGTACAAATACGCCAGCCGGTCGCCCAAAATGCCTTTTACCTGCTCATACAATGGATACCATTGCATATACACTTGAAACGAAAGCAACGACCTGCCCAGGGTGGCTTTCATATTCGTGATGCGGCTACCAGGATAATCAGTAACGTGGGCATCGAAAGCAGCCTGAACATCGGGCGTTGCTTCGTTGTACGGAAGGGGTGAAATGCGGGGCATAGAGTTAAACGTTAGTCCATCGTTGACGCTTGTCTCTGCCAAGTGTCTGTTATTCTTTAGGGGCCTCCGGCCCGTGTTTCTTTATCAAAACTCAGACTGAACATCAATTGACCACCCTAAAATCGGGCAGAGGGCTTTTGGATACAGGGCACTCAGTAGAGCTAAGCGTCAACAACGACTTCGAGTCTGTTTGGGTCTTTACAAGTTGCTCAATCGCTGGGCGGCTTCTTCCAGAATGGCATCATCTTTAGCGAAGCAGAACCGCAGGATTTTATAATCGTTTTTCTGATTGTAAAACACCGAAACCGGAATCGACGCGACGCCAATTTCTCTGGTTAGCCGGATGGCCAGGTCATAATCCGGCTCATCGGTAATGGCAGCATAGGACACGGTCTGGAAGAAACTTCCCTCCGCTGGTTTGAACGTAAATCGGGAGCCATGCAGGCCAGCCAGGAACAAATCACGCTTGCGCTGGTAGAAATCCGGCAACTGACGATAGTGATCCGGGTCTTTCAGGTAATCGGCCAGCGCGTATTGGATTGGTGTAACGGTGCTGAACGTTAAATATTGGTGAATCTTCCGAAATTCAACACTCAACTCGTTCGGGGCCAGGCAGTAACCTATCTTCCAGCCCGTAATATGAAATGTCTTCCCAAACGACCCGATGATAAATGTCCGCTCCCGAAGTTCAGGATGCGTCATAAGTGAATTATGCACCCGACTATCAAAAAGGATGTGTTCATACACCTCATCACTCACGATCCAGATATCGCGGTCTCGAACGAGATTGGCCAGTTGCGTTAGGTCATCCGTTGTCCAGACATGGCCGGTGGGATTGTGGGGCGTATTAACCAGAATCAGTCGGGTTTTATCCGTAATCTTCTCACGCACCACCTGCCAGTCAATCCCATAATCGGGCGGAGTCAGCGTGACATACACAGGTACGCCCCCATTTAGGTCGATGGCGGGTACGTAACTATCATAAGCGGGTTCAAACACCAGCACTTCATCCCCCGGTCGAACCACCGCCGTTACAGCGGCAAAGATGGCTTCGGTGGCGCCGGATGTAATCGTAATTTCGGTTTCGGGATCGTAACTAACCCCATACTGATCAGCCGTTTTCCGGGCCAGTGCTTCCCGCAAAGCCGGAACGCCCGTCATGGGCGCGTATTGATTAAAGCCTTTCCGCAAATACTGTTCAACCAGCGACACCAGTTTGGGAGAGCAATCGAAGCCCGGAAACCCCTGCGACAGGTTAATGGCACCAGTTTCGGTCGCCAGTTTCGACATAACCGTAAAAATCGTCGTGCCTACGTTAGGCAGTTTCGACGCAAGGCTGGACAGCGTAGGTAGATGGTTGGTCATTAATTGTCATTCTTGGTCATTGGTGGTCATCCCTGGTCATTGATAGTAAAGCGATTTAGCGCAAATGGCTATCAATGACAACCTATTTATAACAGATCGCTTAGCGATAATTTGTCAATATAGGGCTCAAGTTCGTTTGTATCAGTCAGAACGCGCACCAAGTTAACACTGTACTGCCGCTGACAAATCCACATCTCCACAAAAAAGGTATTGACGGCAACTAAATGCAGCCAAAAACCGGGAATTCTCCGGGCTTCGAGTAGAATGCCCCGTTGCCAGATCAGGTTTAACTGATCCTGGTAGGCCAGACTATGAAAGAAGTCCGCTCCATTAGAGTCGAGATTAGGCTGCATATACTCAGTGGTCCCCGTAGCGTTTTTCACCCGCTGTAACGGCCAGAGCCAGTTTATTCTGCTTGGGTGGCAGTGGGCAGGTAGCAAATGTTGTGAAAGCACAGGGCGGGTTGATGGCCTGATTGAAATCGAGCGTGGTTGTGCCATCGGGACCCGCTTTATCGGCATACAGGAAGCGGCCTGCCCCATAGGTATCGTGGGTATTGGTGGGATCACCAAATAAAATAAACAGCTTCTCCCCTTCACCAGCGGCATCCAGGCGGTAGGTTTTTCCTCCTCGCTCAAAAACGAGTGTCCCGGCCAGTGGGTATTGCGACAACTGTCCAATCACATCCATGATGGGAATAGTTTTGGGCTCCGATGGCACTTCCAGCCGGGCTTTAAGTCGCCAGGTTTCATCTACCGGAAAGCGGTCTATTCCATGAAATTCGTTCAGGGCCGGGCTTTCCAGATCACGCAGACGAACCCCGTATTTATTACCTCGTTTAATAATGAACCAACGAAGTGACCCATGTTGCAGAGTTACCGGCTTTTTGCTTTCCGGCGAAAAGATCGTTTCTGTCGTAAGCAATGGTTCTGGCTTTACAGAAGAGCCATCGGTTGACTGGCCTAATCGGTCGGCGAGTACAGCGGCTCCCGGCGCGGGCGTGAAGAATACCGTTCCATTTGTAAGCTGAAAGGTGCCTACTTGTTCGGGTGTCTTTCCCGATGGAAACGTAATGTCATTACCCATATCGCTACCTACCTTATTCGCTCCTTCCTTAAGCCAGTACAGGCCCGCTACATTCAGCCAGCCCGATTCGCTTTTGAGTGATTTCACCCGCTTCTGATGCCACTCCTCTAGTTGTGCTTTGTAGGATGGGCCGTCCGAAACCCGCCAGCCTACCGAGGTCAGCATAGCTAGTAACCACAGTCCGAAAAAACTGCCCGAGTAGATGTTCAGAGGGCCGATAGAAGAATCCGTGCGTTTCATAGTGAGGAACCGTATACCAATTGAAAATACCGTTTTTGAATACCTGAGAAGTATGCCCAGAGCGACAGGGCGCCGATATAGCCCAACACTAGGAGCATGGGATAACCTAACACACTATATAAAGCCAGCCAAAGCACCATCACTCGCCCAATTTCAAGGTATAAAACCCATTGCCGCTGTTCGAGTAAGGCACCACAATTGACTAACGTAAGCAGAATGAATAAGGCTGTCAAAAACTGAAGATAGCCCGGTACGTACGATTCGATCAGCAGAAAGCCGAACAGAATCAGCAACGTGCCCGCCATCTGTCCGATCACGTAGCCTTTAAACCGGCGGCTTTTCGTATGTACGACGGTACGGCTGGCCGCATCAGCGGATAAAAACCGACGTTCCAACTCATCCCGTATACCAGGATCGACCGAATCAGGTCGGCCAAACAGCACACGTAGTTTTCCTGACCAGCCAGTTTGCCGCCTAGCCGCTACCAATACTTCGAGAAGTCCATGAAAATGCTGCCATAAAAAACTATGGCTGTTCAGTTGTTTAGTCAATCCATACACCGGCTCTGTCTGCTCTTCCATAAACGTGCCAAATAGTTTATCCCAGATGATAAGCACATCACCGTAGTTTTTATCCAGGTATTCGGGGTTGCTGGCATGATGCACCCGGTGGTGCGAAGGTGTTACCAACACATACTCAAGCCAGCCCAATTTACCGATAGTGCGGGTGTGGATAAAAAATGGATATAGCCCGTGAATTAGAAGAACCGTTGTAATCATCTCCGCCGGAAAGCCAATGACGGGCAATATTGACCAGAAGCCTGTGCGGACAATGGCCTGAAACACCGTAATCCGGGCCGAAACCGTATAATTGAAATCTTCACTCTGATGATGAACCACATGAACGGCCCAGAGCACGTTTATTTCGTGCGCCAGCCGGTGATACCAATACCAGACAAAGTCCGTTGCAATGAACAGGCCAATCCAGCCCCATGCATTCGCCCGAATATCGAGAAGTGCATAGTGGCGATGCAGGTAGTCATACACGAAATAAAACAGCCCAACCGTGAAACTATCCAACAGCCGCTCGGCAATACCCACATTGAGGTTCGCAACAGCGTTATTAAACTGGAAATAGTTTTTCTTCTGCGCTTTTGCAACAAGGTATTCCGCACCCATAAGGAGCAGAAATAGAGGAACCGCAAAAGCAAGCCAATTCAACTGCATGGGTATCTCAGTTCTGGATTCTAGCAGCAAAACGATGGTAGAAAGGCGTTTTGCTGGATGCACTTTTTGGCTGGTAATCGCCCGTGATAATGGGAATATACATAACCCGACGACGGCTTTCAGCGCCCAGTTTAGGCGACTGTTCCACCCGATGCCACAGGCTACCGTTATGAATGGTCAGATCACCCGCTTCAATATCGAAACCAACTTCGCGCGGATCGGGACGGTGGTCGATAAACTGACGCTTACGAAACAAAGTCATCAGTGTATTTTGCTTATGCGTGCCAGGCAACACGCGCAGGCCACCATTGCTCTTTGGGCAATCATCCAGATGCAATCCTACATTCAGCATAGGACGGATGCGATGCCCCAGGAATAAATCGCGCGGGCTATCGGTATGCCAGCCCATGCGCGAGAAATTACTCTCGGGTGTGCGTACATAGTGATTGACCACCAGACCGTCTTTCTCGATTTCGTTAATGCGGCCATCGTAGGGTTGTAGGAGTGCCGTTAATGCCTGTAGTCGATCATCCTGCAGAAATTCACTCAGAATGGGACTAAACAACGAGGTGAAGGCAAACCGCTGTACAATCGTTTGCCCATTTTCATCTCGGCCGAATTTCAGGGGAGTTCCATTGATCTTATCCACCTTCTCCGCCAGCCAGTTCGCTTCAACGCGCTGCAACTCCTGTAGAAAAAGCTGTACGACATCACGACTCACAAAGTTTTTGATATGCAAAAAGCCGTTTTTCTCGAAAAAAGCCCGTTGATCAGCGGTCAGTGTTCCCGCTAATTGATTGGAAACTGGTTGTTCGGTGAGTACCATTGCCATAGGTTGTTGGTCTAATTCCAAATTAAACTATTTACTATATAGAATTAGTATAGTAAACTTGATAATGAAAAGCAAACGAATGTTTGCTGCAAAATTTGGGTGAACAAGTAGTTCTACCTATCGTTCAAGCCCAATTAATTCTAAAAAAAACTTTTTATTCTCGACAGTAGGCGTTACTGATCGCTACAATCTGTTTTTTCGCCACAAGGCTTTATCCTTTAAGGCACCTAGCAATCAAGCGTTTAACTAAAACAGCATGATATACCCCTTTAGATTGATGGACAAAGGTGATTATGGTTTTTCAGTATTCCAAATTTTTTTAAGCTGATTCTAAAATGGATAGTAGAAAGTGTCATATTCACACTTTAGAACGATAATAATTAAAAAAAGATTTTTTTGGCTTTTTCAGATACGAGAATTTAAAACAAACCTTGATCTATAATGAAACACAATTTACGAATGAAGGTTAGGGCCTGTTGCTTTTTCCTCTGGGCTGCCTTCCTGATCACACATGTGGCTCAGGCGCAGGATCGCCGGGTAACGGGCCGCGTTTTGTCAAGTAAAGACCAGCAGCCTATTCCGGGCGTCAATATTCTGGTCAAAGACACGCAGTTGGGTACCACTACCGATGGGAATGGTAGCTTCTCGCTGAATGTTGCACCGAATGTTACGCTGGTTTTCAGTTCCATTGGCTTCGCGGGTCAAACATTGGCCATTGGCAATCAAACGCAATTGACGGTTACTCTTCAAGAGGCTGAACAAAGCCTGGGAGAAGTGGTTGTAACGGCTCTGGGTATCAAAAAAGAAGCAAAACGCTTAGGGTATGCCACCGCTATTGTAAACCCCGAACAGGTTACTACCAACCGGTCGGTTAACTTTATCAATGCGCTTCAGGGCAAAATTGCGGGGGTCAACATTAGTAGTCTTGGCACGGGTGCGGCTGGTTCCAGCAAAATCCGTATCCGGGGGCAGTCGTCGTTCTCGGGCCAGAACACCCCGCTCATTGTTATCAACGGTGTTCCTGTAGATAACACGAACTTTGGACAGAATAACGGCAACAACGGTAGCGATAATTCTGTTGCCAGCCGCGACCGGAACTACTCCGATGGTGGCGATGGCCTGTCATCAATTAACCCGGATGATATTGAAGGAATGACCGTTTTGAAAGGCGGTACGGCCGCAGCTCTTTACGGCTCCCGTGCTAAAGATGGTGCTATCCTGATTACGACCAAAACCAAGGGTACCGGTCAGGGGATTGGTGTAACGTACAATATGAACTACACAAATGACCACCCGCTGGATTACACGGATTACCAGTACGAATATGGTCAGGGAGAATACGGCGTTCGACCTACGGCGCCTAACCCAACCTCGGGTGTATGGAGCTTTGGCGAAAAGTTTGCGGGACAGACCCAAGTGTTATTTGGCGGAGTGACGGTACCTTATGCGCCCGTTCGGAACCGGATCAACACATTCTATCGTGATGGGTCCACCATGACTAACTCCATCGCGGTGTCAACGGGGAACGAAAAAGGCGGACTTAACCTGTCAATCTCAAACCTGGACAACAAAGGGATTACCCGCAATAACTCATTTAATCGTAAAACCATTAATCTGGGCTTTACCTACAATCTGTCGGCTAGACTAACGGTTACGGGAACGATGAACTACTCCAATGAGTACAACAAAAACCCACCCCAAATTGCTCAGCAGGACAACAGTACACCTACCGTTATTTACACGCTGGCGAACTCCATGCCATTAGATGTACTGGAAGCGAACCAAATCAATCCGGCTACTGGTAACGAGTTCATCTATTCGCGGTTTATGAACCGAACGAATCCATACTTTGTGCTCAACAATAAATTCGAGAACATCCGTAGGGATCGTCTGTTTGGAAATATTTCAGCCCGTTATAACGTGACGGACTGGCTGTATGTTCAGGGCCGGGTAGGCCAGGATTACTGGTCAAGGGATCAGGATTATAACTTCCCAACGGGTCAGGCTTCCCTGGCTGCTGCCCCGGCTGGTTTTGTGAACGGTGCGTACGTGCAGGAAGCCCGCCGATTCCGCGAAGTCAATACGGACTTCCTGATTGGAGCCAACCATAAGTTTGGGGTATTTGGTGTTGACCTTACTTTAGGAGGAAACCAACTCTACCGTCGGAGTGATCTGAACAGTGTTCTGGCTACCGACTTCGTGGTTCGGGGTTTGTATGTTCCGCAAAACGGACGGGTAAAAGACCCAACCTATGGTCTGAGCGAACGCAAAGTTAACTCACTTTATGCCGCAGCTGAATTTTCCTATAAGGACTTCCTGTATTTGAACGGAACAGTCCGAAATGACTGGTTCTCGACGTTAGCCCCAGCCAACCGAAGCATTCTGTACCCATCGTTAACGGGTAGCTTCGTCTTTTCGCAAGCCTTTAATAACTTACCTTCCTGGTTGAACTTCGGTAAGTTGCGGGCAGCTTATGCCGAAGTAGGTAGCGATGGTGACGTAGCCCCCTACTCGAACAACCTGTTCTATGCGGTTAATGCCAACCTCTTCCCAAATCCAGCTGGCCAAGGGCAGCCATTAGGCTACATTACCTCGAATACGGTGCCCAGCGCTACGCTGAAACCAAGTCGTGTAGCGGAAACCGAATTAGGTCTGGAGTTGAAACTATTCAATAACCGCGTTGGCCTGGATATAGCTGTTTATAACAAGATCACCAGCGACCAGATCGTTGCGAAGCAATCGTCTGATGCGTCGGGTTATACAAGTTCACTCATCAACAGTGGACAGAGCCGCAACCAGGGTATCGAGGTGTTGCTGAATCTGTCGCCCGTAAAGACGAAAGATTTCTCCTGGGATGTAACCTTGAACGGTTCGTACAACCAAACCAAGCTACTCCGACTGATAACCGATGACGATGGTACTCCAGGAAAAGACTACAATAACGACAAGCAAGCTGAGCAAATCGTAGTTGGTACAGGGATTTATGTTGGTGAATTACGGCAGGTGGTAGGTCAGCAATTGGGTCAGTTATATACCTATGGCTATAAGCGTAATGCACAAGGACAGCTCATCAACGGAACAGATGGTCTTCCTGTCCGGACCGATGCGCCTATTTCATTCGGTTCTGCACTGCCCCGCTTTGTGGGTGGTATTACCAATGGATTCAACTACAAAGGGTTAAGTTTATCGGTATTGATCGACTTTAAACTGGGTGGTAAAATGATTTCAGGTACCAACCTGAATGCCTTCCGACATGGCTTGCAAAAAGAAACGTTAGTAGGGCGGGGCGAGGCAGACAACAAAATGGTTGGGCCTGGTGTGAACGAAAAAGGCGAAGTAAATGCCGTCCGGGCATTTGTTCAGGATTACTATTCGGTGGGCCGCTCCAAGAGCCTTGGCGAACAAGTGGTGTACGACGCTGGCTTGTGGAAACTGCGTCAGATCAGCCTGGGGTATGACTTCACCAAATTGCTCCCTAAAACCTTATTCATCAAAGGTGTTCGGTTGAGTGCTGTGGCTAACAACGTGGCTATTCTGAAGAAATGGGTACCAAACATCGACCCCGAACAATTCGGCTTCAGTTCGGATAACCTGGTTGGTCTGGAATCAACAGGTTTACCAACCACTCGCAGCGTAGGCTTTAACCTGAATGTGAAATTTTAAAATAGGTTTACGGTTTTCAGTTTACTGTATTCAGTTGGCTGACGCAAAAACAAAAATGCATCAGTCAACTGAATACAGTAAACTGAAAACCGTAAACGACAAACACTCCAAAAATGAAAAAGACATTCTTATATATACCACTAGCGGCCTTGCTCCTGACCACGAGCAGTTGCGACAAAGGGTTCGATGAACTAAACGTCAACCCAACGGCAGCCACAACGCTTAATCCAGTTTTTACGTTCAACAACGCCATGGTTGGCACCTCTTTCCCTGGCGGTATATTGACCTTTGAGGAGCCCACCGTTCAGCAGATGTTTACGCCAAACTCAGGGATCGTGGCCGGTGGCAATTTCAACATCGATAATCGCGGCCCCTCAGGTGTTAATGGTGCTATCTGGCGGCAGTATTACCAGAATGTGGTTCGGTATCTGGTCGATGTAGTCAATCAAACCAAATCAGATGCTAACCGGGCTAATCTTTATAATATGGCCCGCATCTGGAAGGCCTATACATTCTCTGTACTCACAGATACCTATGGTGACATACCGTATTCTCAGGCAGGTCTAGGGTATATTTCAGCAAACGTTGTGCCCAAATATGATACCCAAGAGAGTATTTATAATGATCTGATCAAAGAACTAACTGAGGCAACGACTGCGCTGGATGCTAGCAAGCCTACGGAAGCCGGTGAAATCACCTATGGGGGCGATGTTGCTAAATGGAAAAAATTCGGCAATTCGCTCCTGCTTCGTGTGGGTATGCGCCTGTCGAAAGTAAATCCGACGTTGGCACAATCGACCGTGCAGAAAGCAGTTGCCGGCGGGCTACAACAGTCAAATGCCGACAATGCGCTGGTTAAAAATAACGCCAACTATACGAATGGTGTGGGGGCAACGCTCAATTCAACGGAAGCGGCCAACTACTACCTAACTAGTACATTTGTCAATTACCTGAAGTCAACCTCCGATCCTCGACTCGCATCCATTGCCGTACGTTATGTAGGTGCGAAAAGTGGGCCTGAACAAACGGCGGCCAAAGCCAACCGCGACCCTGCGGTGCAAATTGGTATGCCCATGGGTTACGATAATGGTACTATTGCTGATCGCGCAGTGATTGATATTGGTACTCGTGAATTTTATGGTTACTCGCAACTAGATCGGACCCGGATGGGCAGTCAGTTTGCGCCCTGTTACTTAGTGACCTATGCACAAACTCAACTGCTCCTGGCTGAAGCCGCTCAACGAGGCTGGACTACTGGTAACGCGGCTGATTTTTATAATGCAGGTGTTACAGCGCACATGAAACAACTGGGCGATTACGATGCTACATCGCTGGTTTCCGACGCAAACATTGCGGCTTATCTCCAGAAAAATCCATATGATGCTGCTAAAGGCTACGAGTTGATCAATACACAGTATTGGATTGCCTCTTTCCTGAATGGACCGGAAGTATTCGCTAATTTCCGGCGGAGCGGCTTCCCTGCCCTGACACCGAACCCATACCCGGGCAAGGAAATCAAGGGAAATTTCATCTACCGCTTATCCTATCCAGATTCTGAGCAATCGGTTAACACGGCTAACCGTCAGGAAGCCGTTACCCGGCAAGGCCCTGATAATCTGGACACCCACGTGTGGTGGGATAAACAATAACCCAATCTATCTTTTTCTTAACCTAAACTATGCAAACAAGCCCGACCGTAACTGGTTGGGCTGTTGCAATTTGTAGCGGTTTATTATTTTAAGATTTGAGTTTTGGTTTTTGCTCAGAACCGAATAATAAATAAATATAACTATTAAAATAAATAATTTCATATTCAGACAACATCCATATTATTTATATAATAAAAGTTCAACCTTTTAACAACTAACAAACAATGAAAAGTCTATCAATTTCCACAACTGGCTGGCTGGTTGTTATTTTAATGCTTGTATCATTATCATGCAAAGAATCTTTTGAAGTAAGTCAACTTCAAAAGAACGCAGATGGTGTAGTCAACAATGGTGTATTCTTAGAATTTCCAAATTCTAAAGTTTACAAAGAGCAGTTAAATGCTCTGAAAACGATGACAGAAGAAGAAATGAACAAGTGGGAAAAAAATCTAAATTATATATCTGTTCGTAGTTTCTATGATTTAGCTATTTCTGAGGATAAAAAATTTATTGAGAATTTAACCAACGATCAAGCCACTAATGCCAATGGGGTTTTAAAGGATCCAAGTCTATTACATTCAAAATTTGTATTAGAGAATAAATCATCTTTTCTTTTTGATGAATATGGTCGCTCTTTCTGGATAAAGTCCCCTACGGCTGATAAAGCTCAGAATAGCGTTATTAATAAAGATGGACTATTGAAAGTAGGTGGCTATTTAATGCAGTTTACTGATATGTATACCAAAGTAATGTACGTTGGCAAAAAGTTCTCCTCTAACGATTTGGAGAAAATAAAGTCAGCCACAAAAACATCTACTTCTGATCGCATAAATGTTGCTATGAATAATTTTGTACTACATGATGCTAGAGCCAGGGATTCGAGAACACAGTTTTATGAAGAATGTGAAACTGAATCTACTAATCCTGCTGGAATCCATCAAAAAATGGCATTATGGACTGTTGCGTGGAATAATCCTGAATACACTTATGACCCACAAACGGATCAACAAACATTTAATGGTTATAGAACGCACGAAGAAATGAATATTAGAACATATTTCTGGGGAGGTTTATTTAATGGATCCGTATACAGTGACAATTGGCATGTCAATGGCACATTTGATGTAAATTGTGAAAGCGGCTATAGTTTGTATGGCCCCTGTCAACATCGAAGCTACTATTATAATAGTACACCAGGTCAATATACCTCAGGCGGTACAGCTGTTCTTGAGCAAAGAAACTCGCCCAATGTTTATATGGATCAGTATAGTCTTGATTATCCTATGCATATAACTAACCTCAATTTTTCGTTAAGCGTATCTGGCACTATCTGTACAATAACGTTTTAATATAGAAGCTGTTTAGACTTTTGTTGAAATAGTTCAACAGAGCCCACATTTACCACATAATATACAATGATCTTGTTCAAGCCCGACCATAATTGGTTGGGCTTGTTTCTTAATCGATCTTAAAGTAAACTCGTGTATGACTAAAACCCTTGATAATACCCAGATCCAGGAATTTATTCAGAATGGCTTTGTTCGAATCGACGAGGCTTTTTCGGAAGAATTGGCGCAGGAAGGCCGGGCCATTTTGTGGGCAGACACAGGGTGTGACCCAGAGGATCCATCTACATGGACACAACCCGTTATTCGGCTGGGGGGCTATGATCAGGAACCCTTCCGCCTAGCCGCTAACACACCCAGGTTGATCTCTGCCTACGATCAGTTGGTTGGTACTGGTCGTTGGGAAGCGCGCAACAGCCTGGGTACGTTTCCAATTCGTTTCCCGAGTCCCGATGATCCGGGTGATACCGGATGGCATGCCGAAGCTAGTTTTGCAGGCCCCGACGGTTCGTGGCGATTAAATGTAAACTCAACTGGCCGGGCCTTATTGATGCTCTTTTTGTTTTCTGATGTTGATGTTCTGGATGCGCCCACCCGAATTTTAGTAGGCTCGCATCTGGATGTTCCCAAACTTCTGGAACCAGCCGGTGAAGCTGGTTTATCCTTTATCGAGTTAGCCGAAAAATTCGGACCATCACTTGATCGCCCAGTTAGTTTGGCAACCGGAAAAGCAGGCACCGTGTATCTATGCCACCCGTTTTTAATTCATGCCGCCCAGCCTCATCAGGGCACAAATCCCCGATTTATGGCGCAGCCACCACTTCTTCCGGCCGAACCCCTCCAACTGGAGCGGGCCGATGGTAACTATTCACCCGTTGAACAGGCCATTCGGTTGGGATTGCAACAAGAGAAAATATAAAACGCAAAGGTCGCGAAGTAGTTTTCATTGCGAGCTTTGCGCTTCCCTTTGCGTCTTTGCGTTAACCCTTCTCACCGTTCAAACACAACATCGGCAAAATAACCGTTGCTATCCGTGAACCAGCCAATTAGCGAAAACCCTGCCTGCTGAGCCAGATTTTCAATCTGCGCCCGCGTGAACTTCCGGGAAATCTCAGTATGAATGATTTCTCCGTACTCGAATGATACCTTCATATCCAATGCACCAATCTGAACGGTCTGGGCTTTCTGACTAACCAAATACGAGCGGGCCTCTCCCGTTTCGGGGTTATAGACTTCGTAATGATCAAAAGCCGACAAATTGAAATCGGCATCGAGCTCCCGGTTGATCCGACGGAGCAGATTCAAATTGAAGGCGCGGGTCAGCCCCTGCTGGTCGTTGTAGGCGGCATGAATAATGGCCGGGTGTTTCTGTAAATCGAAGCCCGTTAGCACCAGATCGCCGGGTTGTAGCCGATCATGAAGTTGCTGATAAAAATCAAGGGCAGCATCGGGGGTAAAGTTGCCAATATTCGATCCCAGGAATAAAACAACCCGCCTAGCATCCGATTCTTCGGACAACTGTTGCAGCGCATTGAAATAATCATCGTGCCGGGGATTAAGTCGCAAATCCGGCCATTTTTGACGTACATCGACCACTAAATCCTCAAGCGCATCAACAGATATATCAACCGGCGCATAGGTAAAGTCGGCGTTTTTATCGGCAAAAAAACTAAGCAAAATCTTGGTTTTCAGGCCATCGCCCGCACCCAGTTCAACCAGTTCAAACGGGCGACCATCGGGCGTAAACTGCTTGAGAAAATCCTCCTTATATGTATCCAGAATTTCATACTCCGACCGGGTCAGGTAGTATTCCGGTGCGTGCATAATTTCCTGAAATAACCGACTTCCTTCGGCATCATAGAAAAACCGGGATGACAATCGTTTCGGCGTTGTCTGTAAACCCATACGCACTTCGTCCGCGAGGGGCGAGGTGCTCGGAGCAGGGGTCAGGGTATCAAGATCAATAACGGCTGACTCCAGGTCCATGCCCTGCTCCTCGCTCCCCGCCCCCTGCTCAAACCTCCATGCGTCCTGCACCAAGCTCATTTCGCCAGGCGTATTCCCGTGTATTGCCATCGTTTGTCTGGTTGAAAAAAATTACGATACGTAGGTCTCGAATGCCCTTCGGGAGTAGCCACCGAAGCACCCCGTAGCACCATTTGTCCGCTCATGAATTTACCATTGTATTCGCCCACAGCACCTTCAGCTGTTGTAAACCCTGGATAGGGCAGATAAGCCGAATTTGTCCACTCCCAACGCGTCCCCCAATTAAGTTGACCGGCGGCCGAATCCACGGCGGCCGAGTCCACGGCGGCAACTTCCCATTCAAATTCGGTGGGCAGTCGCATACCCCGCCAGCGAGCGTAGGCATCTGCTTCGTAGTAGCTAATATGGCAAACGGGAGCAGCTAGGTCGACGGGTTGGAGTCCACCAAATGTATAATTCCACCACTCGCCATCAATCTGATGCCAGTATAAAGGAGCCTTAATAGTGTTGATGTTCACCCATGCCCACCCATCCGACAGCCAGTGTCGAAAGTTCTGATAAGCACCGGCTTTAATAAACTCCAGGTATTCCCCATTTGTGACCAAATTTCCAGCCAGCGTAGTTTCGTTCAGATAGACCTTATGTCGGCCCAGTTCATTATCGAAGCAGAACGATTCAGGGTTGTCTGCTAGACTCGAAGATGAGGGATAACCAACCCAATAGACGCCTTCCCTAACTACAATTGACGGGTTGAGCGTTTGCACTTGATGCTCAAAAATGGGCATCTCAATAGCTGGCAACAACGGATTATTGCCCAGAATGTACTTTATATCAGTAATGAGCAACTCCTGATGTTGCTGCTCGTGATTCAGACCCAACACAATGAGTGCCTGAAGGTCGGGAGGCAGATTGGTGGTGTTTAAGAAGTGGCTCATGTGCTCATCTACATAAGCACGATAGGCATATACGCCTGACACCGTCGGGCGGCTCAGATTACCCCGATCTGTTCGCAGTACCCGCTTCCCAACGGTTTCGTAGTAGCTATTAAATACATAGCTGAAATCATCGTGAAATGTACGATAACCGGGTGCGTTTGGGACTAGAATAAATGTTTCCCAGAACCAGGTTGTATGCCCCAGATGCCATTTAGGCGGACTAACATCAACAACGGGCTGTACAACATAGTCTTCTGTTTCAAGCCCTTTGCAAATGGTTTCAGAATGTGCCCTTACCCGAAGGTATTGTTCTGTAAATGTCTGTTCAGCAATCATTCAGAGGCTTATTGTTTACGGTATTAGGTTCACGGTGTGGGGCACATCAGTTGCTCGGCAAATCCTCCGTTGCGGTCAGCCACCGTAAACCTTATATCGTAAACCGAATACCATTCTCCTTGTTCAATACCCGGCCATTTGCTCATCAACGAAGCACCAGAGCCACCGTTCGCCAGGCTCTGACGAGATCACAACCGGATGCTCGCTAGCCAGGAAATGTTTCGTTGCGTGTTTGTTGGGCGATGAATCGCAGCAGAGCGTTGTCCCGCAGGTTTGGCAGGTCCGTAAGTGTACCCATGAGTCGCCGGTTTTGATGCACTCTTCACATACGTATTCGCGAGCGGTGCGGATTTCCGTCAGAGAAGACAGGTGGTCGCAGATAGTTTTTTTGAGCATGTCGGTAAACTATATGAAATGAGTTATACCTTATCAGGTATAAAATCGTTTATTATTTTTGACGGTATACCCGAAAAGGTATAAACTAACGATGTTTTCAATAAATATACCCGATAAGGTATACTATGCCTACACTTTTAAGTCAGTTCGTGAAGCAAAGTCGCCGAAAGGCCAACCTTACCCAAGAAGACCTGGCCTATAAAGCCGGCGTAGGCTTGCGGTTTATTCGTGAGCTTGAGCAAGGTAAATCAACGCTTCGGCTCGACAAGATAAATCAGGTATTACAACTGTTTAACCATCAGGTCGGCCCTGTACCTATGCAGTCTTCCACCGCTAAAGAAACCCATTCCGATGAATCGAAAAGCAGAGGTCTGGCTAGGCGATAAACAAGCCGGTTACATTACTGAAACAGACGAAGGTTATGAGTTCAGATACAACTCCGAATTCTTATCTCAATCGGATGCCCAACCCATTAGCCTGACGCTACCGTTAACGGCTAAACAATATAAAAATACAATCCTGTTCCCATTTTTCGACGGGTTAATTCCAGAAGGCTGGTTATTGGATATTGCCGAACGAAGCTGGAAAATACAGATCAACGACCGATTTGGGTTGTTACTTGCCTGTTGTCAGGACTGCATTGGCGCGGTAAGTATTATCCCTATAGCTACACCCGAATGAGTCAATGCCTATACTGCTATCAACCGCTGGCTAATAACCAGACAGATTTTCACCCACGCTGTAGTCGGGCGTTATTTGGTATATCCCAGCCACCTGTACTCCCTTATTCATTGGCCACTATGCACGAACTGGCAGAGCAGATTGTGCGCCAACATGTTAGTGTAACAGGTGTACAGCCCAAACTCTCACTTGATCTAAAATCCGTTGATGGATCAACCCGACTAACGCTGGTTGGCCTTTGGGGCCGTTATATTCTAAAGCCACCCTATGAGCGCTATCCAGAGATGCCTGAAAACGAAGATTTAACCATGCACCTGGCAAATCTATTTGGGATTGTTACGGTACCGCATACGCTGATCCGGCTGCAAACCGGCGAATTAGCGTACCTTACCCAGCGTATTGACCGAACTGACCAGGGCCATAAACGTCCCATGGAAGATATGTGCCAGCTAGCAGAACGCTTAACGGTTGATAAGTACAAAGGCTCAATGGAACTAGTAGCCCGACTTATTCGGCAGCATAGCACACAGGCAGCACTCGATCTGGTCACCCTGTATGAGTTAACCCTGTTTTGTTTTCTGACGGGGAATGCCGACATGCATTTGAAAAACTTTTCGTTATGGCGTACTGATGAGAAAGCTATTACCCTAACCCCCGCTTACGATTTACTGGCTACGAAACTAATAATACCCGACGATCAGGAAGAGTTAGCCTTAACCCTTAATGGCAAAAAAAGCAGATTTCGTACCGACGATTGGCTAGCCTTTACAACTTACCTGGGTCTTACAGATAAACAGCGAGCCAATGTACACCAACGATTTCGTCGCCGATTGCCAGCTGTATTTAACTGGATAGAAACCAGTTTTTTATCCGTAGATACGAAACTGGCCTATAAGCAACTAATCAACGACCGCGCTCAGCGACTTGACCTGATAGATATCTGATATATCCGTTAAAATTCTGCCAGGTATTTATGTACAAAGCTCACAGCCATGGCACCCTCCCCTACGGCTGAAGCTACGCGATTCATGGCACCAGCGCGTACATCGCCAGCGGCAAAAATGCCTGCGCTGCATGTTTCGAGCAGGTATGGCTCCCGGTCATGTTTCCAAACCTGTTTAAAATCAGCGTAACGGGCCAGATCACGCCCAGTGGCAATAAACCCTTTGGGATCTTTAATGATGTTCATCTCGATCCAGTCGGTGAAGGGTTTTGTACCGATGAAAATGAATAATCCAGCCGCCTTCACCGTCCGACGTTCGTGCGAATCCATATTTTCCAGCACCAGACATTCTAACTGTTCGTTACCCAGCCCCTCAACCACTTCAGTACAGCCTAGGAGGGTAATGTTTGGAGTCCGGTTGATCTGGTCAATAAGATACTGCGACATAGTTTCGGACAAATCGGGCCGACGCACGCAGATAAACACCTCGGACGCAGTTCTGGACAGATACATAGCACCCTGGCCCGCGGAATTACCCCCGCCCACAATGTACACCGGCTTCCCTTTAAAGGCATAGGCTTCAGTGGTGGCGGCTCCGTAATAAACGCCAGCCCCCGTAAACTTATCGAGGCTTTCGTTCTCCAGTTTGTGGTACGCTACACCCGTGCTCAACACGATGGCCCGCGCAACTACCTCGCTGTCATCAGACATTTTTATGTGCTTGTACTGTCCCTGCGATTTAATCGATACCACCTCCTGAGGAGCCAGAAACTCGACGCCAAATCGTTGTGCCTGGGTAATGGCACGTCGGGTGAGGTCGGCACCGCTCAGGCCGTTAGGAAAGCCAAGATAATTTTCAATCCGCGAACTTGTACCCGCCTGCCCACCGGGCGCACGTTTATCGACCAGAATAGTTTTTAAGCCTTCGGAACCCCCATAAACGGCAGCGGCCAGTCCAGCGGGGCCAGCCCCAATAATAGCCAGATCGTACAAATCCTGGGACGCTTTGGGTTGTAACCCCAATTTGCCACCCAGTTCAGCAATGGTTGGCTGCGTCAGTATTGAGCCATCGTCAAGAACAACAACGGGTAAATCAGTTCGGCTTAGACCGTGTAAGTCAATCAGTTCCTGCGCCTGAGGGTCGTTTTCAATGTCGAGCCACTGATACGGGAACAGGTTACCCGACAGGAAATCCTTTAACTCATGCGACTGCGAGGAAAACTGGTAACCCACTAGTTTTAATCCATCAAAAGCGGGTCGATAGTCAGAAAACCAGTCGCCGAGCAGATCGTCCAGAACGGGGTAGAGTTTTTCTTCGGGCGGGTCCCAGGGCTTGGCAATGTAGTAATCTAACTGAACCTCATTAATGGCCCGCACAGCCGCATCGATATCCGAATACGCGGTGAGCAACGTTCGTTTGGCATTCGGGAACCACTTACGAGCCTGGATCAGAAACTCAACGCCCGTCATATCCGGCATTCGCTGATCGGATAGAAACAGGGCTACTTCTTCTCCCCGTTTCTTCAACTCAGGCAGTGAATCAAGCGCTTCCCGAGCCGAACTGGTGGCCATAATCCGGTATTTTTTTCGATACTGCTTCCGCAAATCCTGCTGGATGGCCTGCAATACCTGAGGGTCGTCGTCAATAGCAAAAATGATAGGAAGGCGCATAGTATTTAATGTAAAATGAATAATGATAAATGATAAATGAGGCATTCATGGAAGGCAGAATCATTATGCATTTTCCATTATGCATTGTACATTATCATTCGACTGGTAAACAAATACTAAACTCTGTCCGGCCGGGTTCCGACTGGACTTTGATGGAGCCATTATGGTGTTTTATAACGCCCTGCACAATATCGAGGCCGAGGCCGGTACCTTTGCCAATCTCCTTGGTTGTAAAAAAGGGCTCGAATATTTTATCCTGAATATCCTTCGGAATACCCGTTCCGTTGTCAATTACTTTGGTCAACACAAACTCCATGTGCTCCTCCGACCGGCGATCTACCTGGCTACTAATTTCCAGTTGACCCCCATCGGGCAGGGCATCAATGGCGTTGTCGAACAGGTTGGTCCAGACCTGGTTCAGTTCGCCCGGCCAGCCACAAACAGCAGGCAGATCATCGGGCAGATTGAGTTTTACGCCAATGTGCTTACTCTTGACTTTATGATCTAACAGGATAAGCGTATTACGAATACCCTCTGCCAGTTGAATACGCTCTTTTCCCACACCCCGATCCATATGGGTGTAGTTTTTTATCGAATTGACCAGTGTTGAGATTCGTTTGGATGCCTCGCTAATATCCAGCACCAAATTTTCCGTTACCAGATTATTAACCAACCAACTAATCACACCGGCCAGATTATCATCCCCAATTTTTTCCAGAATCCAGTCCAGATCAGCTACGGTAAAACAGTACTCAACCAATGGTCCGGCCAGATCTACGGAGTCATCAACCCCATGATCGTCGAGCCAGTCGGTAAGGTCATCTTCAAGACTACTCCGCTCAAGCAGGGTTAGTGGTTTTGCCGCACCCTTTGCCAGACACTGATCTAATTTCCCAAAAAATACGGTATTTACGGAGTCCACCTGTTCATCGGTCAGCTTGAGATGCATGATGGTTTTAAAGGCCTCAGGCGTAGCCCGCATATGCGTTTTCAGCGTATCGGCAGATCGTACGACGGCGGCTACCGGGTTGTTCAGTTCATGCGCCAACCCGGCCGATAAACGCCCAAGTGACGCCATTTTCTCGTTCTGCTGCGTCAGCTTGGTAAAATCCCGAATGCGGGTGTTCATTTGATGAACAAACGTTTCAGTGAGTTCATAACAACTATGAATCAGATCAGGCAGGTGATCGCGGTGAAGCCGGAGTACATGGGTGGTCCGCTCCGCCATCATCCGATTCGGGATGCTTTTCATCCTTGAAAACGGCAGAACACCCAGAATAGAGTGGTCCTCATAGGTGATTAACTCGTCACCCATACCATTGGAGCCCGATTCGATCCGAATACGCCCTTCCAGCAATAATATCAGATAATCAACGGGTTCATTCGGTTTATAAATAACCGTTTCGGCAGGAAAACTAACTTCTTCAGACCGATCAATAAGCCACTGAAGCTGTTGATCAGGTACCTCAGCTAATGCCGGAAACTGCCGCAGGGTTTCTAGTAAATTCATTGGGAAGAGAGGATTAACTACCAAAAAGGTAACGAATTGTTCGGACGATTGGTTACAGAATTGACTGATTGGCTAATAACTTCCCAAAAGTTCAATACTTTCGGGAGGCTGAACATTCTACTTTCTCATGCGACCTATCCTTGTTTTACTTTGTGTCCTGGCGTTTGCTTTCCGTGGTCCTGACCGGCCTGCCTACCGCCTGTATACGCAGAACCTGAAATCGACCACCTACGCCAAATTACTTCGTCAGGCTACCGAGGCCGATGTGGTATTTTTTGGCGAACTGCATAATGACCCCATTTGCCACTGGCTTGAACTCCAGCTCACCAAAGATTTACAGGCCGCAAAAAAAGGCAATCTGATTCTCGGTGCAGAGATGTTCGAGTCGGACAATCAAACTGCCCTGAGCGATTACGTACAGGGAAAAACCACGGCGAAAGAACTGGCTACACAAGCTCGCCTGTGGCCCAACTTCACGACCGACTATAAGCCCATTGCCGATTTCGCCCGCGAGCAACACATTCAGTTTATTGCCACGAATGTACCGCGTCGATACGCTCGACTAGTATCTCGTCAGGGGTTATCAGCCCTCGATACGATTTCTGCCGAAGCGAAGCGTCAGGTGGCTCCCCTGCCGCTAACCGTCGACCTGACCCTGCCTGGCTACAAAGCTATGATGGACATGATGAGCTCACCAGCACCAAGCAGCAGTACAACGACCAGTGGAACAAGCACTTCTACTACGGCAAATCTACACGGAACAACCAGCGACATGACGGCCAATTTTGCCCGCGCCCAGGCCATAAAAGACGCTACGATGGCTTATTTTATTCAGCAAAACCTGAAACCGGGCCAAACGCTCCTGCACTTCAATGGCGATTATCATTCTAAAAACTTTGAAGGAATCGTCTGGTATCTGCGCCAGCAACAATCCACCGGAGCTACCCGACCGCTCAAAATTCTGACGCTCTCTTCGGTGGAAGTATCGGACATTGATAACCCCGCCAGTGAGAACCGGAATCTGGCCGACTTCGTGCTGGCCATCCCTACCGACATGACGAAAACGTATTGATAGTGGCGTTAAATAAGTTTTAAGGAAAATTTTATTTGTTTACGGTTTATGGTATTCAGTCTACGGTTGGCTGACGCATATGTTGCTTACGCGTCAGCCAACCGTAGACTGAATACCATAAACCGTAAACTATTCATGCTTAAAGACTTACTCAACCTTTCCGGGAAAAATGCCCTAGTAACCGGCTCCAGTCAGGGTATTGGCCAGGCAATAGCAATGGCTCTGGCCGAATTTGGCGCAACTGTGCTCATACATAACCGACACGGTGATGAAGAGGCACAACAGGTAGCCAACCAGATTCGACAACGAGGGGGTAAAAGTGCGGTAATTGGGGTTGATTTTAGCGAAGATGCTGCTGTCGAATCCCTATATCGACAGGCAACTGAACCCTTTGGCCCCATCGATATTCTGGTGGCCAACGCGTCGGTACAGGTACCAAAAAAGTGGGAGGATACTACGGTCGATGATTTCGATAAGCAGGTAAACGCCAACTGGAAATCGACGCTCCTGATGATACAACGGTTTGCACCCGCCATGGCCGAGCGCGACTGGGGGCGCATTCTGACCATTGGCAGCATACAGGAGTTGAAACCACATCCCGCCATGCTCGTTTATGCAGGCACCAAAGCAGCAGTAGCCAACATGGTTCGGAATCTGGCCCTGCAACTGGCCGACCAAGGTGTTACAGTCAATAACCTCTCCCCCGGCGTCATCGACACACCCCGTACCAACGAACCTGCCCCACCCATTCCCGACAAAATCAGTCAACGCATGACTATTCCCATTGGCTCCGAAGGGCAACCCGAAGACATTGCCGGAATGGCCGTTCTTCTATGCTCCAACGCAGGCCGCTATGTAACAGGACAAACCATTTTTGTGGATGGCGGAATGGGGTTATAATAGAATGGATCGGGTGTTATGCAATAGCTGGGTCTGGGTGCCTACATAGGTCAGACTTATTGCAAACGCACGCGGAGTGAAGGCCCATTTAGCTCAACAAAATCAGAATCAGCATTGCTCTGCACGGGCACCTTTTTGCCGTTTACCTCCCAGTTCCGGTATTTGCCTTTTGGGAATGTCAGCCTCACGGTCCAGTTGGGTTGTTTTTGAGTGATCGACAATGTCAACTGCTCGCCCGCTTTGGCGTAGCCCATCGACAGCATGTTGTCGCCTATGGCCACGTTGGCAACGCTGGCTTTGTCCCAGGCACCGGGCATTTGCGGCTGAACTACAATTAATTTACGGGACGCTTCGGGGCGAATACCAAAAAATTGCTTGATGATCGGTACGGCATAGCTGTACATGTTCCAGGCCTGCGTAACCATGCCGTAGTCCGGCGACACTTCGTAAATAGAGCCCGGAAAGGCGTAGCTAAATGTTTTGGTCATTCGTTTCAGATAGCCCAGTGCTTCGTCGGGATGGCCATAATTGTTTTCTCCAATCGTGCCCACACCCGTTGGTAAGGTCATTACCGCGCCGGTATAGGTAAATACTTTCTTGTTCAGGGTGAATGACCCCTCATCGTTTCCGGCCGACTCGTCGCGGTCGATACCCGTAACGAACAGGCCAAACGGGTTCGTAAATTTGCTGGCCGTTTGAAGCGCAATAGCCGCCTTACCGGGATCGGCGACCCCCGTTTCCATGGGCGTGTTAACCACCCAGTTATGGTGCAGCACAAAGCCTTTTTTGGTATCCTCGGGCAACAGACGCAGCTTCTGCCGGGTGGCTTTCAGTTCCTCCACTGCCCAGGGTTTGTGTAGCGTATCGGCCCGAACAATGGCCCCTTCCACAAGTTGCAAAGCCTCGGCTTTGGTCCCGATAAAATCGGCATAGGAACCGCTTTCGGGTACCCAGAAATCGGTGTTTATTTTCGTTTTCAGGGTAGCGGCTTTGCGCTGATAATCCATCGCCAGCGTTTTGTCGCCGAGTTCCGACGCCATGTAGGCCGCATTGGCAAAAGCCTCCTGCGTATACACCGCCACATCGATCATCTCGCTGTTCATGCCGTGGATTTCCATCATGCCGAAGCCATCGGGAAGCAGGTTTTTGTCTTTGTCGTTTTCCGCCAGCAACCAGGTCATTCCTTTTTTTACCGTCGGGAAGTACTTGCGAAGAAAGCCTTTGTCGCCTGTCCATCGGTAGACTTCAGCGATCATACTGGTAAACTGGGGCACTTCGTTCAAATTGCCGGGATTGAAAACCGCGCCGTTCGTCGACACTTCGTGAATGATCCGTCCGTTGCCATTTTCCTTTTCAGATATTTTATTCAGCAGGTCGACGGAATCATACACCAGTTGCCGGTTTCCCGTTGTGATCAGACCCGACAGGGTGTAGCAGCCATCAGCCCCAAACCACCATGGATAATCGGGCAAACCCGCCGACAACCCCCGACCAATTTCGGGCACTTCGCGAATCAGCCAGTCGGTATTGTATTTCACCCAGCGAAACGCCTGTTCCAGTTTTTTGTCCGGCATATGCACCGATGCCAGTTGGTCGATGGTGGCGTACCGGTTTTTCTTACCAGCCAAATAGTTATAGGCATTTTTCTGAACATCGGCAAAGGTCCGGTTGGCTGCTTCGACCGATTTGTATGAACCGGCAATGGTAATAGGCAGTTGTGTTTTTCCGTTGGCGGGCACCGTGATCGTGTACACCAGCGAAGCCGCACATCCTTTCCCGGCCGATACAAACTCGCAGCCTTTGTTTTGATGATGCTGGCGGGCGGGAACATTGGCACCAAATACAACGAACCAGTCATTTTTTTGATCCTTCGCCAGCCAGGATTGTGCTTTTGCCTGCCAGGTTGCCTGATCGGGTGCATCGACCATGTTGGTGCGTTCGCCCAGCCAGGTCGGACGCAGATCCGTATGGGCTGTCCAGGTAAACTGAAGCGTGAGCGGCTTTGATTGCTTGTTTACAAAGGTATATTCCACCACCATACCCTCTTTGTTGTCGGGCACAAACTGAAAGCGCTCCACGTCCAGCCCGTCGGTCACCCGTTGGTACAGGTGCTTATTGGCAAACGGATAGTTGATGAATGTATCAGCTTTATCGAGGCAAACCGCTTGCTGCCCGATGGTGACCGAGGCTGTAAAACCATCCATTAACTTGATCGGGTGATCCCAAATTCCGCCCATTTCGCCCGTTATGTGCCAACCCAGATCCGGAAATTTACCGTCCTGATGCCCAACCAAGTACAACCGATTGCCAGCCGTTACGAAAGGCGATGCCAGGTATTCTTTCTTCCCGGAAATAGACTCGACCTGCTTCACAAGCCCCTGAAGCGGTTGCTGCGCGGCTGTTTTCTGATTACAGGTTAATAAAAGGGCAACAGCAGCTAAGCTAGCCGTAGCGAGTTTATGTCTACGAAGAGTCCCAGAAGCCGACTGTCCATGTGTTTTCATGAATTATGCAATTATATGTTCGTAAAGTTACGTCTTTATAAATAGTTCGCTTACTCCGTCCGGATCCACTTTTCGCGTTCACACATCATACATAACAACGTATTCCGCCACCAGCGCCCAGCAGTGGGACTCGCATTGCCAGCGCATTTGCGTAAGCGGACGGTCGGCGAACCGGCGCAGCCAGGGCTGTTCGTAGGCCGTGAGCAAGCCCGCAATGAAGAAGTGAAAGGTATCGAAATCCTGTTCGATCTCGTTGAGATTGATGGCAGGCACCGGTTCGCCCAACCACCCCAGTGCCGTTGCCAGCAATAGTTGTTCCACCCGGTTCGTGGCATTAGTCAACTGGTGATGCGCGTCGGCGATCAGGCGGGGGCGAATAGGTTTCAGTTCGGAAATAGCAAAAGCGGCCATCAATCGCGCCAGATGGTAGATAATGAGTGACGTTCGGGCATAGTGGGGCGCACATCGGAACGGCTCTGATACATACCGTCCTGATTCCACTACTGATCGCAGATAAGTCAGAGAATCTGTATCATGCTGATTTAAAGGCAATTTGTACTGATAAATACAATAGAGCAGGTTACTCAACGCACAGGCATCGAAATCCACGCCCATGTTTTTGCCGAACCAGGTTGAGTAAGCGCGTAGCTGCCGGTATTCCGGGTAGGTATTCCGAATCTGGTGTCGCTGGCTACCGTTGGCGTGCTGACTCAGTTTGTCTTTCAGCCAGAGGGCGTCCGACTGGGGCTGAGTCGTTGTCAGGTACACCATGGCCGTATCGTCGATGTCGTCGGGGATACGAAAATGCTCAAAACGATGGAACAGAAAGCCGTTCGGGAAGTGTCGGGAGGGGCGCGTAGGCCAGAAATTGTAGGTATTCAGGCCGTCTTTATTTCGAAAAATTGGGTAAGTAATTGTGGCTCGTTGCGTAATCTGATCAATCAGCGTTTGGGCGATAGGCGATACTCTGGCGCGCAACGTTTGTAAAGTAAACACGGTAATGGCCGTAAAGAAAACATTCGTATCTGCCCGCCGGTAGCCTAGTGCATCATTCCGACGTACCGACGGGAACAGGTCATCCTTACCCTGCAAATAGGCAATGCGCTGAATGATGGTGTCGATAGATAAGGCCGTCGTCATTTTGGTAAAAGTACTCTTTCATGTATTCTCTTTTTACAGATTAAGGTTAGATATTTGCCACTAGATCCATTGACGTACTCAATGCCAAACCTGATTTTATTTGACGACCCGGTTATCCGAACTGCGCTGCTGCCCTTCACCTTCACCAGGCCGGTAGCAGGCATCCGAATTGGCATCCAGACACTGGCCGAGAAGTGGGCTGATGTGCTTGGACAGCCCGGATCGTTTTTAACCGAACCCTACTTACAGACCAAATTTCCGCAAATCGCCGGAGATGATAACTGGTATGTTAACGGCGCGGTTTGCCCCACATCAGCCTTGCAGGAAGCTATGGCGACTCTGGCAGCGGGTGCAGGACTCATTACCGCGGATGGGGTCGTACTGGTCGTTCGAACGAGTAGTCCACTGGCTACCCCACCAACCGTGGATGATGCGTACGACTTTCAGACATTTTCCAACCCGCTCACGATTGTCTTTAATCCGTGGGATATTTTCGTGCATAATGGCGATCAAATCCGTGCCGACTTTACTCGCTTAACCGCCGGGCGAACCTCAACACCGATCACAGACCCATTTACGCGTTGCTACGCGCCTGAGAACATTTTCGTAGAGCCTGGTGCTACCATCCGGGCGGCTATCTTAAATGCAGAAGGTGGGCCGATTTACATTGGCAAAAACGCCACAATTAGCGAAGGCTCCATTGTGATCGGGCCATTTTCGCTGGGCGAAGAATCAACAGTAAATTGGGGTGGCAAAATGCGTAGTAACACCAGCATTGGCCCATTCTGTAAGGTTGGGGGCGAAGTAGGTAACTCTATTTTCTTTGGGTACAGTAACAAAGGCCATGACGGGTTTCTCGGAAATTCTGTGATTGGCGAGTGGTGTAATCTGGGCGCTAATGTGAACAACTCAAACCTAAAAAACGACTACAGTAACGTTAAGCTCCACTCCTACGCAACCGGCCATCTCGAAGATACAGGGCGGATTTTCTGCGGCCTGATGATGGGCGATTTTACCAAAGCGGGTATTAGCACCATGTTCAACACAGGCAGCGTTGTGGGCGTTAGCGCCAATGTGTTTGGCAGCGGATTTCAGCCAAAACATATCTCCTCCTTTTCGTGGGGGGGCGCTATCGACGGTTTTGCTACCTACCGACTTGAGAAAGCGCTTGAAGTAGCAGCCGAAGCCTTCAAACGACGAGGTAAGTCGTTTGACAAACAGGAAGAGGCTATCTTACGGGAAATTTTCACGAAAGAACGAACTCGCTCATTTGATAAGCCATCCCGCTTCGATTTGTAGCCTCTCGCAGCGTACAAACTACATGGCCATTGAGGGCCGTTCTGTTTGTTCTACCCTGATCTTATGCAATTTTCCGAAATAGTTGGCCAGGACGAAACCAAGCAAATGCTGTTACGGGCGGTTCAGACGAATCACCTCGCCCATGCGCTGCTGTTCGACGGACCCATGGGCGGTGCTAACCTCGCACTAGCCCTGGCAATGGCCCAGTACGTCAACTGCGAAGACAAACAGCTCAGTGATTCCTGTGGACGGTGTGCGTCCTGTGTGAAAGTTCAGAAGCTCGTTCACCCTGATCTACACATGGTTTTTCCGGTGGCAAATCTGGCCAAGGGAAAAAATTCAGAAGCGTATTTAATCGACTGGCGGAAATTCCTGATCGAACAACCCTATCGCAGCTTACCCGAGTGGCTTGAAACGATGGGGGCCGATAATAAGCAAGGCAATATTTCGGCCGAAGAAGCCCGAAATATTCTGCAAAAACTATCCCTGAAAGCCTACGAAGGAGCGTACAAAATCATGCTCATCTGGCTCCCCGAGCTCATGAACGTGACCTCGGCCAATGCCCTGTTAAAAGTATTGGAGGAGCCGCCTGCCCAAACGCTGTTTCTGCTCGTGACCAATCAGCCCGATAAGCTGCTGATCACGATTTTGTCCAGAACGCAACGGGTAGCCGTGCGCGCCTTTACCGATGAGGAAGTGGCCACCTACTTACGCCAGCACCTGAACCTCGATGAAACCACCGCCCGACGTCTGGCCTACCTGGCCGATGGTAACCTGGCCGAAGCCCTGCACCTAAGCCAGCACGATACGGCATCAACGGATCAGCATACCTGGTTTGCCGAGTGGATGCGAACCTGCTACCGACAGGATTTAATTTCGCTGGTTAAACAGGCCGACCAGTTTGATGGTTTCAGTAAGGAAAAACAGAAAGGATTGCTGGAGTACAGTATCCGTCTGTACCGCGATCTGTTTCTGTGGCAGCAGGGAGCCGCTGAATTACTACGGTTGCCAGATAATGAACTGGCGTTCGTCAAAAACTTCTCTAAAATACTAACGATCAACCACATCGAGCACATCGTGCACGATCTAAACGAAGCTACGTACCATCTGGAGCGCAACGCCCGCGCCAAAATGATTATGCTGGACATGTCTCTCACATTTAGCCGGTTAATTAGATGAAGTTATTGAGTTATTGGGTTACTGGTTATTCAAACGACTAGTAACCCAATAACTCAATAACCCAATAACTACATCATGACTCCCCGAACGCCTAAGCCAAAACAGATCATCGGCATGACGGACCTTGTCGACTTCCCGGACCTGGGCCTCTTCGATGTGCAGGCTAAAGTCGATACAGGAGCTTATACATCGTCGTTACACTGCAAAGATGTTCGGCTGGTCAAGTCGGGCGTTCGCCGGATTTTAAGCTTTTTACTAATTGACAAAAACGGAGAAGAGGAACGGCCCTATTATAGCGACCAGTTCAGCCAACGCATGATTCGCAACTCGTTCGGTGTGGCAGAAAAACGGTATGTTATCAAAACCCGAATCATCCTGTTCGGGCGCACAATTCGGGCAGAGTTCACGCTTGCCGACCGGGAGAATCTCAAGAATCCAGTGCTGCTGGGTCGTAAACTGCTTCGTAATCGCTTTATCGTAGACGTTTCTCAGAAAAACTTATCCTATCAGAAAAAAAGCCGTCAGTTATCAGTCGACAATGGCCAGTAAGACGGGCCAGTACCGTTTACTCACCATCCTTACCCGCTGACGGTTATCGACTAACCACTTTTATGCGTATTGCCATTTTATCGGCTAAGGCCGATTTATATTCTACTCAACGACTTCTCGAAGCCGCCAGTCAGCGTGGCCACGAGGGAATTGTAGTTAATCATTTGAATTGTCAGGTCATGATTGAAGGCGGCAAGCCTTCGGTACTTTACCAGGGCCAGGAACTGGATTCGCTCGATGCGGTGGTACCGCGCATTGGAGCTTCCGTAACTGACTACGGTTGTACGGTTGTCCGGCAGTTTGAGATGATGGGCGTGTTCACAACCGCCAAATCACAGGCAATTCTGCGCTCGCGGAACAAGCTGCGGAGTTTGCAAGTCCTCTCAAAAGCGGGGGTCGGCTTACCCAAAACAGTGTTTGCCAACCATCCTAAAAATGGCGACATTACTCAACTCATTCAGCTCGTTGGCGGCCCGCCAGTAGTGATTAAGTTACTGGAAGGAACGCAGGGCATTGGCGTTGTGCTGGCCGAAACAACCAAAGCGGCCAAGTCCACCATCGAAGCCTTCTACGGCCTGAAAAAGAACGTGTTAGTCCAGGAATTTATCGCCGAGTCCAAAGGCTCCGACATTCGGGCGTTTGTCATTGGCGGGCGCGTAATAGGTGCCATGAAACGGCAGGGCGTTGAAGGTGACTTTCGGTCCAATATTCACCGGGGTGGCAATGCCGTTTCGGTAGCACTTACTCCGGAAGAAGAACATACCGCCCTGGAAGCTGCCCGCGCATTGGGCCTGAAAGTAGCCGGGGTTGATATGCTCCAATCAGAACGTGGCCCGCTGGTGCTGGAAGTCAACTCATCGCCAGGGCTGGAAGGCATCGAAACCGCCACAGGAACCGACGTTGCTACCCAGATCATTGCCTACATCGAAGACAAAATCCGCGCCGACGAAGGGGACACGGTGGGGGTTTAAAAGTGATAATGAACAATGGATAATGTAGAATGAACAATGTAGTTTTACCCATTATTCATTCTACATTATCCATTGTTCATTTTACATTATTCATTGTTCATTAAATGGCCCTCGACTCTGATCTAAAGAAAGCTATTGTCCGAATGTCGGGCGTGGAGAAAGATAAACTATTGCTCCGTCTGATTGCGAAAGACGCTGTGCTTACAGAACGCCTTCAGTTCGAGCTGGTGGAAGAAGGTAAGACGATTGATGAACGGCGTGGCCTGATCCGGGATTTTATTGACCGAACCGCTAATCTTCATGCTGATACACCCAGCTGGCTTATGATGGATATGCGCACAGTGAGTGGTTACATCAGTCGCCATCTAAAGGTTACGAAGGATAAATACGGTGAGGTCGAACTGATGCTATATATGCTCAATACATTCTACGACCACAATGCTCATCTGCTTCAGAAGTACAACTCCCGAACCGACAAAGCAGCCGAGTACGTTGCCAAACGCACCGACCAGGTCCTGAAAAAAGCCATCAAACTCGACCCCGATTACCACATCGAGTTTGCCGACGAGATCAACAAACTCCTCAGTTGGGTTAACTATACGGCCTCAGCGCACTATGCTCGCCAACTGGGCCTGCCCAAGGAGTGGCTGGTGTGAGATTTTCACTGTCTTCCCGTTTGTTAGCAGGATGTAGGTATGCAAGAGTACATGTGGTGGCACACCTACAACATACCGAATAATCCCGGGATACTTCTTTACTATAAACATTTGATCGCTACGTGATTATGATCAGGCCGAGTTAACTCAATAAACTATCAACCCAACTGGCAAGGAGTATTACCCACGCCAACCAGAAGCCAATGAAACCTGCTCGTCAAAAACTATACGCCAACGCCAGCCCAAATGCCCGAACGCCGTAGTAGGGTCCGTTTAAAGTAGCGGTGATGGTTGGTAGATTCAGGGATGATTGCACTGTGTAGAGTGGCAGTTGCGTATTGTCGATATCGCTTTTCAATTTCACAATATCGGCCGGTTTCAGACTGGGCCAGAGGGGATCTTCTCCCGTGAACGTGGATTTCACATTCGTGCCATAGAAGGGCCCCAGCAACCACAAATCGAGGCCGATGTGTTTACCAAATAGCCATTGGTAACCCAGCAAAATGCCAGCTCCTCCCCCACTGAAACTAGCATTCAGATGCGCATGGTGTAGAATACCATCGCTGGGTGTATAGGTATAATCATTGCTGATATCCATACTGGCGTACCGCACGAAGGGGGCAACGTACCAGCCCGTGGGCGCGTACCCCGCCAGATATAGCCGGTATTCGAGGGTTGCAATTCGCTTGGTAAACAGCGTCGTTTCAATCGCCCGTCGGGCATCCTGATTATCTCCATATTGATTCAGAAGTGCATCCTTGAATGGCAGTGGCGCATCGGACGAAAAACTACCCGAAAGCGTCAGGGAACTATGTCGGTTTAAAACGCGCTCAACTTGCGCGGTGTAACTATTGACAACAACACCCGACATATTAAACTTAACAACAGTCCGGTTCGTGAGTACCTGCGCCTGTGCATTTATAAGGCATAGCTCAATAGCCAGTAAAGTCAGCAGCAAACGTGATTGGGTTTTCATACAGTTGATTGTTTATGGGTATGGGAGGATTCACTATCTATTGCTGAATGACGATTTTCCGAATGGCCTGGTTAGTCAGATCGGCTACGTACAACACGCCCTTGCTGTCAATCGTAATAGACCGTATGTCACTAAACTTGGCGGCCGTGCCCGTCCCATCGGCATAGCCCGTACCACTGCCAGCAATCGTCGTTACGGTACCATCGGGCGTAACCCGACGTATTAGTGTATTGTCTGCTACGTACAGATTTCCTTGTTTATCAGCCACTAAGCTGGTTATATTTCTGAACGTAGCAGCTGATCCTTTGCCGTTGGCAGTACCTAATACTCCCGGCTGGCCCGCCAGCAAACTGACCACACCTGCCGGAGTGATTTTTCGGACACAGGCATTGGCATCCCCTACGTACAGATTACCATCGGTATCAAAGGCGAGTGCATCAGGGTTACTAAATTGAGTAGCACTCAATGTCCCATTGGCGTATCCTCGTGTGCCGCCCGCAAAAATGGAGAGGTTACTAGCGTGGAAAAGTCGAATAGCTGTGCCGTCGGAAATGTAGATATCACCGTTTGTTGCGGCAGCGAGACCATAAAAACCCAGCGGAGTACCAATCCCAATCGGTACGATAGCCGTGGTACTAACGACACCTGACGGCGTAATTTTTCGAATGGCAGCCCGAGTGGTACTGTTCTCCGACAGGAGTAGGTTTCCCGCTACATCACGACTCACATAGGTACCACCTGCCAGATAGAACGAAGCAGTCGTCCCCGTTCCATCGGTTATACCAACGGCTCCACTTCCAGCTAGTGTCGTTACAGAGCCTGTTGGCGACACGAGCCGGATGCGGCCATTATTCAGATCAACCACATAAATATTATCGGCCAGATCGCACACCAATGCCGATGGATTTTTAAAGCGGGCAGCAGAGCCTGTTGCATCTACATAACCTTCTGCGCCATTACCAGCTAGTGTCGTAACGATAGCCACACTGCCTGCCGCGGCCGTCGACGAAGGAGGTGAAGTTGTGGTAGAAGATGGCGGAGTTGTGGTACCAGGCGTAGGCGAATCGTCTTTTTTTGAACAATCGACCAGTAGCAGGCCTAAGATTATTGTTAGTAAGCAGCAGCTAAGGATGTATTTCATGGGTTGGATATTTTATTGATTTGTCCAACAAAACACGGTTACCGTACCCCTGCACACAATAGTTAGTACTAACTACTTTACCGATAGGTCAATAGCTTATTTTTTGCGCAGCTTGTCTACAAATGCCTTGAGTGGATAAGCAATGTTGAGGCTCAGCGACCGATTTTTAGTCTTATCATCCCCAGCGCCGGGGTTAATATTGAGTAAACCTACTTCATACTCCAGGCTCAGGCGCAACCCCTGTTCTAGCTGATAGCCCGCAGTAAGTGCTACTCCCGCATCGAAGCGACGGTAGCCATTGAGTTTGTCGAAAGCAGCAAAGGAATCAGAACCACCTTGATAGGTATAGCTGGTTTTTCCCCATAGTCCATACCCCAAGTAGATACCCGGCCCACCAAACAGGCGACCTTTGCTGTTGGGCAGGTCGTAGTTATAGAGTGCGTAGCCCATTGTTTCCAGATAGGTCATGCGCGTTTTAGATGTACCGTAGCCGTCCTCATCTTTGCCCCCTTTGCCAATAAGTTGAAACCCGTAGAGTAAGCTGACATGGCTCAGAAACGGGGGCTTGTCAGCCGGTGACGTGGGGCCAGGCAGATTGGTATTGGCCGCTAACAGGGTAGCCGGATCAGCGGGAATTGGCGTGCGATAAGACTGAGTATTGTAGTAATTGAAAATCTGATTGATCATCCCCTGGTTATTAAACTTTATAGCGAGGTTAAGTACCAGCACATCGCCAGGATGATTTCTCAGATTATTAAGACCGGGAGTATACTCGTAAGAAGGCCCGGATAATCGCAACCGGGCTAAATCAATCGAAGCAGACAGGAACGTTTGAATTTTTTTATCCAAGTCGGTTGGCGGTCGCTGCGGAATCATTTGCCCCCAACCAATCCGCGACGACACCCAAATCAGCAGTACCAACAATCCACACGTAGCGTTTTTCATGACCGAAGTAGTTTTGGTTGATCCACCAAAATTCTACTATCTCAGTCCGCTGTCATATAGTTAGCACTAACCATTTTTAGTTAAAAACGGCTTCGTGTACGTGGATATGCTAACTCCTTACCCAAACAATCGGGCTACACCAAAGGCGGCTGCGGCTGCCAGTGCACCAATCAGCATCACTTTAAACGCACCACTAACGGGTGGCTGTCCGGTAACTTTGCTTTTGAAATAGCCGAAAATAAACAAACAGATCAGCGTTACCCCAGCCGAGTACAGCAACGCTTCGTGAGGCTGCGTGACCAGAAAATAAGGTACCAGCGGCACCAAACCACCCACTACATAGGATAGGCCAATGGTTAAGGCACTTTTCGTGGCCCGGTTCGGATCGGGTTCGTCAAGTCCCAGTTCGTATTTCATCATAAAGTCTACCCACTTCGTCTTGTCTTTGGCCAGCTCATCGGCAATAGCCACTTGTAGCGCAGGGCTTAATCCCATGTCGGCAAACACATCGCGAACCTCTTCCTTTTCACGTTCGGGTACGGTTTCCACCTCCATCACTTCGCGTCGTCGCTCCGATTCGTAGTGATCAGCTTCCGTACGGCCCGCCAGATATCCGCCCAACCCCATGGCAATGGAACCGGCAACAATCTCGGCAATTCCGGCGGTAACAATCAATGACGAGTTAGCTACGGCTCCACTCAGGCCAGCAGCCAGAGCAAACGGGACAGTCAGTCCATCGGCCATGCCAATGACTATATCTGAAATAAAATCTGAACTCTGGAGGTGTTGTTCATGATGGGGTCCGTGCGAATGGCTATGACTGGTGTTTGACATGTTCTTCTTGACGAATAGCCCGGGTTAACGAGTATTTATGGCGGGTAAAGGTACCGATAACAACCGTACATACCCTATCAGCGGATGCCGATAGCATAGACCAAATACACGATCACGAAACCTACTATAACGACCATTAGCCCAGCTAACCGGCGTTTTTTCAGAAAGAGTAACAAAACTAACCCTGTTACTGACACCAGCGCCATAAAAATGGCAGCTCCGTCAATTACCAGTGACCAGCTCTTACCCGTATCCCGACCTTTGTGCAGATCATTAATGACCGCCACCAGGCCCATGCGTGTTTCGGTAAGCTGGTACGTTCCTTTCTCTCGATCAATCGTGGCATCGGCCGAGTAGCCCGGCCCCCGAAACGCTATTGAACATTGACGGTCGTCAATTCTGAAATCATTAACGGCCCCTTTAATACTGTGGCTACTCCGCAGTTGCTCCACAATGCCCAGTTTATTTATGGCCGATGTATCAGGCGTTTTTACCCAGGCCAACGGAACCGTGCCTTTATAATCAGTCGTACTAAACTGATCGTCGAACCAGTCGGCATGGTTAAGTGTAAGGCCCGTTACAGCGAAAAACAGGACAATGACGAAACTGAACACCGACAAATACAGATGAAGCCAGCGGGTTAAAGCTGCTCCCCCGAGTTTCCAGACCGGCTTACTTCCTGAACTGGAACGAGGCTTTGGCGAATCAGCGGGCGTCACCTTTTTTGCGATAGTCCAGAGCTGCGGTTGCAATTTCGACATTACCAGGAAGCGTTTGTTGTTTAAGTTTTCCGTTGAAGTCCATGGCCTGCCGGATGATCTGGTAGGAGCCATGTTCTCGGGCAGCTTCAATGCAAATGGTATATTTCGCCTGCTTCACGTATTGCCCGGCATTATCTTTCCCATCCCATTGAAGTGAATACTCCCCTGGCGAACGGGTTGCGCTACTGATCGAATTGGCGTCGAAATCAGCGTTTCGCTGCATTGCATAAAAGTCACGCAGTTCAGGCAGCCAGCGTGGTTTATTATACCAAAGCGCCAGATTCCGAACTGGCTTTCCATTTTCATCCTCGATCCATACCGCTACAAAAGGCCGGTGCGAACGTCCCTGAAACAGGGGCAGTTCAAAATTAATCAGCAACTCCTGGTCGGGGTTCCATAGCTTATCTTTCTGTGGAGACACGCTCATTAAACGCGCCGTCTCTATTTTGTTAGTTACGAGTTGTGCTGGCATTGCCAGGCCATTCCAGCCGGGACTGGGGTGCTGTAGACCATCGGATGTTACAATAAAGAACTCCGTATTTGGAATAGTGGTGGCCAGTTGTGCGCTCTCAATAGGCGTCAGAATGTTAAAAGCCGTTGCCAGTGCACCTGCCGTTACAGCATCAGGATGCACCACGGTGGCACTCGCAATAGCATTGGCAGGTTGGCCTGTTCGGGGATCGATGATGTGCGAATACCAGGTGCCGTCTACCGCCACACCCCGCCGATAATTACCGCTGGTAGCAACAGCCTGGTTCTGGATGGCAATACGTGCCAGCGGTTCGCTGTTTTCGGCCGATGCCCGGGGATTAGCCATCGTAACCGGCTCGGTCCAGTTACCCCGAATGACCAGATCACCACCACCATTGAGTACCACAGCCTGTACATCAGCAACGCCCAGAGCTGCTTCAGCCGCCCGGTCAAGTACGTAACTTTTAGCAAATGTGTGTAACCGAAGCGATGCCTGACTCAATCGGGTAGCGGTCTGGTTGGCTGGATCGAGTAGCCAATACCGTTGTTGCGTGGTGGCCAATGCCATACCCAGGTTTGCTTCTGATGGCAGTGCATTCTGTTTAGCGGCCTGTTGCCAGAGCTGACTGATGTGTTCAGCACTCGCATTGATGACACCTCCCGTTAGGTCAAGCCACCTATCGAACTGGCCCAAAACAGCAAAAAGATCGCTGGAAACGGGGACTGCGGTATCGTTGGAATTCAACCATTGACTGAATTCACTATCGGGACGATGACTGCTCAACACCTGACTCAATCGGTCAATTTCGGCCAGAGCTGCCTGCTCAGCCCGTTGGGCAGCGGTGTACGAATTGGCCAGAGCTTTCAGCGTGAACGAGGTACCCAGCACGTTTTCAACATGGCTGATATATATGCCTACGCCTTGCATAGGGAGGTTTGCCGTAAGACCAGGAGCCAGAAGGGCATAACCGGCCAGTCCAAGATTTAATGCGCTCATCAGGTTGCTTATACTAGTGGTTGCAAGTCTATTGTGTCTATAGAACGCTGATTTCTATGATTCTGGGCGCCAGAGCGGCTAAGATTTATGCTGATTTGAATGGAATAAAAAGAACTGTTTTCTAGCCAAGGATCACCTTCTTATTCATCTTAACTGATTACATCATAATCAAATCCAGCGAATCATAAAAATCAGTGTTCTATTGTTTTGTATGACAGAGACGAAATTGCCACGTATTGACTAATCCCGAAACTCAATCTGGCTGAATGCCGACTTTCGCCGTTCAGATCGCCTTTTTTTCAGGGTAAGTAAGCTGTAATTAGACGAGTGTGGGATAAATTTATAGGTGCAGAAAGGCATTTATATGGCACTGATTTCAATAACGACCAACGTCCCACCTTCCGCTTTACGCTGGATTTCCATCTGACCGTTCAGATATGCCACTTTCGAGCGGATGGCGCTGAGGCCCATGCCGTCTTTACCTGCATTATCGGCAATACCTACTCCGTTGTCATCAATCATGAGGGTCACATGTTGCTGATGGTCAACGACCTCTACGGTAGCCTGCGTAGCATGAGCGTGTTTAAGAATGTTATGCACCAGTTCCTGAATAATTCGATACAGCTCGTTCAGGAATGAAATTGGGTAGGCATCTGGGTTTTCGAAGCCCACAATGATTGTGTCCAGGTGAAGTCGTTCCGCCATATTAACCGATTCTGCCAGATCTTCAACGGCATGCCGGAACCCATACCGTTCAATCAACAGGGGCGTCAGCCGATGGCTTATCCCTCGCACAGTTGATGACACGGACGTTAGTACATCCTGGGTTTTCTGCAGCTTTGGACCACTTTGCACGTGTTCTGGCCCTTTTTCCAACACCGACGATACATTGAGCGTTGCGAGGGCGAGCATCGCGTTTACTTCGTCATGAAGTTGATCGGCGATTTTCCGACGCTCATTTTCTTCGGCGTTGATGATTCCCTGCATCAGGTCGATATGGCGTTGCTTTTCCAGTTGTTCCAACTGGCTTTGTTGCAAGGCTTCCCGCTGCCGAGCGCGCACCTGCCGGTTTCGAACATACAGCGCCAATAGCCCGATCGTGAGCAAGGCCAGCGCGATGATAACACCGTAAAATCGACGTTCGCGTTGGAGTTGCCGTTCGCGAGCTTCATTTTCGGCATTTAACCGACTGATTTGCTGTTCCTTGTCACGAATGCGAACACGCGCCAGTATCTGCTGTACGGCTCGGTACTGGTTCAGGCTGGTGAGCGAGTCCCGGATTGCATAATAGGTATCTAATGCCTGTCCGTACTGGACGTAATTGCCCTGAGCTTTGTTGAGCGCGGCTAATGATTGGTAGTAGTATAACCCAACGGCCGAGTATTGACTAACAGTTGCAGCTTTCGTTAAGGGTTCCAGCATCTGGCGAGCCTTGGTATAGTCACCGAGTTTCAGCAGGGCTCTGGCGTAAAATAGTTCGGGGGGAATACGCGAAAACGAAGCCGATGTTACCCCTTTTGAAAGCGATTGTTTGTAGTAATCGGCGGCCTTCGTCAACTGGCCATCCTGTTCGGCCAATAAACCAGCGGCCAGAAAATAACCGGAATAGGGAATGTCGGCCTCAGGCCCACCAAACTGCCGCCGACTCGAATCGACGAACGCTCGCGCTTGTTTAAACTCGCCCTGATACACCCGGATTATCGCCATTTCGGCATTGAAATACGGTACATTGGGTGCCTTGGGATTGGGCCGTACCAACGCATCATACACCATATCGGCAAACTTACCCGCATTCTCGTAATCGGTTAGTAACAGGTTCAATTGGGCTAATTTGAAGAGAACTGTGGGCCGTGGGCTGCGAAAATAAACGGTCGTACGTTCATAAAAACGGGGATTTCGGGACAAGCTGCTATCATTGGCAAGTTCGAGCAGGCTATCGAACGCCATCACCTGCTGCTGCGGATTGGTTAAGCAGTACGACGCCCGGCTATGCAACGCCATAAACAGTGCATTTTTATTCGGCAACCCCGTTGCCAGCTGAATTGCTTCATCGAAATCAGCCCGCATGGCTTCAGGCTGGCCTGATCGACTGCGCGACGCCCCCCGAAATTCACGCAGCAGCGCCAGCGTTTCGCGGTCATTGGCCGCACGGGCAGCCTGTTCGCCAAGGGCTAAATAGCGTGTCAACGAATCGGGCTTATCCCAATCGTAATACAGCTGAACCGTGTATGTCAGGGCATGGCAATAAAGCAGAGGGATAGGTCGTGCATTCTGGCGAGCCTCCCGAAAGAGCGGTTCAGCCTCATCATAATGGTTGAGCGATTCTTTCGCCTTGCCCCAGTTAACAAGCAGAATATGTATCCAGCGCCGATTACCCGTTTGCTTTACCCTGGGCACGTACTGAGCCAGCCAGTCGTAGGCTAAGTTCAGGTTCGTCTGACCCATATCCTGGATCAGGTCGCAGGTCTGCCGAAAGGTGGTTTCGGAAATCGGTTGCCTCTGGAGCCGAGCCCAGGCCGCCTTCCCTTCAGCTTCGGTATAGGTACGTGCCTGCCCAACAACATACGTTAACAGCACGAGCAGGATAGAAAACACAAGTTGCCGGGTAGCCATGATGAAGGTTGTTTAGCCGCAGTCAACATATATACGTAAAAATAGCCTCCTAACCCTGCAACCTGAATACTATTGAGCGAGTGGACTAAAAATCAACGACTTAGGCAACAATACCAAGAATTCAATATACTCTTCTCACAAACAACCTGCTAGCTTGATTCGTTATACGTTTATACCCACCACCTCATACGCATGAATCAAACAGTTTTGATTACAGGAGGTACCGGCTCAATTGGCCGTCGCCTAACTCAATTGCTTCAACAGGAAGGCTACCAGGTTTCGTTGTTAAGTCGGTCACAAAAGAACATTCCCGATGTGCGTGTGTACCAATGGGACGTCAAAAAGGGGCACATCGACCCACAAGCCATTCGTACAGCCAACCATATTATTCACTTAGCGGGAGAAGGTATTGCCGATGGGCGTTGGACTGACCAACGCAAGGAAGAAATCATAAGCAGCCGTACGCAGTCTACCGAACTCTTGGCCGAAGCGCTACGTACCAATAAACACCAGGTTAAGTCGTTCATTGGAGCCTCGGCCATTGGCTATTATGGGGGCGATACCGGCGACCGACCCCTGAATGAGAGTAATGTAGGAGGCAGTGATTTCCTGGCTCAGGCAGTACGGGCCTGGGAGCGCTCGGAAGAGGAGGTCGCATCCTTGGGAATTCGTACCGTGAAGCTGCGAATTGGGGTTGTCCTGATGAAAGACGGTGGTGCTTTACCCAAATTAGTCCAACCCGTTCGGTTGGGTGCAGGGGCCCCCATTGGATCAGGTCAGCAGTATATTTCATGGATTCATCTCGATGACCTGTGCCGGCTGTTTATCAAGGCCCTTTCCGATCCATCGTGGCAGGGAGTTTACAACGCCGTTGCCCCAAATCCGGTCACCAATGAAACCCTGACTCGAGCCATCGCTCAGGTACTCCATAAGCCTATGTTACTGCCTAACATTCCTGCTTTTGCCATTAAGTTGCTCTATGGTGAAATGGCTATTGTTGTTACAGGTGGTAACTATGTATTGAACAAACGTATTGCCGAGGAGACCAACTTTACCTACCAGTATTCGGACTTGGGTAGGGCGTTGGAGAGTTTACTCATGTAGCGTGGCCGGGCTGGTGCGCCAGCCCGGCCACGCTACATACTTAACTCCACTCCCGATCGGCAGAATCTTTCGTGTTCCACACGTCGGTAGGCGCAAACCAGGTGCCTCCTTTTTTGAGGAATTTCTTGGCAACTTCCTCATTCAGTTCGACACCCAGACCCGGCTTCTCAGGAACGCGCACAAATCCTTTCTCAACGATAGGCTTCATCCCTGTAACCAGGTCCTCCCAACCATTCACATCAACGCCGTGGTGTTCCAGCGCCACGAAATTCTCGGTAGCAGCCGCGCAATGCACGTTCGCCATCATCGAAATCGGCGAACCAGCAAAGTGCATGGCCATAGGAATACCTTTTTCTTCAGCATAGTCGCCAATCTTTTTGGTTTCCAGCAAACCGCCCGATGAGGCCAAATCCGGGTGAATCATATCAATGGCTTTCGCATCGATCAACTTGATAAATCCTTCTTTGAGGTAGATATCTTCGCCGGTTAGCGTTGGCGTATCGATGGCGTCAGAAATTTGTTTCCATTGATCCGTATAGAACCAGGGCACAAGGTCTTCGAGCCAGGCCAGTCGGAATGGCTCCATGGCTTTCCCGATCTGAATGGCTGTATTCACGTCGAAGTGACCAAAGTGGTCGGCAGCTAACGGCGTATCGTAACCCACAATATCACGCACTTTGCCCACGTGCTCCACGAGCCGGTCCAAGCCTTTTTTCGTGACCTGAATACGCGTAAACGGGTGTTTTGTATTGGCATAGTTACCCAGCTTACCGGGCTCCGAATCGTTCCACTGCTTTTTTACGCTCCAGTTATTGGCGTTTACCAGCATACCTGGCTGATCGGCCAGCATACCGATACCGAAATCCATTTTCAGGAATGTGTATCCCTGATCCCGGCGTTTCTTCATATTCTCAGCAAAACCTTCATAGGTATCCGCTTCGGGTGTATCGGCATATAAGCGGATGAAGTCACGGTATTTACCACCGAGGAGTTGATAAGCGGGCACATTGTACGCCTTTCCGGCCAGATCCCAAAGTGCCATTTCAACACCACAGACGCCACCAGCCGCGCGGCTTTGTCCGCCAAACTGCTTGATCTGCTTAAAAATCTGCTCCACATTACACGGATTCTTGCCCAGTAATCGACTTTTCAGCATGAGCGCGTAGTTGGCACTGGCACCGTCACGCACTTCGCCCCAGCCAACCAGGCCCTGATTGGTATCAATCCGGATGATCGGACTGCTGAATGGGACACCCTGTAAAATGGCAACCCGCATATCCGTAATTTTCAATTCCGACGGTTTGGCGTACCGACTTACTTTCTGGGTGATAAATTCCAGTTCCTGGTCCGGCGATTTATCGAACATAAGACCGAGCGATAAGCCCCCTAATCCGGCTTTACGGAAAAAGTCGCGTCGATCGGAGGTGCTGTCGGGGGAAGACAAGCGGGAGAAACTATTTTTCATGGCAAAAATTGAGGGGTTTAAGGCGATTCAAACAGAATTTTCAGAATAAGTTGGCGGCTATGTTCTGGCAACCTGATACTAAAGTATGGGTAAGCTTATTCGATTAATCTGATAGTTATATAAGTTGATTAATGCCAGTATTTTACTTATGCTACAGTCTTTTTGCTTAGAATTCCTATTAACCCCTTCGTTTCCTAGTGGAAAAACTGATTCCACCCACGCGCTGGCATTGGTTTGATTAAACCTTCAACTCTCCATAAAGCAATGACAAAGAGAACATTCCTCGTAGTAACAGCCATCGCCCTTTCGGTAAGTTTTTTTGCCAAGGCCCAACGGGTAGGCTCATCGCCGGAATACATTACCGCCTTAACCTCAAACTGGAAAGGCGAACGATTCCCCGACGGACGGCCCAAAATACCCGATATTGTTTTGGAGCGGCTACAGAATTGCACGCTGGAACAGATTTGGGGCTATTTAGGCAAAAAAGGCTACCGTAATCAGGTCGAAAAAGACTGGGTCATTCTTAAACCCGGCGAAACAATGACCGGGCGGGCCGTTACTGCTCAGTTCATGCCCACCCGGCCCGACCTCGACAGTCTGGTCAGGGCGCAGGGAAAAGCCGAAGGCCGTTCGCAAAAAGGAGGCATTAACATCTGGCCAATCGACATCTTAACAAAGGGTGATATCTACGTGGCAGATGGCTATGGTAAGATTAAAGACGGGACGCTGATTGGATCGAGTCTTGGGAATGCTATTTATGGCAAGACGGGAAAGGGGGTTGTTTTTTACGGGTCTGTCCGGGATATGCAGGAACTAAAAGACACAAAAGGGTTCAATGCCTGGGTAAAAGGGCATGATCCTTCTTATATCAAAGACATGACACCTACCTCCATCAACGCCCCTATTCGTATTGGTGAGGTAACTGTATTGCCCGGCGACGCCGTGTTTGCCAATGAATACGGAACGGTATTTATTCCGGCTCACCTGGTGGAAGGACTGGTATCGGCATCTGAAATGACAGCCCTGCGTGACGAGTTTGAACGGGTACTCCTCCAGCAAGGTAAATACCCATCGGGTGAAATTCACGGCGACTGGTCGGATAAAATAAAAGGAGAGTTCAGAACCTGGGTTGGCAAGTACCCAAAAAAGTTAGCCATTACCCAGAAAGATGTAGATGCTTATCTGGCAAAAGAGGGACATTAATTTACATTTAAACACGGAGGAACGGAGATAAGACACGGAGAGCACTGAGAAAACCTCTGTTCACTCTGTTTTTCATCTCTGTTCCTCTGTGTTTAAACCATTCACTCATTAACCAAACGTCAACCTAATGAACAGTAAGTACGCCGTCTTCTTAGTAACACTGTCTCTATTTATTACAGGCGCTTCGCTCGCACAAACCATTCCCAAAGACGAGTTGGTTTTTTTAACCTCCGAGTGGAAAGGCGAACGGTTCCCCGATGGGCGGCCCAAAATTTCGGATGACTTGGTGGAACGAGCCAAACACATTGGTATCGATGATGCCTGGACGGTCTTAAAAAATGAAGGCTATACCAATCAATTTGAAGGTAACTGGAAACTGATTCAGAACGATGTAGCCGTAACCGGGCGGGCTGTAACGGCCATGTTCATGCCCAGCCGACCTGATGTTGAAAAAACGATTAAAGAACGGGGCATTACAAAACAGGGCCGAAAAGGTAATACCAATACCTGGCCAATTGAAACCCTTACCAAAGGCGACGTCTACGTAGCCGATGCGTTCGGCAAAATTGGCGGAGGAACCCTGATGGGTGCGACTTTAGGCAATGCCATTTTCAGTAAAACAGGCAACGGGGTCGTGTTTAACGGAGCGGCAAGAGACCTACAGGAATTACAGAACATAAAGGGATTCAACGCCTTTGTCCGCGATTTCCACCCCTCCTTTCTGGAAGAAATGGTGTTGATGGGGCTAAACACCCCAATACGAATCGGTAATGTAATGGTACTGCCGGGCGATCTGGTAATTGCTCAACGGGAAGGTGTGTTGTTTGTGCCTGCCCACATGGCCGAACAGGTTGTCAGCACCGCCGAGTTTGTGACCCGCAAGGATCAATTTGGATTTGAAACGGTTAAATCCGGGAAATACACAACCGGCCAGATCGACAGCCAGTGGACAGATGAAATCAAAACAGACTTCCTGAGATGGCTTGGTCAGCATCCAGAACTCGGGAAAATGACCCGGCCGGAATTAGATAAAGTCATGAGTAAACGAACGTGGTGAGTAGTACCGACCGGGACGGTCGGTACTACAAAAAAGGCTTCCGCTGAATCATCGGAAGCCTTTTTTATGTGAATCAAGATTTAATTCCTAATAGAACTTCGACCGGCGGTCTTCTACTTTAGCGGCTTCTTTGATAGCCTCGTTGATGTAGAAACTTACCCGTGAGGTGTTGTTTTGCTGAATTTGCGTTTTGTACATCGTGTAGTCAGCAACGGCGGGAGCAGGTGTTAAGGAAGCGGTTTCCATAATCAATACCCCACCTTCGCCAATGAACGGTTTCGAGCGTTTACCGGGCTTCAGACCGAACGCTTTACCAAGGGCAACAGGGTCAACACCTGCGCTGCGTAGGAAGCCCGTTGCCAGATTGATGTCTTCAGCCAGTTCAACCAGAGCACCCGAACCATACTTCTCAGCAATGCTCTCCAGGGTTCCGCTGGCATTACCCAATTTACTAATGATCTGCTCGCCTTTCAGTTCATTGCGCACCTTAGCGGTCAGCTCGTTGCGGTAATCGCTAACTTCTACTTTGTCTTTTTCCGTTTTATTAGTCAACACAGCAATTACGTACTGATCACCTACTTCAAACGGCTCCGATACGGTATTCAGGTCGGTTTTGTCGTTAAACGCCCACCGAACAATCTGCCGGACTTCAGAGCCTGACAATGCATTGATCTGAGCAGCTCCTTCTGGAATTCGCTCAGCCGTAGCTACAACCAACGACTTATCTTCTTTTACTTTCGCATCAAACTCTTCTTTGCTATGTACATCCGATGCGAACTGGTCGGCTTTGCGAAGAGCCTCATCGCGGGTGGTCTGGCTAGGCGCAATTGTTTTACCGATAGCTGCAATCCGATAGAGCACGTTTGTTTTAGGCTGTGTTACTTTAATGATGTGATAGCCAAACTCAGTTTCTACCAGACGAGGAATCAAGCCAGCCGAGGTAGCCCCAAATACAGCCGTTTCAAATGGTTTTACCATCTGGCCGTTGTTTTTGAAGTAACCCAAATCACCACCTGCCTGAGCCGAACCATCCTGGCTGTTGGCCTGCGCCAGTGCCTCAAAGCTAGCGCCACCCTGAATCTGCTTCAGGATGCCTTCTGCCTTACGCCGAGCCTCAGCCTTAGCCGAATCCGCCAGCCCTTTTGTCTGAATCAGGATATGGCTGGCACGAGCCGTAAAACTGGTGTCTTTCTTGGTACCGCCGTATTTGTAGATAAAATACGTATTGGCTTCGCGGAAGGGTCCATAAATACCACCCGGTGTAAAGGTTGGGATAGCCGCCCGGAGTTGCTCGGGCATTTCACCCGCCGTTAGGTAGAGCGGCACACGAACGTCGCTGTTCTGCTGCGCAAACGTCGAATCATTCGTGGCAGCACCAAGGCCACGTGCCAATGATTTAATTTCCGTGTAGAGGGTAGCGCTATCTTCTTTAGACGGAGCCACCGAGAAGGTTACGTATTGAATCGAACGGCTGTCCGTACCCGGATATTCGTCCTTGTGCTTATTGAGATAATCCTGCAACTGAGAGTCCGTTACCTTAACGGTTGTGTCGTTGATGGTATAGTATGGAACGAACAGGAACTTCACATTCGCTTTCGAGTTCTGCGCCTGATATTCTTTCTGTGCTTCAGCCGTCGTTGCAAATACCGACATACGCATCAGCCCTTCATACTTATCACGAAGGCGATTGGAGCTCAGATTTTTCTCAAAGCTAGCCCAGGCAGCCTGCTGTTGTACAGGCAAATTCTTTAAGCCTTTCAAGTAGCTGATAATAGAGCTTTTATCGAAAACACCCGTTTGGGGGTTCGTAAATGCCTGCCGAACAGCGGGGCTGATGTTATTACCCTGTACCATGTCGACAAGTTCTTCGGGCGAGACCTGCAAGCCAAGCTTATCGAATTCTTTCTGGTAGGCAATTTCGAACAGCATCTGATTCCAGGCTTGTTCACGAATCTGAACCATTTCCTGATCAGCAGGAGCACGGCCAGTTTGTTGTTCGTATTGCGCCCGGACTTCATCAACTTTCGCATTGAACTCCTGATAATCAATAGATTGACCGGCAATTTCGCCGACTTTTTGTTGATCTCCACCGAACAGCAAGCTACGGCCGCCGAGCAAATCTCCACCCACAATGAACAGGATCAAACTTACGGCAATAACGCCTACAGCCAGTCCTGAACGTTCCCTGATCTTATTAATGACAGACATTTCGCTTTTAACAGTCAATATTAGCCCGCAAAATAACAATTTTCCCTGTTCGAATACAAGTAAAAGCTGTACATCTGTCCCCAAAATTGAGGAGTTGGCTCCACAACCTCTAAACAAAAACGGTGCCGACTCTTGACAGAATTGGCACCGTTTTCAAAAAACAGCGAATCTCTTTAAGGAAATGGATTATGTAAAATGGATAATGGATAACGGTAATTTTTGATTAGTAAGCCATTAGTCATTTCACATTATTCATTGTCCATTTAGTTAGTTATCCTTCTTTAATTTATCGCCCGCTTTATCAAAGGCATCACCTATATCACGACCGGCACTTTTAAAGCCCGCTTTTACGTCTTTCCAGGCATCGGCGGTGGCATTTTTGGCTTTATCCATGTCGTTGGCTAACTCCTCCCGTTCAACTTCCAGCTTCGCTTTCTGACGCTCGGTTTCAGCCTTAGCCTTATCGCTCTGTTTATCTGCCTTTACTTTTAATTCATCAATTTTTGCATCCAGTTTATCCTTCTGGATCTTCATTTTAGCGACTGCTTCATCGCGTTCACGCTTAAAATCAGCGGATAGCTCATCCGATTTAGCATCAGCTTTATCGCCGGCTTCGTCCAAATTTTCTTTTGCTTTTTCGGTAGCATCTTTTGTATCCGCCGAGATCGCATCACCCGTTTTTTCCAGGGCATCTTCGGTTCGAGACTCTTTTTTACCATCTGAACCGCAAGCCTGCAACAACGCCAGCGACGCAACCAGCATCAGGGTACCTGCTACATGTCTAAGTTGGGTCAAGATTAACTGGGGCTTTTTCATACCGTTTCTGTGTAGTTTGATTTGTACCAACCCCGTTGGCAAAGGTCGTGCCAGAAAGAAGGGGGAGGAAAGGGAGGAAGGAGAAAAGGGACAAGAGGCAAAACAAAAAAGGGCTACTTTATAATTATCCTTCTTTCTCATCCCTTTCCTCCCCCTCCTCCCTTTCTTCCCACTCCTCCTCTTTTTTACTTCCACTTAATAGCGCAGCCGATGGGTTTGGTAATGGGCGATTGTACAGGGCGGCCTCCTAACAGGCTACTAACGGCGTCATCGACGTACCGACGTTTCACACTGGCTTCGTCCTGCGGGTTATCGTCGATTGTACCCACATATTCCAGGATAAACTGGCCATTTGTTTGCTTGAGTACATACACCTGTGGTGTACGGGTAGCACCAAATGCGCGAGCTGTAGCCTGCGTTTCATCAATCGTATACGCATACGGGAAGTTTTTATCCCGGGCGCGGGCTTTCATATTCTCGAACGAATCCTCCTCATAGGCAGTCGGATCATTAGGCATGATTGCCAGCACCGGATACCCCTGGGGTGAAAATTTTCGATCCAGGGCAATCAACCGGTCTTCGTACGTTTTCGAAAATGGGCAATGATTGCTAGAAAAAACGACGATCAACCCTTTTTGGTCGCGGTAATCCGCCAGCGAAACACTACGCCCATCCACACTTTTCAGACGAAAATCGGCAACGGCATCCCCTAATGTATATCCTTTTGATTGGGCATGTATACCAGATAGCGCTGTTAGCATAAGAAGCGCTGTCAGAAGAACATGCATGTGTTTGTGAGTTTTCACCGGATTATTCTTTTTTGGTTAGACAACAAATGCAGTATAAAGATTAGTTTACCGTGAATTTAGGCTTACCCGCTCAGTATCGTTACCGTTGCATTCATCTGTGAGCTTCGGTTGGCCAAAATGCCTTACCATACGTGCGACTAAGAAAACAGATTGGTATACATTTTTCTGAAATGAAATTACTTAAAAGGATATTGTATTTTAGCCCAATGAATCGACTTCTAGTTTGGGTGATTATGATGAGCCTGCTGGTTAATACCGCCGTTGGCCAGGGGTTTCGCATTGTGACGGATAGTGATGAATTAGAAGGCTCTAACTGGCGGTTTATGTCTGGCGATAATCTGCACTGGGCTGATTCTACCTTCAACGATAGCAACTGGGAAAAGCTTGCTACTGACAGGTCGATTGAGCTAGCGTCAGACACATGGCAACAAAATAAAGGCTGGTTTCGAAAAACCCTTCATCCTCGATCCGGCATTGTTAATCAGGACCTTAGGCTGGTTGTTAAACAATTCGGCGCTTCTGAAATCTATCTTGATGGTCGCTTGCTGGCCGTGCTCAAGCCTGCCCAGTTCGACTCAGGTGGATCTCAGCGGCTCCTTCGGTTTGTACCGATTCGATTTCCAGATACCAATCAGCATATACTAGCCATTCGCTATCGCTTCCGTCGTGACCCAGTCATTCAGGCATCTACGAATATTGTTCCGATTAGTATTCACCTCTACAATCCTGATCAGGCAGGTGAGTTATTGCGTGATGAGGCCCAATGGACATCTGCCCTGGATGGCTGTTTCATCGGCGTGTTCGGTATGCTGGCGCTACTTCACTTCTTGTTCTATCGAGCTAACCGCAGCCAGGCCATCAACCGGATACTCGCCTGGGGTATGTTCTTTTTTGCGTTGATCTTCCTCATAGCCGAACTAGATGAGTACGTTGGCACCCTTACGCATGTATCTGTTACAGATATGATTAGTGATCTAAGTATGCATGCGGGCTTTATACTGCTCCTCACTGCTGTTTACCAATACTTACACCTCCGCCGAAACTGGATATACTATACGGTAATTAGCACGGTAGTCATTGACCAGCTTTACCGATTTGCGATAGGTACTCCTCCGGATGGACTATCCTGGGTTCCATTTGGGCTGGTCAACATCGACTACGTTCGAGTAAGCTGGTTAGGGCGCAAAACCAACGATACCGATGCCAGGCTTCCCTGGAATTCACTCAAATTTAGCCTCTACTGCGTCTTGCTGATGATCGTGATCAGTATTGCTGCGGGCATCATGGAATCCACCTTAAAAAATTCCTTTGAATATATGTTAGTGGCTATTATTGGTTTGGGAGCCATATCCATTTTCAGTATTCCGGTTGGTCTATCCCTCTCGTTGGTTCGGGATTATACCCGAACCTACAATGCGCTGGATAAAAATCTCCGGGAAGTAGAGCAACTCTCAGCTCGAACGCTGGCCCAGGAACAGGAAAAACAACACCTATTAGCCCGCCAAAATGAACTGCTGGAAGAACAGGTTCACGAACGCACAGCCGAACTCCATCAGTCATTAGAGGAATTAAAGGCAACGCAGGCCCAGTTAGTGCAACGGGAAAAATTAGCCTCCCTGGGGGAACTCACAGCGGGCATTGCCCATGAAATTCAGAATCCACTTAATTTCGTCAACAACTTTGCCGAGGTTTCGGTTGAATTAGTTGAGGAACTGAATGAAGAACGGGGAAAGCCAGATAGTGAGCGTGATAAAGATCTGGAAACCGATTTATTAAGCGATCTGGGCCAGAACGTACAGAAAATCAGTGACCATGGCAAACGGGCAGCCAGCATTGTCCGGGGGATGCTCCAGCATAGTCGAGCCAGTTCGGGTCAAAAACAACCTACCAATTTAAATGCCCTTGTCGACGAATACCTTCGCCTGGCTTATCAGGGTCTCCGAGCCAAAGATAAGTCCTTCAACGCCCACCTGACTACTCATTTTTCGCCCAATCTACCAACCATCAACCTTGTACCGGAAGATATTGGGCGGGTACTGGTCAATCTGTTCAATAATGCGTTTTATGCCGTTCAACAGAAAAGCCAGCTAGCAGCAGAATTTGTACCGACGGTTTCCGTTACAACCACTCAAACCAACGATCAATTGGTTATTCAGGTACGCGATAATGGCACCGGCATTCCAGATGACGTTCGGAACAAAGTATTCCAGCCTTTTTTCACGACTAAACCCACCGGCGAAGGAACTGGCCTGGGTTTATCGCTCAGCTATGATATTATTGCGAAAGGGCATGGTGGCCAGCTAAGTGTAGCAACAGAAGCGGGAGTATTTACAGAATTCACAATAACCCTTCCACTCGGATAACTTTAACACGGTTTCCCATACATCAATTTCCAGATTGTCCATCTCACTGCCACAGCCTTACGAAGGTGAGTATCGGCATTGATATCGCTTTGCGACTAGCCCATCAGTTTCCAAACCCAACGGAATAAGAGCCAAAGCGCCACACTCAATACTGCCAATAGCAGTGCCCATGGACTTAGATCAGGTACATCTCGTTTCATGGTACAGAAACGAGATTTTTTTAGATACTTACAAAAAATATGAGCTAATGGACTGGCTGACAGGTAATTAATATACCAAAAATAGATTAATTATATCTATAGTGATTATTCACACAAAAAGGACAATTGAAGTGAAATAATTAACATTCATAGTAACTAAGTAAATGGATACTATAAAATGAACAAGGGTTGTATCGCAGATTTGAAATGCATTGATTGTTCATTTAAATAAGTCGAATTACTTAACTAAATACACCTTCATGGATTAAGCGAGAGACCTTCCTATGATTGAACAGCACGTTTCAATCCTCCTTTTCGTGGATTAGCCTTTCGAATCTTATGGGATTAGCCTCACAATGCGCATGGGCTGACCGTTTCAATCCTTCTTTCCGTGGATTAGCCTTTCGAATGTCAGTGCCCTGGCGGTCCGTATTGATGCCCAGCGACGTTTCAATCCTTCTTTCCGTGGATTAGCCTTTCGAATACTATAATCCTACCGAAGGCGTTGGCATTAACGAGTGTTTCAATCCTTCTTTCCGTGGATTAGCCTTTCGAATATCGCCGGGGTGCTGGTGGGGGTGATGATACCGCGCGTTTCAATCCTTCTTTCCGTGGATTAGCCTTTCGAATGCGAACGTGAAGAAGCTCGTCATTTTGCCGATTCAATGTTTCAATCCTTCTTTCCGTGGATTAGCCTTTCGAATCAGTACTGGCCCCGACCACGCGACCCTACCGTCGAAAGTTTCAATCCTTCTTTCCGTGGATTAGCCTTTCGAATTCGCTACGGCGGTATACGTCTCGTTATCTTCTGTAGAGTTTCAATCCTTCTTTCCGTGGATTAGCCTTTCGAATCCGTCCGAGCATGTAAAAAGCTCATATACAAGCTATTAAACGACCTTTCGTAATACTCTTTTTTGTGTTTTAGCAGGTCAAAGTACATAGAAAACTAGTGTTTTTTAACAACTTTCCGTAAACGTATCGCAGTGACAACCAACCCGTTAACCCCACTTTTTACGCTACCTAAAATACGCTGCCACTCGGAAGTGGTCACTTAATACAAATATTGCGGTATGTGCAAGTTACACAACGTGCTTTTGCTTTGGTCGCTTTTGGGTAAAAATTACGCTCGATAATTGTAAAAATCGCTTCGGCGGCCCGCTTTACTTCCGCTTTGTCATCTTCCGTTATGGGAACCTTGATCACCCGGTTGTTACTGCGAGTGTATACCAGATACCCCCGATCAACCGGTCGACCGAAGTTGGCTTCGATGAGCCAGGCATAGCAGTACAGTTGGGTTCGATAGGTGTCGTATACCTTGTCTTTGTATTCGGCAAATTTGTAATCCAACGGAGCCATCGTGCCGTCGCCGAAACCCAACACCTCATCGATTACTCCCCGCATCAACTCATTCGTCAGGTATTGATCCATGTGTTTCTCCGTGACGGGCGCACCGGGCCGACCCAGCCGTTTACGGAGATACTCTTTGTTACGCTCCAGCCGCTCGTCGTGCAGATTGCGTCCCCGCATAACTTTGTAATTTTTCTCCTCATACTGCGGAATCGCCAGCACGTACTCGAAATACGTAAAACGCGGACAGAACAAGTATTCGATGATATGCGATGGCGTGAGGGTCATGGGAGAAGGAGAAAGGGGAGAGAGGGGAGGAAAGGGACGAGGGGGAGGAAGGGGAGGAAAGGGAGGGGCTGGTTTTCCTTTACTCCCTCTCTTCCCCCTCCTCCCTTTACTCCTTTTAAAAAAATAACGCTCTGATTTCGTCGGTGACTAGCTTCTTATCGAACGCCTGACCGAGCAGGGCCGTTTGCTGTAACTCGCCCCGGCTCATCGGAAAGATGTAGACCTTGTCGGTGTCTTCGTCGATGAGTTCTTCCAGTTGAAGCTGTAAGGTATCTTTCTGATTCTGCGTCAGCGTTCCCAGAAAACAGGAAAACTGCACCCGGTACAAGCCTGCCTGCTGACAGCGTTTGGCGGCTTTGGTACGTGCCTTGTCCTTGACAATATCGTAGAGTACCCAAATAATCATAGCTTGACGAGGTCGGGCAGACCACCCGTTTTTCCGATGAGTTCGTTGGCAAACTGATGCGCGTCGAGTTGCATGCAATGACTTCTGACGAGGTTCCGGCCCCGGTACCGAATCGGGTCGTTATCCATAAACTCGTTGAAGGCATTCACCAGTAAGGCTTTCCCCTCAGCGTTCAGGGAATATCCCGTTCGCGAGCCCGACACCTCACCCACGTGCGATTTATTAACTTTTTTAGCCGTAAACAGCCGAAACACCACCTCATCGGTCCAGCCTCGGTAGGGTTCAATGAAGTCGTACACCATGCTCAACTGGTTGTAATCGTCGCGGTGCAGGAAGCCCACATAGGGATCAAGTCCGGCCATCATCAGCGTTTTTTCTACCTTGCCGTACAACATGCCGTAGCCATAATTCAGAAAAGCATTGAAGGCATCCTGCGCCGGGCGACTGCTGCGCCCATTGAACTGGTATTCTTTGGGCAACACATAACTCAGCGTCTCGAAATACAACCGACCCGCCGTGCCTTCCAGCCCACGAAGGGTATCGGCTACATCAGCCACGCAGCTCGTCTGTCCCTCGGCGGCAGCCAGTGTACTGATCGACAAGGCCATAGCCTCCGTTCGAATTAGTTTGTCGTCCAGAAAATCGGTGTGTTGCGGCCGGTGTTTTTTCAGGCTTCGAATAAGCCCCAATTGGTTATCGAGTTTAGCCAGCAACCACGACCGTATCCAGCGCAACCCATCCGGCCCCAGACTGGCCTCCAACTGTCGCTTTCTGATTTTGGTGGTACTCCCGAGCTTGGCGTGCCAGACCCGCCCAATGGGATCGCCCTGTTGTTCGATAAATACGATGTCGACATTATGGCGCATGGCCAGCCGCACGGCATCGGTACTGAGCGATGTACCCGTAGCCAGCAAAATATGCGTCACTTTCTCCGCCGAATAGGTCGCGCTGATGAGCTTGCCATCGTCGCCCTTCCGACGAACATCGAACATGGCGTCTTTGACGTGCAAATAGGTTCCGTAGGTGCTGATGTGGAGTTGCATAAAAAGGGAGGAGAGGGAGAAAGGAGGAAAGGGACGAAGGATAGAGTCTGCCGATGGTTTATTGCTTTCCTCCCCCTCCTCCCTTTCTTCCTTCCTCCCTTTTCAAAGCCCCAAACCCCCGCGATACGGCTTTGCCCAGGCCGATGCCGTCGGGCAGGATGACGTTGGCCAGAAAGCTGCCCGTAAAGGCAACCATTGTCTGGTTTTTGAACTGCGTTGTCCGTTCCTCTACCGATAGCCGAACCAGAATTCGTTCGTGAGGCTGCAACCACAGGCCAAACTCGCGGAACAACGCCAGTAGCTGACTGGTGAGCACCCGTTTTAGTTGTGCCTGCTGTTCGGCTTCAGTATAGCGTCGATAGTCGCGGAAGTTATCCTGATTGAGGGCCATCCAGAGCGTTTCGAACCGATACTCGATCAGATCGTCTGCGATGCCAATGGGCGTTTGCTCGTGCCGGATGTGCTTGCTCAGTACGGGGAAGGTCTCATTTTCGATCTGTACTTCCCGCATCTGTAAAAACAACTGCGTGAGCAAAGTAGCGCCCTCGCCCAGCCCCACGAGCGTGGGTATATGGTCGAGCACCTTGTACTGCACCAGCGGATAGGCGTAGCGAAACTTTACATCCGCGACTCCATCTGTACCGGCATCACTGTCCAGGTGATTGTGCAATAGGGGCGAATGGGCCTTAAACAACGCCCCAAAGTACCCCCGCAACTTATGCGCATCGCGGGTACGAAGCGCGATTTCGGGAAAGGTGATGGTGGTGATGGGGATTAGGGTTTGGGCTGTGGTGGTGGTCATAGGTGAGGTTAAAAAAAACTGGTTTGACCTGCTGAGTTACCTTCTTTACTCCGATCGAAACCGGTCAATTCATCGTAATAATTCTGAACTTCGGTATGATTGACGATATACAGCCCTTCAACTAACTCATTCAAATTCTTGTCCTGCTGTAGTTCTTTTACTTTAGCTAAATATTTTGGAACGGTTATAATTCGCTGATTAAAAGCTAATTTGTGCTTAGTCTCAAAATCTTCTTTGCTCATTTTTTTATGAATGAGTTTTTGAAACGCTTCTTTAGCCGCAGTCGCTTCGCCGTCTAGTTCAATAAATACGGATACCGCAAAGCCCTTCTGGTCAATTACCTGAAAACTGGATACTGGACATGTTTTCTTATCCTCGTTGTCATAGTTTAGACGTTTCATGCTACTGAAAATATCACGAGCCGTTTTAAACGACTTAACACCATCAGCAGACAGATTATCGTAGTACTCGCCTATAAGTGTCAGATACTTCTCTTCAGGAATTTCACCGTTATTTTCAGCCGCTCCTTTAGTTAATGCCTTACGAGATTGGGTGGCAGTTGTACGATCATAAATCTTTTCGCAGTCGTCAAAATCAACGACATACAAAGGCGAATGCCGACGCTTAATTGAGTTCTCGCGATTGATACGGCCCGCGACCTGTACAATGGAGTCAATAGGCCCAACATCCCGGAAGCCCATATCAAAATCCAGATCAACCCCAGCTTCTACACATTGAGTGGCGATCAAAATTGGTTTGAAACCATACTTTAGATCAAGCTTAACACGCTCAATAACATACAAACGATGAGCCGGAACAATGTTGGTTGATAAGTAGTAGACCTTGTTGTGGTATCCCCGTTCACCAATATACGCCTGGATTTGGGTGTATAAGTCTACTGATCTCTTTACCAGATTGCAGACAATTAAACAGGATTTTTCGGCAGACCAATAAGGCGAAAAATAGTCCTCAACAAATGTTGCTTCGTCTTCAATGGGCTTGTTAATGAGCGGAATAACCTTTGTTCGCTGAAACGCGCTAAATACGGCTTCATGTTCGGTGAGCAATTCCGTTACGTCAAGTAAATCACCTTCTTTCGCAATGATTTCTCGATTAGCCAGCTCAAACGTTTTAGGCTTTGTCGCGGTCATTAGGACTATCCGTGAGTTGAGAAACTTAGCCATATAAAACAGCGCGGCACCAACCAACGGTAGTTGTTCCAGACGGATCGTTTGTACCTCGTCCAGAATGATAATAGCCCCGGCGAAGTGGTGAAACTTTTTCAGGAGTTTGTTCCGGTTGCCAATCAGCGTTTGCAGGAACTGCACGAACGTAGTAATCACAACATCGCTCTGCCAAGTGTCCAAAAGCATCGTTTTCTGATTCCAGCCCTGATTTTCTTCGTCATCGTTTTTCTTCGATAACTGCTCCAGTGCGTCAGCAAACTGGTAATGCGCCAGTACCAACCCCTCCTTTTCTGGAATCACCCGTTTATACTCGACAATAGCCTGTTCGATAATGTTTATAAATGGCAGAGCATAAATAATCTGGGCTTCGTGCTGTTCAACTCCCCGTATTTTTGCCTTAAGCCGTAAAGCAAAATCAAGCGCAACCAACGTCTTTCCGATACCGGTGGGAGCTGTTAGTGTGAATAACCGCTTTTCCAGAATATCTGTCTTCTCCAATTGTTGCATCACTGCGCCACGAACATAATTCCGTAGCTCATTCTGACCAAGTTTTGCCAACTCTTCTGACGTTCGTGCCTGGAACGAAACGGGCGCAATCCGTAGATCAACGAGATTCGGAGATAGCGACTTACGTACATAAAGTGTCGTTTCAGAAGCGTCTAGTTTATCGGACTCGATCAACAGAGAAAACAGGTAGCTTATCAGAAAATAATTCTGAATATCCGGCTTACGCTCCAACTCCCGTATCAATTTAATAAGCGTCTTATCCGGGTACTTTATGTAGCTTTCTAAGTCTGGTTCGCTCAATTCATCTGCAATCTGAGCCAGTGCTGGATAAATCGTTTTCGCCTGCTGCTTAAAGATAGATTCGTCCTTGCTTTCTTCGACAACATAGCCTTTTAACTCATTGATATCGCCAAGACTTTTGTGGTGGTGAATAATCAAATAAGCGGCCCAAAGTGCTATCATATCGAGGCCTTGAGAACGATATTTTTGGTACAGTGCAAAACCGCCAAATTTTGCGTGCTGCTTCAACTCCTGATCAAATGCCCCTGATTTCAGCAGGTAATTCTGAAAGTGAGTTGTGTACTTACCAAGGTCATGATACAAACCAACCAACCGCAGCACATTGGCCAGCGGCAAGTTAGTATGCATCGTTACATGCTTATGAAATGACTGCAAAGCTTTGTCTGTCACCGCCTTTGTGTGATCGACAAGATACTTCGAACCATAAACAGTACCGTCCTCGTGTTGCTTACTGTGTGAATAGAAGGTTGTCATTCCATAAACAGGATATGTTGCGTTTCAGTAGCCTGAGTCAAGATGTAGAATGGCTTATTGAGCCGTACCCGTATACCCGATGCGGTTGTCGAAAACAGCACCCGATCCATACGCCGTAGTTCGCGGTCGAAGTTGCCCACAAAATCGCCGGGCAATAACTCTTCTTCGATTGACTGCAATGTATCTTCGGTTCGCTGTCGATCGAAGTCCAGTTGGTCAACGGCGTCCGAAGGCATGGCCGAATGCATAAGTATCCAATCAGTCGAGCCAGTCAATTGCACATCGGTGATGAGGGTTGTCGATAGTAAAGAAGCCGTAAAATTGGCCGTACCAAAGGTGAGTGCATATTGAAACTGACGCGCTAACACGGCTTGCTTCAACGCCTGAAACGTATCATTTCCCAGTTCATGAGCACTTACATACAACCGATACACAACCATGTCTCGGCTAATGCTTAAGCCACTAACTATTTCAAACGGAGTCTGAATTCGGCCGTTTGATCCATCGAAATCACCTTTACCGACAATTTTGAGGAGGTTAAGCCGGTGAAACGTCTTCTTAATGGGATTCATGACCCGAACCCCAATTCGAATACGCTCCGAAGCCAGTTCCTCGTAATAACTGTCGCGGGGGCGTCCGAGCATACCAGCTAGTATCCCCATCAGCGTAGTGCGGGGTGGTATGCTGAAACTCATGGCGGTATTGTTCGCATAATATTTGCGAAAGTGGGCAAGTTTCCCGCCCACGTCGATCTGCAAGACTTCCATGTGTCTGGTTAGTTTGCAGATAACTCAATACCAGTCGCTGATTTGATATAGGCTGATCTAATTGCCTTGCCCTCACCAGTGTTTTCTTTCAGCAGTGTTTGTAATGCTGACAAGTCAAGCTGTAAATCCTCAAAACGTCGAATTTGCTTCTCTTCAATTGTTCCGGCTGGTACAGCTTTTACGTAGTTACGCAGGTCACCAAAGTTGCCATTGAAAAATCCGTCGTTATACGTGATTTCGACGTAGAGTTTAGGGTATTGATTCAGCTTCGACCGGGTTGGCATAGCTGGCACACTCTGCCACATAGCATCCCTGAACGTAACGATGTCGGCGTCAGTCAGACCCGTACTTTGAGCAGCAAATTTGTTTATGGTGCCATTGAACGCCAGTAAACTGTAATGCACCCGGTAGTCTTTCCCAAAGGTGCTGCTATCATCGTTCATCGTTGTAACAATCGAATTCGATTCCATCAATTGTACTTTGTGCAGCGAATAGCCCCAGTTTATTTGAACCGGGCCTGTGTAGGCGCGGGTGAATCCTTCAACGGCGAAGGCACTACCAAACAGCCGAATATCGACAAACTTCTGCTTGACCATTTGCGCCAGTAAATAGACGCTTAACGACCGATTCTCTTTGGCCTGTAACTTCTTGAAAATTTTCTCAGGTGTTTTTTCCGCTTCGATGACCTTGGCAAGTGCATCGCCCATTTGGGTATTTTCGGCAAACAGTTCACCAATTGTTTCGTCATTTGCTAAGGCCCGTTTTACAACAGCCTCCAATTTCTGCTCGGGATTTACTTTACGTCCATCCTCCATATCGACAAAAATTTCGGTGCCGGTCATTTTCAGGTAGTCGCGAATGTAGCGTTTCAGGCGGGTATCGGTGACCAGATTAGTATCGGTATCATAGTCCATACGGGGCTTATTTTCCTGATCGGGATCACCGTTAGGGTTGCACTGTGTTGCATCGTACAGAAACAGGAAATCAGCATTATTTGTAATCGTTGCCATTGGGTTGTGGGGTGGTTTAGGTTATTCGTTGTCAGTAGATTTTTTCTTGATACCTGCGAAAAAGGAATATCCAGATAAGATAAAAAACAGAGCTTCGTCAGGCTTCATCGTCCAATTTTCATGATTGAACAGCATCATAAAACGACTCAATGTACTTTCTGTATATCGGTGGATGCTATACTGCTGAGTTTTCTCGACCAGATCGCGGTGCAACCGGCGAATGTCGTCCCTGTCCATGCCGTTATAATTCAGCTTTTTAAGCACTGGCTTCGTCTTGTGTTCTTTCTTGTACTGCGTTTGTGCTACCGTATTCAGTACCCGGCCCAGATAGAAAAGCGCTTTGTGTTCCGGCTTGTAATTCATGCATACGAAAAATTCTTCTACTTTCTGCTGGTACTCTGGCAACGCTTGCTCTTCTGGCGCGGCATCAAGGGTAATTTCGTCAAGGTCATCGGGTTGGTTTTCTTCCATTGGGGTAATAAGGTTAAACTGTTTAAGAATCTGGATGAAGGCGAGGTACTGAAATACCGCGTTGCGCACAGCGAAGTCGAACTCGGTATTTTCGCGAATGTTGGTGTAGCCAGCGTATCGACCGTAATAGTGGCAGAGGATTAATTCGTTGAAGTAGCCGAACAACTTCTCGCGTTCAACAGGTCGTTTCTCAAGTACCTGCTTAAAGAGATTAAGGGCTTCGTTTTTCTTTTCCTTATCCTTTCGAACTGGAATCAGGGTATAAACGGTGAACAGATTGAAGTCCAGAAGAATCTGTTCTTTCCCCATGCTCATAATACTCATCCAGTTGACGCCCGGCATTGCTTTCCATTCATTGTTGAGCTTGCGGAAAGCCGTAATCAACTGCTCAAAGTGCGTCCGGCTAACGTCTTTTATGACGTTAATGGTTTTGAAAAAATTACCGTCTGACTCAAACCCTAGAAAGGTTATCCAGTAGGGATTAGTCGTTTCCACATCCATATCCCCGACTATTTCCTGATACGTGCTAAACTGAAATAGAAGATCGGATTTACGGCTTAGGCTACGGAGTGTTGTTTCTATATCGGCTTCATCCCGACTCAAAAGTTGGGGAATTATGCAGTGGTCAACCCCTGCAATTCGAGTTTTATAGTTTTCAAGCAAGTATTTGGAGCCCCGCTCTAAATACAGTTGCGTCTGTTTATCAATTTGATAATTCTTCTGGAATGCCCCGTTTTCCCAACCACTTGCGTAATTGACAGTCGTTGTAACAAACATTTTATTCAGGCTGTACCGGGCTGAAATGTCTAATTCGCCGACATCCATTGATCGTTTGCCAGTGGCATAGCAAAGCTTTTCAACAGTCTCGCCCTCAGGCACAATTGAGTCTTCACCAATAAACTTGCGTTTCAAAAAAGTCTGGTAGCCGTCAATCTCACGGAATAACGTTGGCTTCGTAAACCCCTTTTCAGACCAGATAACTTGCACCACAACTAATACAATCCGCTCTGATGGACGCAGTGAAACCGCTTTTAAAAATTGCCTGTCATGTTCAGGAAGTTCTGCCTTTTCAGTATCGGTGAGCTTAGTGTTTTCCAGTAAAGCAAAACGACGTTCAAACTCGCTTCGTAGTTTGAAGATTTCAGTAAGTGTTTCGTAGAACGGTGTTGTTTGTAAATCAGCAAAGCCCGTTTCAATGGCATCTGCAAACTGTCCCCGATCCGGTTCTACTCCTTTTTTATCGACAATACCAAAGAACGCTTTACGTAATTGTTCCAGCTTTTTCCATTCGACACAGGTATAAACAGCCTTGTTGTTGCCACCCTGAATTTTGACATTGAAATACCGGCCCGGCGATTCGTCCGGGTCGTATTCGTATAGATTCCCAAAATCGACTCGCTTTTCGTCAAGGTCGAAAATCAATGGTATAACGTAGTTCGCGATGGGGTCACCTTTCTTGGTTTCCGTCTCAATCTTTGGTGCATCTAGTATATCGTCCCAGTCTCCCCGCCCCTGGCTGAGTTGCTGACCTATTCTTATTTGGGTTTGGAGCATATCCTTATTGTTTTCTTGTCAGCAAATCAAATTCATTAAAGTGACACAGCCTGTCCCAAAACCAGTTTGGTCAATAGTTGTAACTTTGTTCAGACTATCGCTACCTTCCAGCAAAGGCACCCACCCTTTGTTGCCGTTAATTTATGAATCAGCCTTTCTACGAATTCACCACATCCACTGAAGCCCAACGGTTCGAATTTACCAGCATTGGCAAGCAGACTATCCATAAAGTGGTTGTCGTCAACACAACGGAATTACCCGGCATTTACTCACTTACATTGGCTAATCTACTGCCCGATGGCTCTTTAGACGATATGACTGTCAATGACAATGGAGACATGGAGCGAATTCTGGCAACTGTATTTCAATGCATACAGGCTTTTTTAGACTCCCATCCAAAGGCACTTGTCGCTTTTTCAGGCAGTAATACGGCCCGGACTCGATTGTACCGGATCGCAATAGCCCGCGAACTACAGGAAGCCAGGCAACGTTTTAACATTTGGGGGCTTACCCAGATGGCAGTCGAATCCTTTGAGCCTGATAAACCCTACGAGGGCTTTCTGATCTCGTTGAAAAATGTTAATATTGATTTGTAATCGCATCATCATGGCAACCAATAGTATTGTTAAGGAAAAAACTGCTCCGAAAAAATCGGGTCGGTATGCTACGGCAGATGAAGCCGTTAGGGCTAAAAATGCCCCACTCATTGCGCTACTCAAAAAGCTGAACATAAAAGTCGTTCCTGCATCCTAGCATCCAAATCTTCCTCCTGACAGACTGATCTGTCACCAGGGAAACTCCCCCACCCTACCCCGTAAATATTCCCGAAACGCGTCGGGCTCATTAATCTGCACTTGCCCCGGTATTCCCAACACAAACCGGCCAATGCCTACCCAGCTACGTACTATGCCTTCGTAGGTATAAGGAAAATCGGTATCGTTGGGATTGGGCATGATGTCAGAGCGCGTTAGTGGGTATGCTTCCGTTAATAAGTGATAGGCCTGATAGGTAAGTCGTAATGAGACTTTCTTTTGGTCGCCCGGCCAGTCGAACGGGTCGGTGGGGACTTCAGTGGGTGGCTTTGTCTGGGCGGTTTCCAGGACAACAACGTCTTCAATGCGCTGCGTTTTGAACGTTTTTACCGTATCAGATTCGGGTTCAAAGGCCGTTAGCTGGGTGAAATTCTCGGAGAAACTATAGGGCTCTACCAGCCGGTCGCTGATGGAGTTGCTGTTGATGGAATGATAGCACAGTAACCACACCTGCCGCCGGTCGCGGATGGCGTCGGATAAGCGAGAAACGACCCGGCCCTGATGCTGGTCGACTAAGGTGTTGGCCAGGGGTAACAGGGTGGAGTGGTTGTAAATTTTCTGGCGGAGTGGGGCCAGCAACGGATTTGTATCCGAGATCGTCGCCAGGGCCTCCTGGAGCAGTTGCGCTTCCTCTTCGGTGAAGTTGGCCTGTTGACGACTCTCGTCCTCAAAAATGTAAAAACGGGGTGGTCGTTTGCCCGTGCTATCAATACAATAACTCGCTTCTTCCAGCGCATCCATGTAGCGCCGGGCATGGCGCGGGGTGCATTCCAGAATTTGCGCCAACTGGGCGAGGGTTTTACCAGGCCGCTGTTTCAGCAGCCGAATTAACTTGAGCGTACGCGCTAAATTCTGCTGAGCAGCCATGTAGAAGTAAGTCAGTCACGTGTGGATAGATCGCAAAACAGCATAAGCGGTTGCACTACCTAAGCTACTCTATGGCTGGTACTTAAAACGTAGAAACATGACCGTAAAATGCGTAGGCGGTTTTGGTGTGACATATGCCATATCTTTGGAGATATGGCATATGTCACACCAAAACCGCGTTCCATCATCCTATTCCGGTATCAACGCATACTGATCAATTGTGTTTCCCGTTTTCCGGCTTTCGGCGGTGCGTTCGAGTTGTAGGGATGCACCGTCGGGTTCCGACAAAATGTAATACTCAACGCGCCCGCCGGTATTCGTGGGTTTTGGATTCAGATTATCTAAAATCAACCGTTTGTTATCCGTCGAGACGGTCCAGGTACCCACCGTCAATCGCCCATCAACATCCTTCAAGCGCACGGTATCCGGCTTACTTAAGTCAAGTCGAAAATTCGTGTAGCCCGGCTTGATGTTGTTAGCAGCGCCCAGCGTAAACACCAGCAAATCAGCTTCTTTCACGGTGTTGGCTTTCCAGACTTTATTGATCAGCGACGTAATCGGGGTAATGACTTTAGGCTGACAGCCTGCCAGATTGACCAGCAGGAGTCCAGTCAGCAGGCGGAATAGAAGGGGTTGCTTGTTCATGGCAGCAGAATACGTTTGGCAAGTTTGCGCCCATCGGCAACAATCGTAATAATATAAAGCCCGGTAGGCAGTGAATCCAGATTATAATCCCAGCGATCGGCCGGTCGCACTTTCCGGTTATCCGTCAGTACGATTTGCCCATCGGCCGTTTGTAGATGAAGCGTAGTTTGGGCTGTTGTGAACCAGTTCGTAATCACATGCAGCGAACGCTGACTCACAAAAAGGGTGGTGTGGGTTTCCAGCTCATCTTCAACCGCAATGATCACCTCCTCTACGCGTGCGGTAGCCACGTTCGAATAGGCCGATGAGCCAGCCGCATTGACGGCTTTGATCCGGTAATAGTAGGTCGTGAATTCCTGCAAACCCATATCTATATACGTCGCCTGCGAAGCAGGTTGTTGCTTGATTTCGGTAAAAGGGCCATTGGGGTTTATCGCTCGTTCAATAACGACCGTAACGGCTGTTGCACCCAACGCAGCCCAGGTCAGTTTGATCTGGTCATAATCGAATACCTGAGCGACCAAATTCGTTGGCGTAGCGGGTGGTGCCAGGGGCGTAGTGGCACAGGCAGGGTCGGTATAAGCCGACGGGCCCGCTGCGTTTTTTGCCCGAATCCGATAGCAATAGGCAGTGTTGTCGGTCAGGTTCCTGTCTTCATAGGTGGTGGCATTGGCGGGCGCATCGCCAACTTTGGTAAAGGTGCCCGTTGCGCTGATACTTCGTTCAATCTCAAAGCCACTTTCATTGGTCGATAGGTCAGCCCAGGTCAGGTTGATCAGACTCGTCGATACAGCCGTAGCCGTCAGGCGGGCGGGAGCTGCGGGAGGAACATCGGGGGTAGTCGCACAGGCCACAGGCGAGTAAGCCGACGACCCTATTGAATTTTTGGCCAGTACCCGATAACAATAAGGTGTAGCCGATTTCAGTCCTTTATCATCGAAGGTGGTCACGTTGGCCCCAACCTCACCAATCTTCGTGAAGGTGCCGGTCTGGCTATCGCTCCGTTCGATCTCAAAGCCCGTTTCATTCGCCGATCCATCGACCCAAACCAGCGTAATTTGGGTGGCCAATGTTGGGGTAGCCACCAGATTGGTCGGCGCTGATGGTGGAACATCGGGGGTAGTTGCATCGACGGTATTCGAATAGCCCGACGGCCCGGCGGCATTGACAGCCTGAATTCGATAATAGTATTTCGTGTTGGGCGAAAGGCCCGTATGCTGGAACGTTGTCGCATTAGCTGGCGCATCACCTACTTTCGTCCACGTTACCCCATCAGGGCTTTGCTCGATGGCAAAACTGGCTTCGTTCGATGATAAATCGGCCCAGGCCAGATTGATCTGCGTTGCCGAAATGACCGTAGCCGTCAATCGGGCGGGGGTAGCGGGGGGTACGTCGGGGGTTATGGCATCGGCCACATTGCTGTTTACGCCTGTTCCGCTGCCGTTGGTGGCCCGGATGCGGTAATAGTAACGAACGTTCGGCGTCAGGCCGGTGTCGGTGTAGCTGGTCGTATTCCCCGCTACGCTCTGAATCTGACTCCAGTTGTCATTCCCATTCGGGCTGCGCTCAATTACAATGTTATCGGCATTGGCTACAGCCGTCCAGGTCAGCGCAATCTGTGTCGTTGACGTTGCTTTGGCAGCCAGATTCTGCGGGGCAGCCGGTGGCCCAACGGGCGTAGTGGTATCGACCACATTGCTCACATCCGACGGACCAGCCCCATTCACCGCCCGAACCCGGTAGTAGTAATGGGTTTGCGTCTGCACGGTTGGATCGGTATAAGTTGTACTGTTGGCCCCGGCATCCCCAACGTTAGTCCAGCTAGTCCCATCAGGCGACCGTTCAATCTGGAATCCGGTTTCGTTGCCCGATAGATCGGCCCATTGTAAGCTGACCTGATTATACGTCGTTGCTGTAATTGTCAGGCGGGCGGGGGCTGCCGGGGGCGTGTCGGGCGTAAGGGCATCGGCCACGTTGCTGTAAGGCCCTGTATTCCCGCCAATTACAGCCCGGAGCCGATAGTAATAGCGGGTATTGGGTGTTAGACTTCCATCACTATAACTGGTCGCATTGCCAGCGGGGTCAGCCACTTTCGTCCAGCTATCGTTCCCATTGGGACTGCGTTCAAGCTGGTAACTGGCCGCTCCTGCTACGCCCGTCCAGGTTAGATTAATTTGCGTCGTTGAAGTTGCCGTAGCAGCTAAATTTGTTGGAGCGCCTACGGGAGGTGCCTGGGTAGTCGCGCATTGACTATCTGAGTATCCGCTGGCACCAGCGCTATTCACGGCACGAATCCGGTAACAATATTGGGTGCTTGCCGACAGATTCTGGTCGCTGAAGGTCGTCGTGTTTGCACCCACATCCGCAATTTTAGAAAAGGGAGCGGTTGCGCTGCTGGCCCGCTCAATCTGAAAGTTCGATTCATTATCCGACAAATCGGCCCATTGCAGATTGATCTGGCTGCTCGATACGGCACTTGCCGTCAGGCGGGCAGGTGCACTGGGCACACTTTGCTGCGTAGTTGCACAGGCGATGCTGGAGTAATCGTGCCCATCTTCGGCTATCCGGTAACAGTATTCTGTATTCGAATTTAGGCCGTTATCGGTGTACTCACCGCCATCGGCCAGTGTCGAAGCGATCCGGCTCCAGCTACCCGTTTGGCCCGTTCTGCGTTCAATGCCAATGCCTGTTTCTTTACCGAACCGATCCCAGGTTAGTTTGATAGAACTACTACTGAGGGCCTGAGCCGCAACGTTTTTTACGTTCGTAGCCGTTAGCGGTGGTGTAGCGCACGACACAGCCGAATAGTCGGATGAGCCTCCGCTAGCACGTGCCCGCACCCGATAGCAATATTGGTTACCACCGGTTACGCTATTATCCGTAAAGGTTGGCGTCCGGCTATAGGCAACGATTTGCAGGAGCGTAAACGCGCCCCCGGCATTCGATCCTCGCTCAACCTGATAATCGGTAGCCGTTCCCCCAGCGCCATTATTCCAGGTTAGTTTGATACTATTGCTACTCTGCACGGCGGTAACCAGTCCGGTTGGCGCGCCCGGTGGTTCGGGGGGAGTCGTGATGGAAAATTCATTCGAATAGCCAGAGGCACCCGTTGCGAAAACAGCTCGTACCCGATAGGTCCCTCCCCCCGTCGTATTGTCAGTGTAGGTTGTCGCATTAGCTGCGACTTCGCCAATTTTAGTGAACGTGGCGAAGTTGTTCCGCTCGATCTCGAACTTGGTTTCGTTCGTTGAATTGTCTTTCCAGGTGAGCACAACCCGGTTATAGGCAGGTGCCGTGCCCGACAGATTCGTGGGTGCGTTTGACTGAGCAACTACGGGGTTTCGGTTTATGCCGAACCAAAATCCAGTAATCAACAAGAGAATTATAGCTTTTTGCATGATTCGTTGTCAGGTTTCGACAAATTGGAACGCTTCATTTCTGATAGTCAACAGTTATCTCGCTACTCAGTATCGATTGCCGGTCGTCGGAAACCAGCCGAACCGCATAGGTGTAGCGCCCGCTCTGGCTTAACTTTTCGTCATTGAGTGAGCTGTCAAACGTGGATTTGTATAGACTCAATCCTTCGTTATTGACAGTTCGGTACACCACAAAATGGTATTTCCCCGCTGGTGGCCGCGCAGCCCAGTCTACCCGAATCGCTTTGCGTTGCGGGTCATAAACCGCCCGCAGACCCGTAGGTGCGGGCAACGCCAATTGCTTGAGATTGACGTAGGTAATGGGCACAATAAACGACCGCGCCGACTGCCGTCCACCCGCATCACGAGCCAGTACCGAATACTCATACTGACTCTGATGCACCGCCGAACTATCCACGACCAGCACATCCATCTGGGGCGCGCCCGTTAGTTTCCGAACAAGCTGCCAGGGTCGATCCGGCTGCCGACGGTAGATGGCGTGTTCAACCACATCGCTGCTGAGACTCGGTACAATATCCAGCCGAACGCCCTGATCGGTTACGCTAATGGCTTTGATAATGGGAGTAGCGGGCGGAATTTTATCGGGAATGGCTACCTCGATAGGCTCCGAAAAGTCGGAGTAGTTATTGGTCAGATCAATCGCCACCAGTTTGTAGTACGCCTGGCGTGTCAGGCTGCGCGTTGGTAGCGTGTCGGTGTACATCGTATCGGTGAGGATCAGTGGCGTTCGCTGCTGATAAAATTTATCGTCGCGCTGATACGCCCGATACACTTTGTAGCCAATGACATCGGCTTCCGTCGGGCCAGGCCAGCGAAGCGTTGCCACGCCGTTGGTATCTACACTAATCCGTAATCCACGTGGTGGAGCGGGGGGCGTTTTATCAGCAATTGTTGCCGCAATCGGTAGGGAGTAGGCCAGATTTCCGGCCGTATCGACGGCAGCGACCACATAATATCGCCCGTAATAGGCAAGGGGTTTTTCATCGGTGAAGGTGCGGGCCGTTACGGGCAGCACCGTTTGCGTTAGTGGCTGGTATGAACCGTTGATATCGGCAGCCCGTGCCACCACGAAGCCTTTCAGATCGGGCGAGGGTTTGGGCATTTCCCAGTTCAGCACAATGCGCCGGTTATCTACGATTTGTTTCGTCAATTGCGCCGGAGCAAGGGGCGGGGTCAGATCGCGACCGCTCCCCACGAGCGGCTTGGAAGCCGGACTGAGGTCAGCGAAACTGCTAACACCAATGATCCGGTAATAGAATTTCCGGTAGTTCACCTTGATGGAGTCGGTGTACTCGACCTGACCACTCGTTAGTTGCTGGCGGTTGGTTGGCTTTAGGGTATCGGGGCGACTCTGCACATACGGCACAGCATTGAGCCGCTTGTAGGTTTTACCATCCTCGCTGCGTTCGATATAATAACCCGAGTAAGCGCCCCCATTGGCGTATTTGTACCACCGCAGTTTCAGCACGCCATCACCCGATTCAACGGTCGCTACTTTCGGAGCCGCCAGCGTATCAATGCGCCAGGGCGTAACCGATACCGTTACGGTGTCGGTCAGATCGTTGGGGCGGGGTTTGGGGCCGTTGTTGATCCACAGCCGATACACACAACGAACGGCCTGTTTATCGAATGTTCGGTCTACGAAGCGTAAGGCCAGCGCACTGGCAGCCCCCGCCGAAAAATCCGCGGCCACAGCTGCCATGAGTAATTTTCCCTGCTGCTCCTGATAGGCCTTATAAAAACCAACAGCTTCGTCTTTGGCGGTTTCGGTGTAGGTTTTCCCGTACAGCAATTGGGCAGCAACGGCCGCATAGCGGTCATCGCGACGAAGCCGTTTTTTCATTGAATCGAGCGGCCAGGGCTTCAGTGGCGTTACGGTAAGCAGCTTATGAACGGGCTTAGCCTGGCCGGGTATGTACTGAATGCGATCCAGCATATAACCCCGCTGATTCGCGATTAGCCAGTAAGCGCCCTGATCGACACCCCAGCGAAGCACGATCGAATCGCCATAACTGCGGGCTTTCAGGGCCAGCGTAGCCAGTTTAGGTTTAGGCTGCGCGGCCTTTTTCGATTGTGCGCTGACAGAGGCCATTCCCAACCAGACTGAATTCACGATCAGGAAACTGGCGATAGAGTACCGACAAAATAGGTTCATGGACGAGACGTACTTACAAGTTTTTAGGAACCGAATTTTTCAGAACTGATTCCAGCGACTGAACTGATTTTCCGGGCTGGATGGCCCCCTGTACAGGTTTCGTTTTAGGCGTATCAGCCGTGTTCACATCCCCAATATGGAACGCCTGGGTATAGGTGCCGGGCGTGAACAGACTTTCGCCCTGGATGCGGTAGGTAAACTCCACATTGAACGGATCAACCGCCTTACGTACAGGTACCTGGTCATAATCCCACTGAGTTTTATCGAAAAAGGGCTTCAGGGCATTCTGCTGGGCTATACTTCCGGGAAAACTACATAAGTCCACTGCGCTCTTCAGCGACAGGAAGGGCGTCTGGGCTGTCACGTTCTGCCAGTAGTCGTAGCAATCAGGATAGGGAGCTGGCTTGGTACTATATTCCTTGGCATAAGCCTCCACCGTCGTATTGCCGGGGATCTTGCCCTTCTGTTTGAGATACTTCGCGTACTTCATGGCAGCCTCGGAATTGGCCACCCGCATCTGCCAGAATAAATTGACCATAGCGCCAAGGTCATTCTGCATGATCTGATCGCGGTAGTAGGTCAGGGCAAATTTTTCGGATGGACCACTATGGAGCACTGCCCTGTCGTTCGGCCCCAGGTAAATCGGTGCCCCTTCATTCGTGGTGTATGTGTCCCGAAAAAACGACCAGAGCACATCCGTCTGCTGGATGGTGGCGGGTGTATAATGGCTAGTTGTGACGGGATTGCTGGGTGAGTTTACCACGCCACCGCCATCCGACGTCGACTGCTGCGTCCAGGTGTTGTAATTCGTGGTTGTTTCTGTTTTATCGTTGATCGACAGCGTCTGCATCACATCGTACAGATTCTTCTGCATCGTCTGCTCAAAGGGCGTATCCACTTTAGGAGCCCGTTCGCTCAACATGGGCTCGATCTGTGCATTTGGATAGATCGAGCCACCAACCAACTCAAACGAATCGAAGCCTTCATAGCCATCGGTAACCGTTGGGTTGAGCTGTAGCTGGTAAGCCACATTATAATCACTGGCTCGCAGTCGCAGTCCTTTCAGTTTTTCGGCAATGGTATTGTAGCGACTGGTGATGAATACAAAGCCCAATAGCTTCTGCCCTTCTGTACTGATGGCCGCTACGTTTTGTAAGGCACTGGTGTTTACGCTCGTGCGCTGGTATTGCACGCCACCGTTTTTCGAGAGGCTGGCGTAGGACACCTGCGTGAGTGAACCATTGGCACCGCTGCCCGTTGTTTTGGTTCGTTTACGCAGGGTCATAAAATAGGCCTGTGCGTTTTTCAGCGTGCTGGGTATATCGAACGTAATCAGGCCGTTACCGTTGTAGCTGATGGGCTGCTCGACCGATTTACCCATACCCTGAACGAAATCGAACTCCTGAAAAACCATAACGTACTGAAACGCTGGATTCTGGGTATCTTTCAGTATGTCCAGTCCACCGTAATTGCCCCGGATGAACCCTTTTTTAAGCTGGTTTTTCAGGAAATATACCTGCTTATCAATGGGCCAGGTCATTTGCAGATCTTTGGCCGGAATTTCGTTTGGCTGCTGACCCAGGGTAAACGTTAGGGTACTGTCCTGCGTGCGCGGCACCCGCGCCTGAAGCTTGTCGATGTAGGGGTCGAGAAGCTTGTAGTTAACCTGCTCTTTAACCACTACGGTTTGAGTGAACGCGCAGGTAGCCAGCGAAGGCAGATAATCCGTTGCTTGAATCGTGTATGATTTTTTGTCGGCCGACCAATTTTGAGCGCTCAGTTTTGTTACCGGCACATTCTTTTTCTGGGCCGTCGAATACGTCAGTACGGGTGCCTGCGGCTGGAAGATATAAATCCGTGGCGTACCACCGGGCGAACTGTCGCCGTTGGGGATATGGATGACAAACGGCTTGTTCATGGGCATGTTGAAGGCAACGGCCAGTGTGGGGCGGCAGTCAACGTCTTTAGCGCCATTGCCCGGCTGCATGTCAGAAATCACTTTGATATCGCTCAGCGGATCGCCGGAATAGACCGGCTGACATTTATCGCCAAACTGGAAATGTGCGTCGGTATCCACGGAGATTAACCCATCCAGTACTTCGCCCGATACGGCCACGTCGCCTTCGGCCCAGCTCGGACTGGGGAAACCACCCGCCAGTTGGGCACCGGCCTGGAGCTTCATTAGCTCCACGGCTCCCTCAAAAAACCAGACATCGACAAACAGATCAATAGCGCCCATGAAGTAGGCATACACCTGCCCCGTGCCGTACCAGCCCATGATCCCTGCGGGTTTATTTCCCTCCTTACAGGTCTGGTCTTTAAACAGGGCCGCATCGAAACCAACAATTCCTTTGGCCTTCAACCGGAAGGGCATGCACTGCACGGTCAGATTTCCATCGAGTGCGCCCCCCAGCATGAGCGCGAAATCGCCCCCGGTGGGTACCTTCGACCCGCTAACCTCGTATTTTTTGTTTTGCTGCTCCATGTTCGCTACGGCCTGCTGGTTGCCCTGGGCTGGGTCACCCTTGTCGGGATGACTGGCGAAGAAATTCGATACATCAGTAGGTAGAGCGGGCAGAGTATGCATATCGTTTCCGACAGCCGCATAACCCGTCAGCGTCAGGTTGACCTTCACGACACTTTCATTGATATTGAGCAGCGTGGCTTTTATCCGTTTGCCATCACTGCCATCAAAAGCCCCGTATGGATCGCCAAGTTTTACGTGCCAGGTACTGCTCGAGAAGTGCATACCAACCGGAATGCTGATCGATGAGCTTAAAAAGCTTCCGTTTACACTGGCCGTCACATCGAACGCATCACCTGCCGGAGCCACGCCCTTCGACCAGGCAATGGTTACGTTCGAATTGACGACGCCGTCCTGTTTGGTCGGTAATCCGGTGGGGCTCAGCACAACACCCAGGCCAGTCATGCCCATATAGGTCATGCCCCCGTTTTCGAACGTAGCCGACAGTTCGACCGACGAGTTGAACACATGAGTATCCACCAATCCGGCAAATACACGCGCTTTGATGCCCCAGCCACCCTGCTTAGGCGTGTATACCACTCCCGATGGCGTGGCGCCAATGTTTTTCATATCGGCCTCACCGGTTTTGGCCCCTTCGGACGGTCCATTCGCGGGAAGTTTATCGATAGCCAGGTTATATAAAACGCCACCGCCCAAACCGGTCAGCATCAGCGGTCCCACCATGGGTATGCCAGGCGAAAAACGGGCGTTGGCATCCAGGTAGAAATAATGGTAGGTGCTGGTTTTCCCGAACAGCACCACAACGTCGATCCCCGATCCGATCGACGGAATGTTCACGGACGCATTGCCTTTAAACCCACTGCCGAATTTGGTATCCTTGTTGAAGAAATTAACGGAACCATCTACCGAAACTGGCCCCAACTCGCCCTTGAGCGTGATTCTCCGGATAAATACGCCATTAAACGATGGGGTGAAACGCCCCCCGGCCCCTTTACTAATAGTGCCCAGTACATCGAACGTACCTTTCCCATCCACCAGCGTTTTGTCTTCGCCCCCTAGTTTTATACCAATGGCGAGCTGAACCCCGGCCCCATCGGGTGTATTGACCATTTTGGGCGTATCGAAATAAATGGGAAAGCCAGCCGCCGAGCCATTGGGCGTGTCGGCCATCGGTTCGTAGAACTCCAGTTCCTCGTCGAGGCTATAGGGCCCGTGTCCCTGTCCGCCTTTCGAAGGTCCGGATGGGGATGATTTGGCAATATCGTTCGTCAGACTCCAGTCGCCGGTATTGAGGTATATACCCACTCCGCCAATTTCAGTACCCCCAAATTTGACATCGTTGGCTACGCTAAACTTCTCGAAATACAGTTTCGGCAATGTCGCATCTACGGCACTTTTCACCCCGCCTTTCAAAAAGGAGGTGTTAATTTCGGCGTGGCCACTCAGGCTGACATTCAGTATCGTTTTCTGGTTGGCTTTATAGGTCACCGTAATGGCCGTGTTTTGATTCAGGGTCAGGTTGGCGGCAAACAGCGGCACATGAAAATCGCCCGGCATGGGCAGGGCCGTAAACTGCAACTCATCGAACACGCCCTGCATGGTGCAGGTATAGGTCAGCGGATCACTACTGATTGGGCATTGAAGCTTACCCCCAAAGCCACCCCGAATGTATTTGCTGGCAACCAGCAGCACATCCATATCCTCGATCGAGAAGCCGAAACCGCCTAAGGAGCCTTTTGTATAGTCTAAAATCGGTTTGTTTACCGGGGTAATAAAGCCTGTAAACCCGCTTCCATCAACGATGCCGTTACTAACGGAAACCCCTATACGCGGATCATTTTTAAGCGAAGGTGGCAACTCAACATTGAGTTTTTTGAAAAAGATACCGTGCCAGGTTGGCCCTTTCTCGCCAGGGTATTCGTTGGGTACAGAAAACCCATCGGGATTCGTTTTATCAGAGTGGTCATACGCGACATCGACGCCCGTAAATGTCACGCCAGTGGCACCCGGCACCTGAAACGCCGGTAATGAGACAGTGGCAACCCAGTCGGCCCATTTCTCAAAGTCGGCGGTGAGTGTCGCTTTTACATCGCCAGCTTTAGTGCCGCCCTTTCCGTCGTCCAGTTTCAGGAGTTTACTACCGAGGTTCAGTTCCATCACGGCATGAACTTTCTCGAAGTCGCCCTTTACAATGTTGGCGTAGGTTCCGGTCGGCGAACTGCTGCTGGGGTCACTTTGTTTGAAGACAAATGTTTGCCCAACCAGCGGCAACTGGTAGTCTTTAATGAGATAGAGCGTGCCGGTATCGGGCAGTTTTTTCTGCGGGCTGGTGCATACATTCACCGCGGCCAAAAACAGATTTTTGCCAGCCGCTTCGGGTAGCGCGACACCCAGCACCATATCCATTTCGGCCCCAACCGGACTGAAGTTCATTTGGCTGATACCAATTGTGCCAAGCTTACCCTCGTACTTGAGCGGTAAGGGTACGGTAGCAGTTTGCTTAGCGAAATCGGTAATCGAGGTCGTAATCTTATCGAGGTAGTTATCCGGTAAGCTGCCATCCAGGGTAATGTTAGGCAGGCTGGGTTGGCTGTTACTAGAGCTAACAACACCATCGAACACCTGATTCTGGCCGTTGACTTTAAGTCCGGTGAAGCTTACTTTAATCGGTATCCCGTTCCAGGAAACACGCCCATCGCCGTCATAGCCTCCATTGGTGGACGTAGCGGTAGCAATCGTTAAGTCGAACTCCCCAAGTTTAACGGTTTTGTCCTTTAAAACTCCAGTCAGTGGATTCGCGTCACTCGGTAAATCGACCGCATGACAGACTATTTTGGCTTTCGCAGCTTTTAGTGGTTTCGGCGCGACAGCAATCGGTTTAGCCGAATCGGCCGGGATATTGGCAACTTGATTCCCTAAACCTGGGATCGGTAAAATTTTGGTAGGCGTCTGCACCAGTTCCAGCCCTGGCTTTACCAACTCTTTCGGAACAATCCCATACGTAAAGGAGCAAACCGGACTTTTGCCGTCGTTCAGAAAATTGAGTTTCCCCGATCGGTCAACGGCCTGCACGCGCCAGGCATAGCGCCTGCCCACCTGCAAAGGCGGCTGCGTAGGGCCGTATAAAAATGTACTGGTCCGCAAATTTCGAACCTCGACTCCCGATTTGGGCAACGCTACCGCATCGATAAATACGTTTGGATCAACATCCACCTGCGGCAATTCAACAACCCGAAGCGTGTAATCTACCTGTGCGGGCGATACACCAGCGGGGGGTGTCCAGGTAAACACGAGGGCCTGGGGCGTTGTCGCCGTTATGTCGGCATCACACAGGGGCGCAATCAGAATAGGAGGCTCAACCGCCCGAACGACAATAGGGGCCGAACAGCCCAGCGGAAATTCGGGGGAAAGCGGTTGCCCAAAGGCTACGGCTACCGTATTGGTTGGTGTTTCGTTGTAGGCCCGTACGCAGAGTTGATAGGTTCCATCGGGCAACGGAAACCCTCGGGATAGCAGATTCTTGTCGATACCCGTTACCTCGATCTGATTCAGGTCAAAGAGCCCTTCGAGATCGTTTCGGCTCAGTAAGGTCTGGCCCGGTGGAACGGTGAGCGGACGGGGCGGACGATAGTTGGGTGAGGTCCGAATTTCGATACCGTTATCGCCCGTTAACTGGCCTGACAAACGAACCTGATAAGACTGGCGACCCGTGTTGATGATAAAGACCCGCACCTGCTGCCCTGCTCCGGGATAATCCTGCAAATAAGCGCTGTAGGGCGGCATCACGCTCACCTGAATTTGCAGTGGAAATACCTGCGCGTGAGCGAAGTGAACAAAAAGAAACATAAACACAGAGAAAATAGAGAATACACGGAGGACACAGAGAACCTTCGTGTCCTCTGTGAAAACCTCCGTTTCCTCTGTGTTTAAGCAAGATTTAAAATGAGATTCCATAGCCGAGATTACCTCTGAGTTCGTTGAAAGTCTGTCCCTGAATGCCCGTATTCGAATTCAAATAGTTGATGGCCAGGCTCAGGTTCTGCCGTTTGGCAACCTGATAGCCCGCATTCGCCGAAATAGTCAGCACCTTACCCAGCAAGCCCGACTGCTGATTGATCAGGTAGCTACCGCTGGCTGAGGTCGTTAATTTCTTATCGAAAAAAGCTTGTGTGGCTCCTATCGTTGGTCCGTAGAATCGCACCGTCCGGTTGCTGTCGCCAACGGCAATGGGCAGTTGCGTTTGGGTGTACGACAGCATACCATTGAAGCCCCAGCCGGTGGTTGTTTGCTGGTAGAAATAGCCCAGATTCAGGTTGACATTGTTGTTCTCAGTCTGGCTGGCGGTATTGGCGTTCAGATCGCTGAGTTTTTGATAGGTCGTTGTTAGGGTGAACACCTGTAGCACATCCTCTTTCTGAAGTGTATAGCGCGTATTAACGGTGGCCGAGAGGTTATTCTGTGCCAGCCGAACCGTGTCGATAATCGGGCGAATGCCCGCCTGCTGACTGATGCCGTAGTTGGACAGTTGCACATCGAGGCCGAATTTGGTTTCCGGATTATACGAAACGACCAATGAGCCAATCGTCCGACCAGTACGGGCACTTTTGTTCTGCGCCAGGTTATCGTACTGAATCCCGTAGCTACCTGATAGTCGAAGTTTGCCTTCCAGCAGATTCAGGTTCGGCGCGATGGCGTAACTCTCAATATCGCTCTGGAAGTAATAAGCGCCCATGGTCTGAAAATTGGGGTCGATCCGTTTGTACTGGAGTTTGATACCCGCCTGCTGGCCCCGGTACCCAATAGCGGCCTGGGTTGCCTGCGTCACCTGCGTCGACAGGCGGGGTGTCAGCAATTGTCCGAAGAAGCGCGTAATGGGACTACTCCCCTCTCCCGACACGATACTGGCCCGTACATCGCGGGTGAAGGCACTTACGGCAGCGTCTAACTCCACCGTAATGTGTTTGACAATCAACAGTCTGGTAGTGAGCCCGACAACCAGATTCTCGGCGGGCACGACTGTTTGGGTAACCGACTGGGGCACAGAAACAATCGAAGCTGAGTCGTCCTTCGCGCGTAGCATAATAAGATCGACGTAGTTGCCGGGTTTGCCGTAACCAACTTTCACGGCATAACCTGTACGCTGATAGGCCGGGATAATATCGGGCTCGGCCAGATTCGTCGAGATGGCTTTATTGAACCGGCCATACACCGCACCCAGCCGCAGCTTGCCCGGATTTAGTTCAACGCCACCACCCAGAAACGTATGCCCCGCGAGCGTGAACGGGGAGAAGGACACATTCCGATAACCCGCATGAACGGTTGCCCACTTATAGGTTGGCGATACGCCAAATTGATTGAAGGGTTGCCGAAAGCTATTGCCCTGATTACCCAATACGGCCGAGAAAGGGAGTGAAATACCACCGGGTAAAGCCACGGTTACGGAGCCGCTTAACCCAAAGGGTGCCGGTTGGTTGCGGGCCGCTATGCCGCTGGCGGTATAAAACCCGGCATAGGCATTCAGCCCACCCGATACCTTTATCGGTACTGATTTAGGGGTTGGAGGGTCGGTCTGAGCCCAGGTTGGAGAACTCAGCCATAACCCACAAAGAACAAGTAGTAAAGATGAGCGCATTCCCGGACACAGGTTTTAGATTACTGTCGAATACCTGTGTCAAAACTACCTATAGCGTCTGCGCGCATCAATCGGATAAATGTATGATAGGGAAACTACGCGAACCACCAAACTACCAGTAAATCACTAATAGCCAATGATTTACCAAAGGGCCAGAATTAAACCTTGTCTGGCTCAATACGTAGTTGTACCTAATGAACGAGGGTAGCGGGTTTCCATCTACTTTCTGTTGACTGATTTGACCCCGTTGGGGTTAGCTGTTTATGGGGGTTTCGTTTCTATAAACATCCGCCCCCAACGGGGTCAAAATGAATTCGTATATGACTAATCTCAAGCCATTCAACTACAACTAAAAACTCACCTGCATACTCTGCACCGACGGATTAAGTACCTGCATCGAGGCCGACGATGAGAGGAATTCGCCATCGCCCATTAGCTGGTTGTAGGCCTTCTCCTGGGCGGGCGTTTTGGTAACCGGAGCACCGAGTCCAATCGATAGAAACGCCTTCTTGTTCAACTGTGCCAGTTTACCACCTTGCCAATTGGACACCATGCCGCCATAGTCCCATTCGAAACCCCATACCTTGAAGGGCTTGCCGTTCCGCGCTTCCAGTTCTTTCAGCGTCGTGCCAATGCGCAATCCGTCAGCCGTTGTCCAGCGAGTGGGCGCAACGTTTGGAATCACAAGTCCCTCGTCGTCAAGGAGTTTCGGGCGAATAAGGATCGTTTGAGGATGGGTACGTTTCTCGTTATCAGTAAAAATAATCTGTACTTCGTCGGCAGTGCCTTTATAGAGCGTTGTACCGGTAAACTCTTCGCCTTCAGCACCGTATAGCGTATCGCCCGCCGTAACAATGGATGGCCCAAGAAGATGGAGTAAATCTGCTTCGGATGTGGTTGGCCGGATGGGACCAACCTGTTTGCCCGGTATAATCAGAAAATCACCGGCAACGGCCTGATTGGCAGTACTTGATTGAGGAGCAATGGCTACTGCCTGCGAGTCGGCCTGTGGTTGTTTGGTGGCCTGATCGGTTGTGGATGGTTTCGGCCGACAGGCTGCGATAAGCGTAACCAGGAGCAGAACGAATAGTACAGATGAACGATGCATGAGCTAGTATACGGTGTGGATAGAACTTGTCAATGTCAGTTCGCAGAAGAAGGATCGCCGGTAATAGCGGGTTGAATATCAATCCAGGCCTCTGCCCTGTCGCGAAGTGGAGTCTGAACAGACGTCGTAAACTTGGTTGTTGTTACGTCATTTTCAAGATATACTTCGTGCGGACCAATCATTAGGCCATCTTTTTTACTATAAATCCACGATAGGTCGAAGGTAAGTATGGCCTGGTCGTTGAGTCCGGCAGGCATAGCCACCCCCGATACCACAGTTGAAATTTCATCGGAGGGTAAGCAGGCTGTCACTTTACACGTACGGATCTGGTATCCTTTGCCGACCGGGAAAGCGGGGGTGTTCCGGCGGGTAAAATACGCTTTTACCGTGTAGGTTATCAGCCCCCCTTGTCCGGCAGGGGCCGACTTTTTAGCCTTGTAGAACGGCAATAAAGTAATTGCAGGCTGCCCTTTTACGGGTTTCACCGTTCCCAGCAACGAGCCATCGTTGCCATAAAACTCCAGTTTGTCGAACGAAAATTCGCAGGCGTAGGGCCGGTCTTTTCCGTCCGTTAGTTTGCAGGGCAGATTAAGCGGAGGAATCTTCTGCTTAGGATTAAACTTGATGGTCAGACTGCTGGGCTTGGTTAGCGTATACGAAAGCGGTTTTTGGGCCTGTAAAGACAATGACAGCGTAAGGGCTATCAACACCAGAATTACCTGTGTTTTCATGGTTGGATTAGTTAAGAGATGGAAAAGTTAAGGGTAGCTATTCGCTATTTTCTGGTCGTAATGGCTTGTTCGGCCATGGCCAGTTTCACGGCTTCGTAGAGGTTGACAATGGCACCGGTTTTCGATAGCGACGCAAAGTCGACTTTCTGCTTCGTTCCGGGTTTGACTACTTGTGTGTGGTAAGGCACCGCCGATTTCAGAATGATACGTTTAATATCCGCCGGACTTAGTTCAGGGAAATAGCTTTTCAGCACGGCTGCGATACCAGCCACTACGGGCGCGGCCATACTAGTGCCACTCGATGGCCCATAAGTTCCCTTGGGCGTTGTTGACTGGATTAAGACGCCGGGTGCGAATACATCCACCATCTGCTGGCCATAGTTGGAAAACGGAGCCACCAGCGTACTGTCGTTCTGCCGGCTACTGGCTCCTACCGTAATCATATTGAGTATGGTTTGTCCATTCAGATAGGTGGACGAGGGATATTGTCGGGCTGAGTCGAGATCGAGATGGTCGTTTCCAGCGGCATGAAGCAGCAACACCCCTTTTGTATTGGCATACCGGATAGCCTCATCAACAATCGTTTTTTCGGGAGAAAAGTACTTTCCAAAGCTCATATTGATGACGCTGGCCCCATTATCGACGGCGTATCGGATGGCATTGGCCACGTCTTTATCGCGTTCATCGCCATTGGGGATCGCCACTACACTCATAATTTGCACATGATCGGCTATTCCTCTTATACCCAGGGAGTTGATTCGATAGGCGGCAATAATTCCCGATACATGCGTACCGTGCCGGGTGCCCCGCTCGGTGTAATCGCCAATGGCATCGGCATTACCATAGTGGCGTTCAGTAAGGTTTTCGGGATGATCCCCAATGCCTGGTCGTGGATTAAAGTCCAGATTGTATTCACGATCGAGCCTGTCTTTAAGCCGCTTATTAAAGGACGTGTAAAAAATGAGCACAGAGTCGAGATCAGCCTTATCATTCCGTTTCAGATTCTGGTAATAGTCGCGGGCATACTGGAGTAAAGTAGTATCGGTAAAAGCCGGATAGTGAAGCATTGCCGTATCTACCTTACTCGTACCAAAGGCCTTTTTTAGCTGTGCTACGTGGTCCTGATCTTCTTTAAGTAATTGACTGTCTTTTTGGTAGTCTTTTTCGGCTTCAGTTCGCTTTTGTTCAAAATAAGGCTTTACCTGCTGGTACAAATCAAACTCAGTCTGTTGGACCGGAGTTAAAGACGCTCTCGTTTTTCCTTCGTACACTGGTTTTAGCCGAGCGTAAAGCCGGGTTTCTTCTTTCTGTTCATCGGCTATCGTATGCCCATCTTTCAGGCCAATAAAGTTCCAGCCATGAATGTCATCTACATATCCATTGTGGTCATCATCCTTCCCGTTACCGTCAATCTCCTTTGCATTCGTCCACAACATCGACTTCAGATCTTCGTGATTCGTATCAACTCCTCCATCAATGACCGCAACAATAACTGGACGGACTGGCGTGTGTAAGGTTTTCAGTAACTCATAGGCTCGTTCGGTACTGATGCCAATGGTTTTATCTGTTGCCGGATCGAGGTGATGCCACTGCCTGATCGGGGTGGTTTGGGCATAGCCTACCGACATAAAGCTCCCAAGCACGGCAAGAAGCGTGTACGTTTTCATAAAATTTCCTGGTTAAACGTTTTGGCATCGGCAAATGAGATACGCTTATTTCAATCGAGCCAGTTGCATATCTAAGGTGTCTTTCCAGATGACACCATGTAGCTTCATCGCTTTGGCTGTGCGTTGGGCAACTGTAGCCCGAAGCGTATCCTTGATTTTATCGTTATCGCGAAAAAAGACAATCTGTAAACTGTTTTTTGTACTGTCAAATTGATAGTCACCCCTAAAGCTTTCGGTGGGTTTGTAGCGATACGGATTGGGGCTAAAGGCACAGGAATTACCCTGCGAAAAATAGAGTCGGTTCCAGGCCAGTGAATCTGTTAGCCAGGCCGTAGCAGGTACTATCTGACCGTTACGCAGTAGTTTTTCAACTTTCCAGGTGCCTTCCAGGACTTTATCGCTCCTGTCGGTCAATAGAAACGATTCGATCATGGCAAATGCAGCAACGATGGGAATCACGCGTAACCCATGTTTTACCCAATTGTGGCCCAGTGTAACCGGAGGTAACCGGTCCAACAGATCCCAGAAAGCCGCTTTGAGTTTGTTGCTATCGAGTACTAGAAAAAAGACAAGGCAAAGCGTGTAGACAACAGAGTTAAAAAAGGCACCGACAGCAATCTCATAAAACAAATTAATCAGGACAATATTGACCATCACCGGTAGCAGAATCATGGCACCCAATAGCGTTGTCCGGCGGTACAGCAGCAGGATTGAGCCCCCAATCTGAACGAGCGCAATGATGACAGCCAGAGTGTATGAATAGCCAAAATAATACCAGGTCAGGCCAAAACCGCTGACATCACCCATTGGCATATCAAGGCGGTAGGTGGGTGATTGAAGCTGAGTTTTTAGAATTTTAGCGAACCCATAGGTTGCAATAGAAAAGGCTAGCCAGTAGCGAATAATGCCCTGCATCCAGGCATGACGCAACCCACTGTTTAAGTCCGTCAATTTTTCGCGTTGTTGCCAGAACCAACTATAGAGTATGCTACTTACCAAAGCAATACCAACGATACCCATTAGCACATAGCTAAAGTATTGACCATACTCCATCCAAAACGACGGAGGAAGCAACTCGAGCGGTATCATCAGGAGACTCAATAGCGCAATGCCCGTTAAGAGTGACTCGCAAAATTTAAAGAACCAATTGGTACGGCCGAACGATTGCGATTGAGTCATGGTAGTTTTGGGGAAATGTGGATAACTCGTCTTACTTATCAACACGCCTACTTAAACAACCCTGTTTTCAGTGCTTTTGCTACCGCTTCCGATTTGGAGTTGACGTGCAGTTTTTCGTAAATATTGACAATGTGGGTTCGGACCGTGCCCATGCTGATTCCGCAATGATGCGCAATGAGTTTGTAGCTATCGCCTTCTACAAGTCGTTGCAATACCTCTTTTTCTTTATCGGTGAGCAGAAAATCAGCGACTTTAGGTTGCCGGAAGGCGTCCAGCACTTTCAGGGCAATAGAGGGCGTCATGGCCGCTCCCCCACTCATCACCTCATGAATGGATTCAATAATTTTATCGGCAGGCGTTTTCTTTAACAGGTAACCCACCGCTCCCGCAGAGATGGCCGCAAAGATGCGCTCAACGTCTTCAAAAACGGTCAGCATCAGAATTTTAGGACGTGTCGTTTGCGCCCGAATGAGCTTAACGGCTTCGATACCCGTGCGTCCGGGCATATCGATGTCCATCAGGATAACGTCTGGCTGGTTATAGAGCACCTCTTCAACGGCCGTAAGCGCATTGGGGTATTTGCCCGTTACGATCAGATCGTCGGTTGCATCGAAAACCAACGCCAGGGTTTCGCGCAGGGAATCATTATCGTCGAAAATAGAGACGCGAATCATGGAGTTCTTGTTTTCCAGGCCTAAAGTGTAGCCCTTAAACCGCTTTTATCAGACAAAAATACGGTATCGACTAATGCTCGTAAATCGGATAAATGTATGACTCTTACGGATTGATGACCAGTTGCAAACGAGTTCCCTGCCCCGGTGCTGATTGAACGTCTAGCGAACCACCCATCGCTTCGGCCCGCTGCTTCATGCTGCTTTGACCCGTTCGTTCGCTTAGTTGGGCGGGATCGAAACCTCGACCATTATCCTGAATCATTACCTGAAGCTGGTCATTTTTCCGCTCGAACCGGACGGTAGCCTGTGTAGCGCCTGAGTATTTAATTAGGTTGTTAATGGCTTCTTTACCAATCAAATACAAACTCCGGCGCACTTCCATGGAAATTGGCGCGTCTCCCAAAGCGGGATCAATCTGAAAGGAGCATTCGATACCTTTCGACTCCATCAACGGTTGTGCATACTCCTGCAGGCGCAGGGCAATCCGGTGTAAGGAGTCGTTGCCGGGGTTGATGGTCCAGATAATTTCATCGATGGATTCGAGAATCTGGCGGGCATCGGTGTAGATTTTCTGTACCAGCCTCTGAGCCGTTTCGGATGTATCCATGCCGGGCCGATTCTGCCTCAGCAGCGTATCGGTATGGCCACTCAATATCGAGATACTGCTCAACGTGCTGCCCACTTCATCGTGCAGATCGTGCGCAATCTGTTTACGTAAACGCTGGGCCTCTTCGAGCCGTTGAAACCGGGATCGGTTGAGTAACCAGGCACTCACGCTGGCGCCTAACAGCAGTAGCAGTACACTGCCCGCAATGAATACATTGGTTCGAAATTGGATGCGCTCACGCTCTTGCTGGTTGAGTTTGGCTTGCTGCTGAAGAAGTTTGATCTGCGCTTCTTTCTTTTCTGTTTCGTATTTGGCCACCATTCGCTGCACTTCGGCTGAGGTACGAACGGTGGTCGTGGAGTCCATACGCTGATTTCGTTCGAGCTGGAATACGTAGGCTTGCTGGAAGTCTTTCATACCACCGTACACATCGGCCAGCCCCTGCGTATAGATAGCAATTTTAGTATTGTCCTTCAATTCATTAGCCAGGGCCAGGGCCTTTTTCATATTCTGCTCTGCCAGCTTATAGTCTTTTAGTTCTTCATACACCTGCCCCAGATTAAAATAATCGGTAGCCATCGCCCCTTTACTTTCCTGCTTCTTGTTGAGAACCAACGCTTGCTCTATGGAGCGTTTTGCTTCCTCAAGTCGTTTGCTCTTTCGTAAAACTAAGCCTGTATTGACTAAAATATCTGCCTGTAACAACTCTGACTCAGACTCTTTTGCGTGTTTACCGGCTATTCGGTAGTAGGCTAATGCTTTATCGTATTGGTCTAGGTCGTCATAGCATCTGCCTATATTCTGTTCGGAAATGGCCATACCGTAAGGGTATTTTAAGTTCTGGTTCAGCACGAGTGCCTGCTGAAAATACCCAATGGCTTCGCGAGGGCGTTTGGTCTCTTTCAGGGCAAGACCAACGCCGATGTATGTATTCTCATTACGGGGCAGGATGTTATACTGCTCCTGCATACGAAGCGAACGCAGTGAAATGTCGAGGGCCTTTTCCTGCTGATTTAGGTTACGATACGCCGTTCCGAGGTTCGTCATGGCGTTGGCCAGTATACGCGGAGAGAGCTTATTAGCCTCCGCAATCGCCAGTGCTTTCTGCAAATACTCCAGCGTTTGTTGTCCTCTGCCCAACAGGTAGTAATTGGCCCCCAGAAAGGTATTTGCCTGATAGATACCCCGGCCGAAACTCAGCTTGATTGCTAGTTTTTCGGCCGCACGAAGCAATGAATCGGCCCGGTCGTAATTGGCCTTTGTCTTGGTCGTCAGATTCCCCAGCCGAAGCAATGCATTCACATAATTTGTATCAGTTGGCGGGTGGGTTTGCACATAGATTCCCAGTGAATCGAGTGATTTGGGTATTTGGGCGATTACCAGGTTGCTACTCAGTAGGGTCAGGCAGATTGCAGTCAGTCGTAAACAGGCAAGGAATTTCATCGATTTCAGCGGCAGAGTTAGGTCGTATTTTATCCGGCTATAGCGGTTGTCAACACCAGGCGGGTACCTTGCTCGGGAGCGGACTGTACATCCAGTGATCCGCCCATGGCTTCGGCTCGCTGCTTCATGCTGGTCTGACCAGTGCGTTCACGGGGCTTTGTCACATCAAAGCCCCGACCATTGTCCTCAATCAGCACCTCAAGCTGATCGGCTCGCCGGGCAAACCGAACCGTAGCCTGTGTTGCCTCCGAATACTTAATCAAATTATTAATGGCCTCTTTACCAATCAGATACAAACTCCGCCGAACCTCCATCGAGACAGGAATATCGGCCAGAGCAGGATCGGTTTGAAACGAGAAGCTGATAGCCTTCGATTCCATCAGTGGTTGCGCATACTCCTGAAGTCGCATAGCGATCCGTTGCAGGGAATCATTGCCGGGATTGATGGTCCATATAATCTCGTCCATAGCGTCCAGAATCTGGCGGGCATCGGTGTTAATTTTTTGGATAGCCCGCTCAACAGCCTCGGGTCGTTTTTGAGCAATGAGGCTGTTAACCATACCACTGAGCAGGGAGATACTGCTGAGCGTGCTGCCCACTTCATCGTGCAGATCGTGCGCAATCTGCTTGCGTAACGCCTGGGCTTCCTCCAGCCGCCGGAGCCGGGAGCGGTTGAGTAACCAGGCACTTACAGCCGCCCCGAGCAGGAGCAACAGAATACCGCCAATGAGTAGCGCATTTGTTTGTAAACGCCTATTGATCAGTTCTTTGTCACGAAGTTGAGCCTGCTGGCGGAGCAATTTTATTTCCTGTTCTTTCTTTTCGGTTTTGTACTGAGCCACCAGGCGCTGCACTTCGGCGCTGGTTCGAACCACGGTGTTCGAGTCAATTTGCCTGTTCTTTTCAAGCTGATAAACGTAGGCCTGTTGAAAGTTTTTCATGCCGCCGTATAGGTCGGCCAGCCCTTGTGTGTAGTTGGCAATCTGCTCTTTATCACCCCGCTCCGTCGCCAATTGAAGAGCTTTTTTCATATTCGCTTCGGCGGGTTTGTAGTCTTTCAGTTCTTCATAAATCTGCCCCAGATTGAAATAAGCCGTGGCCATGGTTCCCTTATTCTGTTGCTTCCGGCCAATAGCCAGCGACCGTTCTACATAGGGAATACCCTCTTTAAATCGACTTGACAATTTCAGGGCTAAGCCAATATTGACCAGAATATCGGCCTGTAGCAACTCATACTCTACATCTTCGGCATGTTTTAGCGCCATTCTGTACGAAGCCAGCGACTTATCATACCGCTTGAGGCCATCATAACAGATACCCACGTTATTTTCTATAATGGCCATGCCGCGAATATTTTTCTCTACGAGCATCAAGGCTAACGCCTGTTGATAATAGACAAGAGCCTCTTTGGGTTTATTCAGCTCCCGATAGGCGTTGCCCAGACCACCATAGGTAGTTGCAATGCGCGGTTGCACATTATACTGTTCCTGAAGGCGCAGCGAGCGCAGTTGCATAGCCACAACCTTGTCGTACTGCTGTAATTTGCTCAGGGCAGCTGCTACGTTCGAAATGGCGCCACAAATAAAGCGCGGACTCAGTTTGTAGTTTTCGGCCGTTGTCAATGCTTTCTGGAAGTACTCGAGTGCCTGTTGCGGCCTGTCGGTCAGGTAATAGATGGATGCCAGATTGGTATAGGCTCTACTCAGCCCTAAACCATAGTTCAGTTTAATCGCGAGCTTTTCGGATACGCGCAATACGGAATCGGCCCGGTTATAATCGGGGTTCCCTTTCTCATGTAGTTCTCGGCCCATTATGTTCAGGGCTATTACGTAGTTGGTATCCTGAACGGTATGCGTTTTCAGATAAACCATTACCGAATCGAGTGATTTGGGCACCTGCGCCAACGCAGTAGAAAACGTGGTAATTAGTAACTTAATGAACAATAAATTAACTAAATAGCTCTGTTTCATATCTTTCATAGAGTCGACACCTTAAATATGAATGAATAATCAGTTAATTGAAAATTGCTTTAGGGATCGGTCATTTAGAGGGTCTAGTATGGCCTTTAAATCAATAATTTTCAAAAACAGGCACAAATTCTTGTTTACTAAACAGTGTTCATTAAGTTTGCAACGTTAATTAACAAATCAATGGGAATCGTAGAGCGGAAAGAGCGGGAGCGGGAAGAAATGCGGCAACTAATTCTGGATGGGGCGCAAAAGCTTTTTCTGGCCAATGGGTTCGAGAAGGTGAGTATCCGGAATATTGCCGACGAGATTGAGTACAGCCCGGCCACGATCTATCTGTATTTTAAAGATAAAAATGAATTGCTGTTCGCGTTGCATCAACGCGGATTCGTCAAAATGATTGGCGAGTTTCTGCCCCTACAATTACTGACCGATCCGTTTGAAAAACTCGTTGAAATGGGCCGGTCTTACATCCGTTTCGCGGTTGAGAATCCAGAACTGTTCGACCTGATGTTCATCATGAATGCCCCGATGGACACGCTCGATAAGAAAGACTGGGTGGAAGGTGATCAGGCATTTGGGTTACTGATGTCAGTTGTTCAGGAGTGCATGGATGCGGGGATTTTCCAGAAGCACGACGTTCAGTCAACGGCTATGATGATCTGGAGCAGCATTCACGGATACACCGCCTTGTTTTTACGAAAACGCTTGGGCATGATCCCCGAATGCGACCGCCAGTCAGTCATGGATGAAGCGTTCAATCTATTTTGTGAAACGTTAAAGCGAGGGCTGTAAAAAGTTTAATGGATAATGGATAATGGATAATTAAAAATGCATAAAAAATTAACCATTAGCATGTTAACCATTATCAATTATACATTTTACATTATTCATTAACTAAACTGTAAGCTCTATTTTTTTGCCCACATACTAAACACTGTTCATTAATTGATAAGCGATTATGAAGCTCTCTTACAAACATATACGCTACCTGATTTTGCTCTTGCCGGTATCGGCACTAGCCCAACCCGCTCCCGCGAGTCAGTCAACGATTCTGGATGGGTATGTGAAGGAAGGGCTGGCCAATAATCTGGCGCTTCGGCAGGAGTCACTGGAAATTAGCCGCGTCACTGAATCGCTCAACCAGGCGAAGTCGTTGTTTTATCCGCGCGTCGCGTTCAACCCGACCTATTCGCTGGCGGCTGGTGGCCGGCGGTTGGAGTTTCCGGTGGGTGATTTGCTGAATCCGGCCTACAAAACGCTGAACCAGATTATCGGAGCCGATAAGTTTCCGACGAATATTGAGAACGTAAATCAGTTGCTGGCTCCCAACAACTTCCACGACACCAAACTTACCGTTCAGTACTCGCTCTTCAACACCGACATTCAGTATAACTACCTCATTCAGAAACAACTCGTTTCGGCACAGGAAGCCCGGAAACGGGTGGTTGAGAACGAACTTAGATACAATATCGCTACAGCCTACTACCAATATCTGCAAACACTCGATGCCATCCGAATTTTCGACAATTCGCGTCAGCTACTAAACAGTCTGGCGCGCCTGAACGAGAAATTTGTGAGCAATAACGTGGCCACAAAAGAGGTGGTTACATCGGCCCGCTACGAGATCAGTAAGGTCGATCAGCAACTGGCCGTGGCCCAGAAAAACCGGGAAACTGCCCGCGCGTATTTCAATTTTCTGCTCAACCGCGACTTAACAACCCCTATCGATGTCGACTCAACACTTACCAAAATCCTGCCCGAAGCGAAAGAAAACCTGAATGATTTACAACAAACTGCCCTCCATAGCCGACAGGAATTGAGTCAGTTAGGCAATTCTCTACAAGCAGCACAAACAGCCGTTAAACTGAACGAAGCCAACGCTAAAATCCCGAATGTGTATGTGGGAGCGAATACCGGGTTTCAGGGCTTCGGCTATACCTTCCAGAATCAGGCCTACATAGTGGCTCAGGTTGGGTTGCAGTGGGATTTATTCCGGGGCTACGAAAAGCGGTCGAAGATTCAACAGGCTAAAATTCAGACCGAGGCCTTACAGACACGGGTGAGTGAAGTACAGCGACAAATCCAATTGCAGGTGTTGCAGGCCTACTACGATCTCAATGCAGCAACAGAGAGCCTGGCCGCTACACAAAGTGGCATGGTCAACGCCGACCAAACGTTTCGGATCATCGACAGCAAATACCGGAACGGGCAATCGCTGCTGATTGAATTCCTTCGCTACCAGAACGACCAGCTAACGGCGCAATTGCAACATTCGCTGGCCCGCACCGATGTACTTGTAAAACGGGCTGCCTTGGATCGGGCGGTGGCAGTGGGGCAATAAGTAATGGATAATGTACAATGAATAATAGCTCGTGGTCATGATACCTGCCTTTGCAAATGCAATCATTCTATTGGCAATCAGTAGCCTTCATGTTTACTGGGGGCTTGGTGGCAACTGGGGCTTACGGGAATCACTGCCCGAACGGAATGGCACGAAGGCGCTTCAACCGGGCCGATTCATTACCCTCATTGTCGCTATTATTTTCGGTGGTATGGCCTTGTTTTACTTAGCCAAAATCGGCCGACTACCCGAGATTGAGTCGCGGCTACCGACTTGGTTGCGTCAGTACGGACTTTGGGTATTGGCAGGAATTTTTCTCCTGCGTGCCATCGGCGACTTTTACTACGTTGGCTTTTTCAAGCAAATTCGTAACAGTCGCTTTGCGGAGTTAGACACAAAATTTTATTCTCCACTGTGTTTGCTACTGAGTGCAAACACATTCCTGTTGATTTTTTCCCTATCGAAATCATGAAAGCAACTTATACAATTCGATCCTCATCGGTAGAGGCTTCACCTACCCAAAGTGGCTGAATAGCATAACCTTAACGGTCAATCAAGTTGTAATCCTGAATATCGCCTTGCTCGAATAGCAATTTGATTTTTTCGACAAATGGCAGCACCATTTCGTATTGATTATCAAGCGTATCCAGAACAATGAGCTTGACATTCCATTTGCGATAATTCTGTTGATAGCTCAAATTCTTGTCTGCGGTAACCAGGTATTCGATTCCATCACGATTCATTGCCTGCAGCAATTCACCATTACGTAGCGCATGCCAGCCTTTTTCGGGTACAGTAGTAACCTCATAGCCTTCGCCAAATCGGTATTTGAGTTTTTTAGGTAGGTTTTCGTCCAGTAAAAGTTTAGGCACGCGCAGCAGAGTTAAGTGTTACGGTCGATTCGGCTAAGTCTAAAACAGCTAAAGCCTGTTCATATTTGACTGATGGAAAATCATCAATAAACTCAGTTACCGTATGACCACCTTTCACATAGTCAAACAAGTTCTTAACCGGAACTCGTGTGTTAAAGAAAACTGGAGTTCCACTCTGAATATCCGGGTGTATGGTAATGAGTTGATTCATAATTGAAAGTAGTATTGACCAGCACTTTTAGAAACAACGACAACCTAGCAAAAGTGTCTCAGTAAACAAATAAGCACATGAAACTGTCACAATTCATCTACTCCTTTTTATTAGCCGTCACGCTCTGGGCATGCGGCAGCAAAGCCAGCAATAGCGCTGACGAAAAACAAACCGTTCCCCCAGCCGAAGACGCAGTTGTGCCTATCAAACTCACACCCGTCAGTACGGTTGTGCGAGCTGAACCCGTTGTGGCATCGGGCCTGGTTTCCTCGGCGCAGGAAGCCCGGTTGTCGTTCAAAATCGGTGGTATTATCAACCGCATGTTCGTAGAAGAAGGGCAGCCTGTTCGTAAAGGTCAGCTCCTGGCGACCCTCGACTTAACGGAAATTAATGCGCAGGTGAGTCAGGCACAATTCGCCAACGAAAAAGCAGAACGGGATCTCGGACGGGTCAAAAGCCTATATGCCGATACAGCCGCCACGCTGGAGCAACTTCAGAACGCTACTACCGGCACCAGCTTAGCAAAGCAAAACCTAACGATCGCGCAGTTTAACCGGAGTTTCGCCCAAATCCGCTCAACAGTAGATGGAACCGTGACGCGCAAAATTGCGAATGCGGGTGAGTTCATTGCACCGGGCGGGTCGGTCTACACAATTTCATCAAATCGCCCGAATGATTGGGTTGTTCGCGTAGGCGTGTCTGACAAAGACTGGGCCCGACTGCGATTAGGCAATCATGCCAGCATCAAACTCGATGCTTACCCCGACAAAACGTTCAGCGGCACCGTGAGCGAGTTGGCGCAGGCTGCCGATCCGGTCAACAAGCTCTACGAAGTAGAAGTACGAATCAATCCAGGCGCGGTGAAGTTTGCCCCCGGTCTGTTTGCGAAAGTTACACTCGTTCCGGCGCAAAGCCGCAGTTACACACTGGTACCCGTCGAAGCCATTGTGGAAGGGAATGGAAAAGAAGGATTCGTTTACGTACTCGCCGACGACCGAAAACACGTCCGCAAAGTCCCCATTCAGATTGGCTTTCTGGATGGCGATAAAGTGCTGCTGATAAATAGCTTATCAGGCGTTAAGGATGTAGTTACGGGCGGGTCGGCTTATCTAACTGAAGCATCAAGTGTAGTGGTTAAATGAAGAATGGACAATGTAAAATGGATAATGCTATGGAGGACACTGTGAATGAATTCTGGGTTCTTGAGCCGGGAGCCGTTTACGAACAAAAGCCAAATGCAATACTCGATAAATCGTTTGCTTTTGCTATTCGCATTATTAAGCTTCACAAATGGCTGCATAAAAAGCATATTGATATTGCTCCATTAGCCAAACAGGTACTTAGAAGCGGCACATCTATTGGTGCCAACGCCGAAGAAGCGGACGCTGCTTTTACTAAAAAAGAATTTGCCTCTAAACTTGGCATATCGCTTAAGGAAGCTAAAGAAACAAGGTACTGGCTACGTCTATTACATGCTACTGAGTATATAGACGAGGCCATGTTTACATCCCTCCATACGGATACGAATGAGCTGATGCGCTTGCTAATAGCTATTCTTAAAACCACACGGGAGAGCTTAAGATGAATAATGAAAATGGGTAACGACCATAGCCATGGTTATCAATCCGCTTACACAGCAGCCATTGTCCATCAACCATTATACATTATTCATTAACCACTATACATTATGTTATCATCATTTTCCGTCAAAAACTGGCAGTTTATGCTGGTGCTATTTCTGGGCGTTGCCGCGCTGGGCATCAACTCACTGATCAACATGCCACGGGGCGAAGACCCTGAATTTACGGCTCCTAGCTTTGCCGTCGCCGTTATTTATCCGGGCACCGATGCCCTGGATATGGAGAAACTGGTGGTTGATCCAGGCGAAGCCCGGTTCAATTCACTGGAAAACATGAACCACGTGATTACCAATGTGGATGATGGTCTGGCCGTGTTCCGACTCGACTATGATTATGGGGTTGATCCCGAGGAAAAATATCAGGAAGTAATCCGGGAAGTGAACGCCCTGAAAGGCGAATTACCCACGGATATTTACCGGATCGACATTCGGAAGTTTTCGCCTACCGATGTCAGCATTGTGCAGGTGGCGTTAATGTCGGAGGTAGCTTCGTCCAAAGAGTTGGGTGAGTATGCCGACAAGTTGAAGGACGAATTTGAGAAAGTAAAAAGCCTGAAGAACGCCGAAGACTGGGGTTATCCGGCTTCGGTAGTTCGCGTGTCGTTGAACATCGAAAAAATGGCACAGAATGGTATTGCCGTGAATCGGGTGTTAGGGGCCATTCAGGCCGAAAACCTGAATATTCCGGGGGGCAATATCCAGGCCGGAACGCGGAAGTTTAACGTCAAAACAGCAGGCGATTATAAGTCGCTCGACGAAATTCGGAATACCATTGTTTCGACCAATGGACAGAAAATCATCTACCTACGCGATGTAGCCGACGTTGATTTTAACTACGAAGACGAAACCCACATCACCCGCCTGAATGGCCACCGGGCGGTACTTATTACAGCCGGTCAAAAAACGGGAGAAAACATTGCCAAAGTCGGTGAGCAGCTCAATCCGGTGATCGATCGGTTTGCCAAAACGCTGCCTCCGCACATCACGCTCGTTAAAAATTTCGACCAGACCGTCAGCGTCAACAAACGGCTCTCCCATTTTTTGCAGGACTTCGGGCTGGCGATTCTCCTTGTTTCGCTAACCCTGCTCCCACTCGGCTTCCGGGCCGCAATTGTCGTGATGATCTCCATCCCATTGTCATTAGCGATTGGCTTGGCGGGACTCGATTTTCTGGGCTTCAGTATCAATCAGTTAAGCATCGTCGGACTGATTGTAGCGTTGGGTATTCTGGTGGATGATTCCATTGTGGTCGTTGAAAACATCGAGCGTTATCTGCGCGATGGGTATTCAAAACGGGAAGCAGCCATCAAAGCGACCAGCCAAATTACCCTGGCCGTCATTGGCTGTACTACGACGTTGATTCTGGCATTCTTGCCACTCCTGTTCTTACCTGAAGCCTCCGGCGATTTCATCCGTTCGCTACCGATGGCTGTGGTGACTACCATTCTGGCATCACTGCTGGTATCACTAACAATTGTCCCGTTCTTGTCGAGTCGGATTCTGAAAGAGTCGCACAATCCAGAAGGGAACATCTTCATGCGTGCCCTTAAAAAAGTGATCAGCGGCTCTTACAGTCGCCTGTTACACTGGGGCTTACGCCATCCGGTCGTTACGTTGCTGGTAGCAGGCGTATTGTTTACGGGCGCATTGTATATGTTCAAACTAGTGGGTTTCGCCTTATTTCCAGCCTCCGAAAAACCGCAGTTCCTGATTAATATCGACACGCCCGATGGCACCAGTCTATCAGAAACCGACCGGGTGGCCCGCTATGTAGAAGGTGTTCTAAAAAAAGAACCCGACGTTAAATACGTTACAACAAACGTAGGTCGTGGCCAACCGCGTATTTATTACAACATCATTCAGCGCAACGAATCGCCCAACTACGCCCAGTTTTATGTGCAGTTGGTAGACGTAGAACCCGCTGAAAAGCGAGTGTTGATTGACAAGTTGCGCGAGCGATTCAAGTTGTACCCAAATGCCAAAATTGAAGTAAAAGACTTTGAGCAAGGCCCCGACCAGGAGGCCCCGGTAGCGGTTCGAGTGTTCGGCGAAAACCTGGACACCTTGAAAGTAATGGCGGCACGCGTTGAAACGGCCTTCAAACAAACACCCGGCCTGATTTACGTTAACAACCCGCTATCCAGCCAAAAAACGGATCTGCGCGTTCGTATCAACAAAGAAAAAGCGGGGCTGCTGGGCATTTCCATTTCCGATGTAAACCGCACCATCCGACTCGCCATTGCGGGTCTTAACGTAGGCACGTTTAAAGAACCGAATGGCGATGATTATACCATCAACGTGACCTTACCCAAAGGAAAAGTAGCCGATCAGCATGTACTGAGTGACCTATATATCAATACGTTAACCGGTTCTGCGGTCCCCCTGCGTCAAATTGCCGACTTGGAATTTGAAAGCAGTATGAATCAGATTCGCCACTATAATAAAGACAGATACGTGACCATAACGGGATTCGTCAAAACGGGTTTCCTGGTCGATAACGTATTTAATGGCGTACTCTCGAAGTTGGACAAAATGAAATTCCCGGCGGGTTTCAGCTATAAAGCGGCTGGCGAATTGGAAAGTCGCGAGAAATCATTTGGCGGTTTAGGTACCATTATTCTCATTACCATTTTCGGATTCATCGCCGTATTGGTACTGGAATTTGGCACCTTCAAGAGTACGTTAATTGTGCTTTCAGTTATTCCACTGGGCGTTATCGGCGCAGTACTGGCACTGTATTTCACTGGCAATCCATTCTCGTTTGTGGCAGTTATTGGGCTGATTGCCCTCATTGGTATTGAAGTCAAAAACTCCATTCTGCTCGTTGATTTCACCAACCATCTACGCGAAGAAGGCATGTCGTTGATCGATGCGATTCAGGAAGCGGGCGAAATCCGGTTTGTACCCATCGTGCTCACATCACTGACCGCCATTGGTGGATTGATTCCCTTGGCTATCGAAGGCAATCCACTGTATTCACCATTGGCCTGGGTAATTATTGGTGGCCTAATTTCCAGCACGTTGCTCTCACGTATTGTTACGCCGGTATTGTATAAGTTATTGCCGCCGGGGGTTCAGGTGAAAGCAATTCCAGCGCAGGAGCCCGAGATGGCGTAGTGAGCAGACATGTATTGGTGATGTCAGCTACTTATAGCTGACATCACTTCATATGGGTACTAAATTTACCGCACCACTACGTTCATCACGCGCTTTTGGCCATTAATCCGTACATCCAGCCAATACAATCCCGCTGGTAACGGCTGGTCGAACACCAGATCCGCTTCACCTGGTCGGCGTTCCAATCGACCACCAATGGGTTGCCCTACCGTGTTTAACAACTGTACAGACGCATCGTCGGCATTCCACAGGCGCAGGTGAATCCAGTCGGGGCTGGCGGGGTTGGGGTACACGGTTACGATTGGCTCATCGGATTGGATAATAGTGGATACAGGTTTGAAACTTTGCGTAGTACCGTCGCGGTCAATCTGCTTTAAGCGGTAATAGTTAATGCCAGGGTTCGGATTCAAATCTGTCAGCCCATAGTATTGACGAGAATCAGTAGTTCCTGTAGCGGCCACTTCGCCCACCGTTATAAATTCTTGCAAATCGCGACTTCGTTCGACCCGAAAATGGTCGGCATTGTACTCCCAGGTAGTTGCCCAGGCCAGTTGAGTACGGTCGCCTTCGGGTTTAGCCGTAAACGAAAGTAGAGTAACAGGAAGTGGAGAACTCGTAACGGTACCATTGATGGTTACTTCATCTAAACGCAGCGCACCACCTGAAGCGGTATTTGTACAAGCGGTAATCCAAAAACTGATTGGCCCACTCTGATTCGTGTATGCCGAACCTGTAAGTGAAATAGTAGCCTGTTGAAACGAATTGGTAACCGCCTGGGTGTAAATTGTGGCGCTATAATTATCTACACTCGAACGAACTAAAATCTGCGCAGGTCCAGAATTAGATCGGTTGAAATAAAATGAGAGCTGCGTAAGGGTCATGGTTTGCCCCGAAACAGGTTGAACCGTAAATTGTACATGTTCGGCTAGATTACAGCCCGATGTAGACCAGTTAGCTACATTAACGGCTCGACCAACCTGACCTCCAATATAACCACCTACAGATGGCACATTCACCCCACTAAAGCTTGGGCCACCCGTTGTAATATTTGGATGGGAAACTGAACTTGACTGGTTATCTTCAAAACTCCACACAGCCGAAAATGGCGTCGCCTGTGCATACGCCATCTGCCTGGCGATTGCACAGATAAACAGGAAAACGAAACAGCTTTTCTTTACAAATGGTACCATTGCAGTGACTTACAAGTTCGGACTGCAATGTATTCAGAAAATCAATAAGTCACTCAATAAATAAATTCGCCGACTTCACTTTGTATAGTCACCCGTTTTCCTTCGTATGCCTCGACGTGGCCAATCACTTGTGCCTCTATGCCAAATGACTGAGCAATGTCGATAACTTGCTGTGCGTAGCTTTCGGGCAGATAGACCTCAAGACGATGGCCCATGTTGAAGACCTTATACATCTCCTGCCAGCTCGTGCCACTTTCGGCCTGAATCAAGCGAAACAAAGGCGGTATTGGAAAGAGGTTGTCTTTGATAATATGCAGATTATCAACAAAATGAAGCACTTTCGTTTGCGCACCTCCCGAGCAGTGCACCATGCCATGAATGTGTGGACGTAGTTCATCCAGCAATACTTTCGCTACGGGAGCGTAGGTTCTCGTAGGTGATAGAATCAGTTGCCCAACGGTTATACTCTGGTCAGCGTCAACAGCAATTGTATCCGTTAGCTTTTTCGAACCACTATAGATCAATGACTTGTCAATAGCTGGATCGAAACTCTCCGCATAGTTATCAGCCAGGTAATGCGCCAGTACATCATGACGAGCCGACGTCAGGCCATTGCTGCCCATGCCGCCATTGTAGGACGTTTCGTAGGTTGCCTGTCCGTAAGATGCCATACCGACAATAACATCACCCGGCTGAATTCGGTCGTTGCTAATCACCTGATCGCGACGCATTCGGGCAATTACGGTACTATCGACAATAACGGTTCGTACCAGATCGCCAACGTCGGCGGTTTCGCCCCCGGTGCTGTAAATCTCGATGCCGTGATCGCGCAGCATTTGCAACACCTCTTCGGTACCGTTGATAATTTCGGCAATGACTTCGCCTGGAATCAGGTTTTTATTACGTCCGATGGTCGACGAGAGCAGCATGGGGCCGGTGGCTCCGGCGCAGATCAGATCGTCGGTATTCATGACGACTGCATCCTGGGCAATACCCTTCCAAACGCTCAGATCGCCGGTTTCGCGCCAGTAGAGATACGCTAATGCCGATTTAGTCCCGGCACCATCAGCATGCATAATGGTGCAGAAATCCGGATCACCAGCCAGCGTATCGGGTACGATTTTACAAAATGCTTTCGGAAACAGTCCCTTATCGAGCTGGGCGATGGCGTTGTGAACGTCTTCTTTACTAGCGGAAACCCCGCGCTGGGCATAGCGATCAGTCATGGTGCAAAGGTAAAGAAAAGGAGGAAAGGGAGGAGGGGGAGGAAGGAGGAAAGGAAGTAACAATTTAGTACGTATCTCTTTTCCTCCTTCCTCCCTCTCTTCCCCTTCCTCCCTCTCCTCCTTCAATACTCAATTCCCGCTTCGGCCTGAACGGCATCCAGCAATTCCATCAAATTCAAACTATCCTCCAGCGACCAGAGCGGACTTTCTGTTTTACCTTCGGCCAGGCAGTTCATGACGTGCTGCGCTTCGTAATCATAGCCGAACGTTGTTCGCTCAAATGATACTATTTTTTCTGGCTGATCAGTCTGGTTAAGGGTAATGCCTTTTGTTTCGTGAAAGCGGCTATGAATTCGAATCTGACCCGCATCGCCCTGAATCAGTCCAATGCAATCTGTATCGGCCACGATTGTACTATCCAGTAGTGCTAATTGGCCATCAGGATAGGTGAGCACCATGCCGCACTGCTCGTCAACACCCGTTGATCCGAAGTTCGCCGATGCTTTAACGGTGGCCGGTTTACCCAGTATGAGGTAGCTTAAAAACAAGGGATAAATACCAATATCCAACACAGAGCCACCACCAAGTTCTTTATTGAACAAGCGTTTTTCAGGCAGGAACGGGGCTTTAAAACCAAAATCAGCTTTTACCGAAACCACCTTACCAATCGCACCCGATTGCGCTAATTCCAGCGCCTGAACAATGCCCGGCATAAACCGGCTCCACAGGGCTTCCATCAAAAATACACCCTTCGAGCGTGCCGTTTCGACCATTTCCTGAACCTGCTCACTATTCATGGCAAAGGGTTTTTCGCCCAGGACGGCAATGCCCCCGTTAAGAAGCATCATCACATGCTCGTGGTGTTTTACATGCGGAGTGGCCACGTACACCACATCCAGGTCGGGCAAGGTTAGCAACTCCTGATAAGAGCCAAATGCATGAGGAATGCTGTATTCCTGCGCAAACTCGTTGGCCCGTTGCTGATCGGACGATGCAACGGCATAGAGTTGCGCATCGGGCAGGGTAAGTAAGTCCTTTGCAAATTTGTGGGCAATGCGGCCCGGTCCTAAAATTCCCCAGCGAGTCATGGGTAAAAATGGATTTAGATGAGTAGGCTATAGGATAAGTTGACCACCTGGTCAGCCGCCAAATGTATCTTTTTTTTCTAAGTTGCAGTTTCACCAATGCCTCTTTCTGTGAAATACAATCAGCAATGCCTCCTCACGTTAAGTTTTCTTTTCACATTTACAGTCGCCGAAGCTCAGATTGTTGAGCAGCCCGATCCGTTACGCCCCTCACTGCCAGACTCCAGCAAAGCCGTAAAACGCGATTCCAGTAAAACGCCAGTAAGTCAGCAGAAAATCGATTCCATTAAGCACGCACCACCTGTACCAACTATATTTCGTTACCGCTTCACCGCCGACGGTACGATTACGGAAGGAAACGTTAGTCGTGCATTGCTGCAGTTAACTAGTGCGGTTGACTATCAGTTGAGCAATTATTTCAAGTTGTCGAGCAATCCGTCGTTTGTGTACGGCAAACAGAATGGTATTCTGGCCGAACGCGAGTGGTTCAGCGATTTACGGACAACCTATCGATACGAAAAGCGACTTTATTACCTGGCGTTTGGCTCCTATGAGCGAAGTAATCTACGACAGATCAACCACCGCTGGACGGCAGCCGCGGGCCTTGGCTATAAGCTCCTGAATCATAAGCGGGCGTATATTTCGCTCACGGATGTGGTTATGCAGGAATACACCGATTTTGTTGAACTGAATGACATTAACATCTGGCGAAATTCGGCCCGGTTATACGGCGAATATAGCTTCGACAAAGACCGGTTTACCATCACGCATACAGCGTTTTACCAGCCCGCGTTGGGGCAATACAATGTCCGATGGAATGCCAGCCTGAGTCTACAGATAAAATTAACGCAGGTCGTTAGCCTGCGTTCAACGGTGGCAAACGCCTACGAGAGCCTGGTCGTGCCGGGCCGTCAGAACAACGACTTCCGGTTTACACTGGGGTTGGTGTATGAGAAGAAGTAATAGGAGCGAGGAGTTAGGAGTGAGAATGGCTGACGCAAACAAATTAATGGGGCATCAGCTATTCTCACTCCTAACTCCTCGCTCCTATTACTAAAAAATTACTGCTTATCCGGAAAAGGGATAATCAGTTTTTCGCCACGGGTGGCAATGTCCTTACTTTTTTTGTTGGCCCGCATGAGAGCCTCCTTACTGACACCGTATTTCTGAGCCACAACACGTAACAAATCGCCCGGCCCAACGGTATGAACGGCCATTACTTTCACGTTTAGTTTGGTAACTCCGGCTTTCACATCGCTCTCCGACACGCCCGGATTAAGGGCTTTCAGAGTAGCTAGTTTCATGTTATATCGATTGGCAACACCGTAAAACGTTTCACCAGACCCAACCGTATACGTGCTCGAAACACCGCCCGGCTTGACTTTAACTTTCTCAACGACAACGTCCGTTTTGGGCTTTTCCTCCTTCGGCTTTACTTCAGCAGGCTTTTCTACCGGTTTCTCCTTAGGTTTCTCAGGTGCTGGCTTTACTGCAGCGGGCTTTTCGTCGGGGGCAGGTTTACCATCGGTCGTTTCGCGGTTATCTTCAGCCACTTCTTCGGCTTTGGCATTCGCTTCGGGTGCATCGGCGGGCGGTGTGGCCTGCGACAGATCGACCGGTGCCGGCTGCGAGGACGTATCTACCTCCTCGGGCGACATCAGCATTTCGGGATCGTTCTGCGCCAGCGGCTGTTGAGAAGCCGTATCGAGTGCCACATTCGTTAACTCGTCGGAACCGTTCGTATCGTCGGTAATATATCCGTAGCCTACATATAGCAGGGCGGCAATCAGCCCCACTAACACCACGAGTGTGATGGCAGGCAGGCTGGAATTTCCGGCAGGGCGGGGATTAGATGATTGGTTGTCGGGTTCCATGAGTTAACTCAATAATGGATAATGAATAATGGATAATGAACGTCAGGCCAGAAGGGCATTATTCATCATACATTTACCATTATCCATTTAATTAAATGGGTGTAGTTAATTGCTGGCTCATTTGGGCCACTTTTTCTTTAAGATCTTCTTTAAACTGAACGAGTTTTTGGGCAACTGCCTCATCAAACGTACCCACAATCTGAGCCGCTAAAATACCCGCATTTCGAGACCCATCCAGCGCCATCGTCGCCACAGGCACGCCACCGGGCATCTGTAAAATGGACAGAACCGAATCCCAGCCATCAATCGAATTACTCGACTTAACCGGAACACCAATAACAGGCAGTATTGTTAATGAAGCCACCATACCTGGCAGGTGGGCGGCTCCGCCAGCGCCTGCGATGATAACCCGTAGCCCACGCTCGCGGGCTGTTTTTGCATAATCGACCATTTTTTCAGGCGTCCGGTGGGCCGACACAATGTCCATCTCCCAGCGTACGCCTAATTCGGTCAGAATGTCGGCAGCCTCCTGCATGACCTTGCGGTCGGAAAGACTACCCATGATGATACCTACCATTCAGAAGAATTGACTTGACTCTCTGCGAAATAACACAGATTCAGGGAGATTTCAGGGATATAGGCCCGAAATTTTATCGTAGAAGCTGTTTGAGTTCGTGAAGACAGGTTCTTAAACCTTACCAAGAGGCAGATTTGAGAATCTCCTCCACAAAGGCTAAGCTATACAGCCTGGATGGTACGCCTGTCTTCTCGTTTGGTGAAGCCATCAGACAATTTTCACCCCATCGAATTTACGGCCCAGGATAGCCACATCATCGACTCCCAGGTAGTCGTGAAGGAGCGTTGCATATATCTGCCGAAAATCGATGGAGTATGTTAGGTCGCCATCGGTTAGTTTCGTCAGGTTCGGAGCTTCGTTCAATACCCGTTTGGCAGGTAGCCCCCCTCCTATCAGAAATACGTTATTAGCGGTGCCGTGATCCGTACCATTACTGGCATTCTGCTTCACCCGGCGACCAAATTCCGAAAACGTCATCAGCAGCACATCATTCTGTCGCCCCGCTACTTTTAAATCTTTCATGAAAGCCCCAACGGCTTCGGCATATTGACCCAGAAGACGTTCCTGCTGCCCCGGCTGATTAATGTGCGTATCGAAACCACTGATCGAGACGTAGTAAACGCTCGTACTCACACCTGCCTGAATGAGTTGAGAAACGGTTTTTAGCCGATTACCCAGTTCACTCGTTGGATAAGTCGCGAGTGTGTTATGGACTGGAACGCCAGCCTGGTTTGCTTTATCATACACATAGGCTGCCGACGATACGGTTTCAGCCAGGGTTTTGTAGAGATAGGCAACGGACTCCGGTTGGTTAGTCGTATGCTCGTTGCTTAATCCGGTCACCAACCCACTGCGGGTCTGGTTATACAGTTTCTTGGGATCTAAGACCGCCAGTCCGTTCAACGAATCACCTTTCATGGCCAGACTCAGCGTATCGTCCACCTCAATCGTCCGAAACGGCTGCTGTTCTTTACCAGCGCAAGCCGCATCCAGATACCGTCCAACCCAGCCGGTGTTCACGTACTTGTCCGAATCGCTGGCTGTTTGCCAGATGTCCATTGAGCGAAAGTGCGAACGATCCGGGTTTGGATAGCCAACATTGTTGATCACCGTAACCAGACCTTCGTCGTATAACGCTTTAAGCGGTGTCATGGCCGGATGCAGGCCAATTTCATCGTTTAGTGTCAGTACTTTTTCTGGCTTAATGGCAATCGTTGGCCGTTCGCGGTAATAAATATCGTTTCGGTAGGGCACAACGGTATTCAGGCCATCATTCCCGCCTGAGAGTTGCACGACCACCAAAATTTTTCCGTTCGATGCGGACGCCTGTCCCAGCATCTGCGCTTCGTAGGCTTTCAGAAAGTGCGGAATCAGCATGGTGCCCGCCGTCGTAAAAGCCGATTGTTTCAGGAAGTTTCTACGGTTCATAAGATAAAAGGAAAAGGGAGGAGAGGCCGAGCCGCCGTTGCGGAGGAAGGAGGAAAGGGAAGAGGCATGTCCATTCTCCTTCCTCCCTCTCCTCCTCATGTCAGCTGATACTCCGGCAGGCTCATGAGCGCTGCGGTTAGGGCATGAATTTGTTCGGAACGCGACTGGCCGGGTTTGGCCTGTTTGTTGATTAACTCACGTTGGTCGGGACGAAGCGGAAAGGGTAGCAACGTATTGGCAATGGCATCGGTCAACTCGGCATCGGTCGTTTTGGCGAAGGCAGCTTCAAAATCGACCCAGTCAACTTTTGTCTGGAATCGGGCTCCCCCTTTTCGGGCCAGCGATTGTGTATTCACATCGCCATCCTCTTTTGGCTGCACGGCGATCTTGGTGGCTTTGAGCACGTAACTCGGCAATTGCATACGGAAGAGCAGGCTCGACGAGTCGATCCAGTTTTTGCCGCCCGGCCAGCCCGCTACATTGGGCGGATAGAACAGCAATTGACCCAGTGTTCGCTGCACAAAAATCTGCGACTGCGGTTGCTCAAACTGCACACCCAACGTATGGCGCAAGCCCGCCAGCAACTCCACCGGCGATTTGATATGGGCACCTACATTTGGGGTATCGTAAAACCAGTCTGAGGTGAAGATGGTCTCCAGCAAGGCGGTGATGTCGTAGTTGCTTTTATAAAACTGGCTGGCTAGCTCGTCGACCCGCTTTTTATCTTCGGTTTCATTCACGAAGAAGCGGTAGATTTTCGCGGTGATGAAGTGGGCGGTCTGCTTATTTTCCAGCATCATCGCAATTACATCCTCCCCTTTGAAGGCCCCCGTTTTCCCGAAAATAGTTTTCTCGCCATCGTCGTGAACCTGCTCCCGAAAAATGAATTGACCGTCAATGGTAAACTGCCAACCCGTAAAAGCGCGGGCGGCTTCTTTAATATCATGTTCTGAATAATTTCCTCTCCCAAGCGTGAACAACTCCATGACCTCGCGGGCGAAGTTCTCGTTAGGCGCATTTTTCCGATTTTGCTGGTTATTCAGGAATTGCAGCATGGCCGGTTCTTTCGACACCGCCATTAATAAATCACTGAACTTGCCGAGTGCGTTTTGACGAATGGTATTGGCGTATTGCTGCATGAACAGCGGATTCCGACCCTGGGTCCGGCAGGCAAAGTGCCCGTGCCAGAACAGCGCCATTTTCTCGCGCAGGGCCGCTTTCCCGGTTGCCATCTGGTCGAGCCATTGTAAGTTGAGGTCGCGCACCTTTTCGGCATTATCCCGAATGCGCTCTTTCAGCATATCCTTATCCAGTTGACCCGTACGGAAGAGTCCCTTCAGTTGCTTCTTCGTTTCATTGGTATCGGCATCAACGACCCGCAGATCGGGTACGGAAGCACTGTCGTTGAGCAACTGCCGAACCACTTTCTTCAGGGGTTTGCGAGCGGCCTCATCAAGCTCAGCGGGGGTAGCTCCGAATCCGGCCCGGGCAAACAGATACCGCGTTTGTTGCTGTCTGGTTTGGTTCATCATACGGCTTGAACGTTCACAATAAACGTATGACAAGTTAAAGGAACGAGCGTTTAATCAACAGAAGATTAAAATTTCCCACAAGCGGCAATCGTCTGATGATTGGTGGGACTCAAAAGCCAATCATCCTCGCCTTAATTTTAGCCTGCAACTGGTTATAAAATAAGCATACCTCTATAGCCTGTTTGTACTTCGTTAGGTTTGGCTTATGGCGAAGACCTATTGTTAGTAAAGAGTCGACGCGCATAAGTTCGTAGGGAACGGTTCCTTCATTCGGCAAGCTGCGCCTTAAACTCTCCGACATGCGATTGAGCCCAAAACGCTGTGTATCAACACACATCACCATCTTCCTCTTAAATTGAACTTCTAGAACGCGATGAAGTGAATCAATTAGTCCAGAGCGGAATGGAAATGTGTGCGTATAGGTATTGACCTCCCGATTATAGAGAACCTCTTTAGCCTGGTGCTCATTAAAAAAATCACCTGGTTGATAACTATACCCCAGGTCAACCGTACTTCCGTTATCCATTTCTGTATAATAATAGCCGGGTGGTTTATAGGCCAGGCTGTAGCGTTTCACCGCGTCACCCACGGTTAGCGGGAATACCCATGTACCACCGTTAAAATTCACGGCTATGGGTTTATCAGGCGCAGATTTACACGTTACAACTAACAGGAAAGCACTAAGCAGATATCTAAGCATGATAAAATTCTAGGTCTTTTCTATAGCTCACAAAAGTGAAGGGCAACATAATTGGCAATAAAACATCGCTTATTACCCGGTTTATCAAACTGGCAGTTGACTGATGGGTGGTTGAATTTGTGGAGCGTCACTTAGGATTACGAACAGTAATAGTACAATTCTCGAGAAGCTCATTTACACATAGTGGTTCGTTTTCTAAGACAGGTTCAGAAGAAATTAGTCACCAGGTCGGTTGGCGGCTAAGTATCTATCCAACCAGTTCCCAAGAGAAACCGTTAGCTCTTAAAAACCATTAAAAGTTTATTAATCCGCTGTAATATTGACTGATAGCGCAACAGAAGATACGATTTCTCCGTACTAGATCATATATCCTATTAGGCAGTCCTTTTCCATGTCTCAACGTTTACGAATCAGTACGGGCAGGTTTATCCTTTTACTTCTGGTGGCCTCCGTCAAGCCTCTATCAGCTCAACCCGTCCCCTACTCGGCTGCGCAACGCCAGCAGATTAATTTGCTTCGCCAGACGATTCAGAAAACTTACGATGCAAATTATAGTAGAGCCGTGTCGCTGGCGAAACAAGTAGGGCATCCGCTTCGGGTGGTGCGGTCAAACGGGCGTATAGTAGAAGTAGCGGGCGTTGATGAGCATGGTAATTTATTGTTCAATGCAACCACTGCTACCATTGTAGGTAATACACAAGTTGCCAATGCAACCCGTACATCGTCACTCTATTCGGGTGGTAGCCTTGGCTTGAATTTATCGGGTAGCAGCGCATCTATACAGAATAAACTGGGCATTTGGGATGGTGGAGCTGTTTTGGCTACGCATGTTGAAGTAAAGGGCCGCGTGACGCAGAATGACAAGGCCAGCACAACGGCGGCCGACGAAGAACACCCTACACACGTAGCCACCACCATGATTGGTGCAGGGGTCAATCCATTGGCTCGCGGTATGTCTTTTGGGGCAAAACTACAGGCCTGGGACTATACGAGCGATGTTTCGGAAATGACAACAGCGGCACCGAATCTGCTGGTTTCCAATCACTCTTACGGAATATTAGCGGGTTACCAATATAACCCCGATCTAACTGGCTCAACACAATGGGAATGGTACGGCGATACGACCATCAGCCGGATGTATGATTATAAATTTGGGCTGTATGATTCGCGCACGCAGAGTTGGGATCAGGTTGCCAATGCAGCGCCTTATTACCTGATCGTCAAGTCGGCGGGAAATGACCACGGGGCCGATGGTTTCCCAGGGGCGGGTCAGTCGTACATTCTGGTCAATCACAACAAAAAAGTGAGTACCGTAGTCCGTGATACGCAAAATGGATACGATCAGATTTCAACCAATGGCGTGGCCAAAAACATTCTCTCGGTGGGGGCCGTCAATTATCCGCTTTACGGCTATAACCAACCCAGCGATGTTGTACTGGCCGATTTCAGTAGTTGGGGACCTACGGACGACGGTCGGATTAAACCCGATATTGTAGGGATTGGCGTTAATGTACTCTCGGCCAATTCCAGTAGCGATAGCGCCTATGTCAGTTTAAGCGGCACCTCTATGGCTTCTCCGAATGTAGCGGGGTCGGTACTCTTACTACAGGAGTATTATACTCAGCTCCATTCAGGCAGCTACATGCGATCATCCACTTTACGTGGTCTCGTCTTGCATACAGCCGATGAGGCCGGTACAACGCCCGGCCCCGATTACCGCTTTGGCTGGGGCTTACTTAATATGGAACGGGCCGCTCGTGTCATTGGCAACACCGACCAAAATCATTTACTAAGTGAACGAACACTTACTCAGGGACAGCGTGATACAATTCAGGTTACCGCATCCGGGCGAGGGCAGTTAGTGGCAACTATTTGCTGGACTGATCCGGCAGGCACAACCTCCAATACCCTCAATGATCGAACGCCCAAACTCGTCAACGACCTCGACCTGCGCATCAGCGATGGCACTACCACGACTCAACCCTGGATATTAGACCCGAACAATCCAGCCAATGCCGCTACCCACGGTGATAATATTCGGGATAACATCGAGCAGGTGCTATTTACTAACACAATCCCCGGCAAGACATACACCTTAATCATTGGCCACAAGGGCAATATCAGCGGTAGCAAACAGGATTATGCGCTACTTGTCAGTGGCATTGGCGGAAAAACCTATTGCGAATCGAAACCAACCTCAACGGCCGATACGAAAATCAGCCGGGTACAACTGGGAAGTATTGACCAAACGGGTTCTACGGGTTGCACCGACTACACAGACTTTACTCAGGTAGCCACAACAATTCAGGCTGGGCAACAGATTCCACTGACGGTATCGCTAGGCACTTGTGGCGCTACGAAGAACGTGGTCGTGAAAGTCTTTGCAGACTGGAACCAGAACGGCAGTTTCGATGAGGCAGGCGAAACCCTGGCGACGTCGGCTGTACTGGCGAACTCGGCACAGTTTTCAACAACGCTAACGATTCCGACCAACGTACAGAATGGGCAACTTATCCGGTTTCGGCTCGTAGCTACCGAAACCGATAATTCTGCATCGGTAGCTGCCTGTGGGCTGTATGGCAATGGCGAAACCCAGGATTATCTGTTAAATGTGGTACAGACGCTCAACGATGTAGGCGCAACAGCGCTTATTTCTCCTGAGGCTACCTTCTGCGGTCAAACCAGCACCAATGTGACTGTATCTGTTAAGGTACACAACTATGGGAGTGCCGACCAGGTTAATGTGCCCATTAGCGTTAAAATTACAGACGCCACTAACGCAGAATTAACCACGCTGAATGGCGTATTCCCTAAACTGCCCGCTTTCCGCGATGGTGTTCTAACGCTGCAATTACCATCCAGTAGTACATTGGCTGCGGGCCAGACGTATCGGTTTATAATCACAGCAAACCTTGGTACTGACCAGAATGCTACGAACAACAGCGTTACTGAGACCCGAACAACAGCCCCTACCCCAGCCAACGGGTTGTTTGCAGCAACCCAATGTAGCAGGGATTCGGTTATATCACTTCACAATGCCGGAAGCGGAACAGCCTTTTGGTACGATGCGCCAACGGGCGGTAACCTGTTGGCAGCAGGGAATCAAACAACAGCGCCGAAATTGCCGACCAATGGACAATTTTATGCCACGCTGAACGATTTTTCGGGTACAATTGGTCCTGCCAGTAAATCAGCATTTGGCGGGGGCACGTATAGCGGCAACTTCGGTCCATCTCCGCTTATTTCAACCACGGTTCCCTTAACCATTGAAAGTGCACGACTGTACATCGGGAATGCGGGTCAGCTAACGTTTACAGTTCGAAAATTAGATGAAACCGCCATATCAAGTGTAACACTTGATGTAACCCCAACCCGGGACCAAAGTCTAACCGCCACCACGAACAGCCAGTTGGTCGATGACCCGAATGATCAGGGTGCAGTATATCCACTTAATCTTCGTATTCCTGCCGCTGGCGATTATAAGATCACGATCGAGTACACAGGGGGAGCCTCTATTTTCCGGAGTAACGTATCGGTAGCGGGCTTTCCGTATCAGTTTAAAACCCAGACAGGTGCGCCTATTGTAACAATTAAAGGCTCATTGTTCAATACTGGAACAACGAATGATACCCTTAAAACGGCCTGGTATTATTTCTACAACATCAAGGTTCGATCACTTGATTGCCCCAGTCTGCAACGAACCGCTGTTGTCCCTTCTACCGGCACCTCGCCAACGGCAACTATCATACCCAGTGGGTCGGTAAGTATTTGTCAGGGGTCGAGCATTACGTTACAGGCAAGTACAACGGACACAGGGGTATCGTATCAATGGTATCGGAATGGGGCGGCTATAGCGGGTGCCATAATTAGTACCTTTCAGGCTACTACGGCAGGGGCTTACTCATTACAGGTAGCCAACAATTGCCCCTCTGTGCGTTCGCCGGCCGTTACGGTATCGGTGAATTCCGCTCAGAGTCCGATTGTTACGGCCAATGGATTTACCCTTAGCACAAACGCCGTTTCGAACATCCAATGGTTAGTGGATGGGGTTCCTATTACGGAAGCAACAGGAACAACTTATACGGTCGTAAAATCGGGTCGGTACTCGGTAAAGGGAAATGTGAATGGCTGCGGAGAGGCCATTTCCAACGAAGTTGTGCTAACGATTCTGGCCACGGAACCCGTTGCAGGCGACGATGAACTGCTCGTTTATCCGAATCCGGCAACCAGGCAGGTAACGATCTCTTTAGGCGTCTCATCCTTGTTATCGCAATCGCCAACGCTTCGACTGACCGATATACAGGGTCGTACAGTACACACAGGTACGCTACAACTCGACGGAAAAAATTATTCGACGGTAGTAGATGTAGCCAGCCTTCCCGGCGGTACGTTTTTTGTTATTGTTGAAGACGAACGGACGCAAAGCGTCCGGGTGAAACGGATTCACAAGCAATAACTCAAGCAACATCTGGCACGTCTCTACAGGCACAGTTTTATCACATCAAATAAGGTACAGAACAGGACCTCAGCGGGTTCCCTTCTCTTAATGTGCCTTATTGTGGTGTTTCTAAGCGGGGTAAATAGCCCCGTCTGGGCGCAGCCTAGTCAAAAAAAACAACCACTATCCTGGCAAAACGAACTTATTGAACGTTACACTAAGGCCAGAAAACGTACACTTAAGTTAGCGTTTCAGAATAAATGGTCTCTCTACAAAAACTATTCCAATCAGCGTGTATTCCAACTTCAGGAAGTCGATGCCTTAGGGCAACCAATTTATTATTCACTTCATAATGTTGAAGCAGCACGGGGCACTCGAACGCTGACTTTACAGGGTGATGGCTCATTGCCCATTGCCTTATCAGGCAATTCATCAGCTATGGCTGGTCGGTTGGGCTTATGGGACGGCGGCCGGGTGCTGGCCACCCATCAGGAATTTAGTGGCTCAACGACGAATGGGGTCAAAATCACGCAGAAAGATAATGTAAGTAGTACAAACAACCACACCACGCACCTGGCTGGTACCCTTGTTGGAAAAGGAGTTAATCCACTGGCAAAGGGAATGGCGTTTGGTGCGCAGTTGTCGGTATGGGATTATACCGACGATGTGACCGAGCTCCTCACTGCAGCACCAAACCTACTCATCTCAAATCATGCCTATGGCCCGGTAGTTGGCTGGGTCTACAATGCATCACGACCCGGTACCAATTCAAAGCTGAAATGGGAATGGTGGGGCAACACAGCAATGAGTACTACAGAAGATTACTTGTTTGGCTTCTATACCACAAAAGCGCAGGATCTGGACCGGATAGCCTATAACAACCCCTATTTTCTGATGGTCCGGTCGGCGGATAACAAACGTAGCGAAACCGGACCACCTACTGGAACAGCTTATTTCCTAAAAAATACCAATGCGCAAAGTACCGTTGCCCGTAGCCGAAACGACGCTTATGATGTAATTCCAGCAGAAGCCACGGCCAAGAACGTACTTACTGTTGGCGCTGCCGATGTTACGTATGATAGCCAGAACCAGCCCGTATTAGTAGGTTCAACATCCTTTAGTGGTTGGGGACCTACCGACGATGGGCGAATAAAGCCCGATTTACTGGGAATTGGCACCGATGTTTTATCATCCATCGCAACAACTACGACTGATTACAGCACGTACAGTGGAACCTCAATGGCTTCTGCCAATGTATCAGGATCGTTGTTTTTGTTGCAGGAACTATACGCCCGTCAGCGAGCATCCGGGTTGCCAGCCAGTGGACAATTTATGCGGGCGGCTACGCTCAAAGGGCTGGCTATCCACACCGCGGATCGACCTACTCCAGCAATCGGCCCCGACTATCGGCAGGGATGGGGTTTATTAAATACCGAAGCTGCCGCCCGCCTGTTGCTTAATGAGGAGTTGGCACACCTGGTTCTTGAACAAAGCCTAACTCCTGGCGGCATCTATTCCCGATCTATTGTTGCCCAGGGCAATGAGCCTCTGATCGTTACCTTATCCTGGACTGACCCCGAAGGAACAGCAACCAGTGTCGTTCCCAGTTCAGTAGATAGTCAGACGCCAAAACTTGTCAACGATCTTGACCTACGTATCAGTGATGGTCAGCAGACAAATCTGCCGTTTGTACTTGACCCTGTTCGACCAGCTCTACCTGCCAGCCGGGGCGATAATGTACGCGACAATGTTGAACAGGTGTATATCGCTAATCCTATTCCCGGCAAAGCATATACCCTTACAGTTACTCATAAGGGGAAAATGACCTATTCGAGCCAACCTTACTCCTTACTGGTGAGTGGCCTTCATCGAATTAACTGTCAGCTAACCGCTACAACGATTCCAGCAAAAGATACTATCATCTGTTCTGGAGCTACATTACCGTTACAAGCAGGTAATCAATCGACCGATTTTCATTACCAGTGGCTGCTTAACGGAACGGTCTTGGCTAGTGCGGCTACCCCCAACTACCACGCTACACAAGCAGGTTCGTATACACTGCGAATCACAGACGGGAATGGCTGTTCGGCAACCTCGCCACCGGTACAGGTACAAGTACGCACATCATCTATCGGAATCACACCAACGGGCAACCAATTGCTTTGTAATACAGATACCCCCATTCGTTTAGAAGCCGTTTCATCGAATGAGGCAACACTGGCGGGGGCCACCTTCAATTGGTTGCGCAACAATTCTGTTATTGCCAGTGCAAATGCTAGTACGTTCAATGCAATCCAACCAGGGCGGTATCAGGTCCGAATGACGCAGGGTGGTTGCACGGCCACCTCTACCGAAGCCATTGTCCAGCTTTCCTCCGTCAATAACCTTGATTTACTTCCAGTAGAAACAGAACTTAATCTGCCTAAAGGTGCCAGTGTAATGCTGAAAGCCCCTATTGATACGTCCTATCGTTACCAATGGTATCGGAACGACAGCTCATTACCGAATGCTCATGAATACCGCTTATCCGTATCAACAGAAGGGAGTTATAAAGTACAGATTACCCAGCATACCTGTGTAGGCTGGTCAACAAATCGGATTGTCCGGTCGGTGGCTTTGACGGCTACTACATCTGACTCAACCAGCCAATTTATAATCTACCCGAACCCGACCGAGCAGACCCTTTCTATTCGCTATGCAAACCCATTGGCAAAACAGGTTTTGATTAGTGTGCTTGATCAGAATGGCATTTTGCAACAGCCTTCACTTTCCATAAAATCTCAAAACGGCCAGTTTGAAGGCGATTTACCGATTCAGCAACTACCAGCAGGTACCTATATCTTTCGCCTAGCAGATGGCTTTGGCATACAAACTGGCCGTTTCGTAAAAAAATAAACCGGGCTGGTTAGGGCATTTCTGCATCCACCAGACCGGTTTATCCCTACGTTTCGTTTGTTATTACTTTGCTTTTCCAGACGAGGCCTCTTCTGCAATTGCCATCTTCACCGCATCATACAGGTTTACAATACCCCCTGTTTTCGACAGCGTGTTGAAGGCAATCGTGTCGGTCGATTCGGGTCGGGTAACCTTTGTTGAATAGGGCGTCGCTGATTGTAAAATAATCCGCTTAATGTCAGCGTATGTCAACTTGGGGAAGTAGGATTTGAGCACAGCAGCTACACCTGCAACAACGGGCGAGGCCATGCTCGTACCACTGTTGTTCTCATATTTGCTACCTGGTACGGTCGAATAAATATCTTTGCCGGGGGCAAATACATCTACATTCTGTTTGCCATAGTTCGAAAAACTAGCGATCAGCTCATTGGTATTGGGTAAAGCACTAGCTCCTACAGTAATCACATTCGGAATAGCGGAGCCATCAATGAACCGGGGAGCCGGATAGTTGGCTGCAGTGTCAATATCTTTCCCGTCGTTTCCGGCGGCATGGATCATTAAAACACCTTTCGAGAGGGCATACCGTTCGGCATCCTCTACCACAGTACGCTGGGGCGAATAATCCTTCCCAAAGCTCATATTGATGATCTGTGCCCCATTGTCGACTGCATAGCGGATTGCATTAGCAACGTCTTTATCGCGTTCATCGCCATCAGGAACGGCCCGTACACCCATGATCTGAACCGCATCGGATATACCCATTACACCAAGTTTATTGGTACGATCGGCCCCGATAATTCCGGCTACGTGTGTGCCATGATCGGCACGAGGGCCGGCAATGTCAGCATTACCATAGTTGTGGTCTGTCAGATCATTTGGATTGTCTCCTACAATAGCGCGGCTATCAAATTCAGGGTTGTAGTTATATTCCGCACGAGCTTTAAGTTGCTCATTTGCTTTTTCAAGCTCGCTCATAACCACATCCGTATCCGCAGCTCCCTGTTGGCGTAACAGCCTCAACACGCCCATAACCGGCCGCTTCAAGGCCGCATCGGTGAGCGTGTCAGATGCTTTCCGCAGTGTCATCGTATCCAGTTTCGCTACCTTCAACACTTTTTTCAGGTTATCGACAGCCGATGAATACTGCGTATAGAACTGGCTGATACCCTGATACTGCGCTTTATACTCCGACTGATTTTTTTCTAATTCAGCCTTCGTTTTTTGGTACAAATCGTACTCTTTCTGCTCAGTTGGCTTCAGTGTTTTCCGGTCTTTCCCTTCGTATTTGGGTTTTAACTGGACATAGAGACGGGTAACTTCGGCGGTTTCATAGCTAACATTACGGCCATCTTTACCGCCAATGAAATTCCAGCCATGGATATCATCGACATAGCCGTTTTTATCATCGTCCTTCCCGTTTCCGGCAATTTCCTTTGGATTGACCCATAGTACCCGACGTAAATCTTCGTGGGTTGTATCAATACCACCGTCTATTACCGCCACCACCACGGGTGTGGCTTTACGATCTTTAAGCAACTCGCGATAAGTTCGCTCAACGCTTATACCAGCCGTATTATCGGTTTTATCTTGCAGATACCACTGCGTTTCCTGCGCCCAAGCTGCCATCGAAAGCAAACAAACCGACGCACTGATAAGGAGTTTCTTCATGAATTGTTAACAAAAAATCTCGACAAATTACGAAGAAACAACTTACTTTATAGGTTAAAAGTTGTTAAATGAATTACGATTTGGCGAACGCAAGTCAGAGGGCAATCGCAAATCATAATTCACTAATGCTTGTCATGACTAGCGTTTTTGTAATGCTCCTGAAGCAAATCTTCGCCCCAGTCATTAGTCAAATCACGGACAACGGTATGAATGTGATTAGCATTCGTTTGGGTGTTGTCATATTCGATCAGAATGGTTGGTCCATGAATTCGATAATACCATCCTTTTCCCTCTCCTAATGTTGGTGTCATATCTCCTGCCCAGCCAAACCGCAAATTATCCAATCCATTTTTTTCTAGTTTGTCTAATTGCTGCTTAGCCAGCGTAATTCGGTAATTAGTCAGATAAATCTGCAATAGGTCCATAAACAATTTACGTTGTTCTGCATTCATATCCGCCATCCTTACCCCGTCCATCCGCTCCAATGATGCCTTACGTTTGTTGCTGGTAACCATTTCAGGATACGCTACAGCATCCAGTACCGCCTGCTTGCGTTGGTCGGAGGTTAGCGTTTTGAGCAATGCGAAGGCTTTCTCGGTTTCCTGTTTAAATATCGCTCTCCCTTTTTGGGGCAGACTAGCTACGCGTGGGTCCGACATACGTTTATCGGCCATGCTGGAGTCAAATTTCAGCACGGCTGGGTTACTACCAAAAAACGTAGGCGTCTGAGCCACTACTTTACCGGCTAACCCAATAAATTGAAGCGATAAATGGTGACCTTCAATGCGCCAGCTCCAGGGGTCTTTCGCAGCTGGATCGCCAAAAAAAGTAAAGGAATAATTTTCCGGATCACGATATACGTCATTAGGCGGGCGGTTATCAATCACGCGCAACACATTCTCCATATCTATAATGGACGTCGCTTTTTCGTAGCCTTGCAGGCTTAACGCCGTTTTAAGCATAGCCATGGCAGCTGTGCGCTGCTCGGGCGTCATCTGCTTTAGCGGTAATCCTTTCCGTTCTCTCGGCACGAAATGCCAGTTAAATCGCTCTTCATTGTCGAATGCGTAAGTGGCTTTCTGACGCTGTTCCGCAGTAAGCATGCCTAAAAACAGGTTTGCGGCATCCGTCATTTCATCTTTAACGCGCTGTTGAACAGGCAACGTTTTAGGCGACGGAGCAATCTGGCCCCAAACTTGTAGCTGACTGAAGCTGAAAATCAGACAGCCTAAAAGGGAAAGTACGTATTTCATAGGTGAAGGGCGTTTATACAATACTTTGCAAAGAGCAATTCTATACGCATTTACCTATCAGAAGCAAAGGAGATTCAACCGTTCAGTCAACGGTATAAGATTATATCTGGCTGTTTGCCAACAACCTCAGCGTTTTGGTAGTTTACTGGATAACGCCACTGTCACAAACTACGATCGATCATGTCCACCCGGCCTCCGAACAACAGCTCTGGTCCGCTCGACCATCTGTCTCTCCGCTACTTACGGCAGGTACTCGATATGTCGCACCCCGCGGATGAGCCTTATGTTTTAAACACGGTTGAAAGCCGGGTTATTCGTCGGACAAAAATTGTTACTTTGCTTATAGCTGCTCTCGTCGGTATAAGCGGTGTTATGCTGTTCTATTGGCCACAATACAAATGGCCAGAACTGTTTAGCACTACAACTATACCGTTTTTTGGTACTATTTACGAATTACCCCTTATAACTGCCTGCTATAGTCTTCTGCTGGTTTATCTGGAAGTGAACCTATTACTCGCCATTAATATGTGGGGTGTAAAGGAGATTATGGACATTTGTCAGTTTCCAAAGGCGCATGATGCACAGTATGAACGGCATTTGCAGTCTCTGGCCAACGCAGCGGTTGAAAAGTCACAGAAGGGTATTATACGATTCAGTATAGATCCCTACCTGAATCTGCCACGCTGGGGACTTACCATCTACTTTCTGCTCAATACGGTAAAAGCAGCCCTAAGTACCCTTGTCGTAAAGTTCGTACTGAAGCCCTTTCTAGGTCTGTATGCATTACGCCCGGTTACAGATATGGTGGGCATGCCAATTTATGCTTTATGGAATACCTGGGCATCCTGGCAAACACTACATGAGGCTCAAATCCGGGTAATGGCCCCTATCACAATCCGCGAATTTGTCCATGAACTGCATGAAGAGTGGGGCAAAAATGATCAGTTCCGACCGCTAATTCTGGAAACACTACATTATATTTCTATCACAAAAAGGCAGTATAATTATGCACATTTTATGCTGACGGAAACACTAGTGGATCGGTTTGACTTATCTTCTAATACCCCGCCAACCGGTCATTTTATAGAACAACTACTTCAGGCACCTATTGCTGTTCGTCGAAGTCTGGAACGGCTCATTGTATTCGGAGTTCTGGTTGACGGCAAACTGTCCTGGCTTGAGAAACGACGCCTACAGGAACTCCGGAAAAAAGGAATTTTGACGTACTCCAATACAGAAATCCAACGTATTGGTACTGAGTACAATCAGGGAAGGGGCCTTTGGGTATAAAAAAGCAGAGATTCCAACTTCCGTACTCTATGCTTCTTTAAACACATCATTTTTCCGGACCCTCACCTCGTTAATGCGTTTATCATCGGCAGATAATACCTGAAATACAAAGCCAGCATAGGTGGTTTCTTCACCCGATTTAGGCAATCGGTTGAACAGTTCGAGTAATAAGCCCCCCAGCGATTCACTGTCTCCCTGAGCAGCTTCAAATGTTGTAGTATCGACGTTTAACACCCGACAAACATCAGTAAGGGCCATCTTGCCTTCAAACACAACGGTTTGGGCATCTTCTCGCCGATAGCCATCTGGGGTTTCATCGTCAAATTCGTCATTGATATCCCCAAAAATCTCTTCAATAATATCTTCAAGCGTTACTAAACCGCGTGTTCCACCATATTCGTCAACGACAATGGCCATATGAACCCGTCGTTTCTGGAAGTCTTGTAGTAAATCATCTACTTTTTTGTTTTCCGGAATAAAAAAAGCAGGGCGGAGCAACGATTGCCAATTGAATGAATCATCGGCATGTATATGCGGTAGCAAATCTTTTATGTAGAGAACCCCCTCAATTTCATCCAGCGACTCACCATAAACCGGCACTCTAGAATACCCTGACGCGTTAATTTGTGCGAGTAATTCACTAAAGGGCAAATCTTCATTTACAGCCGATATATCCAGTCTTGCCCGCATCACTTGCCGGGCTGTCAGATTACTAAAATTGACAATTCCTTTGAGGATTTCTTTCTCTTCAACTGTTGCATTCGTACCAGTTAGCTCAACCGCCTGGCTTAGCTCTTCCACCGATAATTTATAGCCTCGTCGCTGAATTCGTTTATCTACCTGATTACTTAAACTAACCAGCATCATAGCCAATGGGCGGAATACCGCAAGCCCCAGTTGTGCTAATGACGCGGTTTGACGGGCCACAATGAGGTTATTTTGGCTGGCATATACTTTTGGTACAATCTCGCCGAATAGTACAATGGCTACTGTGGTAACTAGTGCCATTCCTGTCAATATCCAACCCGATTCAGACGATACCTGTGTGACCTCCCAGGTCAGGTAAGTCACGATGACGACAATGGCAATATTGAGTAAGTTATTGAAAATGACCAATGAGGCCAGCAACCGCTTTGGGCGCTCTAAAAGCGAAGCAATTCGCTGCTCATCGGCCAGGCTGCTTTCCCGACAGCGGTTGCGATCATCCGGAGAAAGCGAGAAGAAAGCCGCTTCGGTAGCTGATACCAAACCAGCCAGTGTCAGTAGCAATAAAATCAGAGCCGTGTAAGGGGCATATAAATCAAAATAGGTGCCCCAGCCATCTGCGGCTGGAAGCACCTGTCGAGGAAGAGGGTCACCAGGATCCATGTATATCAAATCTCGTTCAACAATTGAGCAAGTCGTGTGGGTTAGAACGGCAAATCGTCATCGCCACTGTTGCTCTCAAAGGGTACCGGTTCAGGCTCCCGACGCGTTGGGGCCGCCTGCTGACGCTGGGGCTGAGCGGCCTGCGGTGCTGGTTGCTGACGGGTAGGGGCACTGGCGGGTTGTGCAGGAGCGGCCTGCTGGCGAGGTGCTTCATACTGAGGTTCCTCCTGACCCTGACTACTGTTAGGGCTACCCAACAACTGCATTGTATTAGCCCGCACACGCAATGAGGTTCGTTCTTTTCCCTCCTTGTCCGTCCATAGTTCTGTCCGAAGGCGACCTTCAACATAGACAGAATTCCCTTTTTTTAAATATTTTTCAGCCACCTTGGCCTGTTCATTCCATAACTCAATCCGAAACCATTCTGTCTGCTCAACTTTCTCCCCATTCCGGGTTGTATATTTTTCGGTAGTTGCTACGTTGAAGGTTGCCACAACAGCTCCACCATCCAGATAACGCACTTCAGGATCGGCACCTAAGTTACCGATAATTGTCATCTTATTAAGACTTGCCATACTCTTTGTTTTGTTGGTTACGTATAAAAATCCGTAGCGTTTAAGAGGATTAAAGATACTGAAATCTACCCACTTATCCAAACAGATTTTCCAAATAGTTTGTAATCAATACGGGCTTAGGAAGGTGACTAATTTCTTCCGGTGTATACCAATGTAGGTCTGTCGGCAAACGACTAATTGCCTCTTCCGGCAAGTCAATCAAATAGAATTTGGCACGAATTCTTTGGTGCGATAACAGCTGAACAGACTCTATTGGTAAACTAGCTACTACGCCCAGTTGCAGTAAACCATCAATCAATTCTAGAAGCGGCAAATCCTGCAACGCATCTTTTGAGACTTCAGTTTCAACTAAATAAAAGTCGTGCAGATTTTGCCATACATCGCGAGCCATACGTTCACGAAGTGCGAGTTTGCCATTGTGTCGAAAAACCAGGTAAGTAAAGTAGCGTTCGCGCACGGGTGCTTTTTTTGATTTAACGGGCAATCGATGCTGTTGTCCTGTTAAATAGGCAACACACCCTTGCTGAAGGGGGCACAACAGACAGTCGGGCGAAACAGGTGTACAGTGAATGGCCCCGAACTCCATAATAGCCTGATTATAGGTAGCCGGATCATTGGCCGACTGAATCAAGCGCGTTGCTAAAGTGGCAAACGTTTTTTTTGCATTCGTAGTCGTGATGTCTTCTTTAATACCAAACACACGCGCCAGCACTCGATATACATTTCCATCTACCACCGAAACACGCTCTCCGAAGGCAAATGAAGCAATGGCCGCTGCTGTATAAGCGCCTATTCCCTTCATTTTCAGCAGGTCATGGTAGGTAGATGGGAACTTACCCTCTAATTGAAGAGTTACATAACGAGCAGTCTGGTGTAGGTTTCGGGCTCGGGAGTAATAGCCCAGTCCCTGCCAAAGCCGAAGCAGCTCTCGCTCGTCGGCATTAGCCAGATCAGCAACGGTTGAATAGGTCTCTACAAAGCGTTCGTAATAGGGTTTACCCTGCGCCACACGAGTTTGCTGAAGAATGACTTCCGACAGCCAGATACGATACGGATCGCGGGTATGGCGCCACGGTAAGTCACGTTTATGAACCGAATACCACTGCTCCAGAATAGGAGCAAATGTGGTTTCGATTTTGTTAAGGTCTGATAGCCAATTCAAAATAAAACAAAAAAATACGTCGTTACCAGGAAAAAGGGAAGCACAGGGTTTTTAAATTTATAGGAAAGCCCTACCTTTGTGCTCCCATTTTGAGACCCGAATTTTCAACAATACAGTAAACGTTAAAGTTTAAGAAGTCGTGACGAAAGCAGACGTAATTGCCGAGATCGCCGATAAAACCGGTATTGATAAGGCAGAAGTAACAAACACCCTGGAAACCTTCTTTTCAGTAGTTAAGGACTCATTGGCCGAGGGAGAGAACATTTATGTGAGAGGGTTCGGCAGCTTCATCAATAAGAAACGAGCTAAGAAAGTCGCCCGGAATATCTCAAAAAACACCGCTATGGTGATTGATGAGCACTTTATTCCGAGTTTCAAACCCGCCAAAGTTTTTGTTGAGCAGGTGAAAACCAGCGACAAAGCGAAGGTAGCCGCTGAATAAGCAGCTGCCCAACTAGTTCTGGACTGGTAAAAACAGACTGGCTCAGGCGTTTGCATTGTGATGATCTTCCTTATGAATAAATTCGTATTGCTTGTTATTGTATTGGCTGCCGCCCTAACAGTGGGGTTATACACCTTACCAAGGGTAGTTGTACGAAATGAGAATAAGCAACTTGGAGGAGGACGCACAACGCAAACGTCTGGCGCTAGTAGGTCCGGTTCCGATTCACTCAACGTAGCAACCAACGGCGATAGCTCTTCTATTCATGAAAAGCCTTTATCGCCCGAGCAGCAGAAACGCCTGGTGACTCTCCAAACGGAGTTTAGAAAAGCGTCCCCAGCACAGAAAGAAGCCGTCGGGGTGAAACTGATTGCCTTATTGCATGAGGTAACTCGCTACGACAGTGCGGCTCATTATGCAGAGGAAGTGGCTAAAACTCAACCAACGGAACGGAATTTATTACGAGCCGGCGATGAGTATTTTGAAGCGTACACCTTTGCTGTCGATGAAAAGAAAACGGCGCTCTTAGGACAAAAAACCCGTGATTTGTATGGGCAGGCGCTGGCTAAAAATCCAAATTTGCTATCGGCAAAGGCCAATATGGCCATGACTTACGTCAATACCGATACACCCATGCAGGGAATTATGCTTCTGCGTGAGGTGATCAAGCAGGACCCAACCAATGAACTCGCGTTGTTCAACTTAGGATTGCTAGCCATGCGATCCAACCAATATGAACGAGCGATTGATCGGTTTCGGCAGATTTTGGTCAATAACCCATCGAGCCGGAAAGCTCAGTTCTACCTGGGCGTAAGTCTGGCGGAAGCTGGCCAGAAAGCCGAAGCCAAAAAGGTACTGGCACAGGTAAAGCAACAAGAGAAAGACCCGCAGATTCTGGCCGCTGTTCGCGAATATGAAGAGCGGCTATCAAAATGAATAATGAATAATGTAGTATTCAGAACCATTGTTCATTTTACATTATTCATTATTCATTGACTTTTAAGGGCCTACTGATTAGTGGGCCGACATATATTTTAACCATTAAATCAGTTTACTATGCCTTGCGGTAAGAAACGGAAACGGCACAAGATTGCCACACACAAGCGGAAAAAACGGCTCAGAAAAAACCGGCACAAGAAGAAATAGTTAGCGGTAGGCAGTAAACAGGTTGTCTGTTATGCTCATAACTGCCTTCTGCAATTGCCTACTGCCTACCTATTTGAAGCCTCGGCCGGTCTGCAAAGCCCGAACGTGGCTTCTTTCTTTTTATATAGCCATTCTTAACCGTATATTCATCTTGTGAGTAATGAATTAGTTATCAGTTCGACTCAGAAAGGTGATCGGATTGCGCTCTTGCAAAACAAGAGATTGCTGGAGTATCACGAAGAAGAGTTAGACAGCAGCTTCACCGTTGGCGATCTTTACTTAGGAACAGTCAAGAAATTATCATCGGGCCTAAACGCTGCTTTTGTAGATGTTGGCCACGAGAAAGACGGTTTTTTGCACTACCAGGATTTAGGACCGAATATTAATTCGCTCAATAAACTGGTTAAAGACGTAATCGCCAAGCGCGTCACCAGCGGACGGCTCAGCGGTATGAAGTTAGAGCCACCTATCGACAAAATCGGGAAAATCGATAAGGTGTTGACGAAGAACGCTCCCATTCTGGTTCAGGTGGTTAAAGAACCCATCTCAACCAAAGGTCCACGCCTTTCCTGCGATATCTCTATTGCAGGCCGTTATTTAGTTTTAGTGCCATTTTCAGATGGCGTAAACCTTTCTAAAAAAATTACTGACCGTGCCGAGCGGTCGCGGTTGATGCGCTTAATGTCATCACTAAAACCGCAAAACTTCGGTGTTATTGTACGAACTGTTGCGCAGGATAAAGACGTTGAAGAGCTCGACCGCGACCTGCAAAACTCACTTGCCAAATGGGATCAGGCACTTAAGTCGCTGGCTGATGCCAAACCCCGTGACCGCGTACTGGGTGAAATGAATCGGGCTTCGTCCATTTTGCGTGATATGCTCAACGAGTCGTTTGAGAGTATAACGGTAGACACCCGTGAATCCTACGACGAAATCAGGGATTATATTCACACCATTGCACCAGACAAAGAGAAGATTGTTAAACTCTACAGCGGTAAAGTAAAGGTTTTTGAAGCACTGGGGCTTGAAAAACAACTTAAATCCTTGTTTGGTCGGTCAGTAAGCTTACCCGGTGGGGGCTATCTGATTATTGAGCATACAGAAGCATTGCACGTCATTGATGTAAACAGTGGCAATAAGTCGAATTCTGAAGAAGATCAGGAGGCAACTGCCATTAGTGTCAATCGTGAAGCTGCTAAAGAAATTGCCCGTCAACTTCGACTGCGCGACATGGGTGGTATCATTGTCGTGGATTTCATTGACATGAAAAAAGCGGAGAATAAAAAACTCCTGCAAGATATCATGCGCGATGAAATGAAACCAGAGCGCTCGAAGTTTACGATTCTCCCCCTTACGAAATTTGGCCTGATGCAGATTACACGTCAGCGGGTCCGGCCGGAAATGAACATTGTTACGCGTGAGGTTTGCCCCACTTGTGGAGGCACTGGCACAATTCAGGCCAGTGTTTTAGTAACGGATGTTATTGAAAATAACCTCGATTATATCCTGACGAAACAGAATGAGCGCGGTATTTCGATTTCAATGAATCCATTTTTATATGCGTATTATACTAAGGGTATTTACTCAAAACAAATGCAATGGTATATGAAATATAAAACATGGGTTAAAGTAATTAAAGATAGCTCTCTAGGTATGGTCAACTTTAAATTCTTTCATAAGTCAGGCGAAGAAATTGAGGTTAGTAATAATGCCTAGAAATGTAGTAAAATTTTACTACGTTTTTTTATACTACAAGGAGCCCGATTAGCTGTCTAATCGGGCTCCTTGTAGTATATATCGTATACCGGGATGGTACTTAGTGTAGTATTTCCATATCCATCAACTCATTAAACATTTCCTGACCGACAACCTCCTCAACGGAGTCCACTTCATGAAGATTCAGTAGCAAATCCCGGAGATCTTCGGTGATCTCATAGGTCTGATACGATCGTCGATCGAACAGGATAGGTGCCTGTTCCAGGTCACATAATGAGTAGCGGTTTTCATTAAAGGCAAGCCGCTGAGCGCGAGAGCCGAAAAATTTATTTTTAACTGTTTCGGGCTCCAGGAATAAGTGAATAAAATTCCACCCTTCCCACTGGCCTGGGTATTGTTTCAGGTACGGCCAAAATGCATCATATAATTGTTGCATAGCCTCCTGACAATACATGTCCCGGTCGCTTCGCACAATAGGGCGAATTGGTTTGAGACAATGCAGGACATTTGTCATATCGGGTTGGCGATAACTCACTACTGGTACGATAGGCACACCCGCTGCATGAGACAAATAGCCAACTCCTTTTCGTGTTAAAACACGACGTTGTCCTAAGCGCACCGATAAAAACTGAGCTTCTTCTCCAGGTTCTGGAGCCGTTTCAGGGCTACCATCTACAAAGACAATCAGTGACCGGCCAGCTTTCAGTTCACGCAGTACCGTTAATCCGGCAGAAGGGCTACCCGCTTCAACCACCCGAAAAACGTTGGTAAGACCATGTTTTTGGCGTAGCCCTTCAATATGTTCCTTCATCTCCTCCCCCTGGCTCCGATTCATATTGCTACCAACGAGCAATACGCAATCGACCCCTTTCCGAAAAAGAACACTAGTTAGCAACCGGTATGAACCGAGGTGGTAGGTGCAATAGATTTTCGGGCTATACTCTTTATTTAGAACGTCGTGCGCCCCACGCAACTTTACTAAATCACCAGCCGTTAGGCACTTTTGATCGAATGTGGTGAATACCTGCTGCAACAATAGCTCTCTAAAGAGGGCTTCATGTTCCTGGCGGGATATTGAAGGAAGTATATTCTCGACATTGGCGGAGAACGTAGTATACTTCATTAAATAACCCCGTTCTTTGGACAGGTCAATTTGCTCGAAGTGTTCGCGGCAATCCGCCAACTCCTGTCGGTAAAGTTGTCGTGTGGTAAGCATGATTTATTAAGCTTAAAGCGAGAAAACAGGCTTGGAGAGGCCAGTAAAGGCTGAGCCAATATCCCACCGGCAGCACTCACCTTCAAGAGACATAATTTTTAATAGATTAGTAGATTCAGACTTAGAAACCGGCTTGGCTATATTCTTAATGGTCTGAGCGGCTTTGATTGAGAATTGCTTTTTCATGACAATGTATAAGATTGATTTGTAGTTGCTTGTTTTTGTTGATACAAAGCTACCAGCCAACGAGGGGCCCATCAATCGTAAAAAAGTCACAATCACCCGTTTGGATTTAGTTAAATATTACCACTATATTAGTACGAGTTTTTGCTATGAAGACAGCATGAAGGAAATTCAGGTCAGACGAGACTTTCTGAAAAAACCATTCAGCAGCGTAATAATACTACTGCTTATTGTAGTATTGATAGAAGCTGTAAGCTGGTCTATTGGCTATAAAATCAAACTAAAAATCGTTCATGATGAGGGCGGGGTCTTTCAGTATATCAGTTTGTTGATTCGAGGTTTATTTATTCCTGAATTATTCACTTTGTTTACGACAATTACACTCATCAACCTCTTTCATAACATTTGGCATATCAATTCTGTAGAGAACGCATGGCGCTCTATTTATCGATACGAATTGCGTTTTTTACCTGTTTTAGCAATTGCATTTTTAGCATTCAACCCTGGTACACAAACTATACGTTTTCTGTTAGAGAGCTTTCCCACCTATTCTTGGTCTAATTATTGGCAGAAATACATACTTCATACGTTTACTTGGTCCGTCTATTTTAAATACTTATTCCCAGTAGTGCTTATTGGTTACATCGCTCTTAATGTTTCTCTTCTTAAAGACTATTTAAAACAGCGCCGGGAAGCTCAAGAGAAGGCCGAAGCCGAAGCCGCCGAAGCTTCTCAGAAAGTCTTAGCTTTATCTGAGACATTCTCACCACAGCCTATAACCACAACTCCTTCTATTTACCTCACTTATTTGAAAGGTAAAAATGCATTGGGTGAGATAGACTTCCCAGTCAATGAGGTCTACTACTTCACTGTAGAAGAGCGGTTCTATTACGCTGAATCCCTAAAAGGACGGTATTTAGTTGGTAAAACATTAAACGAACTTGAGACAGAACTAGATCCAACTCAGTTTTTCCGAATCAAACGCGATTACATAGTTAACCGGCAAGCGGTATTGCACTACTCCTATTGGGAAAATGGCAAGTACATTGTTACTCTAAACAATCCTGACCATCACGAAATCATTGTTCCTCGTGTTCGCATGCATGAATTCCGGGAATGGTTACAGGGACGTGATGCCGCTGGTAAGCCCGAGCCGGCGGCCAATCTTCTATAGGGCAATCCTCGCCAGCTCCCTCTTCGCACATATTCTGCTGCAATTACCCCATCTCTATTTTCACTTGATTGTTCCATTGTATTGAGCCAATTGCTTACTTCTTGAGCAAATATTAACTGCCCGCTTAATAAACAAAATACCTCCTGCCTGAAATCACACATTTCATGTGCGAAATCAACTAAATAGTTATCTTTTTTTGGTAATTCTGTCCGGTCAGATGGTGATTTCAGACAAATCGAGTTGATTTCCGCTTCAAAGTCCGCCTACTTTTGGCCTGATGAACAGCCTAGCCTAAGGGCTGGCCACCGATTCATTTTTCAGGACTAACTTATTGCTTTATGTCAAACACGAGGGACGCATTCAATGCCATTCCGGCACTGCCGGAGTTGGCCGCCTTATTTTTGGCTGCTTTACAGACTTCTGAATCCACGTCATCCACTCCTGTATCGGCTGCGGTGTTGACCGCCCTGGGTACTTTAAGCCGTCGCGAACGGGAGGTAGTACGGCTTATTGCCGATGGTTTGACCACTCGCCAAATTGCGGAACAACTCTTTATTAGCCCGCACACGGTAAATAATCATTGGGCGCAAATCTCCCAGAAATTGGGATTACAGGGCGCGTTTAGTCTATTGCACTTTGCTCAGCAATACCGCCACTGGCTGTGGCCGGTTCAAAAATGATAGTACCCTACTAGTTAAATTAGTAGGGTACTATCAGCCGCTTAAGGTAGCGTCTATTCACCTTTGTTCTGTTAACGAGTACCAATAAACGCTACAATCTATCCAGCCTACCTAATTTTTTTAGTACAGAAAAAGCCCCACGACAGTTTGGCGACCGGACGTAGGGCTTTGAGCCGTTCAATGTTTTACCATTAAACATGTCAAATGTAGTGAAAAATTTACCCAAACCTACCTGGTTTCGGCAGACTATTGTACTAACAATTCTGCTGATCTTTATATCAACTATGATAACGTGGGCACAATGCTCAGTTAGCAATCCGAATGGTTCATTAGATTATGCCAACTGCACCAGTGTGGGTGGCTGGGCTTTCGATGGGGCTAACCTGAACCAGCCCGTTACCGTCGATATCTATGTGGATGGGGTCAAAACCTATTCGGGCATTACCGCCAATGGCGACCGACAGGATTTAGTAACCGCCTTTGGCAACTCAGCCGCCCGCTATCATGGTTTCAACTTTAGTTTTCCCGTTACGGCTGGCTGGAAAAATGGGCAGAACCACGCCATTTCAGTACGCATCTGTGGAACAAGCAGTACGATAGGCGGATCGCCTAAGACCGTTAGTGGTTGTACCGGAGGCACACAGCTCCCGAATCCAGCAGGTGCTTGTGCCTACACGGAGGGCCAGTTTTTGTTCACGACCAGTTGGGGCGAATCGGTGTATGCTCATTTTTACAATGGTACTCTGTTTGCTGCCTATCAGGATGGGAGCAACTTCAGGCCCCAACACTGGCTGGTGGCAACTGGATTGATGTCGAGCAGTACCGCCAGTTGCTTTGCCGAGACTGATCCGCATACAACCACTACTACACCCCCAACCACAACGACAACTACGACGACCAACCCACCAGCGGGAGCGAACTATGCAGGCAATCTGGATGGAGCCGACTGTAATGGTATTGGTGGCTGGGTAATGGATCGAAATACGCCAAAGCAGTCAATGGCATGTGATGTTTATATAAACGGACAATTAGTGGCGCGCAACCTGTTAGCTACACAGAGTCGCCAGGATGTGTCCAACGCCTTTGGCATTTCGGGCTATAATGGATTCGGTTTTAGCTGGTCTATACCTGCCCAGTACAAAAATGGATCGGCTTTGAGTATTTCGGTTCGGTATGCGGGCACAACACGAATATTCCGGGTAGCCCCAAAACAACGGCGTCTTGTCCTGGATCGGGAACCACCCCCACACCAACTACACCTACCACCAACCCAACAACTTCCCCTGCGCTGGCAGGCAGTAACTTCGCCGGAAATCTGGATGTTGCCGATTGCAACGGCATTGGTGGCTGGGTCGTAAACAAAACTAAGCCCCATCAGTCTACCAAGTTTGATGTGTACATAAATGGTTGGTTGGTGGGTGTGGGGATACCGGCCACCAGTAGCCGACAGGATGTAGCCAATGCCCTGGGTATTTCAGGCTACAATGCTTTCGGCTTCTATATGCCCTTCCCCAACAGTTTTAAGATAGGAAGCTCTATAAAAGTTTCAGTCAAATATTCCGGTACCCAAACCGATATTCCGGGGAGCCCCAAAACAACAGCCGCCTGCCCGGCTCAGACAAACCCATTAGGCTGCTCCAATAATGGCTCGGGCAGACTTGCGCAAAGTGAGTCCACAACCCATTCCTGTACAGATGGCCTATCCATAAAACTAAGTGGCGGTGGTTCGAGTGCGGTTTCATCCCTGACCAGTAAATTAATCCCGGTCAGAAAAGGGGATGTATTCTCATTGGATGCTTATGCTTATGCGCCTATTCGCTCCAAAGCTAACCTGACTCCACAGATCACAACGGCTGTAGTGGGGGGAGTAGTAGCTGGAGTGGCCCTTTCTCAACAGCAGGCCACCGTGCCCGACCAATCGCATCGGTCTATCCAGACAGCTCCTGCTATTGGCGTAAGCAGTACCCTCATGATACCCTTGGTAAAGTCACTATTAGCGCAACGCTTACCCGATGCTCGTGTTGACGTAGCATATTATGACCAGCATGGCCGGTTTATGCATCGGCAACAGGTTGGTCTTAACAAGGCCGCTCGTGAACATTGGCAGTTGTTGCATATTCAGGGGTATGCCCAGCAGGCAGGTTACGTATCCGTGCGCTTACAGAACCCGAGTAAAACACCAGTCTGGTTCGATGATGTTTCCTTCCAAACTGTCCAACTACCCCGATCTAGTCTGGTTAGTCAGGGACTTTTTGTTCCCAAAACGACCACGTCTACCAGTGGTTTTGCGCCACAGCAGCCGATCAATGCCGAGAGTTTGTATCGAAACTGTACACAAGAGGCTCCTGTCGATGTTGACAATGGCTTGTTGAACGTAGATGCCACTGTAATAGGGACTCGTATTAATAACACTTTAAAATGGGGTTGGATTTCAGGCCCAGACAGCGGAAGCATCATTGGCCCTGGTACCAGTGGCAGCACTGGCGGTGGTGGTGGGGGCTCAAGCAGTACTGCCACGTTTGTACCTTATAACGCCCCCATAGATTCCGTAGCAACTGGTTTATCTACGACTGGTGCATTGACGAAAGGCCAAGTCTTTACCTCATCTACAGGCGCTACGTATGTTTGGGATGGTAAAAGCTGGTGTATTGCTATCGCTGAAGTTCAAGTGAAGGGCCAGGGTCCAACCAACCCAACTAATGGACAGTTCTATATCTATACCGATCCTCAATTTGGCTACGCCACAGTGTATGAATATATTAGTGGGCGCTGGACAATACCGATGGTAGTTGGAGATCAGAATACAGCTAAGATTAATGTTGATCCTAGCCTTAATAAATGTTATGCTGACTTGACAAATCTTGCTCTAAAATCTGGTCTTAATAGCTATATAAATAAGCAAATGAACCAACTTTTTGGGGCATCTGATAGAAATTTAACCATAAAAAGTGGCCCTGTAGATGGCGGGTTAGCACGTACTAAACGAATTGCTACCCCAAATGGCAACTCCTATGAAATTACCTTTGATCCGACTCAACTAGGAAATGCTTCTCAGGAATTTATTGCTTCTGTTTTGGCTCATGAACTAGCTCATGTATTAGTTGATGAATATGATCAAAGCTCAATGGTTCCTTTAACTCTAGAAGAGGAGCACACAAAGATATTTGAGGATCACGTTGATGACATTGCAGAACTTCTTAAAGTAATGTTTCCCGACTTAGGTAACAATGCAACAGCATTAGCTTTAGGGGGTCTAGTTGATGTAACCAAAGACCAGAATGGTAACTTCAGGGCAGATAAGAATGCATATGCTCTGAAAGAATATGGTATATCATTAGCTGCTGCTGATGCGATTGTAATTACCTATGAAGCCAAGGGTAGCAAAGGCACAAAGTGCCCATAACCATATTTAATTTACCATGGACTAGCTAGAGCCTTAGCTCTAGCTAGTCCGATAAACAATGTATCCCGATGAAACATCTTATTTTCTGTTTTTTCATATGTATGACACTCGATGCGTTCTCCCAGCAGAAAGAAAATAATGTCTATTCTTTTTCTGCTACAACTTCGTCTAGTGTAACTACGTCAGCGTTAGAGTTTATTGGAAAGCAATTTTATGACCGAGCTAAAACCCTGGACACTTGCTGCCTGTTTGCGGTTGGATCAGCTAGATTTACTGTGCATCACAAAAAGATTGATAATATTTTAATATCCATTGGCATTCCAGAACACATAGGCCTCACAGTGCAAGAAGCGATACAGGCCTCTTCACCATTCTGGAAACTAAGACAGCCTTCTCAAGAGATCACAATTATATTGCCTATTTATATTTTTCCTTCACCGATTTGTAACACTAAAAATTATAAAGATAGTATCATCACTTCTTCAGCTAATATGATGGTTTATCAAGATCAATATAAAATTAAGGGAGTAAAAAGGTATAATTATTTAAGTATGGCCAGGGGGATAGAAATGGGATACCTTCTTCCTCCTTTGCTAATTAAAGGTACAATAATAGATATTTATCCAGCAAGACCTAATAAATAAACTATTACACCTCCTATCAATAACTTTAGCTGGAGATATCGTTTAAAAAGGGCCAGAAAGAGATAGCCATTGGGCTATATGAGACTGCCATTAGGAACCCTTTGACGTTCATCTACATCCCAGCGACCGCAGTGGCATTACCAAAGCTGCTCATTCAGCTTGGCAGTTGTTGCATATTTAGGGGTATGCCCAGCAGGCAGGTTATGTATCCGTGCGCTTACAGAACTCAAGTAAAACACCGGTCTGGTTCGATGATGTTTCGTTTCAAACTGTCCAACTACCCCGATCTAGTTCGGTTAGTCAGGTTTTTTGTTCCCAAAACGACCACGTCTACCAGTGGTTTTACGGGCTTTCAACATCAAAAAATCATTTCGCCTTAAAAACGTTACTGATGCTAAATGCGATGAAATTGGCTTTACGGGAGCTCAACATCCTGAAAAGTCAATAACTCTATTGGCTAAAGTTGCGTAACATCAGTTACGCAGATATAATGTTCTTTTTCAAATCACCACTGCTTACATTGATTAAACGGGCAATTAAAACTTTCCGGCACTTCGCAGAAATAATCTATAAGAAACTCATTCTACCTGAATAGGTTACCTAACGAGTCAAAGTTCCTCACAACCATAATTACCATTAATCACAAAAAAGATACATTATTTCTTTGGAAAGACCCGCCTGTTGTCACTATCTTAGTTCACTTATTGACAAGGTAGCAGATGAAGGAAATTCGACTGACACGTGACTTCCTAAAGAACCCATTTAATGGGGTATTAATACTACTAGGTATGGTAGTATTGATTGAAGCTGTTAGCTGGTCTATTGCTTATAAGCTGAAAATAAAACTCGTTTATGAAGAGGGAGGGCCTTTCCAGTACATTGGCCTACTAGTTCGTAGCTTATTTATTCCTGAATTATTTACCTTGTTCATTACTATTACTTTAATTAATCGTTTTCATAAAATTTGGCATATCGATTCGGTCGAAAATACTTGGCGTTCTATTTATAAATATGAATTACGATTCTTGCCTGTTCTAGCATTTTCGTTTTTGGTTTTCAATCCTGGTACACAAACTATTCGGTATTTATTAGAGAATTTACCCACTTATTCATGGTCAAATTATTGGCAGAAATATATACTTTACACATTTACTTGGCGGATATACTTAGAATATTTAGTCTCATTAACTATTATTGGTTATATAGCATTAAACCTTTCATTACTAAAAGACTACTTAAACCAACGCCGGGAAGCCCAGGCAGCAGCCGAAGCCGAAGGATATCAGAAAGCAGTAGCGTATTTATCAACTGTATCATTTAAATCAGCAGCTACTGCATCCTATTTGACCTACCTGAAAGGTAGAAACGCAATGGGCGAATTAGATTTTCCGGTCAATGATGTTTATTATTTTACCATTAAAGACCGTCTCTATTATGCCGAATTGGCAAAAGGCCGCTATTTGATCGGGAAAACGTTGAATGAACTGGAAACGGAACTGAATCCGGCTCAATTCTTACGCATTAAACGGGATTACATTGTTAACCGACAGGCAATAGCAGGCTATGCCCATTGGGAAAATGGGAAATACAGTATCAGGCTAAATACACCAATACCGTACACGGTCAGCGTACCCCGTAGCCGTATGCAGGAACTTCGGGAATGGCTACAGTATGCAGACTCGCGCCTGTTTGAAACGGTTGCTTAGAAGTTTAAAGGTAGCTTTTTACCGCAATGCTGTACTTTGGCAGTTGTCGGATGCTATCTAAATCCAGTTTTTTTGCAATATGTGCTTTGTGATTTACAGCCGTTCGGTAGCTGATGCCTAGTCGATCTGCAATTTCATTAGCGGTATGGCCGTTGGCTACCATTCGTAGCACTTCCCGTTCCCGTTGGCTTAATCGACTTAGTTCTTCCCGCGTAGATTCTGAAATTATATCGACTCCAAAATTTTTGAGTAAATCCATGAAGCCGCTGCTGTAGTAACAACCTCCGTTACTGACCGTCTGGAAACACCGGTACAATTCGTCCAGTCCATCTGTGGCATATAGAAACCCAAAGAATCCTTTTTGCATGGCTTTGGCCACCATACGCAGGTCGGGTTTACGGGTGTATAAGATGAACTTCGTTTGCTGGTTTGCGTGCTGCATTTCCTCCACAATCTCGAAGCTTCGCTCGCCCGAAATGTCGGATTCCAGAATAACACATTTGGGGCGTTTCACTCTAATCTGTTGAAGTGTGTCTTCCATTTCAACAGCACGGCCAACAACATTGTAGCCTTGTTCTTTCAGTAGCTGGCTTAAAACTTCGCAGTTAAAAAGCTCAGATTGGGCAACGAGAATTGAGAAATCGCGACGACGGATCGCGAAGTTCTTAGTGCCCTCCTGGACACCGATTGATTGATTCATGATTTATTACATATATGGGTGGATGAATGTACCAACAATACTTGAATTTATTCGTAACAGTCTGACAATTCAATCAATAAATTTATTAACGGACTTACCAGGAAGTATAGTGAGTCTAACTTAAGATCGGTCATAAAACCGCTTAAACGCGCAGTTTGGGTAGGGTGATTTCACACTTTTTGGGTGATTTCACACCTAAAATGGGTGATTTCACACAAAACGATTTGCTTTCAGCTCTTGTAGAGCTGAATTTTGATTCAGTCAATTGCACAACACGTATTCAGATAGGGTGATGAATCAGGAAGAATCAACAGTATTGTCCAGCTACGAACCGTCGGCTGAAGAGGTACAAAAAACGATTATGGAATGGGCAAGAGCGACCGAAGCATTTCATGGTCGTTATGCTAAACTGAATCAAGCCATCAACTCATTGCAGACCACGTCCCGTCGTCAGCCAACAGCGGCTAGTCGGGCACGGTTGCGGAAGCTCATCGATTTACGTGAGTATATGAGTGATGTTCTGATGACTTTATTGCTCGATATGTCGGGCAAGAAATCTGGTCGTTCAGCGCAACCTTCCAAACCTGGTCAGCTCCATTCTCATGCCAGCTTGCTGGATGAGCTGAATCGTAAAATTGATGCCGAACTGATTAGTGTCATAACGGTAGCTCAGGCATAGTGTTCACCCTCCCCTATTGATAAAGGTTAGCCCCAATCTATACTTATAGCTGGGGCTTTTTTTATGCCTTAGTAAACGTTAACCGGATATAACCGTACCTAATAAACCCGAGATTTCCATATCGATTCGCTTGAAATGCATAAATTCGGTTAAAAGCTGATCGGCTTCCTCGGGTGATTTATTTCTTGACTCGCGAAGCAATTGCTGTAGCGTCGTCATTCGTTGCTCAGCGAGCATTTTTTTAATTCGTAGGATATTTCGGTAGGCAGCATCGGCCAGAATGCCAATTTCCGCTTCAGATGGGACGAAAATCTCATGTTTTCCCCATCCATCACTGATCTCATAGCGGGGTGTTGTTAAATGAATAGCCTGATGCTGAAGCTCAGTATTACTTGCTCCTTCTGGCCTATTATCCTGCCGATTTAGAAAATCATTGGCGGTTAAAATATCCCCCCGGCTATAGGCTTCCCGAAACAAGGTTAAAATCAGGTCATAAGGCTCAGTCTGAAATTCAATATCGTGTAATTCACTCAGTACATATTGACACAGTGAGATACCCGGCTCTAGTTCACGTGCACCATGACTCATTAACAATCGCACACATTCCTCCTCCTGATACGATATAGGCGTTCTAACAGCCTTTACACGCTCGATTGGAGCAGATATGGCTGGTGGTGCATTCGTACCGTAATCGCCGATTTCAGGCGCTTCTACGCTGAATCCCTCCAGCAATGAGTTTATTTCATCGAATGATGGCTCTTCTGTACTTAAAGTATTACTTGAAGATGGCTGTTGCCTTCCAGAACCAGCCGTTCGTTGTTGTCGATCGGCGTCTTTTTTAGTCTGCTCCTGCTGTTTTCGAAGCAGCCGATTGATTTCTGAAATTACAGACTGTTCACTAACATGAAACACTTGGGCTACGCGTTGCGAGAGTGTCTGGCGCTTAAGAGGATCTGGGATTTTGGTGATACTACCGCACACATCGGATATTCCTTCAGCCCGCTTCAGCGGATTGTCGCCTGCTTCGGTTAGCCATTGGCTGGCTTTAAAGTCAATAAAATCCTGAGAATGCTCTTTGATATATGCTTTGAAGGCATCAGCCCCAACCTTGTGCACATAGCTATCGGGGTCTTCGCCATCGGGCAGTAAAAGAAGCCTAAGATTTAAGCCTTCTTCTAATACCATATCCAAACCGCGCAAAGCGGCTTTGATACCAGCCGCGTCACCATCGTACAGAATTGTAACATTTGGCGTAAAGCGCGCAATCAGCCGAATTTGCTCTGTTGTAAGCGACGTACCCGAGGAGGCAACTACATTTTTGATCCCTGCCTGATGCAGCGAAATTACATCTGTATATCCTTCCGTCAGATAACAAACATCCTCCTGCCGAATAGCCTGTTTCGCCTGAAAAATCCCGTACAAAACCTGGCTCTTATGATAAACCGCTGTTTCGGGTGAGTTGAGGTATTTGGGTTGATTCTTGTCAGTCTTTAGAATTCTGGCGCCAAAAGCAATTACCCGACCCGACACATTATGGATTGGGAACATGACCCGCCCTCTGAAGCGGTCAAATACTTTCCTGTCGCCACCCGGATTCCCTTCCTTAATCAAAATTAGTCCGGCTTTTTCAAGCAGTTCGCGGCTATGTCCTCTTCGCTGACCTTCCTGCAGGAGCGCGTCCCATTGATCGAGGGTGTAGCCTAGTTCAAAAGCTTCAATTGTTGGATTGGTAAAGCCCCGTTCCCGAAAATAACTTAGACCTATACTTTTCCCTTCATCTGTGTTCAGCAGGGTTTCCTGGAAGAATGCTTTGGCAAAGTTGAGGACGATTAGCAGGCTTTCCCGCTCGTTCTGCCGTAGGAGGTCTTCGGGAGTTTGCTCCTGTTCTTCAATTTCTATACCATACTTTTTAGCCAGGTATCGTAGTGATTCTCCATAGCTAATATTCTCGATGTCCATCACGAACCGAACCGCATCGCCAGCCTTGCCGCAACCGAAGCATTTGTAAATCTGCCGGGTTGGGTTCACATTAAACGAAGGCGATTTCTCATTGTGAAACGGACAGCAGGCAATGTAGTTGCTACCCCGCTTCTTGAGCGAAACGAAATCGTTTATTACTTCCAGAATGTCGACAGACTGGCGAATTCGTTCAACTGTTTCTTCAGGGATGCGCATTAGAGAGAATCAAGTTTGTTCGAGTATCAAATCTACAACGAAGTTAACGGATTGCGGGTCGTACTAGCAATAGCTAGGAATTCAGTCTTTTTTCTGGCAACATTTTTGCTAAACTCCACTATTGACACTCAGCCTTATAGCTGGTGTAGTGGTTCTTTTTACCTGGTAATACTATGAATATACATTTTACCCACCGTAAGCTCCAGACTTCAAAGGCTAATTCTAAACACAATTACCGAGGGGTACTGACTACACTTTTATTAATTGCCTTTCTGCAAGCCTGCCGTATACAACCCAGTGATGATGTTCAACCGACTCTAACGACCGGCAAACCTGCCGACCAGTATACAGGTGATATAGCAACAACATGGGCCGCTTTCCAGTTAAAGTTAACCAAAACTACAGCTGGCTTCACCCCTCCTGTGGCATCGCGGGCGTTTGGCTATGCTGGTATCACAATGTATGAATCTGTAGTACCTGGTATTGCTAACCGAAAATCACTTGTAGGCCAGCTTCAGGGCTTAACTACGCTTCCACAGGCAGAATCAGGTAAGGCGTATAATTGGGCGCTCAGCGCCAATGCAGCACAGGCCCAAATTCTACGGAGCCTGTATCCAACAACCAGCGCGACTAATAAAGTTTATATTGATTCCCTGGAAATAGTTATTCTCAATACATTTAAGGATACCGACGAATCGATTAACCAACGTTCTATCGACTTCGGAAAAAAAATTGCGGATGCCCTGTTTGAATGGTCGAAAACCGATGGGGGTGATGCCGGTTATACCCGCAACTTCCCGGCAAGTTATGTTGTCCCAGTAGGAGCAGGTCTGTGGCCACCCACCGAAAACGGGCAGAAAATTCCAATGCAGCCCTATTGGGGTAAAAATCGGACGTTTGTTAAATCCAACAACGATTTGCCAATGCCTAAACCACTGGCTTACTCGACTGATGTTAAATCCGCAATCTTCAGTCAGTATATGGATGTGTACAACAAGTCTAAAAGTCTGACTCAGACAGAAAAAGAGATTTCGCTGTGGTGGTCCGATAACCCAGGCGACTCGTTTACACCACCAGGCCATTCTTATAGCCTTGCCCGCATTGCGGCAGTAACCGCAAAAGCAAATCTGGCAAAAGCAGCCGAAACATTTGCTCGCACTGGCATATCTGTTGCCGATGCCTTTATACTCTGCTGGCGATGTAAGTTCACCTATAATAATCTTCGGCCTTACACCTATGTACGGCTAGCCATCGACCCGGCCTGGGTTCCTTTCTGGCCTGCTCCACCTTTCCCAGGCTATCCGTCAGGTCATGCTACTCAATCCTCATCGGCGGCTACGGTACTAACTGCTTTGTATGGCGAAAACTTCGCGTTTACCGACGATTCACACGTTGGTCGGCCGGATGACCCTTTACGACATATTTCGTTTAAAGCACGCTCGTTTACATCATTTGCAGCCTCTGCCCAGGAATCGGCCGACTCACGTTTCTATGGTAACATTCATACCAAGCAGGATAACGAAACAGGCCTGACAGAAGGCAAGAAAATTGGCGCAAATGTCAACGCACTGGCTTGGGAGAAATAAATTAAGGAGAAAGGAGGAGAGGGACGAAAGGGAGGAAGGATGGCTACATGCTGATCCTTTCTCCCTTTCGTCCCTCTTCTCCTTTTTAGTAGGCTCTCACCAGCTTTCCTTCCATGAAGTTCACGAAAGCTTTATTAACAACGACGTTACCGCCGGGCGTCGGGTAATTACCCGTAAAGTACCAGTCGCCCGAGTGATTGGGGCAAGCCTTGTGCAGGTTTTCTACGGTTTGATAAACAACCGCCACTTCAGCCTTTAAATCGGGCGGTGTTACAATCTGCGATACCTTTTTAGATAACTCTTCGTGCGTAAAGGGATCGAACAGCGCCTTTACATAATTCTGTTGGCTGGCATTGCCTGACTCAATAGCTGCTACACACTGGGCATAAACTTCATCAAGCAGATCTTCCATGCCTCGGTCCTTAAGTAGTTCGAGCGCAGCACGGAAGCCAATGAATTCCTTAAACTTCGACATATCGATGCCGTAGCAGTCAGGAAAGCGAATTTGAGGGGCCGATGAAACAATAATGATCTTTTTAGGCCCTAAGCGATCCAGCATGCGCAGGATGCTTTTTTCAAGCGTAGTACCCCGAACAATCGAATCATCGACAACTACGACGTTATCTTTCCCTTTTTTGATAACCTCAAACGTGGTGTCGTATACATGCGACACCATATCATCGCGCTGCGAGTCGTCTGCAATAAAGGTCCGTAGTTTTACGTCTTTGGCAACCAGTTTTTCAATACGGGGCCTAAACGAAAGCACCCGGTCTAGTTCTTCTTCAAACAGAATCCCCTCCATAATCGCTTTCTTGCGCTGTTTATAGAGGTATTCTTCCAACCCTTCAACCATTCCAAAGAAGGCGGTTTCGGCTGTATTTGGAATATAAGAGAATACCGTATTTTCGAGATCGTAGTCAATTTCTTTGAGAATCTGCGGAATCACCAGTTTCCCTAATGCTTTACGCTCGTTGTAGATGTCGGGATCAGTAGCACGTGAAAAATAAATACGCTCGAAGCTACAGGATTTCTTTTCAATAGGCGTCACGAACTCCTGCTCCACATACTCGCCATATTTATCAACGATGAGTGCATGGCCAGGCTTTACTTCCTGAATGGCACTGTATTCAACATTAAAAGCAGTTTTGATGGCTGGCTTTTCCGACGCTACTACGACCACTTCATCATCGGCATAGTAATAAGCGGGACGAATACCGGCCGGATCACGGGCGACGAATGCGGCTCCATAGCCTGTCATACCCACCATGGCATAGCCACCATCGAAATCACGGCAAGAACGGTGTAAAACGCGCTGAAGATCAAGATTATCTTCAATGATATCCGACAGATCAGGGTTTTCGTAGATACCCTTGAACCGTTCAAACACCCGCTGATTTTCTTCATCCAGGAAGTGTCCAATTTTCTCCATCACCGTTACGGTGTCAACCTTATCCTTCGGATGCTGCCCCAGCGAAACGAGCTTTTCAAATAGGTCATCAACATTGGTCATGTTGAAATTACCCGCTACAACCAGATTACGACTTCGCCAGTTACTTTGCCGAAGCATTGGGTGGCAGTTCTCAATCTCGTTGGCTCCATGAGTGCCATACCGAAGATGTCCCATCCAGACCTCGCCCGTAAAGGCAATGTTTTCCTGGAGCCATTTAGCATCTTTAGCTTTGTCTTTGTTACCCTTGAGTGCTTTGCGGAATTTTTTATTAACCTTCTCGAAGATATCCGTTACAGGACGTTGATCTACCGAACGGTATCTACTAATATAACGACGGCCCGCAGGAACATCAATTTTTATATTAGCGATTCCGGCGCCATCCTGGCCTCGGTTTACCTGCTTTTCCATAAGCAGGTAAAGTTTGTTGGCTCCATAAAGAGCCGTGCCGTACTTGTCTATGTAATATTGGTACGGCTTGCGGAGCCGGATTAAGGCTATACCGCACTCATGCTTAATGGCGTCGCTCATGAGAGAGTTTATCGATGCACGTTGATTGTAGTCAGTAATGAAGTAACGGCTCTGCTTTGGCAATGGTTCGGCGTAGCCCTAAACAAAGGTAGGCAAAAGAGGCCCTAATTCCCGGCAATATTCTCGTTCTTCATTACCCAGCGATACATCAATAAATAAATTATTACTGATGAAATCGTTCCAACCAGCGAGCCAGCATAGGTATCTTCAACAAAATGCTGAAACAGATATACCCGGGAATAGCCCGCCAGAACGCCCAAAAGCAGGAAAATACCCCCCCTCCACTTCTTCTTATCAAGAAACGCTAATAGGCTAAAGACCGCAAAAGCTGTTGTGGTATGACCCGAGGGGAAACTGTTATAACTATAAATGTCCAGGCCTTTAATAATATGGTACTGAAATGTAGAATGCTCAAAAAATTTCAGTGGCCGGGGCGATCCTGTGAAAACAATCTTCTTTAAAAACTCGGAGGTCAAAGAAGAAAGGGCAAAACTGGCAACGCCCATCAGGCCAATTCGCCAGTTATAAATCAACAGAATCAGGCAAACCAGCACAAAAAAAGCACCATCGCCCATGTAAGTGATATATGGAAAGAGCTGATCGGCCAGCAAACTATTCCGTACATTAACCCACTGCATTAACTGTTCCTGGGTGTACATCCATTGTAACACACCCAGTACAACCAATACGAGCAGGTAAGAAATAAAAAAGAACCGATTTACGCGAAAAAAATGAACAAGCATTAGCGAACAGGTCGGCGGGTTAGTTAGCAGGACCAGCTTTTTCTACCGTAACTCCTACACTCAGGATATTAAGCAACGGGTCCTGACGCATATACTGCCTAATCTGAACACTGTATTTGCCAGGTTTCGGAAACCGATAGTTCCGCTTCATCAGGACCTTGTGATCAAACAGGTCGCCAAGGCCATCTCCATTGGGTTTACCCGTTTTAGGATCCATCAGAATCAGTTCGTCCAGCCGTGATTCGAGCTCCTTGCCGCTCGCATCCCGCAGATAACGAGTCAGATACAAATTATAATAACCGTACGACAAACTATTCCGAAGGTTATAATAAATGTTATAGGGCACCGATGCGTCAGTGATTTCGAATGTGAACGAAGGGGCATTTTTAATGTACCATTTCCCATCCTCAATGTCGGTGTACTCTTTATATACCGCATTTGTTTCACAGCCAGCAATCAGCCACACCATGAACAAGATTAGTCCTAATTGTTTCATAAACCTCACCCAGAATAATGTACAAAGCTACAACGGTGCAGTTGGCTTTTCAAACAATAAAAAACTATACAAATAGTTTGCAAACGAGGGAAATAGTTTTAAGTTTGTTCTATGGAAAAGCTAACCGCCAAAGAAGAAGAAGTAATGCAGGTGCTCTGGAAAATGGAGCAAGGGTATGTAAAAGATATGGTGCCTCAGTTTACAGATCCTCCTCTGCATTATAATACAGTATCAACAATTGTTCGAAATCTGGAAGAGAAGGGGTACATCGGTCATAAGGCGTATGGAAATACGCATGAATATTACCCCATCATCAGCAAGGAAGCCTACCAAAATCGGTTTGTTCTGAAGAAAGTAGTCGATGAGTATTTTGATAATTCATACAAGAATTTAGTGAGCTATTTTGCTCAGAATGAGAAGATTTCGGCGGATGAACTGCGTGAAATTCTGGCCATGATCGAGAAAAAATAGTCAAAGTTGGTCCAGCGTAGTCAAAATGCCTGACTACGCTGGACCAACTACTCTTCCACACCTAACTAAAGATGGAAACGCTACGGTATGTTGTTTTAGCCAATGCACTACTGGCTGTTGTCAGCATAGCGTACTACGCTCTGCTTCGACGCGAAACGTTTTTTGGTGCCAACCGATTGGCCCTGTGGTTAGGTTTGGCCGGGGCCTTACTCCTACCACTCCTGGAACTCCCGGATTGGCGCCCAGAACGCGTACGAACCGTGATGCATCGAACAGCGCAGGTAATCGTTCCAAAGGTGTTACCCAACCTGGTTTCTCCTCAACCGACTGTAACGATTACATTGCCTAATCAGAAAACCTATAAAGCATTTCAGGATCAGCCAGTACGGTTCGTTTGGTCATGGCAAATTGGCATTTTATTGCTCTATAGTAGTGGGGTCTTTCTGCTGTTGACTCGATTTGGGATTCGGTTAGTCTCGCTCCAACAACTCATCCGAAAATCCGTTCATGAGTCGTATACCGATTTTACGCTGGTGCACAACAAGGACGGCACATCTCCTTTTTCGTTTTTCAACTGGGTCGTGCTTAATCCTGACCAGCACTCGCCGGACGAACTGGATCAGATTCTCAGGCACGAGCGTGTGCATGTTCGGCAACTACATAGTTTCGACATGATTGGGGCCGAGTTGGTTTGTATTGTGTTATGGTTCAATCCAGCGGCCTATCTGTTCCGGCAACTACTCCATCAAACACTGGAATTCAGTGCCGACCGGGCCGTACTAGCCGAAGGTATCGATGCGAGATTGTACCAGTATAATCTGATTAAAGTGAGCATGTCAGGCGGGCAATTGGCTATAACCAACCAATTCAGCGGCCCCACCTTACGGCAACGTGTTAGTATGATGAATAGCCAGCGTTCAGGCTCATCGGCCTGGTGGCGATATGGAATTTGGACCCTGTTAATTGGTATGATGGCGCTCGCTTGTCGGCATGGAAATACAGACTATGAGGGAACCGTTTTCAGACAGGGTATTGCCCCATTCCCGTTGACAAACGCCACCCGCGTACTAGCCGCTGAACTGGAAAAAGCTGACATGCCCTTTTCCCGGGAATCGGCACTTTTGCCCTCTGATAATATGGTCCTTATTAATGGGAAACGAGTGACCTTAATGCCCTTCAATTCCTATTCCAAAATTTTATACTTACAGAATAATCATTTAGCCCTTAAGCTCCCGAATATCGAGCAGGCAAAAGTGTTTATCAATGGTCAGGCCTCATCCGCAAGCGCCTTATCAGCATTGACCTTTGAGCAGGTAAGCGATCTTTTTGTGTATCAAAAATGGGACGATGCTCCAAAATCAAAGGAGTTTCCGGAATTGTATCGAGTATTTATCAGTACAACTCACAAGACACCCACACCAAGTCCACTACGAACAAAATGGAAACAGTATTTGCAGGCAAACGCCATATCAGACTACCCGCTTGGCAACGCAAATACGTTTTCAATGAATAAGCTACTCGAAGCTACCTTTTTTAATAATAAGCTCGCCTTTGTAAAGCGCACAAAAAATGAACACCTGAAACTTTACGATGAACTAGTAAACGATACTGATCTATATATTAATGGGCTTCCCACTAATTCAAAAGGTATTGAATCGGTTCACGTTCGGGAGGTTGATAAGCTATATACACGTGAACGTCCCTTTGAGGAGTGGGCCGACGGACCGACTCGACAGCATCGCTTTGTTTTATACATCCAGACCAGCCCCAAACGGGCTAAACGCGATAGCAGCTACTACGTTTTTAGCCCATTCTATTCAGGTGACTTTTAATCGATTTTTGATACTTCTTAAAACAACTAACCCCGACCAGCTGGTCGGGGTTAGTTGTTTTAAGAAACTTTACCATTTGCGGCAGGTCGTGGCGAATTGCCTTCTGGGCCACGTGGCTTCTTCTTTTTCTTTTTGGTGTTATTCGCTTTCGACGTGTATTTAGCGTCTAGCTTCTGTAAATCGCTATTGAGGGCCGCTGCTGTAACAGGTTCTTTATCAGCGATAGGCATCAAAACGTCAAATGATTCTGGAATAATGCCGTTCTTGTTCAACTCGACAATTTCTAATACCCGTACAATGGGTAGCGGATGCCAGGTACTCTCGGCTCCATACCCAAACCACATCAGCTTGCGAAAAATATCGGTTTTCTGAAGATAAGCCCGGCCTTTCTGCGTTTCCAGCGGCTTTTCAATCGTTGGAATGTCACGCAGAGCGTCCATATACGTATCCAGCTCATAATTCAGGCAGCACTTCAATCGTCCGCACTGACCGGATAGTTTGGCTGGATTTAGCGACAGATTCTGATAGCGAGCCGCCGAGGTGGCTATGTTTTTGAAATCCGTGAGCCAGGTTGAACAGCAGAGTTCACGCCCGCAGGAGCCAATGCCTCCCAGTCGCCCTGCTTCCTGCCGCAGGCTAATCTGCCGCATTTCAATCCGGGCTTTAAATTCGCTGGCCAGCATTTTTATTAATTCCCGAAAATCAACGCGCTCTTCGGACGAGTAATAAAATGTCGCTTTCGTATTATCTGACTGAAACTCAACGTCAGACAATTTCATGTTGAGTTTTAACTCACGAACAATTTCGCGGGAACGATACAGAGAAGGTAGGTCACGCAGAACGGCCTGCTCGTGGCGTTCCATATCTTTGGGAGTAGCAAGGCGGTGAATAACTTTGGTGTCGTCGTTAATTTTGACGGCCCGTTTTTTCACCTGCAATCGCACCAATTCTCCCTGTAACGAAACGGCTCCAATATGAAAGCCCGATTGCATTTCGACCACAACATAGTCGCCAGTAGTTAGGTCAAGTTGGTGGACATTCCGGTAATATTCTTTCCGGCCCCCTTTAAATTTAACCTCTACAACATCGTATTTCAGACCTGGCATGGCGATATCGCTCAGCCAGTCAAATGAATTCAGTTTATTGCAGCCTCCGGTGCTACACCCTCCGCTTCCGCATCCAGTTGTAGTCGTTTGACCATCGGATGCTCCGCGTTGGGTTCCACACCCGCCGGTTGCACAGGATTTACATGACATATATATATGTGTTTGGAGTTTGACGTTTGTGATTTGAAGTTCTGTGCCAGTTAACGACAAACCTCAAACTACAACGTCAAACTAATCTGAGTACCGAATCAGGTCAACCCCGATATCTTTACGGTACTGTTTCCCCCCAAATTGCACCATCCGGGCCGCTTCCTGCGACTTCCGAACAGCATTTTCTAGCGAATTGGCCTGCGCCGTTATCGCCATTACTCGCCCACCGTTGGTCAACACCTGACCATCCTGAGCTTTCGTTCCGGCATGGAACGCTATTACATCTTCTAAACGCTCTAATTCAGAAATGATTTTACCGGTCTCATAATCACCGGGATAACCACCCGATACCAGCATGGTTGTTACCGCGGTTTGGGGAGAGACCTGAACCGAAATTTTATCCAGTTCTCCATCGGCAGTAGCCACCATCAATTCCACAAAATCACTTTGGAGCCGGGGCAGTACCACTTCCGTTTCCGGATCGCCCATACGTGCATTATACTCAATCACAAAGGGTTCTCCATTAACCTTCATGAGTCCTACAAAAATAAAGCCCTGATAATGAATCCCCTCCTGTTTCAAACCTGCCAGGGTCGGTTTCACTACTTTATCTTCAACTTTCTGGAGAAATGACTGACTGGCAAATACAACAGGAGAAACGGCTCCCATACCACCTGTGTTCGGTCCTGTATCTTCTTCGCCAACCCGCTTGTAATCTTTAGCCTCAGGCAGGATTTTGTAATTATCCCCATCGGCCAGAACAAACACCGACAGTTCAACACCTCGCAAAAACTGCTCCACAACCACCTTGCTACCTGCTTCGCCAAACTTGTGGCCGTCTAGCATATCGCTCATTGCCGTTTTAGCATCTGCCAGTGTTTCGGCAATAATAACGCCTTTGCCTGCGGCCAATCCATCTGCTTTTAAAACAATTGGCAATGAGTGCGAGTCCAGGTAGGCTAACCCTTCCTGAAGCGTTTCTGCCGTAAACGTTTGAGAAGCCGCCGTTGGGATGCCGTAGCGGTGCATGAACTGCTTGGAGAAATCCTTGCTCCCTTCTAATTGTGCTCCTTTGGCGTCAGGTCCAACAATACGCAAACTGGCCAAATCAGGCTGTTGACGAAGAAAATCTACAATTCCCTTTACTAAGGGTTCCTCTGGCCCCACAATCAGCAGGTCGATCTTTTTATCCCGGACTGTATCGGCAACAGCCGGAAAGTCAATATAACTAATAGGCAAATTAGTGGCAACCTGTGCTGTACCGGCATTGCCTGGCGCCACAAACAATTTATCACATAACGGACTTTGCGCTAATTTCCACGCGAAAGCGTGCTCTCGCCCACCCGACCCAAGTATTAGTATATTCATGTACTGATTTACGATTTACGATTTACGATTTATGATTTGATTCCCCATATCCAACAGGAAATCGTAAACCGTAAATCGTAAACCATAAATCAATTAGTTAGCTACTTCCGACAGGAATTTAATGCGCATTAGGCGCAAGTCTTGTTCGGTGAAATCATCTCCTCCAAATTCACGCATGGCAACAGCAATGTTATCACTATCGGCCCGCATGAAATAGTCGAAAATTTCGTCCTGCCGGTCTTCATCCATTACCTGATTAATGTAATAATCAAGGTTAAGCCGTGTACCTGAATAACAGATATGCTCAATTTCTTCCATCAAGTCTTCCATCGACAACGACTTCGATTCAGCAATTTCATCGAGGTCAACTTTCCGGTCGATCTGCTGGATGATGAAAATCTTGACTTTCGATTTATTAACCGTTGATTTAACGACTACGTCCTGAGCCGTTTCAATCTCATTTTCTTCAACGTATTTGGCAATCAGGTCGATAAAAGGCCGACCAAACTTCTGCACTTTGCCCATACCAACCCCATTGATCTGCGCCATTTCTTCACGCGTGGTGGGGTAAGTAGTCGCCATCTCCTCCATCGACGTTTCCTGGAAGATAACATAAGGAGGCAGATTCTTTTCCTTGGCAATTTTTTTCCGAAGTGCTTTTAATAACCCAAGCAGTTCTTCATCATAGGCAACGCCACCCGACGCTGGAGACGAATCTTTATCATCGTCCTCTTTAGTATCGACAGCTTGCTGCTCGTAGTCATGATCTTTAGCCAGCGTAATTGGGTATGGATCTTCAATATAATTCATACCTCGCTGAGACACCTTCAGAATCCCATAGTTATCAACATCTTTTTCGAGATATCCATAAATAGTAATCTGTTTGATCAGTGAGCACCAATAGTTACAATCGTCACTAAAGGCAAGTCCCTTACCGTATACAGGAAGCCGGTCGTGTTCGTAGCTGGTGACATATTGGTTGGTCGTGGCCGTCAGCACATCGGCTAAGTGCGCCACATCGAATCGCTGATCTGTTTGCAATACAGTTTGTAAGGCTAGTACAACTTCGTGCTGCACTTTAAACTTTTCGGTCGATTTCAGACAGTTATCACAAAAACCACAATCTTTATCCAGGAACTCCCCAAAATAGCCCAATAGCTGCCGACGACGGCAAACGCCCAGATTAGCGTAAGAAACCATCTCGGCTAGCAAGTGCTTGGCATTATCGCGCTCCGTAACGGGTTTATCTTTATTAAACTTCTCCAGTTTAACGATATCATCGTAACTATAGAACATCAGGCAGTTGCCTTCCAGTCCATCACGACCCGCCCGTCCTGTTTCCTGATAATATCCTTCGAGCGACTTAGGGGCATCGTAGTGAATCACGAACCGAACGTCTGGCTTGTCAATTCCCATACCAAAGGCAATGGTAGCGCAGATTACGTCGGCATCTTCGTTCAGAAAGGCATCCTGATTGTTCATCCGCGTTTGCGGGTCCAGACCAGCGTGATAAGGAAGTGCCTTTATATCATTAACACTGAGTAGTTCGGCAATTTCCTCAACAGTTTTTCGGCTTAAGCAATAGATAATCCCCGACTTACCTTTATTCTGCTTAACGTATTTGATAAGCTGCTTCTTGGCGTCTACTTTAGGCTTTATTTCGTAGTAAAGATTCTTCCGATTGAACGATGTTTTATATAGATTAGCATCCTCCATCTGGAGGTTTTTCTGAATATCCAGCTGTACTTTAGGCGTAGCTGTAGCAGTCAGTGCGATGACAGGTAGATTGCCAATATTATCGACAATACCGCGTATTTTCCGATACTCAGGCCGGAAGTCATGACCCCATTCAGAAATACAGTGCGCTTCGTCAATAGCGACGAAAGAAATGTTGGCTTTCTTCAAAAAATCCAAATTCTCTTCTTTCGTTAACGACTCTGGCGCAATGTACAGCAGCTTGAGTGTGCCGTTCAACGTATCCTTTTTGACCTTGTTCATTTCGGCCTTGGAGAGCGTCGAGTTCAGAAACTGCGCATTGATTCCAAAGGCATTTAACTGGTCAACCTGATTTTTCATCAGGGCAATTAGGGGGGAAATAACAACGGCTGTACCATTGCTAACAATAGCGGGCAGTTGGTAACACAATGACTTACCTGCCCCAGTGGGCATTATAACAAACGTGTTGCGCCCCGCCAGGATACTATAAATAATAACTTCCTGTTCGCCCCTGAATTGACTATATCCAAAAATTTCTTTCAGTCGTTCTCTAAGCGTCGCATGGACTGCCTCATCAACCTGCATCATTCTACAAATCGTACAAAAGTTACTTTCCTCTATTTGCTTGCCGTATCTTTGCTATATAAAGTTAGCGAATATACACAGCAAAGTATTCCTGTTTATCAAAACTGACATTGAAAGTAATAAAAAATCCTAAGACCATCGCCCGTTCGGTACTCTTGGCCGAAGCGGAAGCTATCCGGAACGCCGTTGATTTGCTTGATGACCAATTTGATTCAGCCGTTGAAACGTTGCTAATGACCACAGGCCGTCTGGTCGTAACAGGCGTTGGCAAAAGTGCGCTGATTGGTCAGAAAATTGTTGCAACCATGAACTCCACCGGTACGCCTGCTTTGTTCATGCATGCTGCGGATGCGATTCATGGCGACTTAGGCATGATCCAGGATAACGATGTGGTTCTTATTATCTCGAAGAGTGGGAATACAGCTGAAATAAAGGTCTTATTACCCTTGCTGAAGCGAACAAACGTTCAGCTAATAGCACTCGTAAGTGCACGCGATTCCTATTTAGCTCAGCATGCCAACCATGTACTTCATGCGTATGCCGAATACGAAGCAGATCCATTGAATTTAGCCCCAACTACGAGTACAACGGTAGCTCTCGCACTAGGTGATGCACTGGCTGTCAGTCTTTTAGAGCTACGTGGTTTTACCAGACAGGATTTTGCCCGCTATCATCCGGGTGGATCGTTAGGAAAAAGGTTATATCTGAAAGTAGCCGACATTTTCCCACACAATCAGTGCCCGCAAGTTCTACCAGACACAACCATCAAAGACGTTATTTTTACAATTTCCGCCAACCGTTTAGGAGCAACCGCTGTAGTCGATGAGGCTGGTTTGCTGCTTGGTATTGTTACCGATGGTGATATTCGGCGGCTAGCCTATGAGCACGATTCATTCTGGAAACTCTGTGCGCAGGATGCAATGACTGCTGAACCAGTTTGCGTAGCACCCGACGAGTATGCTGTAGCGGCTTTACAGTTAATGCAGGAGCGAGATATTACGCAGCTTATTGTGGCCGAATCGGGGCATATTTATGGCTTTGTGCATCTACATGATTTATTAAAGGAAGGTCTTATCTGACCCGTTTTCTTCTTAATATCGGTACAACTTCTAAGTTATGTCTCTATTCTGGCAACTATTACCAGCTTGCATGCTAATGCCTAACATATACGCTTGAGATATTTGGAAAACTCAGGTAGGGGCCCGAAGTTTGTTTAACAAAAAATTACAAATGCTAAACAAAATCCACACCTGAGATTCCCCAGAATGGGGGAAATATTCCACACTCCCCAATTATGAATCCCACCTGTACTGAGTTTGGCAAGCAAAATTAAGCAAACACAATACACTGATTTAAAGTCAATTATCACTAAAAGTGGAATCATATATTAATTTCTGGAGAGACTGGTTGTTTTTTTGTTTTGTAGATGTGCAGATGTGATTCAACAGAAAAACTAAACAGCCATGACAGCTCTCGAATTTACTAATCATATTGGCAAAGTGTCCAAATCGTTACGCCCATTCGCGCTCCGTCTTACAAAAGATGTTGAAGATGCGAACGACTTATTACAGGACACATTACTGAAAGCATTTACCAATCGTGATAAATACACGGACGGTACCAATCTGAAAGCTTGGTTGTATACGATCATGAAAAACACATTCATCACGAACTATCAGCGCATGGTGCGTAAAAACACCTTCATTGATACAACCGACAACCTGCACTACATTAATTCCATAGAAAGCAGCACTGATAACCTGGCTTATTCGTCCTTTGCTCAGGATGATATCAACCGGGCAGTGAACGGCCTTGACGATACGTATAAAACTCCGTTTATGATGCATTTCCGGGGTTTTAAATACCATGAAATTGCGGCAAAATTGAATATTCCCATTGGGACGGTAAAGAACCGAATTCACATTGCCCGGAAAGAATTGAAAGATCAATTAAAAGTTTACGCTTATTTTAACGCATAAGCGATACTTTGCGGACATTGCTCCGTCTAAGACATATTGATTGAGTAGTTTTTGGTTAAAAAAGAGGAAGGTTCGAAAAAGTTGGGTGGTGTCCACCCAACTTTTTTTCATTTTATAACTTGACAATCAAGCGTTTATTGATTTCAAAAGCAGGTGTCACGAAATTATTGATAGGTTGACACACTCATAAAGTTGCAATGCCTAATTTCTCTCTCAGTAGACCAAGCAGGCCTTTACCTACTTTGTTTTCGCAAAATTTCGGCTAGCTTCACGCAAACAAATTGCTTCATCAAGCAATTATCTGTTGACTCAATCATTTTTTTCTAACTAATGCCCCAACGCGTTCTTGTTATTGGAGCCGGATTTGCCGGGTTGGCCGCTGCCACCAGCCTTGCCGATAAAGGTTACGACGTTACTATTCTCGAAAAGAATTCTATGCCTGGTGGCCGGGCCCGTGTTTTTCAGGCGGAAGGTTTCACCTTCGATATGGGCCCAAGCTGGTACTGGATGCCCGATGTATTTGAAACCTATTTTGCCCGTTTCGGTAAAAAGCCGTCTGATTATTACAATCTTGTTCGACTTGACCCTTCTTACAAAGTCGTCTTTGGGCCCAACGAATCCGTTGATCTTCCGGCTGGTATAGACAATTTAGAAATCCTTTTTGAGCAAATAGAGCCTGGTAGTGGACCCCAACTTCGGGAGTTCCTGAAACAGGCCGCCTATAAGTATGAGGTTGGTATGAATCGGTTTGTCTGGAAACCAAGCCGGTCTGTTACCGAATTTCTTAGTTTGAAATTGCTGTATGATGTGACAAGACTCGATGTTTTTCAGTCATTTGCGACACATGCCCGTAAGTTTTTTAAACACCCGCGTCTGCTCGAAATTGTTGAGTTTCCTGTATTATTCCTAGGAGCTACGGCCGAGAATACACCCGCCATGTACAGCCTGATGAATTATGCCGAAATGGCCTTAGGAACCTGGTATCCAATGGGTGGTATGTACGAAATTGTGAAAGCAATGGTAAGCCTGGCGGAGGAGAAAGGTGTTAAAATTTTACTGAACCAGACAGTCCAAAAAATTGACATATTGAATAAAAAGGCGCAACGGGTTGTTACGAACGATGGTATTTTTGAGGCCGATGTAGTGGTGGCCGGAGCAGACTATAACCACGTTGAAACGAGTCTGGTCGATCCAGTCAACCGAAATTATAGCGACGATTATTGGCAGAAACGGGTTATGGCCCCCTCATCACTGCTGTTTTACCTGGGTGTGAGTAAACGGGTTCCGCGTTTACAACATCATAATCTCTTCTTCGATGAAGATTTTACCCTTCACTCGCAGGAGATTTATGAAACGCCCCGCTGGCCTACCAAGCCCTTGTTCTATGCATCGGCTCCTTCAAAAACCGATCCTGGCATAGCACCCGAAGGTTGCGAGAATTTATTCCTGCTTATTCCTGTGGCTCCCGGCCTTACAGATGATGAGGATACCCGCGAACATTACTTCAACCTGATTATGGATCGGCTGGAAGCTTACGTAGGTGAGGCTATTCGCAGTCATATTGTATTCAAACGGAGCTATGCACACCGAGATTTCGAACATGATTACAATGCTTTTCGGGGTAATGCATATGGCCTGGCCAACACATTAAAACAAACTGCATTTTTTAAACCATCCCTCAAGAACAAAAGGGTTAACAACTTGTTCTACACCGGTCAACTCACGGTGCCAGGGCCTGGTGTACCCCCTTCCCTGATTTCAGGATTGGTCGTAGCTGATGAGGTTGCCAAAGAATTTGTTTAGTTTTAGAGGAAAAGCAAGAAAAAACAGGAAAAAATAAAGTCAAATCCGTTTAATTCTCTTTATACCTGTTTCCTCTGATGGTTTTCCGTTAACCCTTCCTTCTTACACTTTATGATGGCGTTGTTCAATAAAACCGCACTGGAATGTAGTAAATTAATTACGGAACGTTACAGTACGTCGTTTACCTTAGGCATCAAGACACTCGACCGTAAATTTCATTTCCCGATCTACGCCATCTACGGGTTTGTTCGGTATGCCGATGAAATTGTGGACACCTTTCATGACTACGATAAAAAAACACTGCTCGAGCGCTTTAAACACGACGCCTATCAGGCTATCGACGAAGGCATTAGTTTAAATCCGGTTTTGCAGTCGTTCCAACTGGTTGTTAGGGAGTATAAAATTGAACACGAGCTTATTGAGGCCTTTCTGAAAAGTATGGAAATGGACCTCTATTGCCAGGAATATGATACGGACGGCTATAGCGAATACATCTATGGATCAGCAGAAGTTGTAGGCCTGATGTGTTTGCGTGTATTCTGTGAGGGCAATTCAACGGAGTTTAACCGACTATGCGAACCCGCTCGCAAGCTAGGTGCTGCCTTCCAGAAAGTGAACTTCCTACGCGATATGAAAAGCGACTTTGTAGAACGCGGGCGTACTTATTTCCCCGGTGTCGATTTTAGCAACTTTGGCTGTGATGTAAAGCAAGTGATTGAAGACGATATTCAACGTGACTTCGATGAGGCTTATATTGGTATTCTAAACCTGCCACGTGGTGCCAGAATGGGGGTTTATCTGGCCTATATGTATTACCAAACGCTGTTTAATAAAATAAAGCAACTCCCGGCTTCCCGCATTCAGAATGAGCGGGTTCGCGTACCGAACCCGCAGAAATTTGCCCTTCTGGCACAAACGTATCTGAAGTATCGACTGAATGTGATTTGATAACAACGTTACACACTCACTCCAGCCTTTTCCAGCGTACCCAGTATCCCGCCTGCCACAGAAAGGTAGGCCTGAACGGCTTTGGCTAATTTGGGTTTTCGCTGTTGCATATTCATATCCACCTCATTCATGAAATTTTTCCAGTTAGAGGCATTCAGGCTATCCAGCGCAACGGATATAGTAGGCGTTAGTGAACGGGCAGTATGCCACCATCCGCACGGAATAAACAGTGTCTCGCCAGGGCCAACAACAAATGAGACTGGAGTTGCTTTGGCAAACAGCGGATATTTTTCCAGATCAGGATTCCAGATATCATTTACCTGCGAAACCCAGGTATTTCCGGGAGTTGGGTACAGATAAGGCGTTTGATCAGGTGGGATAACCGTAAATTCTTTCTCACCATATAATTGTGTAATGAAGGCATGAAGACACATAAAGTCGTAATGCACGTAAGGGAACAAAGCTCCTGGGCTACCAAAAAATATCTCCAGTGTATTGGCTCCCGATAATAGCCGATTTGGTACAAGCTTGCTACCAATACGACTAGGTTGGGCGTATTTAAGTGGCGGCATAACGTCACGGAGTAACTCCGGATACTCACTCTCAATTTGAAGTGTGCAGGGATAAGGGGCTGGGTTTGCCTCGGTTCCGGTCAGCATCCAATCTATATAGTCTCCGAAATTGTAGGTCTTCCCGGCAATGTTTACTTCCCGATCGCTGTAGTGTTTTTTGAAAAACTGGGGGGTAAACTTATCCTTTGCCGACCACGCTTTACACGCATCACCAATTACAACGGGATAATTCGCGAAAAGATGTTTCTCGGCGAACTCTTCATAGCTCATGTGGTATTTTTTTTCTACCACAATATTTTTCTCATGAACTAATTCAACAGTTTGGGTAGTCATTTTCGGAGGAGGTCATTCAAGGTAAAAAAGATACAGTCAGACTTTAGACGGTAAATTTTTAAAATAGACATCCATAAGTTGGTCTATTTATTGTTCGGTACCTTTAGCTGTTTCCGTTAATCCTGATTAGTAACCGGCAACTGTTTTATTTCTGCCTATCTTTGCCTAAAATCACTAATTTTTACCAATGGTAGCCGAAGCGACCCTTTCGCCAGAAGTTCTGTCTCAATACGAAGCCGTTATTGGGTTAGAAGTACACTGCCAGTTGCTTACGCAAAGCAAAATTTTTGCGGCTGATGCCAATGCATTTGGCGCAGAACCGAACACCAATATCAGTGTTATTACACTCGGGTATCCGGGTACGTTGCCTAAATTAAATCGTAAGGCTGTTGAATTCGCCATTCGTATGGGATTGGCCTGCGGTAGTGAAATAACACGCTATAACGTGTTTGCCCGTAAGAATTACTTTTACCCTGATCTGCCGAAAGGCTATCAGTTATCGCAGGATAAAGGTCCGATTTGTGTGGGTGGCGGTATCCCGATTAAAGCCAAAGACCCAGTTACAGGTCAATCTTACCAAACAACCATTCAGCTCCATCATATTCATCTTGAAGAAGATGCGGGCAAATCCATTCACGATGGTGATGAATGGGCCACTCAGCTCGATTATAACCGAGCCGGAACGCCCTTGATCGAGATGGTGACAGACCCCACGATTCGCACTGCCGACGAAGCTGGTCAGTACCTAACCGAGGTCAGACGGTTGGTACGGTATCTGGATATCTGCGACGGTAATATGGAGGAAGGTTCGCTACGTTGCGACGTAAACGTTTCCATCCGACCTAAGGGTGCAACGAATCTCGGCACGAAGGTTGAAGTCAAAAATCTGAACTCGATTCGGAACGTAATGCGAGCCGTTGACAGCGAATTTCTGCGGCAGGTTGAATTAACTGAATCGGGTGGGCGTATTGTGCAGGAAACCCGCACGTTCGATGCCGCCACCGGCCTAAGCTATGGCATGCGTGAGAAAGAAACCATGAACGATTACCGCTATTTTCCTGATCCCGACCTGACACCAGTCGTGATTTCGGAGGAATGGCTGGCGGATATTCAGGCTCAGATGCCGGTACTTCCGGCTACGTTATACCAGAAATTTACGACGACGTACGGTTTGCCTGAGTATGATGCGGCTTTACTCACCGATGCTAAGGAATTGGCCGAATATTACGAAGCTGTTTGTACGCAGACGACTAATTATAAAGCTGCGTCGAACTGGATTATGGGTCCTGTAAAAGGGCAACTTAACGAAAAAACGTTGCGTGATCGTCAGTTTCCGGTTTCGGCAGACCAGTTAGCTGCGTTAATTGCGCTTATTGACAACGGAACCGTAAGTCAGACGGCTGCCCAACAGGTATTTACGTTATTAACAGAGCAACCTGATTCGTCCCCTGCCGAACTCGCGCAGAAACACGGACTCATTCAGAATCGCAATACAGACACTTTGCAAACGTTGGTAGAAGAAGTACTGGCAGCCTGGCCTGATAAAGTAGAGCAATACCGGAAAGGCAAGAAAAATTTACTTGGCATGTTTGTTGGCGAGGTCATGAAAAAATCGAAAGGCTCTGCCGACCCTAAATTGGTGAATGAGTTGTTAGCGAAGACATTACAGAAAATATGAAAAACGTAGTATTCAGCATCGCTGGTTTCATGGCGCTCAGCCTCGTAGCCAATGCCCAAACCACAAAACCATTTACGGTTACAGGCAAAATCAACAAAGCAACGCCGGGCAGCTATGTCTATCTGGAAACAAACTCACAGCCGACCCGTAAAATTGACTCAACCAAACTAGCTTCGGGCAACACATTTACACTCAACGGTAAGGTAGCCGACGGTGGTGAAGTATTTGTATTAAATGTAGGCGGTGGCCAGAAGATGGCACTGCTGGTTGAAGGGGGCGAAACCCTGAACGTGGTGGCTGATGGTTTCCGGATGGATGCCAAAACAGGGCAGACGGGTCAGGCAGCCGTAACAGGCTCCAAGAATATGGAGTACTATGAAAAGTTAAATACGCTCCGCACCGATATGGAAACCAAAGTTGCTAACTGGAACAAACAGGTAGCAGCAGCAACTGAGAAAAAAGACAACAAGAAAATTGCCCAAATCGAGCAGGATTATCAGACTGCTGAACAAGAAGTTGTCAATAAAGTGAAAGCTATGCTACCCGATATGGGAACTTCGCTGGTGTCGCTTTTTGCCCTAAACTTCATTAACATCGACAGTGATTTTGCCACCTACGATGCCTTAGCGCAGCGATTCGAGAAAGAGAATCCCAACAGCCCGCATGCCAAATCGCTAATTGGTCGAGTGGCTCGCATTAAAGGCGTATCCATTGGTGCACCCGCGCCAGAAATAGCACTGAACGATACGACCGGCACCCCAGTTCCACTATCGTCATTGCGTGGCAAATACGTTCTGATTGACTTCTGGGCTTCCTGGTGTGGTCCCTGCCGGGCCGAAAACCCGAATGTTGTACGCATGTATAACAAATTCAAAGACAAAGGTTTCGCTATTTATAGTGTCTCGCTGGATCAGGCTAAAGCCAACTGGACTAAAGCTATCCGTAATGATAACTTAACCTGGACCCACGTTTCGGACCTTAAATTCTGGCAGTCAGCAGCGGCTCAGCAATATGGTGTTCAGGCGATTCCGGCTACATTCCTGCTTGATAAGGACGGTAAAATCATCGCCAAAAACCTGCGTGGTGAAGCACTAGAGCAAAAACTCGAAGAAATTTTACAAGTAAAATAGGTTGTAAAGGGAAGAGAGGGAGGAAGGTGGAAAGGGAAAAAAGGACTTTATCATTCTTATTCCCTTTCCACCTTCCTCCCTCTCTTCCCTTTACAACCTCTCCTCCTTTCCCCATTTATGAAAATTGCTATTGTAGGCTGCGGCAACATGGGTATGGCTTTTGCCAAATCGTTTTTGCAGTACGACCTTGTAAAAAAAGACGACTTACTCTTAATTGAAAAAAGCAGCGATCGCTCTGAAGCCCTAAAAGCTGAAAAGGCGGGCGTTGTTGTTGACACGATTGGCCCGCATGTTGGCGAAACCGACTTAATTATCCTGTCGGTAAAACCACAGGATTTTAACAGCGTTCACGAGGCTCTACGTGCTATTATTCAGCCCAGGCAGGTCATTTTGTCCATAATGGCGGGTATTCCTATTGCTCAGATTCAGAAAAAGCTGGCCCACCCGCTGGTTGTTAGAGCCATGCCCAACACGCCCGCTATGCTTGGCATGGGTATTACCGGCTTCACCGCTGCGAAAGAAGTAGATATGACTAACCTGCGTAAGATCGAAAATCTGATTAATGCTACGGGTCGGTCTATTTTTCTGGAGGATGAAGGGATGCTTGATGCCGTAACGGCCCTTAGCGGTAGCGGCCCTGCTTATTTCTATTACGTTGTAAAAGCCATGATTGAAGCAGGTAAACAAATGGGCTTCGACGATTCGGTTTCGGCCTTATTGGTCAAACAAACCATGCTTGGCGCTTATCACCTGATCAACAATGCTGATAAATCGTTAGACGACCTTATCAAAGCTGTAGCTTCCAAAGGTGGAACTACCGAAGCAGCCCTACGCGAATTTGAAAGTGGTGGATTGTCGGATACGCTGATAGTGGGAATAAAAGCCGCCCAGATCCGGGCAACCGAGTTATCGAAGGGGTAATTGTATAGGCCAGGCGCTGGCCTATACAATTACTTAGTTTTTGCAGCATGCCGCTTAAGCTTCTCCAGCATTTCAGCCTGTTTGTATCGTTCAGCAATGAGCAAGGCGTTGGTTTCGCCTTTTAGCTTTGGGGTATGTAACGTTTTAACATCTGGATTTTGAGTCAATAAAAAATCAAAGATTTCTTTGTGATTTCCAGTAATTGCATTTTCCAGGTTTGTATATTCGTCAGAAGATGCATTTACATTAAAAGGACAGGTAAATTGTTGTTATAAATTAATCGATTATCGGTGGTATCTATTGCAAAACCTTTTTTGATTAATTGATAGATCGCTTTTGTGTTTTTGCTCGCTAAGACAATAAAGCGTTTCGTTGCTCTGAGCTAAGCCGAGTGGCAAAAAATCCAGTAACTTCCACGTAAATAATTGTTGTAATTAGCTAAGGTTTCCCAAACGAAAAAGCGATAGAAGGTCCACTACTGAAAATAAGATTACTGATACCTGTTAATGTAACCATTGAACTAACTACCAGTAGATTAACCACTAATGTCATTATATAGTATAAATTTGGGTCATCAGAACTATTGCTGCTAAAAGTCGACATAATAACAAATACCAACAGCGTAGCAGCTACTGCAAGTATCCAGATCGGAAAATGAAGATACAGCAGTTTATTTGTCAGACTAAATAGAATAGCAGCTACAACCATAAAAAATATATTGAATAGGACATAGAGAATAAGAAAAAATAAGAAGCTTATGGTATTCTGCAAAGGGTTTGGTGAACTACTCATAGTCGTAAAATTAGTTTTGTAAAGCGTTCTTTATCCATTCATATCGATCTTTATAGCCCTCAACGGTGTCAGGGACGCGCCAGCTTACGACTATACCACCCATAGCAGGTTTAAAAATTTCACAATCTTTTAAATCAAAAAAGCGCATATGGCTTTTCCATAAATTAGTATGCGGTGTATTTTCTTTAGCAGTTTTAAATTTTTGCTCCAATACATTAGCGCCTGTTTTTCCATTAAAATAATAGGAGCAATCTAAAATAATACTGGCCGTATTAGTACTAATCGATGAAGCATAACGAATTGCCATAACAAACGGAATCTTTTCCTGTTGATTGGAGATTTCACCTATGTATGGGTAATACCTGATAGTACCAATAGCAGGTGTATTAAATAAGGGTTCAACCGCTGAAAATGTCACCTTTTTAAAGCCATTTTCTGCAAACCATTTCTTAACCTCATTCTCCCTACTAGTTCGTGATTTTACTACTACTACAAACAAACCTATAATTCCTAACGCAACAGCAACTAAGGAAAACTTCTCTCGCGGCTGCATGAAACCGATTCCGATACAGATAATCACGATAAGCAGCCATATATTGGCATATTTCGGGCTATTTCGGAATGTCATATAGTAAAATCCGGCAATTAAAAGGGCAGGCAAAAAATAGATTAACATGGTGTGTCTATTCATCTAGTTAGTACTGGGTTTGTAATAGTTTCACATCCTGGCTACAATAAATCGAGACGCCTTCTATATTAAATCTAGTTTTGTAAAAAATAAAACTGTGCTTGTAGGATGTTGACAAACTATCTGATTCATAGTTTTCAATAGCTGACCATGGGATAAACAGTGGTTTATGGCCTATGGAAAACAACTTAATTGTTTTCAAATAAAGGCCTTCGCTCGTAGACGCATATTGAATGACTCCATTATAACTACTGGATTTTCGAAATAGACAGCTGCAACTTCTGGTTTGAGTAGGTGTATACGTTGTTGAATAACTTTCTGCCAATTTTTGCCAACCCGAAGCATAGCTTATCATGTAAATAATGCCAGACCAAAGGAGTATAAAAAAGGTTATAGCTCCTATCACAATAAGGACGATAACGGATGTGTTCATTGCAGTTTCATATATAGATTACCCGCGAAACTCACTACGCCAACTCAGCCTCTGATAATTAGTCAAAACAAATTGACTTCCTAAAAACACGGCTATTGGCCAAGTGGGAGATAACGTAGTAGACTAGTTACGTCATCAAAATTAATCTTACTAGTTAGGCAGAATTGAATAGATCGATAGTTTGCTGTTGCAACTTTATAGATGGGACTACCTACTCCATTTTCGGTGACCGACGGTCATTTTTTATTCTATTGGTCAAAGCCTGAAGGCATAAGTAGCAGAAATTCCTCACAAACAGTTGTGCCACGCTTCAGAAGCGTGGCACAACTGTTTGTGAGGAATTTCTGCTAGTAAACGGCTAAGTTTCCGGCTCGCTTCTTATAAACCGGTATAGGTAAATGGCGTGATGGCTCTCAGCTCCCCTTTAACGGCTTCCGATACATTTAGCTCACTAATAAATTGTTGAATAGCCTGCTCTGTAATCTTCTCATTTGTACGTGTCAGCGCTTTTAGCGCTTCGTAGGGTTGTGGATAACCTTCGCGCCGAAGAACGGTCTGTATTCCTTCGGCTACTACGGCCCAGTTATCCTCCAGATCAGCGTGGATGGCGGCAGGATTTAACTCAAGTTTGTTTAAGCCTTTCAATAGCGATTTCAAGGCAATGAACGAATGCGCAAACGGAACGCCAATGCTCCGCAACACAGTTGAGTCGGTTAAGTCGCGCTGAAGCCGGGAGATAGGCAGTTTACCCGATAAATGCTCGAATATAGCATTGGCAATTCCTAAATTGCCTTCCGAATTCTCAAAATCAATAGGGTTCACTTTATGCGGCATTGCCGATGAACCGACTTCACCCGCCTTCAGCTTTTGCTTAAAGTAATTCATGGATACGTACGTCCACACGTCGCGATCAAGGTCGATCAGGATTGTATTTAGCCGTTTAAAGGCATCAAGGGTGGCCGCCAGCATGTCGTAATGCTCAATCTGGGTTGTGAACTGGCTACGAACCATCCCTAACCCTTCAACAAACCTGTCGCCAAACTTTTTCCAGTCTTCTTTGGGATACGCAACAACATGCGCATTGAAATTACCTGTTGCTCCTCCAAACTTGGCAGCCGTCGGGATCATAGACAGGATTTGTAATTGCTTTTCGATCCGCTCCACAAACACCGAAAGTTCTTTCCCTAAACGTGTCGGCGAAGCTGGTTGTCCGTGAGTGCGAGCCAACATCGGCACATCATCCCACTGCATAGCCAACTCCTGCAACCGCATGAATATCTGCCGATAAAGGGGTATAATTTCAGTGTCAAGCGCATCGCTTAATAAAAGTGGGATAGCGGTGTTATTAATATCCTGTGAGGTTAGTCCAAAGTGAACAAACTCCAGAAACGGCTCAACAGGCGATCCTTTCAGCTTTTCTTTAATAAAATACTCAACTGCCTTAACATCATGGTTCGTGGTCTTCTCGATCTCCTTAATCCGAAGCGCATCCGTTTCTGAAAACGTTTCATAAAGCGTTCGCAGCACCGAAAATTGCGCTGGATCAACGCCCGCCAACTGTGGGATAGGCCATTCGCAGAGGGCAATAAAATACTCTATTTCGATACGAACCCGGTAATGAATTAAACCCAGTTCTGAGAAATAGGGAGCCAATACGTCTACCTGAGACCGGTAGCGGCCGTCAACGGGTGAAATGGCCGTTAATGCAGATAATTCCATATAGTGATTTACGAATTACGAGTTACGAGTTACGAATTAGCCAGCACGTTACATCGTACATCGCAATTCGTAACTCGCAAATCAAAACGGATTCAGGTACAGGCCAATGCCTATCCACGAAGTTTGCTGTTGTTCATACTGGCTATAGGGTCGGAAACCCGAATATCCTTCCAGCAGGAACGTTAAGTTATTTTGTGTCCGGCCCAGTTCAATCCCAACACCACCATGAATACCAGGCCGGAAGTCGGTTTGTTGCCAGAATTTAATATCTGCCCCTCCTACCAGTCTAGCAGCTTTGGTAGATGGTTTTTTATAGAAGGCGCCAAGCTGCGCACTAAATAGCTTCCGCTCTTCAGTTTTTCGCAATACAATCCCAGCCCCCCCATACAATCGCCAATTGTTTACGGTACGGCTGTAGGTAAAGTCTAACTGTTCGTAATTAACGGAGTTGGGCGAGGGAGCCGTTAGCTTGTTCCGATAGATATAATCATCGCCCAAATGAGATGATATATGATACACCCGAATACGATAGTTGTTCTCCCCCCTACGCATATTGTAAATGATGCTAATTTTATAATCCGTATTGACGATTTGCCGACGTGCTTTGTTCAACGCATCATCATGATACGCTTCAAACTGCGTAAATGAGGCCAAGTCCAGTACCCATTCTTCTGCCCGGCCAGGCTCAGTAGTTCGGCGATAAAAGGGCTTGGCAAACCCAAAGGCAAAGGGGACAATACTCCCTTTATATTTCTGGCCTTCGGTCCAGTAACCAGGCAATACACTACCGTAGGTTTGTGCTTCAAGAGGATCCAGCAAAATCGGATCGAATAAATGCCCTTTGGGTAAAAACTCTTTTCCTGGTCGAACTACAGTTGGTTCAGCTCCATTAACAGATGGTACTGCCATAGAGTCGGTACGCTTCACAACGGGCCTTCTTTCACGTTTTGGGCGTTCAGCTTTCGTTTCAACTGGAACAGCAGGCTCCACAAGAACTTCCTTAACCTGCGGAGTTGGTTCCGGTGTTACGGCAGACCGATCTACTCTATCTCTTGCTTCCTTAGCTTCTCTGGCAGCTTGCTTTTCAGCTTTCTCTTTTGCCCGTTTGGCTTCTTTAGCCTCCTGCTCTTCTTTTCTACGCGCTGCTTTTAGCTCTTTTTCCGTAGGCCCTACAATCGTCGGTGTAGTCTCAACAGGCTGGCTGACGGTTGGCGGGGAAACTGGTGCGTTGGCAGACGGAGTGGGGGTTACAACAGCAGGCTTTGCTTTGAGAGCTTCTTGAGGGGGTAGTTCCTTAGCTGCTTTTTTAGCCTGACGTTGCCGCTCTTTCTCAGCCTGCTTCGCTTCATATTCACGCTGTTTTTGCAGCCATTCCGCCCGGATCTGTCGTTCTCGCTGAATTTCGCGGTCTATTTTTTCTTTTTGCTTTTGCTCAGCGGGGGTTAATACGCGAGCAGGTGGAGCAGTTGGTGTTTGTTGAGCCGAAGCCCATGTTACCCAAAAAGAACATAGTAAAAGAACCAACAGCGTTTTTTTCATAGAGAAAAGGTGGGTTAATACCTAAGCAGTCTTTAGCGACTTTCTGAAGAATGATTACTGTTTAAGAGCTGCGTAATGCTTATAGAAGTATGGAATGGTTTCGATGCCTTTATAAAAATTAAAAAGGCCGTAGCTTTCGTTAGGCGAGTGTAACGCATCGCTGTCTAAGCCAAAACCCATCAGAATTGACTTAATCCCGAGCACCTGTTCAAATAAAGCGGTAATCGGAATACTTCCTCCTCCTCGGGTTGGAATTGGTTTCTTACCCCAGGCCTCTTCAAACGCCTTGCTGGCGGCTTCAAACTCAACCGAATCAACAGGGGTTACGTAAGGCATACCACCGTGATGAGGAACAACTGTAACTGTTACACTTGCGGGTGCAATCGACTTAAAATGAGCCGTAAACATGTTCGTAATCTCATCAGGCGTTTGATTGGGAACCAAGCGCATACTGATTTTAGCGGATGCCTTCGAGGGGAGTACGGTCTTAGCGCCTTCGCCCGTATAACCACCCCATATGCCGTTAACATCTAATGTGGGCCGGATAGAAGTCCGTTCATTGGTTGAATAGCCTTTTTCGCCCATTACATCGTTGATGATCAGATCACGCTTATACTCCTCCAGATCAAAAGGTGCTTTGGCGAGTTCAGCCCGCTCAGCATCACTTAAATCAACAACGTTATCATAAAAGCCAGGTATGGTAACACGCCCATCTTCGTCATGAAGCGATGCAATCATGTCGCATAAGACATTAATTGGGTTGGCCACACCACCGCCATACACACCCGAATGCAGATCACGGTTGGCCCCTGTTACCTGGACTTCCACGTACGATAAGCCCCGGAGTCCCATTTCAAGCGAAGGCGTTTCGTTCGAAATAATGCTCGTATCCGATATAAGGATTACATCGGCTTTAAGCATGTCGCGATTTTCTGTTACAAATGTACCCAGGTGATCGGAGCCAACTTCTTCTTCGCCCTCAATCATTACCTTCACATTACACGGCAGGCCATCGGTAGCCACCATCGCTTCAATCGCTTTGATGTGCATATAAAACTGGCCTTTGTCATCGCAGGCGCCCCGGGCATAGATCCGTTCGTTACGAATCGTGGGCTCGAACGGAGGTGAATCCCATAACTCATACGGATCGGCAGGCTGCACATCGTAGTGACCATAAACCAGCACGGTTGGCCGATTGGCATCTACGATTTTTTCGGCATACACAACCGGATGGCCCGGCGTTTCGTATAAAGTGGCCTTATCTAATCCAGCAGCCGTTAATTTGTCGCGAACAAATTCGGCGGCCCGGCGTACATCGCCTTTGAAAGCTGAATCGGCAGAAACCGATGGAATACGAAGTAAGTCAAGCAGTTCATCTAAAAATCGCTGCTTATTGGTTTCAAGGTAGTTAGTCATAGATGTACTTACGATTTACGGTTTACGATTTACGATTTCTTGCGTCAGCTCAAATCGTAAATCGTAAACCGTAAATCGTACCTCAATAAGTTCGCCCCGAAGTTACGCCTTTTTCGCGCAACGACGGGGCGTTGATCTTGTTCAGACTCTTCTTTCTTACTTAATGCTTTTTACGAAACCGGATCAGAATAGTCCGGCTTTCCTGCCCCCGTAATAATCGGCCGATATTTTTCTGGTGTGTAAAAACCACTAACAGGAAAACAACAAAGCCGAATACAATTAGCAATGGGTTCTCCTTTTGACCAAAAATCTGCAATAATAATAGAACTGGGAACGCCAGTGCGGCTAAAATTGATCCGAGTGATACGTATTGGGAAGCAATAACAACCAACAGAAAAATACCGATGCAAACAGCGGCCATTTCAGGATGTGTGGCCAGCATCATACCCAGCAAGGTTGCCACCCCTTTACCGCCTTTAAAGTTGGCAAAAACAGGATATAGATGCCCAATTACGGCTACTAAGCCAAAAACAATCTTAAACGTCAGAATTTCATTAACCGTAATAACGTCAGCATACCAAAGCAGGGTTGCTAAAATAGCCGCGGTATATCCTTTCAGTACATCAACTAACATCACAATGGTACCGGCCCGTTTGCCCAGTACCCGAAAGGTATTGGTAGCACCCGCATTGCCACTCCCATACTCACGAATATCAAGGCCAAAGAATGCCTGACCGTACCAAACGGCTGAGGGAATAGACCCCAGCAAATAAGCTACTACCGTAGTGACGCTAATGATTAGAACGTTCATCAAGAAAAATTAAGAACCGGTTGCTGGATAAAGTAGCTAACCGACTCAAGCGATTAGCTCTGTAAAGGGAATGTAACCCCAAAATTAAGGGATTGTTACTAAACAGCCAATCTTTTTAGCCTACAAAACCGCTTGGTTACCTTAATTAAACCGCATGAACCCCTATTTCCCACCTACCACAACTTCACTCAAACTATCGACGGCCAGATACTGGATGGCTGTTTCCATAATATCGGCAGGTGTAACTGCCCGAAGTTTTTGAATGTACGTTGCCAGAAAGTCAGCCGGCATTCCATCCAGCAAAATCACTTTGTATCGATCGGCAATCTCAAATGGTGTATTAAGCGAACCCACAAACTCGCCAGCCATATAATTTTTCACTGTTTCCAGTTCGCTGGCCGAAACGGGTTCTGTTTGAAGAATATGAATCTCTTTCCGAATTTCGTTTAATGTTTCCTGGGTATTTTCTTTATTAACATCGGTCCCAATCAGGAAATAGCCGTCCCGCCGAAACGAGGGCATGTTTGAGGATATGCCATAGGTAAACCCTTTCTCTTCACGAATATTCTTCATCAGTCGCGAGCCGAAGTAGCCACCTAAAATCTCATTTGTCACCAGCATCCTAAAAAAATCCGGATGGGCCCGCGTGAACAATCGCCGACCTAATCGAATAGACGATTGTATACTGTCGGGCTTTTCGGCCAGTATAGGAGAATGTATGTCAGTTGGCACATTACCTGAAAAATCGGGTAGTATATCAGTCCTAACGGGCAACTGGCCCAATGTACGGTTAATCAGCAGGACTTCATTTTCGGTTGCATGCCCAGCCAGAATTACCTGAAACTGCCGATTTCTGATGGCTCGCTCATAAAATGCAATAATGCCCTCCCGGGTGATTTCCTCAACGGCTTCCGGACGCTGGCTTCGTCCATACGGATGATAGGTACCAAATAATTTTTCGCGAAACAGAACTCCGGCGAGGTAGGCATTCTTCTCGTAATTAACCCGTAAGTTCTGAAGGATGATATTCCGAAGATCGTCTAATTCTTTTTGTGGGAAAGTCGGCTCATTCAGTATATCACTTAAAAGCGGCAACACATTGAGCAGAAACTTTGTCAGGCAGTGAATAACAATACTGGCACGATCGGGACCGCTATTCAATTCCATAAACGCACCATACCGGTCTACATATTCATTAATCTGCGCCGATGAACGGGATGCTGTTCCTTCCGACAGCATCTTCATGGCAAAGAATGCACTACTGGGAACCTGCTCATACCATGTACCCGCATCAAACACGCACTCTAACCGAAGTACGGGCTGTTGCGCAACTGAAATCAGGTGGAGCGGGATACCATTATCTAAGCGATGGGATTGAACGGACGGTAACTGTATTTCGTGTATTGCCTGAAACGCAGGCGACTGAGTTCTATCGAGGGTCATATAAACGTGAAACCGGGCCGCCGGTACGGTGTAAAATTAAGTGAAGAATGAAGAGTGAAAAATGAAGAATAAAACTGACACTTGTTGGCCAATTATTCTTCATTTTTCACTCTTCATTCTTCACTTAATTGACTCTGTTAATTTTAGTTAGAATCGTCGGTTACGGCTTCGTCGTCGCCTACCCGGTTTGCTTTATTGAAGTTAAATAACAGCGAAATTCGGAAGGTATCAGACAATGGGCTACCTTGTTTTATGGGCACTAAATATGAGAAGTCAACGCCAAACCGCTGCTGGAGCCGGAGACCGATACCCGTTGTTACGTATTTACGACCACCTTTCTCATTCGATTCATTGAAATAACCGATTCGGGCAGCAAACTGGTCGTTATACCAGTATTCAATACCCGTTGACAGCGTAATTTCCTTCAATTCTTCGCTAAAGCCACCTGGGGCATCCGCAAATGAACCAAAGACCGACGAGAAGTAATCTTTATTACCATTGAGGTTTACACCATTAACAACGTTTGGTGTGGGCACCATCAATTTGTTGGCGTCTAATACAAAATTGAACTTGTTGTACTGGTCAGCAAACAAGGTCAGGCTGGTTCCTAAACGGAGGTTCGTTGGAATAAAGTAGCTCTGTGTGCCGCCGTAATTGATCCGACCACCGAGGTTCGAAATCATACCGCCAAATGCCCAACCAAACCCTTTACCAGTTGCATTATCACGTGATTCATTGTGGTAGTAGGCACTAATATCGGCCGCTGCGGTTGTTCCCGGCTTAAGACCTACGTTAGCCCCACCGGCTGCCAGATTAGAATTCAGGTATTTCAGATCAACGGCAAGCGAAAAATTTTGCGACAGTCGTTGTGCAAACGAAGCAGTAAAAGCAAATTCCCGAGAGTTAAATGTACCAGCAGCTACGCCCGTTGCGGTTGTAAAATCAACTGTTCCCAAGTCGAAATACATCAACGAGCCAGACACAACCGAGTTTTTACCTACTTTCCCGTAGCCACTCAGGTAGGTGTAATACATATCGCCAATCAGGTTCCGTAACCAGGGTGTATACGAAAGTGAGCCTCCTGAACTCTGTTTAGCGAAAACCAATTTCGATGGATTCCAGAAAACAGCACTGGCATCAACATCACCAAGTGCTACCCCAGCGTCACCCAGGGCTCCCGAACGAGCATCAGGCGTAAAATTCAGAAAGGGTACCGATGATGTAGGAACATTCAGCGGTTGGCCATTGAGGTTGGTTTGAGCAGATACGACGAAAGGAAAGCAAATGCAAACGCCGAGTAGAACACGGGAAAAATTGCGCTTCATACAAAGAGAGTTGGTCAACGACAGCAACTGATTATGGTGAGAATGGCAGTACTGTGCGGTCAAAATTACAATGAATCGTTGGATTAGAAAAAATGAGATGATTTTAAGTCTTTTTAAATCATTTTGTTACTACTATTCGACTGGTGCCGATGGCCGTTGTACCATCAACGGCCGAACGAATTTCAAGTCTGACAATATATAGGCCATTCGACGCCGGTTGCCCAGTACTGATCAAGCCGTCCCACATACCTACATCTACGATAGCTTCACAGTTAGTACACTGACCTGTTTGCTTATTTATTAATCGGCTATTAAGATCATAGATAACCAACGTCCAGTCGAGTGGTTCGCCTGAACGATTAAGTTCAGCCGTTAGTGTTGTTTGCGCAACTAGTGGATTTGGACTCGCCCGCAACGTCCGCAAAGCTAACCCTGGACGCTCAGAAACTACTATGGTCAACGCGCCCTCGCTGGAATTATTGTTAATATCCCATGCTTTGACCCGAATCACATAAGTGCCCGGTGCTACATCAGTAAAAGTATACCGTGCTTCACCCTGCCGGCCGTCAGCGCCATTGGCTACATAATTTTCGTTTAATACCACTACTGGCTGGCTACCCAATTGAGCCGTCAGTTCATGGCCTAAGCCTGACCGGGCAATGTTAATTCCCCGATTATCAGTCAGTTTAACAAGCAACGTTACGTCAGGTCCCGGGGTATGGATGATATCACCTTCAGAACTCCCTCCTACCACAGTAAGATTTACAAGGGGTGGTTGTGTATCAATACTATCAGCCAAAACACTGCCACCTACACGTAGGCTGTCGTAACTTCCAGTTGCATCCAGTAAGCTATCTGATTTAACGGCATATAAGTAGACTTTTCCCAGACCAACGGTGTAATCAATGTCTTTGGGCATTGTAAACCGAACCACAAACCGGCCCTGTTTCACAGACACCTGTCCCGTAAAAATTTGATTACTGAATGCCTGATAACTCATTTTAGGGCTCCCGGCTTCGGTTCCCAATGTCGTATGCGTGGTTGCTTTATCATAAAGTGACAGTCGGAGTACGCCCGTAAAGTCAGCTAATAGTTGCGTTTGCTGGCGAATTTCGCCCGTTAGTTCAACCGTTTGTAAAGCATGGAGCGTATCGATATGGGTAGATGCAACTGCTTTTCCATTCACCTGGGTAAGCACAGCTTGGGCCTGTGGATAAGCCAGGCGCATCGAGGGATCACCCAGGAGCGCGAAATTTCGGTTTACAGGGCCACTTAAACTATTGTTTTTTGTTCCCCGCATCACATCGCCTAAACGAGGCATTTGACCATTAATCGGTGTAAAAACCGTGTTGTAGAATGCTTCGTTCAGGAGCAGATTTGTGTTTGCATAAACAGGCCGGGTTGTAGTCAGTAAACCTATTGCGCCACCCGTGCGACTTAACAAGGTCAATTCTGCACCGGAGTTGACGTTAGGATCGTCGTATCGACCAAACTGGCAGGTAGCTGTTAGAAATAACGGGAGCCGTTCATTTTTCCAGGACAGGATATCCTGAAGGGTTACAATCTGCTCATCGGCTAAACCGATCACTCCACCATGACCGCTGTAATTAATAATCAATCGTCCATCGGTAACTGCCTGATTGATGAGTTGGTTAACGACTGGCGCTTTCTGACCACCCGTGGTATTTTCCTGTGGATAGTCATCCAGAAATACACGCTCTGGCCGATAAGCAGGAGCAATTTTCTCGATGTTTTTAGCCATTTGATTGGCATCCTGCTGGTGAATATTGTAATCGCCATCATCAGCAATGAGCATAACCCGAGTTTGCCAATCGCCAGTTAAGGACGCGTTTGAGCTATAGCGAATGAGTTTATCAACCACTGTTCGGGCTTCATCTGTGGATTTTACAGGCAATCGCCCCACGCCAATATCCAGTAAATAATCGCCAGTACCATTCTCGGGCCACTCACCTTCACTGGTATCCATAAACCCAAAATAATCGTCGGATGAATAGCTCAAAACTGGATGTAATGATTCCCGGCTTTCGTAGACCGGTACCATATTCGCTAGTTGAGCCGTATTGATCTGGCCGCCAATGTTCCTGTAATCGTAGGTAGCGTCACCTAATAGCAACAGATAATGAAGTTTATTGGGTTGTTTCAGGTAAAAATGGCGAGCCATATCCCGAATGGCCGTCGGGTCAGGTCGGCCTGCTCCAAATTCATTATAGATCTGTTGTGTTGTAACAACCAGAACAGAGAGTTGATCGTGTTCACGCCTAAATTTGGCCAAACGCTCCGCCTGATCTAACCAGGCAGCCGGACTTACCACAATTAGGTCCGGTGTAGCCTGACTATGCAAATCCTGATTTGAGATGGTTGCTAAGGCAACAGGTGATAAAAGTTGCGCGTCTGTAAACAAAAAATAATCACCAGAGCGAGACGCGAGCCATCCAGCCTCCTGCGTAGAAGCAAGGGTATAGACCTGCGACACAGGAGCCAGCGGATTCGTAACATCCCATACGCGTAAACTGGCTGTAGCCTGCTTAATGGCATATTGGCCAGCCGGTAAACGGCGCATCCAGATTGGCTTATCATACTGGCGAAGTTCGCGTCGGGCCTGTACTGACAAATAGTTTAGGTATCCCTGCGCTGAATACAATCCGTTTTTACGAAAGGTAATTGACAATCGGATTTGACTATCGGTAGTTGTGAGTTTAGTCTGAAAAGTATCTGTTCGGACAATTCCCTGATAGTCGTACTCGTAACCAGATATCGACGCAATGGGCATTGTGCCCACTAGCTGATCATTTACTTGAAGTATGAACTGTGTAGATACTGTAGCACCAGCTACAACTGAAGCTGTTAGCCGAAGCGGCACGTTTGCTACAAGCCCAGGTATATCGAATGGAATAACCTTAGTTGTGTCGGTGGTCAGATATTCACCGAGCCATTCCCGTCCCGAACGTACTGCCGGAATTTTGAGTAAATCCTGTTCATGAAACTGATAATCATCGAAGGTGGTAACTGTTGGCGTAACACTGAGTGAACCCGCAGGTCGGTCGGCAATGCGTAAGCCGGACGTGCTGCCAATGGTTAAAAAATAGAACGTTGTATCTGAATATGAATTGATTTGATGGGTAAAGCGTTGGGTCGTTGAATCGTAACGAACGACGTGAGGACTTTGCCCAAAAAATAGTAAAGCGTCACCTGCATCGAATCGCCCGTCGGCTTCACCTGATACCTGAATTGCGTTTTCGATTAAGTCAGTTGGCCGGGGAGTTGCGTTAGGTTGTGGCAATACCGCTCCTCCATTTCCATAAAGTCGTAGGTTTCTTGGGTCGGCTGTAGCAAAGGCGGAATTTAATTTAACTAATTGAGCCTGATTGAGTCGATAGACACCAGACTCAGTAACGCCAATTTTCACCCAAGTTCCTTCACGTAATACAGATTGGGCGTATGTGTTGTAATGAACAATGAATAATGAACAATGAATAATAAATAGGACAAGCCAATTCATCCATCGGGGCCAAATCAGCCTTTCCTCGTTATTCATTATACATTGTTCATTATTCATTAACTAATCTACATTAATATTCACCCAGGCATGCGCCAGAACTGCGTATGATTTACCTGATGCCATTTCCTTACAAACGACGCGGGTTCGACGTAACGTACCTCGCACGTACGTCTTTTGACCCAATTGAAAGGAATCTCCTTCCAGCACATCCCGAAGTAGCACGCGATTTTTATCTATGACTTCTACTGGACTCGCATCAAACTGCCGTAATGCCAGCATCAGCGCTGGATGTGCGTAGGTTGTAGCTCCAGGATTAGCCATGTATTGCTCAAGCGGGTGCAGGATGGTAGCCGGAAAAACAGTTTCACTTAGAAGCGGCTGCATAAGTTGCTGAAAAGCTGTTTGCCAGGCTCGCCCGTGTGGTTTCACTCGTCTAACTCTACGCTGCAATACATATTGATGATGCACAGCCGCATGAGCTACTTCGTGCACATAGGTAATTAAAAACGCGTACGGGTTAAGATTTGTGTTGACTGTAATTTGAGTCTGATTGTGTGGCAGTACCCGGAAGTCGCCTAAACGCGTTCGGCGGGGTTTCACAATTCGAAAGCGAAACTTGTACTGGTGTAGTAACTGATGGCAGTACTCAACTGCCATCGGTGGAATATGTGTAGTGAATACGTCTGTCAACGTCTTAAAAACAAAAAAGCCTTATAAAAATAAGGCTTTTTAAATTCTTGCGCGAAGAAAATTATTTCTTCGTCGTGTCAGCAGCAGCAGAATCCGCAGTCATCGTAGAAGCAGAATCCGTAGCCATTGTAGTGGTGTCGGTTGACATGGTGGCAGTCGAATCCGTGGTGGTTTCTTCTGTCTTAGGTTTGCTTTGGCAAGCAGCGAAGGTCAGCATGCTACCAACAAATAGTAAGGCGATAACTTTTTTCATTACCTTTTCAGTGATATTTTAGGTTTTAAGCCACAAATATACTTTTTTCTTAGTGAATGCAATAATACCCTCTAATAAATTTACATGAGAGTACTTATTGCATCAAAAAGTCCTATTTGAAGTTGAATTAATCTGGGTTAGCCTCTATACGTTTCTTTCCTGCTCTTTCGAAGGGCGCGAAAGTAGCCTATCGTAAAAGCCCGTACTGCGGAATGTTAAGAGTTTATGGCCAAAATAATTAGCTAAAAAGCTCATTCCCATACCAGCTACGTGCGAACCTTTCTCTCGCCAGAGCTCACTAACGTTAGGGAACAGCGGGTTAGCAATCCACTCTAATGTGTATTTGGCAACATAAACCTGAACGGCAAGCGCGACAACAGCAATACCCAGAAACTTGATAGCCTCCCGACCAGTGTTACCCGTATCTCTAGCGGCAAACGCATACCGTTTGGTTGGAATAAATGTCAGCACGGTAGCAGTTAGGTATCCGCACAAGACGCTGGTATCGAAATCGAAGAATTTACGGTAAAAAATCTGACTGACAAAGTTGATGGATGCACCCAGTACAGCCGTTAGAAAGAACGAAAAGAAGTCCTTGTATTCTTTTGTTTTTGGCTGCTCTATGCTACTCACGTTCACTTTGTTACCGGACGAAATGCGTTAAATTTATTTATTGTCTGATCGATAAATCCATCAAAAATACAAACTCAACGGCAAACGTCTATACTTTCAACTATTATTACTTAGGATACGGTCTTACACCTAGTTGTTTACTAATCAGAAAAGCCCCTGTAGTAAGCCTGGCGCAATTCCCAGCCCTAAGGTTAGGATAGTGGCGCCAATTAATACATATTGATAGAAGGGTGCAACCCGGATTGGCTCCGTTGCTCCATCCCGGAAGTACATGGCAATGATAACCCGGAAATAATAATAAATACCAACAGCCGACATTAGTACCGCTACAACCAACAACCAGATTTGTCCACGCTCAACAGCTGTTGAAAACATGTAAAATTTACCCCAGAAACCGGCTGTAAGTGGGATACCTGCTAATGAAAGCATCGAAACAGTCATGGCAAATCCTAAAAGCGGGTTTTGCCGGGCCAGTCCATTGAATGCGTCAAAGTTCTCAGTCAGTACACCTTCGCTTGTAATGGTTTGAGTACTCCGTTGCTGTGATACTAGCAGCAGTACACCAAAAGCTGCAATGGTGGCCACGGAATAAGCTAGTGAATAGACTACAAGAGCCTGCTTCGTTTGGGTGCCTAATGAGGCTAATCCAATTAGTAGATAACCCGCGTGCGAAATGCTGGAGTAAGCCATCATCCGCTTAAAGCTGGACTGATAAACCGCTGTAATATTTCCAGCAATGAGCGTTAAAGCCGTAATAACAGCCAAAATCGTCCACCAGAACGTGTACACGCCATTGAATGAAACAGACAGCAATCGGAATAAAGCCGCGAAACCAGCAGTCTTCACAACCGTCGACATATAGGCGGTAAAAATGGTAGGTGCACCATCATATACGTCAGGCGTCCAGAAATGAAATGGAGCCGCCGATACTTTAAACAACAAACCGATGAGCAACATCAGCAAGCCAACATAAATCAGTAAGGAAAGTCCTGTTTGTGGATGTGATGTGTAGGCAGCAATTCCAGCAATCGTAAATGAGCCGGTAGCCCCATAGAGTAACGCCATGCCAAACAGCATGATACCGGTTGCAAAAGCACCCATCAGAAAATATTTCAGTGCCGCTTCATTGGATCGTAGGTTCTTTTTATCGCTACCGGTAAGTATATACATAGCTACCGACAAAATTTCAACCCCCACAAACAACATAATCAGGTTCTCATAGCCCACCATCATAATGGCACCTACCAACGAAAACAGGATAAGTGCGTAGTACTCGGCGGGTTGGGCCGATTCGTCATCCATAAAGCTACCCGACAGCGCCACAACCATAAATGCCGACACAAGCATGATGGCCGAAAAGACCATTGCCAGGTTGTTTATCCGCAACATGTCATTAAAATACAGATACGTTTTATTCCAGTCGAGGAAAGTAACTCCCAAGGTAATAACCAGGAATAATAACGTAGCTGGTAGTAGCACTGCCTTTGACTTCAGGAAGCCAAGGAACAGAAGAGCGATGCCAAAAACCGATAACAGAACGATGGGGAGCATAGGTTTATAGTTTTCGGTTTTCAGTTTCTGGTTTTCCGCATGACCGAAAACCAGAAACCGAAAACCTTTAACGATTATTTCAAGGATACAGCCGTTGTACCGATATACTTCATCATATTGGCAACAGCGGGTTCGGTTACTTTCAAAAATGAATGCGGGTAGATACCTATCCAGAAAACAAGGACGACTAGCGGAATAAATACCCAGCTTTCGGAACTAGTCAGATCGGTAAATGACTCCGTGCGTGATGACGTTGCTCCAAACATGCTTTTCTGGAACATACGAAGCATATAAACGGCACCGAAAATAATCGTGAAGCCAGCCGCTAAGCCCAGATAATTATTGTAGGTAAAGACACCATGCAATAACAGGAACTCACCAATGAAGCCGTTGGTAAGTGGTAGTGCCACACTACCCAAGAGCATAATCAGGAAGAAGACTGTCAACTTAGGCGTTGTTTGTGTAATGCCGCCCAGCTGATCTAACTGGTTGGTTTTCGTACGCGAGAAAATGATATCGGCTACGAAGAAAAGGCCCACCACATTGATACCGTGTGCCAGCATCTGCACCAAGGCACCCTGCATACCCGTTTCGGTTTGCGAGAAAACACCAGCGGCCATCAGTCCAACGTGCGAAAATGATGAATAAGCAATTAGCCGCTTCATATCACGCTGACGAATGGCAATGATTGCTCCATAGATAATACCAATAACCGATAGAACGACGGCTGTTTTACCCCAGGTTTCAACGCCGAGTGGTACGATTGGCAGAATGAAGCGAATCAACCCATAAACGCCCATTTTGAGCATAATTCCAGCTAACAACATAGTGGCTGGTGTCGGCGATTCAACGTAGGTATCTGGCTGCCAGGTGTGGAATGGGAACACGGGCATCTTAATGGCAAAAGCGATAAAGAAGGCCCAGAAAACCCAGGTTTCAGCTTCGGGAGTCAGATTAAGTTTATAAAAATCGATGATAGCTGCCGAGTGTGCCGACACGGCGGTTGCTGGTGTCTGGTAGTATAAGTACACTAGGGCAAGCAACATGAATAAGCTACCAAAAATGGTATAAACAAAGAATTTGAACGTGACCGGAATCCGATTGGCTCCTCCCCACATGGCCGCCAGGAAGTAAATTGGAATCAGTGCAGCTTCGAAGAAGAAATAGAAAAGAAACCCGTCACGAGCGGTAAAGACACCCATTAAAGCCGCCTGCATGTACAGCATCAGTGCATAAAACAGAGAAGGACGTGGATAATTCCGTTCAAACGTAGAGAGTATGATGAATGGAACCAGCAACCCGGTGAGCAATACAAGCAACACGCTGATACCGTCGATACCTCCGCTAAATCGAATTCCCAGCGAGTTAATCCAGGCATAGTCGAAGCCAAACTGCGAACTTGCATCAGGTTTAAATCCAACGAAGGCGTAACCTGCGAATGCTAGTTCGACCAGCGCAGCTACCAAAGCCGCCTGCTTTATCCGTTCTCCCCGAAACATCAGGATCAGAGTAGCCGCTACGACAGGATAAAAAATCAGAAATAATGTAAGCATATACCGATGGACGATTACGATGGGTGATGTATCGCGAATCTGTTGGATTTAATTACAATCGAATGAAAAACCGCAGGGCAAAAATGACAACGATACTCACAACCATGGCCAGGACATAGAAGCCAATCGAGCCACTTTGCAACAACCGCAACTGCGCTGCGCTTTTCTGTACTAACCAGGCCACGCCATTCACGACACCGTCGATCAGGCCTTCACCGAAGCTATACAAGGCATCCCCTAATCCGCGTATCGGGCGAACAATGATTGTTTCGTACAGTTCATCGACATAATATTTGTTGTAAATGACCTGTTCTGGCAATGAGCGCTCGGAGGTTTCGGGAGCAGGAACAGCTCCCCGGCTGATGTACATGACATACGCAATGATCATAGCCACTAAAGCAACACCTGCCGAAACGGCCATCAGAACATATTCCGTGCTGTGTTCAATAGTCGATTCAGCAAACGCTTCGGGGTTAACCTGACGCGATCCTTCAAATAAGGGAGCCATGAAGTGACTCAACCAGCCATCACCCGGTAAGTTAAGCGCGCCACCAACTGCCGATAGTATCGCCAGCACAACCAGCGGTGCCGTCATCGTAACGGGCGACTCATGCAGATGGTGTTTTTGCTCTTCAGTTCCCCGGAACTCGCCAAAGAAGGTCAGGAATAACAGGCGGAACATGTAGAAGGATGTCAGGCCGGAACCCAGAACGCCCAATGCCCAGAGTACTTTGTTATGTTCGAAAACGTGCGCCAGAATTTCGTCTTTCGAGAAGAACCCGGCAAATGGTGGCAAGCCTGAAATAGCGATCGTACCGATCAGGAACGTGATAAACGTAACGGGCAACGCTTTCCGTAAACCACCCATTTTCCGAATATCCTGCTCGTCGGACATAGCATGAATCACGCTACCGGCTCCGAGGAACAATAAGGCTTTGAAGAACGCATGGGTAATGACGTGAAACATACCCGCCGTGTAGGCCGTTGCGCTCAAGCCAAGGAACATATAGCCCAATTGTGAAACCGTCGAATAGGCCAGTACTTTCTTAATATCGTTTTGCAGGAGACCGATCGAAGCAGCCAGCAAGGCCGTAGCAATGGCAATACCGCCAACGATTTCGAGCGTTAATGGCGATAAGGTATAGAGCACATTCGAACGAACGACCATATAAATACCGGCGGTCACCATCGTAGCTGCGTGAATCAGGGCCGAAACGGGTGTTGGACCGGCCATAGCATCAGGCAGCCAGGTATACAGGGGAATCTGCGCCGATTTACCCATCGCGCCTACAAATAGCAGGAGCGTGATTGCCAGCACGGTTTTATCGCCGATCTCCAGGCTGGTAGCCTGTTTGAAAATATCAATGTACTCAACCGTACCGAAGGTATTAATGAGCATGAATATGCCCAACAGAAAGCCCAGGTCACCAATGCGGTTCATGACAAAAGCTTTGCGGGCAGCATTGTTGTAATTCGTATTCTTATTCCAGAAGCCAATGAGCAGGTACGAACACAGACCCACGCCTTCCCAGCCAATGAACATGATGACGTAGTTGGAACCCATCACCAGCAGGAGCATGAAGAAAATAAACAAGTTCAGGAACGCCATGAACTTGCCGAATCCTTCATCGTGGCTCATATAGCCAATGCTGTACAGGTGAATCAACGATCCAACACCCGTTACAACCAGCAGCATCAATAACGATAACTGGTCAATCTGAAACGAGAAATTGATGTGTAAATCACCAACGCTGATCCAGTCGAAAAGCGTAGCGACGATCGGTTGAGCGTCGCCAGCAAAGGAACTGAATAGAGAAATGGATAGTACAAAAGAGGCCAGAACAGCTACCGTGGCAATTGCGCCAACCAGGCCTGTTGGTACCCGACGAAAACCGAGGCCATTAATCAAAAAGCCAATCAGCGGAAAAAGCGGAATTAAGGCGCAGAGTAATTCTATTTTCATAATGTCTGTTTATGGTTTTCGGTTTACAGTTTACGGTTGCGCAATGCGTTCAGAAATAACCAGTTCGCTGGGCAGCAAGATCGCTTTGCGCAACTGTAAACAGAGAACCGTAACTTGTAAACCTGCTTTTACCATTTCAATTTATTAAGCAAGCCCACATCGATGGAGCGGGTATTGCGGTAAATCATAACAATAATAGCCAGCCCGACTGATACTTCAGCGGCAGCAACGGCCATAATGAAAAAGACGAATACCTGCCCCGACGAATCTGATCGATACGACGAAAATGCGATGAGTAACAGGTTGACCGCATTGAGCATTAACTCAATGGACATGAAGATGATGATGGCATTACGCCGGGTCAATACACCAATGATTCCGATAACAAACAGCGCAGTGCTGAGAATCAGGTAATAGGTGAGCGGTATTTGCTGAATGACTTCCGGAATGAGGACGTCCTGCGTGGGTTGCATGAGTTGCCGGTTAATAGAAAGTGTCGCAAATGTAAAGATTATTCGGGCTTGGTGTATAATTGAAATAGGTGGAATACGTGCTGAGCATAAATTTTAACCGCTTCACCTAGTCCACCTACTTCACTTTATTACTTTTTCCCGATGCCATTACTGAACATCCGCAGCCTGATTTCGGTCAATCGGCGTTTGGTATCCAGCGGGAATTCGCCTTTCAATATCCAGTCGTAGAAGGAAGGTTCTTTCTTAAGTACCTCCAACACAGGAAAACCTTTGTGTTTTCCAAAATTGAATACCTCTTCACCTTTGTCGTTGAGAATTATCCGCCCGGCGAGGTCAACATTCGTGTTTGCCGTCAGACTATGGAGCATATCCACATCATTTTCGAAGATGACATCCTGCCCATTATCGGCTTTGGCAACCATGCCCATGTAGCGTTGTACCTGCGCATCGAGCACTTCGAGGGTAGCTATTGTATCCGCTTCGGCACCGTGAGCACCAATTAATTCCTTGTTGCAATAGAATCGGTAAGCCGCCGAAAGATTTCGGGGTTCCATCAGATGAAAAATGCGCTGCGAATCCACCAACCGCCGATTTTTCATATCGAAGTCTACGTTAGCACGCAGAAATTCTTCGACAAGCAACGGGACATCGAAGCGATTGCAGTTGAAACCTGCCAGATCGCACCCATCCAGAAACTGGGCCAGCGTTCGGGCAACCGATTTAAATGGGGGTGCGTCTTTTACATCGTCGTCGTAAATGCCATGAATCAGGCTCGACTCCAATGGTATAGGCATACCCGGATGAACACGCTGGGTTTTACTGACAACTTCACCACCGGGAAGCGCTTTCATGATACAGATATCAATGATGCGATCCTTGGCAATGTTGATACCCGTTGTTTCGAGATCGAAAAACGCGAGCGGTTTTCTAAGTATAAGTTGATGCGTCATAACCAAACCGGGGTTTCTCACGGTCAGGCTACAAATGTAAACACGTTTCGGCGGAATCAGGCGTTTTTCAGTTCCTTAACCCATTTTACCCCCTTCCGGGCGGTTTCGACCGATGGCATTCGGCCTTCATACATCAATTCCCGAATGGCAATGATATCCTGATCCCGTTTGAGGCCAGCCGCTGCTTTGATCTGCCCATCCTGAACATAGAGCGCTAAAAACGAGTCGTCTTTCTCGGGATCACCATCATGTATGATATCGTCAATTTTGGTAGCGTGACCCACATAATTAATGCGCTTACCCTGCTGATTACTCCAGAAGAACGGGACATCCTGATACGGTTCGTCTTTTCCCGCCATTATTAAACCGGCTGTATGGCCCTGCTGGCCAGCTACTTTCCAGTGTTCAATCCGCTGAAAACCATCGGTAACAGGATAATGAGCAATGTCGCCAGCTGCGTATAATCCATCGATAACATTTAGGTAGGCATCTGTTTTAACACCGCCATCTTTCTCAAGCGGAACGCCTTTCAGAAAATCGGTGCGCGGTTTAACACCCAGACCCATCAGCACAAAATCGGCAGGAATCCGTTCCCCATTGTCGAGAACAACGGCGCTAACGGTACTTTCTCCTTCTACATGATCAACCTTTCGGCCGAGGTGAAACCGAATGCCCTCTTTCTCATGCCATCCTTGTATAACACGCCCAATTGTTTCGCCCAAAATTTTCTCAAAAGGCGTCTTTTCCAGACCAATTACATCTACTTCGCTTCCTAGTTTGCGTAAACTCATAGCACCTTCCAACCCAATAAATGAGCTTCCAACAATAACCACACGTTTGCCCTGCTTGCCCAGTTCCCGCAAGGTCTGGCTATCGTGCAAACTTCGTAGCGAATAAATTCCGTTGAGATTAAGATCTAAACCTGGCAGCGCATTCGGCTTACCTCCCGAACAAATTAGTGCTTTATCATAAGTAATCGCTTCACCAGAAGCCAGTTCGATTCGCTTTGAAGCTGGATCGAGCGACGTTACGTGCTGACCCGTACGTACTTCGATACCATAATCCTGATAAAACTCATCGGAACGAAGCGGCATCCATTCATCGGGGGCCTTGCCTTGCAGATAATCTTTGGAACAGTTGGGGCGATCATAGGGGACTTCACCGCTTTCGGTTAGCATCACAATTTTACCCGTGAAGCCGCCTTCGCGCATGCCTTCAGCCGCGAAAGCACCGGCTCCCCCACTGCCAACAATAACGTATTTTTCGGTAGTAGCGTCGTCAGGTGCCGATAGTGGATTTTCCAAACTTTCCTTCTCAGTCGTCAAGCGTACAAAGACCTGATCATTTTCAATGCGTACCTCGTGCGTTGGCAAGCCATTGAGCGCAGGAGCTTCCAGTCGATGCCCATTGCGGATGTCAAAACAGGCATTATGCCAGGGACAAACGAGCCGATGCCCATTGAGCAAGCCTTTTACCAAAGGCCCCTGATAATGCGAACATTTAGGAAATAGCGCATAGTATTGACCATCAGCACGGGCCAGCAATACGTCGGTATCGCCCACGCGGACTTCTTTCAATTCGCCATCGACAAGATCATCGACATGGCAAACAGGGGCTTCGGTGTAGTCAGCTATCATGAGTGGTTGAGTTGTGTATTATACAACCACAAAGCCGATGAAATTGATTTAAATCAACAAAAAAGCCGAAGCATTCTAATGCTTCGGCGTCAAAATCAAATTAATCGAAGAAAACCAGTATAGGCTAGATTCTATTTCGACGTAGCCATCACCATTTTAATATTCAATTTGGCACCGGTTTGGAGTACATCTACTAAATCCTGAACGGTTAAAGTTTTATCGAAACGGACAACAACGGTCGGTTCAGCAATACCGGCCATAATCGTTTTCAGTTCCGTTTCCAGATTGGCCGGATCAACTGGCTTTTTATCGATAAAGTATTGTTTCTTGTCGTCAACCGATAGCGTTACCTGTTTCTTACTCAGTTGTTGTGAGGCAGATGCTTTAGGCAACATCAACTTAATAACGTTCGGATTGGCAACCGTCGAGATAATCAGGAAGAACAACAACAGGAAAAACATGATGTCGTTCAGCGAGGACGTCGCGACTTCGGCAGCAAACTTTTGTTTTCGACGGAGTTTCATAGTAGGCAATGAATAATGAATAATGAATAATGGATAAAGTACTGTTGCTCAAATCCATTATTCATTATTCATTGTACATTAATCATTTACGGCTACCGCATCCGGGCGGGTTCGGTAGTTGGTTTTTGGAGAACTTCGATAAATTCAAAGGCATTCACTTCGAGCGAAAGCGTAAATCGCTCGATCATCATGTTCAATAAGTGATAGCCTGTATAGGCAATAACACCCACAATAAGACCGGCACCCGACGTAATCATTTTCTCGTACAATCCACCAGCGATGATTCCAACGCTAATATTATCGGATAGAGAGATATCGTAGAAAATACGGATGATACCGGAAATAGTCCCGATAAATCCCATCATCGGGGCAATACCAGCAATAATTCCTAAATAGCCCATGTTGCGTTCCAGGCGTGACAATTCAATTTGGCCAACGGTTTCGACCGTGCTTTCGATTTCCCGAATCGGCGACCCAATCCGACCAATAGCTTTTTCGAACACGCGTCCCATAGACGTCCGCTGGTTCTTGGCGAATGATTCGGCCGATTTGATATTGCCCTGCGCGATCATATCACGGATGTTATCGATGAAATTGGCGTCGGACTTGGTTTGAGAACGAATAACGAAATACCGCTCAAAAATCAGGTAAAGCGCGGCAAAGAACAAAAACGCAATGGGTATCATAACCCAGCCGCCTTTGGCTACCAAATCAAATAGTTGCAACGATTGGGGTTGGGCAGCCGTAGTGGCCGACAGCGATGCGGCCGTAGTATCAACAGCCGGAACCTGGAGCAAGAGCATACGAACGAGTCGGGTAAGTGAGTGAGGTTAGACCTGCGGTAGTTACTGGAACAAACGCGTGGCTTTCCCCAGATATTGTTTCAAAGATAACGAAGCCTTGGTTATGATAAAGAGAAAGTTAGGTAATGCCTACATAACTTAGATCAAAACTCAGGATTTACAGCACTGTTTAGAAACCATCAGGGTTTTACCAAAATCTTTCCCCACCGGCCATGACGATCGGCATGTTCGACGGCTTCAGTGATTTGGTCGAGTGAATAGGATGCTTCAACAGGCAATTGAATGGCTCCGGACGCCAGCAAACTGATCACATTCTGAGCAACATCCTGCCGGGTATGGCTATCTACCCGTCGCATCCAGTCCGTCAGCCAAAATCCTCTGACGGTCAACTCTCTGAATATAAGCAAGCCTGCATTAATGGTAGGATCCTGCATGCTCAATACGCCATAAATAAGCATCGTTCCTCCTTTGCTAAGGCATTTCAGCGCTTCGCTGGCGGTGTCCCCGCCCACAGAATCCAGTACACAGGCAACACCCGCACCCGCGGTGATTTGTTTGACGCGGGCCGACAGATTTTCGGTTTCCACATTGACGACTTCAGTCAAACCCAGGGCTTTCAATTCCTCATTAAGGTCATCACGACGAACCGTTCCGATGGTATTGATACCTCGCATTTTACAGAGTTGAATCACCATTTTCCCAAATGCCGAACCAGCCGCCGTCAGCATCAGCCAACCACCTTCCGGCACTTTTGCATCCTGCACCATAGCATAAGCTGTGAATGGGTTCACAAATAACTGAGCCGCAATGTCGTCCGGCATGGCATCAGGCACGGGAATCAAACTACGCTGGTGAGCAATTGCATATTCCGACCAGGTGCCGATGCTCGTAAAACTCACCCGTATACCGGTTCTCATCTGAACGCCTTCGCCCAGTGCATCTACAATCCCTACGCCCTCGAATCCTGCACCAGATGGCAACTGCGGCCGAATACCGTACAGGTTTTGCACGAACATGATGTCGGACGGATTAATGGGCGCTGCAATCACTTTCACCCGAACTTCATTGGGACCGGGTTCAGGTAACGGGATATCAGTTGATTTGAGAATATCAGAAGGTTTGCCAGTTTTTTCAAAAATGATGCTTTTCATGACGTATAAGCGTACCGCTAAACGGGTAAAAGTGAGAAATCTTGACCTGCTGTTTGGAATGCGTCCAAAAATATCACTTAATTCGCACAAACTATTCCTAAACCTTGAATTCAGTCGTTAGCCAGCAGTCATAAGTCAATCGTCAGTAGATAGTTTCAATTGCTGATTTGATCAATGGCTGCCGACTAACGACTATTTATTTCTCATGCAAACCTCTCCTTTTCTTGGTGAATTAATTGGTACAATGGTGCTCATTTTGCTGGGCGATGGTGTTGTAGCCAATGTGGTTTTGAAACAGACCAAAGGCGAATCGTCGGGATGGATTGTTATTACGGCTGGATGGGCTTTTGCCGTTACGATGGGTGTATTCGTTTCTAAAGCTTTTGGTAGTACCGATGCTCATTTGAATCCTGCGGTTACAGTGGCCTTCGCCGTAGCCACCAACGATTATAGCCATATAGTACCCTACATTACGGCGCAACTGATTGGCGCGTTTCTGGGTGCTACCTTAGTCTGGCTACAATACCTCCCTCACTGGGCCGCTACCCCCGATCCGGCTTCCAAACTGGCCTGTTTTGCTACAGGTCCAGCCATTCGTAATACAGGTGCCAATTTGCTGAGCGAATCGCTGGCTACATTGGTACTTATACTGGGGCTGGCGGGTATATCGTCTAAAAATCTTGGCGAATTAGCGATTGGCGTTGGCCCATATTTAGTCGGTATTTTAGTCTGGAGTATTGGCCTTTCGCTTGGTGGTACGACGGGTTATGCCATGAGCCCTGCCCGCGATTTTAGTCCTCGTCTGGCCCATGCCCTGCTACCCATTCCCGGCAAAGGTTCATCCGATTGGGGTTACGCCTGGATACCCGTAGTGGGGCCACTAGTTGGCGCGGTTGTAGGTGGGGTGTTGATTCGGTGGTTTGCGTTGTAAACGAATGAAAAATGGATAGTGTACAATGAATAATGAGTGATAGGCTATTCTCATTATTCATTGTACACTATCCATTTTTCATTCCTTCTAACTTCCAAACAAATTCGTGTCCAGAAACGCATTACGGAATTTCCCCTGCGGATCGTATTCTTTCATTAATTGCTTGAACTCCGGCAATTTTTCGTAGCGCGACTGTAATTGTTTGGGAGCCAACGTAAACAACTTCCCCCAATGTGGCCGGGGGTTAAATGGAGCCAATTCTTTTTCGATCATCGGCAGCACCTTTTTAACCGAAGCCCAATCCTGTTTCCAGGTAAAGTGAATGGCCAGGCTCGGCTGTTTATAGCAGGGGCTCATCCAGAAATTGTCGGCGTCGATAGTCCGTAGTTCGGTAATCATCAGATGTGGGCTGATGTGAGCGTTCAGCTTCTCAACCGCCAGAATAGCCTCAACGGCATTCTTGCGCGGCACAAAATATTCGGATTGCAACTCCTTACCACTACTGGGTGTGAAGCCCATGCGGAAGTGGGGTAAACGTTCATACCAGGGGCCAGGCACACCCATTTGTTCTGTACAATTCACTGCTGAGAGTTCGGCAATAGGGTGCAGGTTTTTCGTAGCGCGTTTGGCACCGTAAAACTCTGCGGTTCCGCGTTCGGACTTGGCATCGAATGTCTTTCCTTTTTCGATCCGGCTTTTTATCCAAACCTCATTGATGCGTTTCTTTTGCCAATCGGTGAACAGACTTACGCTGTACCCGCTCGATACAATGGCCTCGAAATGCTGCTGAAGTTGCGCTAGTGGCAGATTTTCATAGACATCCTGCCGCATCATAAACGTTGGCTGAATATCGAGCGTAACTTTTGTAACAACACCCAGAGCGCCCAAATGAACAACAGCCGCCCGAAACGTTTCGCCATCTTTGGCTCGTGACAAGGTGCGCACCTCTCCTTTAGCTGTAACAATTTCCATGGCGGCAACGGCCGTCGACAGATTACCATTTTTCACACCCGAGCCATGAGTTGCCGTAGCGCAGGCACCTGCAATGGAAATATGGGGTAATGAAGCCAGATTATGTAAAGCGAAGCCTTTTTTATCGAGATAAGGAGCCAATTGGCCATATTTCATACTGGCATCTACCGTTACTGTATGGGCTTTGGTATCCAGCGAGATAACATCGTCCATTTCGCCCAGCGAAATGAGATTATTGGTGCTATCGGCAATGCCGTTAAAGCAATGGCGCGTGCCAAGTACCTTTAGTTTACTGTATTTTTTAACAAGTTCCTGAACCTGCGGAATCGACTTGGCTTTATATAGTTTATCGGTACTATACTGGTAATTACCCGCCCAGTTTTTGAGCTTATCGTCTGCTGCCCAATTCGTTAGTGGTGCTAGTATAGGGGTTGCCATTAATGCGGAGGATAATTTCAGAAAGGTTCTTTTTTTCATTGGTATAGGGTTTTTCGCTAAACTAATTGGATAATTTGACAATATTACGGTCTTAAACGAATATCCCTAAACACCTTATGCCTACCTACGTAGCCGCCATTGACCAGGGAACCACCAGTACTCGCTGCATCGTATTCGACAGACAGGGGCAGATTGTCTCGGTGGCCCAGAAAGAACATAAACAAATTTACCCACAACCGGGCTGGGTCGAGCATGATCCGGAAGAAATCTGGCGCAATACGCTCGAAGTTGTTGCCTTAGCTCGTATCAAAGGAAAACTTTCCGTGCAGGACATTGCGGCTGTTGGCATTACTAACCAACGCGAAACAACCGTAGTCTGGAACCGAAAAACCGGCAAACCCTACTACAATGCCATCGTCTGGCAAGATATGCGAACGGCAGATTTAGTCACCCAATTTTCGGCGGGCCAAGCCGGGCAGGACCGTTTTCGCCACAAAACCGGTTTGCCACTGGCTACTTATTTCAGTGGTCTGAAACTTAAGTGGCTATTAGATAACGTACCGGGACTACGGGAAGAAGCCGAACGGGGCGATGCACTCTTCGGCAACATGGATACGTTTGTGGTCTGGAATCTGACGGGTGGTCCGCATGGTGGTTTACATCTTACCGATGTTACAAACGCCAGCCGGACCCAATTAATGAACCTCCGTACCCTCAACTGGGATGATGATTTACTGACTGATTTCACGGTTCCCCGTGCTATGCTGCCCCAGATTCGGCCAAGCAGCGAAGTATATGGAACGGTTACCTCCGAAGTATTACCTGGCGTACCCATTGCCGGTATTTTGGGCGATCAGCAGGCAGCTTTGGTGGGTCAAACCTGCTTTGAGGCAGGGCAAGCCAAAAACACCTATGGTACGGGCTGCTTCCTGCTCATGAACACAGGCACCGAACTGCGTGAGTCAACCTATGGCTTGCTCACAACGGTGGCTTACCAGTTTCAAAACGAACCTGTTCAGTATGCACTTGAAGGTAGCGTTGCGATTACAGGTGCCCTGGTTCAGTGGCTTCGCGACAATTTGGGTATTATTAAGAAAAGCACTGATATCGAAACGCTCGCCCGCTCCGTAGAAGACAATGGGGGAGCCTATTTTGTACCCGCTTTTTCGGGGCTATACGCACCCCACTGGAAGGCTGACGCACGGGGAGTCATTGCCGGTTTAACCCGCTTTGTGAACAAGGGTCACTTAGCAAGGGCTGTCCTGGAAGCAACTGCTTATCAGACCGTCGATGTAGTACGAGCTATGGAACAGGATGCAAACGTATCGTTAAAATCCCTTCGGGTAGATGGCGGTATGGTTGTTAACTCACTCCTGATGCAGTTTCAGGCCGATGTGCTGAATGGACCCGTTGTATGCCCGCGCATGACCGAAACAACAGCCCTTGGCGCAGCCTACGCAGCCGGACTTGCGGTAGGCTATTGGCAGAACCTAGACGATCTACGTCAGAACTGGGGCATTGCCCGCACCTATGAGTCGAACATGGACGATACCCAGCGAAAAAAGCTTATGCGCGGTTGGCAAAAAGCCATTGAGCGATCGTTTGGCTGGGAAGAGTAGAGGGATCGGGGCCGCCCGTGTGGTATGGTATAGGATATACAATATATGTCTCTGAGATACATCATATATCCTATACCATACATCTTCATACATGCTTTTCCTCCGGCTTCAACTCTTCAGCCAGTACCAAACGTGTCTGGGGCAGGCCCAGTGGATATTCATCACGAATAAACGCAATTAATTGTTCGCGCATATGGCAACGTAAATCAAAAGCCGATGGCGCATCCTGGGCCGATACAAGGATACGTAGCTGAATACAGGTGGGCGTTGTGTCCGTCACTTGTACCGCAAAGCTGTCGCCCGTCCAGAGAGGATCGGCTTCGGCCAGTTTGCGCGCCTTTTCCCGAACCTTGTCAACAGGCACGTTATAATCCAGGTACAGAAAAATTGACCCAATGATAGAAGCATCGGAGCGCGTCCAGTTCTCGAAAGGCGTTTCAACAAAGTACGTGATGGGCAGGATAAGTCGACGGCGATCCCAGAGCCGAACAATTACACTCGTAAGGTTGATTTCTTCGATGCGTCCCCACTCCTTTTCAACAACTACCGCATCATCTAACCGAATCTGCTGGTTAAAGGCTATTTGAATACCGGCCAGCAGATTCGCTAATGTTTTCTGGGCGGCAAATCCAATAACAACAGATACAACACCTGCCGAAGTCAGCACGCTTAATCCCACTTTCCGACTTCCCTGGAATGAAATCAGCATCAACGATGTCCCTAGAACAACAACAAGAATAGCGGTCAATCGACGCACAAAACGAACCTGTGTAACAAATTTTCGTTGCGAGAGATTAACATCTTTTGTTGTGTCGTACTCATGAATAAGCCTTTGCTCGCCGACTTTAAGCAATTGAACGACTAACCAGGTAGTAGCAATCAGGAAGAGAATTTCGGCCGTTTTGTTGGCAACGGGATGCCGACGCAGAAACCGTTCTGATTGCATATTGGTTGCCAACAGGAAAAACAGAGAAGGCACGAACACCCAGAACGCCCAGCGTGCATAGATCTTGAGAAAAGCCAGCGTCCGAAATGGCCGACGACGTACGATAAACCGAATGATTTGTGTCACGACGAAATCAACTGCCAAGCCTAGTATTACGGCTATTATAAGCAATATCCACCCCGACAAGTCACGATTGGGAATATAACCAAACCAACGAACCACGGCTCGTATCCATATATCCAGTTGTTGCTGCATTGACAATTTATGCTAATTCTACTGCCAGACCCAAATCGGTTGAAAGCTACTATCTGGCGATTGACCAATCAAGATTGTTCCATTCTTTTCAACCCAGGCGTGAGCCTCAAACGTATGGCTTTTCTGAACGCCTACAATAAGCTCAACATCTTTTTCCGTTCTCAGAAAATAAGTTAGTGCCAATGCCTGCGGTAAGCAAACTGCGGATAAGGTACCGCTTACTTTTTGAATAGCCCAGACTCTTCGCTCAATTAGCTGGTCTACAGTATTGTTGTATTTCTTTGCCGCAGTTACTTTACTGTATACCGTCCTAAATTGCTGAAATGAAAGAAATTTCAACCCTATCCGAATTAGGACCACAACTGTAAATGTTTGTGTGATCAGCCGTTGGTCTGCAATGGGTAAGCGGGCAAACTCATTAAACCGTTTCCACCAATTTTTCATAAATCAAGTCGGTCTATAGTTTACCGGCCTTTTGCACAGGTACGTTCATCTGTATAAAGAAGAAGCAAACTTCTTGTCTTTCAAGCGCTCGAATAAGGTGTGGGATATCTGTACCAGCTATTGTTTATAGCTTACCAAATGTAAGAATTTATTGGTATTAGGTTTTCCTTCACAAATCGCCAGCTACAGAACTGCCTGTGTTATAACCGAGTATGATCCTATCATTATTTGAAAACAAATACAAACAAAATTTTATTAATCCACTAAAAATCAATATATTAAAGAGATATACTTTTTCAATAAGGAAGGCCGATTATCTTGATCAGCAAGTAAAATCACTAAAAAATGCTAATAGTGGCTAATACATGTAATTAGCATATGTGTTTCTTTAACAACATAATTGTTTGCATTAATACATAATGTCAACCACTAATTTAATTTTTCCAAGTAAATATTTAACTTTCTTATGAACATAAATAAATAACATACAAAACGCATCTTCATAAACGATTGTAGTTTTAATTTATAGGCTAAATAAACATTAATACACTTCAAACTTTAGAATTTGTCTTTCTCTGACCCGTTTTAATTATGTTTAAACAACTACTCTTCGTTCTGGCTTTTCTTCTGGTAACGAACACGTTACTGGCACAGGTATCACTTACGGGTACATCGTACACCGAAACATTTGATGGCCTCGGCTCAAGCCTTCCCTCTAGCTGGTCTATTTACACAGGTGCGACTAGTACAACACTAGGAAATACAGCGACTTACGTTTCTGCTACAACAGCATGGACGTCAACAACTGGTAACTTCAGAAATGTAGCATCAGGAGATTTAGGTGCTGGTTCAACTAACACACAGCAAAATGCATCAACAGACAGAGCTATAGCTATTAGGCAGACAGGTTCATTAGGTGACCCTGGTGCAGCCTTTGGTGTTAAACTCGCCAATACTACTGGCTTACAAGACTTTAAACTTTCCTTAAAACTCCAATCGCTTGATCCTTCATCTGCAAGAACAACTATCTGGGCTGTTCAGTATGGACTAGGTGATTCGCCGACTAGCTTTACTACGGCAGCCACGCAAGCCATTGGCGGTTCTACCTTTTCTAACAATACGATAAACTACGAATTTGGTTTTGCCCTGGACAATATTGGCCAGGCTGTTTGGATACGGGTTGTTGCCTTAACAGCCAGTACGGGTAGTGGTAACCGACCTACTACAGGTCTCGACGATTTTTCACTATCCTACTCTCCACTAAATAATGATCCAAGAATCGCCGTTTCGGCCGTATCTCTACCAGGTATGACCTATACAGCCGGTGAAACCCCTACTTCCAGCACTACCTTTACGGTTGCAGGTAAAAATCTTTCACCCGCAACTCCCGTAGTTGTTTCCCCTTCTGCAAACTTTGAAGTTTCGACAAGCAGTAGTTCAGGATTTACAGCAAGTCCGCTTTCATTAACGCCGGCAGGTGATGGTTCCGTAAATCAACCTATCTATACCCGTTTAGCCGCTGGTCTCGCTGCCGGTCCTTATTCGGGTACGATTACCGTAAACACTACAGAAGTAGCCAGTTCAAAGTCAGTTACAGTAAGTGGAACAGTTTACCCTGCCGGAGCCACTGGTCCTTGCGGTATTTCTAACCCAATTAGTACAATTCGTTCTGCTACGGATGGAGTAGTCTTTAAAGCGACAGGTCGGGTTACCTCTATTCTGACGACAAACATTTATATTCAGGATGCAACAGGTGGTATTTTGTTATATACTGGAACAGGTACAACGATCGAGATTCCAGAGCTGAGTGTTGGCGACGAAATACAGGTAGCAGGCGAATTAGCTACCTATCAAACAGACAAAGAGTTGAAAAACTTCACAGGCTGTTTCGTTAAAACTTCTGCGGCTAATGAAATACCTACATCAACAACTGTATCAACTGCTACCCTTTGCAACCACAAAGGAGAGCTGGTCACGTTACCAAGTGTGAGCATTGTAACACCTGCCGGTACTACTCTTTCTGGAAATACTACGTACACTCTAAGCGATGGCACACAATTGCGCATCCAGAATGGAACAGATTTAGTAGGTGCAACCCGCCCATCTGGCGCTGTAGATATTACGGGTGTCGTGAGCCAGTTCAATAACGTCTGTCAGATACTGCCCCGTTCAACCGCCGATGTGCCTGGTGCAACAGCAAATACAGCCTCCTGCCCAGAGGTAGGAACAGGCGGTACAGCAGTCTCCCTGGATAACACCTTAGATATTGTCTGGTGGAACGTAGAATGGCTTGGCAATACAGGTTTCGGCCCTACCAACGAAGTTCAGCAGCAGGCTAATGTTCAACAACAACTGCAGGCAATGAATCAGGATATTTATTGTCTTGAAGAAATTACAGACCTATCCAAATTGGATGCCATTGTTGCAACGTTAAATACGAATACAGGAAAATCGTATACCTACACATGCGGTGCAAATCCATCCCGTACACCAGCTATTTATTATTCACACTGGTTCGATATTCCAGAAGTACCTAGCGACCCTACCACTTATGCCCAGAAAGTATGCTTTGTATATAACACAGCTATCGTGACTAACGTATCGGCGAGCCAGATTCTGGATTTCCCTGCTTCGTTAAGCGCCAGCGCCTGGGCGTCGAATCGGTTTCCTTTATTAATGAGCTGCGATGTTACGATCAACGGGATTAAGAAACCCCTAAAACTTGTGGGTCTCCATGCCAAGTCGGGATCAGATGCCTCGTCATACAGCCGTCGTATAGCCGACTTCAACTCGCTCAAAAGCTACCTTGATACTACATACCCAACCGATAACGTGTTGATTATGGGCGACTATAATGACGATGTAGATCAGTCAATTTATATAGATGCAACAACCAGCACTACCAATATTACCTCCTTCAGTGCGTTGTCAACGTCTCCCGATTATACTGTGATTACCAGGCAGCTCAGTAACTGTAATATTTCCAGCACAGCTTCTTACCCAGACATTATAGACCACCTAACGATCTCGAATGAAATTAGCACGAATGGAGCCTTCCCGGCTAGTGGGATACAGTATGTACAGAATTCGGTGAAGGCAATTCGGCCAATTACAGGTGGTACTACTACATCTGACCACTTCCCGGTAACGGCCAGGTTCCTGTTTGCGGCTACGGACTTAACGCCTACGATTGATCTACCTCAAGCTAGCTTTAGCGAGAATGCCACAAACAACTTTGTAGCGACTATAGCCGAAGTTGGTGGCGTGTTTTCTTCTACGGGAAACACAACAATTACGATCTCAGTACCCGCAGGCTACACAATTGGTTATGATAATACGCTCACCAGTATCAATGTCACCGATGGAACAGCTAATCCTGTTGCGGTAGATAATACCAAATGGAGTGTTACCAATAATGCATCTGACATTCAGCTAACGCTAGCCATTGCGGCCGGACAATCTATTGCGGCCAATGGAAAATCTGTACTAGGCTTTAGCGTGACTCGTACCAGTGCTAATACAGGCAGTGCATCAAACATTATACTTAATATATCGGATGATGCCTCGCAAACGTATGATGGCAACCTATTAAATAATGTTTACTCCCGAATTATTAGCGGTTTATAAGTAAGCATTTACCCATTAAAGAACTGAACCGATCATCTTGAAGATGGTCGGTTCAGTTCTTTAATGGGTAACTAGTTTTACACTTACGCAGCTATAGTGGGATCAACTATATGGGTTTTGTCAGATGGGAGCCCCAGCCCGAAATGTTTTCAAATTCACATAGCTGCTATCTTTCTCTTCTCGCTATGACATGCTACGCAATCTAGGCGAAAGGAGTCCGTCAGCTAAAGTAATCCGGTTAGGTTTTTGAAAATCACGGTTTTGCGTCATATTCTCTGCATACCCTTGTTTTTCAGACTCATACCACCTATATTTGCACTCCCGTTTCAGGACGGGCCTATATTTATTATAGGTAAGCATTTAAAAATCAAACAATTAGTCTCCATAACAGTGAATACGCTCAGTTACAAAACCATCTCTGCCAACAAAGAAACGGTGCAGAAGGATTGGATTGTGGTTGACGCTCAGGGCGAAGTGCTCGGTCGGCTGGCCAGCAATATCGCACGCCTGATTCGCGGCAAACACAAAACCAACTTCACTCCACACGTTGACTGCGGAGATAACGTGATTGTCATCAACGCCGATAAGGTGCGCCTGACAGGTGCTAAGATGACCGACAAAATTTACGTTCGCCACACGGGCTATCCCGGCGGTCAACGGTTCGCAACGCCCCGGTTGTTGCTCGAAAAACATCCCGAGCGCATCATCGAGCATGCTGTAAAAGGTATGTTACCGAAAAATCGGCTTGGTCGTCGGTTGTACACCAACCTGTACGTTTACGCTGGTGGTCAACACCCGCACGAGGCTCAGCAACCAACAGCAGTTAAATTCTAAGTCATAATGGATCGTATTAATACCATTGGCCGCCGTAAAACTGCCATCTCCCGCATCTATATGTCGGCGGGCAGCGGAGCCATCTCGGTAAACGGAAAAGATTACAAACAATATTTCCCTACCGAAGTCCTGCAAATCATTCTGAACCAGCCGTTTGCAACTGTTAACGGTGTTGGTGGCTACGACGTAAAAGTGAACGTTCGTGGTGGTGGTGTGGCTGGCCAGGCCGAAGCTACCCGTATGGCTATTGCCCGTGCGCTGGTTGAGCTAAACGCTGAGTTCCGTCCTGCCCTGAAAAAAGAAGGGTTCCTAACACGGGATTCGCGTATGGTTGAACGGAAAAAGCCAGGTCGTAAGAAAGCCCGTCGCCGGTTCCAGTTCTCGAAACGTTAATAGTCAATGTGTAATGCTCAATGAAGAATGGATAATGAACGTGTTCTCATTGTACATTTTACATTAACCATTATTCATTCAATTTCAAGTCCAGACTGCCCTTAGATGATGCCGACGGGCGGTGCTGCGTATTTTTTCTAACAATCATTTTTCATTCCGAAAATGGCACAAATCGAATATAAAGACCTCTTAGACGCTGGTGTGCATTTTGGCCACTTAACGCGCAAGTGGGATCCCCGGATGGCCCCGTACATCTTCATGGAGAAGAACGGCATCCACATTATTGATCTTAATAAAACAGTAGCTGCGCTCGAAGAAGCCTGCAATTCCATAAAAGGTATTGTACGTTCGGGCCGGAAAGTGATGTTTGTGGCTACGAAAAAACAGGCTCAGGAGATTGTTTCGGAAGAAGCACGTCGACTGAAAATGCCTTACGTTACAGATCGCTGGCAGGGCGGTATGTTAACGAACTTCGCCACAATCCGTAAGTCGCTGAAGAAAATGCAAACGCTGGATAAAATGCTGAAAGACGAGGAGACCGTCAAGAGTATTGCCAAGCGTGAGCGTTTGACCCGCACCCGCGATAAAGAGAAACTGGAACGTGTATTGGGCGGTATTGCCGATCTTACCCGGTTGCCAGCGGCTCTGTTTGTGGTTGACGTAAAGCGCGAACACATTGCTGTTGCCGAAGCACACCGTCTGGGGATTCCCGTATTTGCCATGTGTGATACGAACTCAAACCCAGAAGATGTGGACTTCGCAATCCCGGCTAACGATGACGCTTATAAGTCGATTGCGCTGATTACGCTTGCCATTGGTAAAGCCATTGAAGAAGGCCTAATGGAGCGTAAGCAGGATAAAGACGATCAGCGTGTTCAGGAAGAGGAAGAAGCTAAACGCACTGAAGACCTTGCTCAGGCTCGTGCCGAAGGCGCTACACAGCCTGAAGCAGAAGCTGCACCAGCCGCTGTTGCTGAAGATGAGCAGGAAGCATAATATATAGTTTATAGTTTGCAGTTCGAGGCTTATAGGTTTACCAAGCTTCAATTGTAATCCTGGAACTGCAAACTATAAACTAAACGATAGCCCGTAGCAGCCGCTATGGGCTATTCCATTTCCGTATACAATAATCTAATTACCAACTAATTTTTGGCAATTTAAATTAACAACCACCTTTTATTATGGCAATTACTGCTGCTGATGTAAATAAGCTTCGGCAAGAGACCGGAGCCGGTATGATGGACTGCAAAAAAGCCCTTACCGAAGCCGATGGCGATTTTGAAAAAGCAAAGGAAATCCTGCGCAAACAGGGACAGAAAATAGCCGACAAACGGGCTGATAACGCAACGGCCGAAGGTATTGTGTTAGCACACGTTAGCCCAGATGGCAAAACAGGTAAAGTAATTGCGCTAGCCTGCGAAACAGAGCCTGTGTCAAAAGTAGCCGATTTTCAGAATCTGGCAATGGCTATTATGAGTAATGCCGTTTCAACCGATGCTGCCGACAAAACAGCATTGTTAGCTATTCCTCAGGCAGATGGTCGCTCACTACAAGATCATATTACTGATCTGATGGGGAAAATCGGGGAAAAAGTCGACGTGGCATCCTACGAAACCGTATCGGCTGATAAAGTTGTTTCTTATATTCACTCGAATGGTAAACTTGGCGTATTAGTTGGTCTTACCAACACTAACGGTAACGATGTTACTGAAGTTGGTAAAGACATTGCCATGCAGATTGCCGCGATGAAACCTGTTGCGTTAGACAAAGATGGCGTTGACGCTACTATTGTAGAACGTGAAATTGAAATTGGTAAAGAGCAAGCCCGTCAGGAAGGCAAACCTGAAGCCATGCTCGAACGAATTGCAATGGGTAAACTTAACAAGTTCTATAAAGAAAACACATTGCTCAATCAGGAGTTCGTAAAAGACAATTCGGTAACCATTGCGCAATTACTAGAAAAAACCAGCAAAGGACTAACAGTATCGGTCTTCAAGCGGGTAGCAATCGGCTAGTCGATTTCAACACACTGATCATTGATCATAAAAAATGCCCGGCTACTCAGTCGGGTATTTTTATTTCAAGCAACGATAAAAAATATACGTAAATTAATTAACTGATAATCACACATATAGAGGTAATATATTACTAATTGTGTAAGCCTTGCAGAATTTAGTTTAAATGAATAGTTGAGTTATTTATTTCTTTCGTTCATGATAAATATGTGGCAATTAAGTCAATTTATGCTGAATGGTCACCGCTTTGGCTGAGCTTTTGCTTTAATTTATATGTGACCATTTTTTTTTCTATTATTGGCCTTATAGGACAGTTACTTTTACTAAACTTTCAGGTCTTAACAGCCACTACCACCTAGAATGGAGCACTATTCAGACGAAGAGTTGGTTCGGCACTATGTCGAAACGCAACGGAACGTCTATTTTGAACGATTATATGAACGCTACTGTGATAAAGTTTACAGGAAATGTTTGTCATTTACCAAAGATCCAGTTAGGGCAGAAGACCTAACGCACGACATCTTCCTGAAACTGGTTGTTAAGCTTAGCGGATTTAGAGAACAGTCTAAATTTTCAACCTGGTTATATTCAATCACATACAATTACTGCACCGATCAGCTCCGGTCGCACAACCTGCGCCGGGAGGTCTATATGGACGATGGTTGGGAGCGATTAGATGTGGGTGCTGACGATGGATTAGCCGAACTGGCTGAGATGGAAGCGCAACAACTTGAGCGCGCCCTCCATCAACTCCCCCCCGATGAACAATCGATGCTCTTGATGAAGTATCAGGATGATATTAGTATTCGAGATATTGCCAATATAAACGGATTGACTGAGAGCGCAGTAAAAATGCGCCTTAAACGATCACGTGATAAGCTACGCAAACACTATCTCGAAGGTGCCATATTCTGGCTATTACTGGCAATCAAAATGGTGTTGTCTATCCGCTGGCCTTTTCGTTAATCAAATGCTATGGAAAATACGAATCCCTTTAAACAACTTGAGTCTGACGCGGTCTGCCCTCCCAATCTAAAAACAGAACTCGTTTCAGAAATAGATTTAATTCGGAATGCAATAACGATCGTCGATCTCTACATCGGCGACTTGTTGGATTTGGCATCCGCTCTGATGAACCCACCTTACGTAACCTCTGATAACACAAATCCTGCCACATGAAAGAGCTTCCAGAATTGACTGAAGTTTTACGGAATACATTTCAAACCCTAATTGACCAATTTGTTGAGTTTGTTCCTCGCCTATTAGGGGCAATGGTCATTATGTTAATCGGGATTGGCTTTGCCCGGCTCGTCGCCCTTATTGTACTACGAGTGCTTGGTAGAGTAGGGTTTGACAAAATCGGTAATCGCCTGAATGAAATTAGCATTATCAAACAACTGAAGACAGAAATTAAACTAAGCGAAATTATTGCAAAAGTCCTTTACTACTTTATCCTGCTGGTTTTCATTAAGGCTGCCACTGAAAAATTAGGGGTGGCTGCTATCACCGAGATGGTGGCCTCGTTGATCAACTTTATTCCCAAACTGATTGCAGCCGCTATTATGTTACAAGTTGGTGTTCTACTGGCCGATACGTTACGAGGAGCAGTAGTCAGTGTGTGTCAGTCGTTTAATATAGCTTCGGGCAGACTACTCAGCATGATTGTATTTGTTTTCTTTCTGATCATTACCATTATTAGTGCACTGGGGCAAGCTGGTATCAACACAGAACTCCTTGAATCAAGCTTTAACCTCATTATAGGTGGTGTAATCTTCGCATTTGCCATTGGTTATGGAATTGCCTCCCGCGATTTAATGGCCAATATTCTATCCTCATTTTACACGAAAAATAAGTATAAAGAAGGCCAGACTATTCAAGTTGATGACGCAAAAGGTGAAATAATAAAAGTAGATAATATTTCTCTTACACTCCGCACCGGCGCAACGACAACAGTAGTGCCACTTCAAACTTTACAAATGAAAAAAGTGGAAGTATTTGATACTCCTCCAACGGCTGCCGTATAAAAAGAGAGTTACCAACGTCCACCTGCTTCGTCTGACTGTCAACTAAATTTCACGCATTCTATGAAGACAAGTGCTCTTTTTATACTTATGAGTTGGTCTTTCTTAAGCCAGGCACTGGCTCAGGACTCACCTAAATTTGTTCCTTCCGATTCAGTACGAGTTACCAAAAATTTTAAAGACACAATTTCAGTAAAGCCAGATACCTCCTATTGGCAACGATCCTTCAGTGGTGGGGTCAACTTCAATCAGGCCTCGTTCAGTAATTGGTCAGGGGGAGGGGTTAATTCGCTTGCAATTGGTGGTGTAATAGCAGCCCGTGCCCTCTACGAAAAAGGAAAAACTTCCTGGGATAACACCGCTGATTTGCAACTAGGCTATCTTACCCAGTTAGGTAATACCCGAAAAGCTGCGGATCAGATTATTTTGATCTCTGTGATAGGGCACCAGATTGCACCCAAATGGGATTTGTTTGTCTCGGGTACGTTCAATACATTTTTTGCGCCTGGTTATCGCTACGATAAACTTCCAGCAGATCAAACCCGTTTGCGTATATCTAACTTTTTTGCCCCTGCTCAACTTACACTATCTATGGGGATTGCCTATAAGCCCAATGACTGGTTTTCGCTTCGAATGAGCCCAATAGCCCCTCGTTTTACCTTCTTAGCCGATCAAAGTGTTCGAGTGCGGGAACAGGCAGATGGTACATTTGTACCCGATGCTACACAAAAAGCCTTTGGTGTTGACCCCGGAAAAAGCAGTCGTATGGAATGGCTGGCGTTTCAGTTGCAGGCTGCCTTAAATCGTAATCTAACGGAGAACATATCGATTAATGCCCGTTATCAGCTGTTCACCCAGTATGCTCAATTAGATAATATTAACCACCGGCTTGATCTTATTATGACAGCCAAAGCAAGCCGTTATCTGAGTACCACTTTCGGTCTAATTTTGCTGTACAATAAAGATTTTAGCTCTTCGCTACAGATTCAGCAAACACTGGCTATCGGATTATCCTATAACATCAGTTCATTTAAAAAGAAGAAAGACCCAATAAAGGCCACCGACCCACTTCCTGGTAGGTTTTGATTTGCGATAAACATTTTCTACTTTGATTTAATCGTTTGCTTAACTAGTGTTTCTAACCTAAAAAATTAGCCTTTATGTTTAGTGAATTTAAAACTTTTATCGCTCAGGGTAACGTACTTGACCTGGCCGTTGGCGTCATTATTGGTGCTGCCTTTGGCAAAATCACTACATCCCTTGTTGAAGACATCATTAACCCCATTTTGGGTTTAGTTCTCGGTGGCGTTGATTTCAGTCAGTTAAAAATTGTACTGAAAGAAGCAGTGGGCACAACTCCCGAAGTTGCTATTCGATACGGCAACTTCCTGAATACATTCATTCAATTCCTGATCATCGCCTGGGTTGTTTTCCTCATAGTGAAAGCAGCCAACCGAGCCCGTTTCTCAAATTCAATGGCATCTAAAGAGTAACCCTTTTTTAGAAAATTTGATTGAAAAGCCCTGACCAATAGTCGGGGCTTCTTCATTTATGCGTTATTTTGCTGATAGTACAGATTTACTATGTCAGTCCAAAAAATAGTCATTCTTGGCGGAGGTGAAAGTGGTGTGGGGGCTGCTTTACTGGCAAAAGCCAAAGGCTTTGATGTTTTTCTATCCGATAAAGGAGTTCTCAAAGAGAGCTACCGCAAAACCCTCCAGGCAGCTAATATACCATTTGAGGAAGGTCAGCACACAGAGGAGCGAATTTTAGACGCAACCGAAGTGATTAAAAGCCCTGGCATTCCAGAGAAAGTGCCCCTGGTGCAAAAACTTCGGACTCAGAATATACCTGTTATTTCTGAAATTGAATTTGCCGCTCGCTACACTAGGGCCAAACTTATTGGTATAACAGGCAGTAATGGCAAAACTACAACAACCTTATTAACGTATCATCTCCTCAAAACAGCGGGGCTCAATGTGGGCCTGGCAGGCAATATCGGTGATAGCTTTGCAGAACAGGTCATCACAGATACATTTGACTATTTTGTGCTGGAATTGAGTAGTTTCCAATTAGACGATATGTATGATACGCATCTCGATGTAATGGTTCTGCTTAATATTACGCCCGATCACCTTGATCGTTACGGATATGATTTTCAGAATTACGTAGCGTCTAAATTCAGAATTTTACAAAACGCCACTCCTACCGACGACTTTATCTATTTTGCCGAAAGTCAGCCAATTCTGGATGAACTAGCCAAACGGAATCCGATTGTTCGTCAGTTGCCAATATCTTTGGAAAAAGTCGTTTCGCCGGGAGGTTATTTAGCCGATGATCAGTTATTGGCCGCTAATAAGGATCATTCATTTACAATTTCACAAACAGATACTCCTCTTCGTGGCCCGCATAACGCGATCAACATGTTGGCGGCTATACTAGCAGCCCAGTCCGTCGGTGTAGCAAACGAGGCTATTGCAAATGGACTAAAAACCTTTCAGAATGCGGCCCACCGTCTTGAGCCTGCAGGAACGGTCAACCATATCCAGTTCATCAACGACTCGAAAGCGACCAATGTCGACTCTGTTTTTTATGCTCTATCGAGTATGGATGCGCCAACAATCTGGATAGCAGGTGGTCAGGACAAAGGCAACGATTACAGCCAATTGGATAAATTAGTAGATCAAAAAGTAAAAGCGCTGATTTGCCTTGGCATTGATAATCATAAATTAGTGGAGTATTTTGGCGAGAAAGTACCGACGATTTACGAAACGCAATCAATTACCGATGCCGTAACGAAAGGGCTTGAACTGGCGGAACCGGGGGATATTGTCCTGCTTTCGCCAGCTTGTGCCAGTTTTGACTTATTCAAAAATTACGAAGACCGTGGCAATCAGTTCAAAGCCGCCGTTAAAAACCTAATGATGAATGCTTAAGGTAAAAGCATTCATCATTCATCATTAAAAAAACATGGCCCTCCGAGAATGGATTCGTACGCATCTTAAAGGCGACCGCCAAATCTGGTGGATTGTTCTTTATCTATCAATTATGAGCGTGCTGGTTGTTTATAGCGCAACGGGTACTAAAGCGTTTCGTGAGCTGGATGGAAATACAGAAGTCTTTCTACTAAAACACGGCTCTCTTCTTCTTATTGGATTAGCCTGTACGTATTTCGCGCATAAGATTAACTATGTCTACTACGCCCGGTTGTCGAAATATGGGCTTTGGTTATCTGTTCCTCTCCTATTATGGGCCTTTTTCAAAGGTTCGACCCTGAATGACGCGTCGCGCTGGGTAACGATTCCTATTATTAACCAGACGTTTCAACCATCGGATTTAGCCAAACTGGCCCTTATTTCCAATTTGGCAGCGATGCTGGCCAAGCGGCAACGCTTCATGAATGACCCAACGGTGTTATTCAATCTTATTCTCTGGATTGGCCTTATCTGTTCGCTAATTATACTCTCAAATACATCAACGGCTCTTTTGTTGGGCGCAACCTGTTTTCTACTAATGTACATTGGTCGGGTTCCAGTGCGCTATTTAGGCTATATGATTGCAGTATGTGTGGTGTTTGGAGGGATCGGTTTAGCAGCAGGGCAGCGATTGGGAACGGCGGTTAATCGGGTCAAAAGTTTTTCAAATTCCGACACCATCGTTTACCAGGTCGAGCAGTCGTACATCGCACTGGCAAACGGCGGTTTAACTGGTCAGGGACCCGGCAACAGCCATCAACGCAACACATTGCCCAACCCATTCTCTGATTTTATTTACGCTATTATCGTAGAAGAGTATGGGTTGATATTAGGGGGTATACCCGTCGTATTAGCTTACCTATGGTTTTTGTGGCGAGGCATGAAAACACTTCAGAAAGCAACTCGCCCTTTTGGTGGACTACTCTCAGCCGGATTAACCTTTAGTATTGTTTTTCAGGCCTTTGCCAGCATTTGTGTAGCCATTGGCTTGGCTCCTGTAACAGGACAGCCGCTACCGTTATTAAGTATGGGGGGTACATCCCTCATATTCACCGGCTTAGCGATTGGCATTGTTCTAAGTGTCAGTCGCGATGAAGCCGACGAAAGTAAAATTTAATGTTCATGGTTTACGGTATTCAGTTTATGGTGGGCTGACGCATCTAGTTGCTTTCGTCCCAGTTCACCATAAACCGAATACCGTAAACCATAAACCACAAACCGAATGAAAGTTATCATCAGCGGGGGCGGAACCGGCGGTCATATTTATCCAGCAATTGCTATTGCCAACGAGCTGAAGGCAATCGATCCGACAACGAAGATTTTGTTCGTTGGAGCTGAAGGTAAAATGGAAATGGAGAAAGTGCCCCGTGCAGGTTATGAAATTGTAGGCTTACCTATCGTTGGCATTAAGCGGGAACTAACACTGGCAAACCTGGGCTTTCCGCTAAAATTAGGCCGGAGTTTACTTCGGGCCCGGCAGATCGTTAGTGATTTTCAGCCCGATGTTGCTGTGGGCGTAGGCGGTTACGCCAGCGGGCCTCTTTTACTGGCAGCATCACTAAAAGGAATTCCTACACTGATCCAGGAACAAAATTCGTATGCCGGACTTACAAATAAAGTACTCGCCCGATGGGCAAAGCGCATTTGTGTAGCTTACCCCGGCATGGACGCATTTTTTCCAGTTGATAAGATCAAACTAACGGGAAATCCGGTTCGGAGCGATATCCAGTTTGCCGATCAACAAGTGGCGGCTGGTCAGAAATTATTCGACCTGGAAGCAACTCGGCCAACACTGTTAATTATTGGCGGGAGCCAGGGAGCCCGAACAGTAAATGAGAGTATAGAGGCTGGGTTAGCCCGCTTTGTCGATGCAGGTATTCAGGTAATTTGGCAAACAGGTCCCGCCTTCATTGAACGGGCGCGGACAGCCGTAGCTACGCTTGCTTCGCCATTAATTAAACCTTACGACTTTATCTACGATATGGACAAAGCATATGCAGTTGCCGATGCCGTCGTATCCCGAGCGGGAGCGCTGTCCGTATCTGAATTATGTCTGGTTGGTCGCCCGGCTATTCTGGTACCATTTCCAGCAGCCGCAGAAGATCACCAAACAAAAAACGCCATGAGCCTGGTAGAGCATAATGCAGCCCTACTTGTCAATGACCGAAGTGCACGCGAGGAACTTGTCACCGCAGCATTAACTTTGCTAAACAATCCAGTTCAACGACAACAACTGAGTATAGAAATAAGATCTTTGGCCAAACCTAATGCCGCTCGCGACATTGCCAACGAAGTAATTAAATTAACAAAATAAGGAGAACGGAGGAGAGGGATTAAAATCTCCCCTTTTACCTTCTCCTCTGTTCCCCCTTTCTTCCCCAACAAATGACATTAGATCAATTCAAATACATTTATTTCCTCGGCATTGGTGGCATCGGTATGAGCGCTTTGGCCCGTTGGTTTCGGGTTAATGGCTACACCGTTGCCGGCTATGACAAAACGCCTACTGCTTTGACCGATGCTCTGCAAGCAGAAGGTATGACGATTCATTTCACCGAAGATGTTGATCAAATACCTGCTGCCTTTCGGGAAAATCCTGCCGAAACCTTAGTCATATATACCCCTGCCGTTCCTAAAACGCACGCCGAATATAGTTACGTTATAGAAAAAGGGTTTACACTCCAAAAGCGGTCACAGGTTCTGGGCTTATTAGCTGGTCAGATGACAACAGTTGGGGTTGCTGGAACACACGGAAAAACCACTACGTCATCAATGGTTGCCCATATTCTGCGCGATGCAGGTGTAAACTGCGCAGCTTTTCTGGGTGGCATTACCAATAATTACGGTACTAACTTCCTGCTCAATGAACCCGCCGATGACCTTCGCTCCGTAGTTTGTGTGGTCGAAGCCGATGAATTTGACCGATCATTTCTGACGTTATTTCCAACCTATGCCATCGTAACCTCTACGGATGCCGATCATTTGGACATTTATGGGGCACATGATGCTGTCCTTGAATCATTTAGCAAATTCGTAAGCCAGATTGAAACCGATGGCGTTTTGTTCATGAAGCAAGGTTTATCACTTGCAGACAAAACAAAAGCAGAGGTTAGACAGTATTCTCTGAAAGATGGCGACTATTACAGCCAGAACCTGCGAATTGAACAGGCTACGTTTGTATTCGACCTGGTCCATCCGAAAGGAGCTATTGCCGATATCCAACTGATGGTTCCCGGATTTCATAATGTCGAAAATGCTGTTGCCGCAGGAGCTGTAGCGCTGGAAGTAGGCGTATCGCCCGAGGCTATTCGATCGGCGCTGACAACCTACCGGGGAGTTCGTCGGCGATTTGAGTATATTCTTAAAACCGATGAAGCTGTATTGATCGACGACTACGCACACCATCCTGCTGAAGTACAGGCCTTTTTGTCGTCGGTGAAAGCGCTGTATCCTGACCGAGAATTGACGGCGATCTTTCAACCACACTTATTCAGTCGTACACGTGATTTTGCGGAGGGCTTTGCCGAAAGTCTATCACTGGCAGACAATGTAATTTTGCTTGATATTTACCCCGCTCGCGAACTGCCGATGGAAGGAGTCACCTCAGAGCTGATTTTTCGGAGCGTACACTCGAAAAGCAAACAAAAATGCACCAAAGACGAATTGCCCGACGTTGTGCGAAAAATGAAGCCTTCATTGCTTGTCACCATCGGTGCGGGTGATATTGACCAATTGCTACCAACATTAAAATCTATCGTAACCTACCAATAGATAAAATAACTGAAAAACAATTCATCTTATTTACAGATGTTTTCTACCTTTAAATCATCCAAAAAGTGGTTGTTCGCCTTCGGAGGGCTTTTGAGTCTATTTGGTCTCATTGCTTTTACCGAAATCAGGCATGGGCAGAAGCATGTTCGGTCGGTGATTATACGAATTAATCAGACAGATGGGTATCGTTTTCTGACGCGTCGGGATGCAATAGGCTACCTGACTAACGAAGGAGCAGATCCAGTTGTCGGTAAAGATTATGCCGATGTAGACCTCCGCCGATTGGAAAAAAGGTTGAAACAACATGGATTGGTAAAAAATTGTCAGATTTCACGTGACCTAACAGGTGCTTTACTCGTCGTGATTGAACAACCCAGGCCATTGGCCCGGTTAATGGCTCCAGGCGACGGAACAAGAACCGTATCGGGGCAGTATGTAAGTGAAGATGGCCACTTTTTCCCGATCTCTATGAATTATTCGGCCCGTGTTCCGATTCTGACCGGAAATTATTTCGCTCAAAATCGTTCGCTGGTCAGTGAACGAAACCAGCCATTGCTGGATTTGTTGAAACGAATACACGATGATCCGTTCTGGCGTGCACAAATCGCCGAGCTATCAGTAGATGAACAAGGCGAGGTGACCATGTGGCCGCAAATGGGTAATCATCGGATTGAATTTGGGCCACCCACCGAACTGGATGCGAAGTTTAGAAAATTAAAATTAGTCTATACGGACGTTTTACCAGCCAAAGGATGGGATCGTTATAGCCGGGTAAGCGTCCAGTACCGAAACCAAATAGTTTGCGAATGACAACAACGGGCATGGACGAAAAAATTGTAGTGGGTCTGGACATCGGTAGCACTAAGGTGTGTGCGGTGGCTGGACGGTTGATTCGGAATAACAAGGAACAGGAAACGCTCGAAGTACTGGGCGTAGGGGAGACGAATCTAACCGATGGAGTAGCCAAGGGGTCTGTCGTGAACGTCAACAATACAGTCAATGCAATCCGGCGGGCTGTAGCAGAGGCATCTAACCAATCTAACCTGAACATTCATTTAGTAAATGTCAGTTTCAGCGGTTCACACGTTACGTCGGTTAAGTCGAGTGGGAGCATTACCCGTTCATCATCCGGCGATGAGGTGCAGACAGAAGATATTGATCACCTGTTGAATGACATGTACCGGACGTCGATTCCGGCCGACAAGGAAATTATCCATGTCCTGCCAATGGATTTCGTCGTCGATACGGAAACGAATATCAATCAACCGGTTGGTCGAAACGGAGTAAAGCTTGGTGCTGATTTTCAATTAATTACAGCCCAGGCAAATGCTGCCCGAAACATTCGCAAGTGCATTACGCGCAACAATCTGGCCCAGGATACCATGATGCTGTCGGCGCTCGCGTCAGGTCTGGCGGTTCTGACTGATGAAGAAAAATACGCTGGCGTTGCGCTGGTCGATATTGGAGGAGGCACTACTGAGATGGCCATTTATTACCGAAATGTCCTTCGTCACGTGGCCGTTTTTCCATGGGCTGGTAATAGCCTGACATCCGATATTCAGGCGGGTTGCAAAATTCTACCCAATCAGGCTGAGTTGCTCAAAAAGAAATTTGGTAGCGCTAACCCCGGCGAATACAATCTGAATGAGGTTGTGGCGGTACCTGGGCTAAGCAATCGTAAGCCGAAAGACGTACTACTGAAAAATGTAGCTGTCATTATTGAAGACCGGTTGCGTGAAATTGCCGCATTGGTACAAGCCGAAATTATTCGGTCGGGCTACGACGGCAAATTGCTGGGTGGTATCGTCCTAACCGGTGGTTCAGCACTAATTCCAGGAGTGGAGCTTATTTTCGGTCGGGTAACCGGGGTTGAAGAAGTGCGCGTTGGGTATCCTGAGCATCTTGAACCTAATGGCCGTGCTGACCTGGTTGGCGATCCTGCCTATGCAACTGCAGTTGGTTTGGTGTGGGCAGGCTATAAGACCATCGACAATCGAATTTCATTCATCAGCGATCCGAATCGAATTCCTGAAGATCAGCCTGTTAGCCCAAGTAGTCGGGTAACTTACCCACCCGTTAGCGGAACAGGCGTTAAACCTACCGGGGGAACCAAGCTTCCAGAACCACCTGAGCCGCCTAAAAAAGGTTGGTTCGACAAACTTCTAGAAGCGCTACAGCCATCTCGTGGCAACGAAACCGACCCGTACTAGAAATCTTGTAAACTGGCCATAAGCCGGTTTACTCGCTATATACAGTTTTTGTAAATGAACAGACACCACAACCCACACGATGAATAGTCAGGGCTATAGATTCGAAATTCCAGACGATAACCCAATTATTATTAAGGTTGTCGGCGTGGGCGGCATGGGAGGTAATGCCGTTAAGCACATGGACAAACTGAAAATGCGGGATGTCAGCTTTGCCGTGTGTAATACCGACCGTCAGGCTCTTATGAGTAATCCAGTGCAAACCAAATTGCAACTGGGCGACGGATTGGGGGCAGGTACCGAGGCCAAAGCAGGTGAAGATGCTGCCCGAGCGAGTATCGACGAAATTCGGAACCTGCTGGCTCCGCCAACGAAAATGGTTTTCATCACGGCGGGTATGGGCGGTGGTACCGGTACAGGTGCAGCTCCCGTTGTTGCCGAAGTAGCTCGTGAGATGGGCCTGCTAACGGTAGCTGTTGTAACGGCTCCCTATTGGTACGAAGGAACTGATAAGAAAGAGCAGGCTCGTGAAGGAATTGAAAAGCTAAAGAAAAGCTGCGATACCGTATTAGTTGTTCTAAACGACAAACTAGCTGAGTTATATAGCGAACTGACATGGACGGAAGCCTACGCTCATGCCGATGACGTACTAGCCAATGCCGTAAAGAGTATCGCGGAGATCATTACGACCCAGGGCGATATCAACGCTGACTTTGCCGACGTTAAGAAAGTGCTCGAAGGAGCAGGACAATCTGTTATGGGTTCGGCTGAGATCGGGGGCGAAGACCGTGCTCTTCGCGCTATCGAAGCGGCTCTGAATTCGCCTTTGCTGAACGACCACGACATTCGAGGGGCCAAACGGATTCTGCTAACCATTTCGTCGAGTAAGCAACACGCCATGAAGCTGAAAGAGCAAATGGCCATTTCGGAACACGTTGCCAAAAAAATTCAGAGCGAAGCCCGCATGTTTAAGTTTGGTGCCATCACCGACGAAAACCTTGGCGAGAATCTACGGGTAACTATCATTGCCGCTGGTTTTGACGGTACATCTGCGCTCATGGATCAGCTTAAAGATCCAGGCACTAATGTGGTAGAGCCTGATCTACTAGAAGCAGAAGAAGACCAGCCCCAGGATAGTCTGACGGATGAAGAAACCCCCGAAGACCTGGTACTGGTCGACGCGGATGGGAATGAAACAGACTCAGAGCCTGTTGGCGTAAGCGTGAAGCCCGATGATAAGCAAACACCAACGGGTGGCTATAATGGCGGTTCATCCATTGTTCGACCAGAACCACCCGTTTTTACGGGATCTTTTCAGGATGATGATGACGATATCGATGTATTAGAGTTAGACGAAGTAGAACGGCCTAACGATGCCGACCTAATCAAGAAAACCGTAGAGGCTTTTGTAAAAGGTCAGTATTTAGCCGCCGACCTCGACCGCCCAACCTTTGAGCGGAATAAGACTATGCTCTACCCGCTACCGCTCTTAGCTGAGCAGGAGTTTGTGCGTTCAAAGCTCAATGATTAAGCAGGGGCCCATGATGCTCCATTTCTGGCAGAGACTTCTAGGTCTCTGCTTTTTTGTTCTAATGGAACTGACGTACACTGCCGTAAAAGAAGCTCTGCTTGCTTTTGCTCAACCTGACCGAGCTAGTTGGGTTGCTCGTTTTTTTAAGACCGCTCCGGGTCAGTATGGTGAAGGTGACCACTTTTTAGGGCTTTCAATGCCAGAGCAGCACATCATTGCCAAACAGTATCATAACCTACCCATTACCGAAACCGAGCTGTTATTACGTGACCCTTATCACGAATGCCGTATGGTAGGGCTGTTAATTTGGGTTAACCAAACGAAGAAAGCTCGTCCAGCTCAACAATCGGAAATTCTGGAACGGTATCTGGCCAACCGACAGTTTATCAACAACTGGGATTTAGTAGATGTCACCTGCCCGCACATTATTGGTCGATCGGTCATTCATGGAGACCGATCAATTCTATATGAACTGGCCGCTGAAGATCATCTCTGGAGCCAGCGCATTGCTATCATTTCGACTTTCGCGCTGATTCGGCTGGGGCAGTTTGGAGATACCTTCGCCCTGGCCGAACTATTGTTGCCTCATAAACACGACCTGATTCATAAGGCAATTGGCTGGATGCTACGCGAAGTAGGTAAACGGAATATAGATGCCCTAGAAGAATTTTTGCATGACCACGTCCAGCAAATGCCGCGTACAACTCTCCGCTATGCCATCGAACGATTCGACCCCGCCCGCCGACGGTATTATCTGGATTTATAGCATACTAAGCAATCCAATTGACCTATCCATGTAACTCGACTGATGAGGGCAGTAATGAAAACGAAGTAAGGACAATGCCTTAGCAGGCTAAAGGGCGGTGAACCAAGATATTATCCTTATATTTTGCAAACCAACCTCTTCAGTCACTTTCTGATGAAAACCGTCTTCTTCGCTTGCTTATGCATGGTACTGTCGTTTGCTAGTTCTGGTCAAACAAAATCGGCAAAGACTGTTCCCTACGATGTTATTATTCGAAATGGCCTGATTTACGATGGTTCCGGTCAAAAGCCGTACAAAGGCGACGTTGGTATTCGGGCAGACCGGGTCGTGGCGATCGGTACCTTGTCGAATTCTAAGGCAACTACCATTGTAGATGCCAATGGTATGGCGGTGGCACCGGGATTCATCAATGTACTATCACATACGGGCGCGTTTCTGCTCAAAGACAACCGCTCTATGAGCGATTTGAAGCAGGGGATTACAACCGAAATCTTCGGCGAGTTATCGTGGGGTCCGGTTAAGACCCAGGCCATGCGCCAACGAATCAACCGCAACCTAACCACATTTGGCCCTGGCGCTGATACCTGCAGCTGGACAACGCTGGCGGAGTTTATGACCAAACTGGAGCGCAAAGGCATTACCCCAAACATTGCTTCGTATGTAGGCGCAGGCGAAGTCCGCATGAACGTACTGGGCGAGGACGACGTGAAACCCACTCCCAGTCAGTTAGCCCAGATGCAGGCATTGGTTCAGGAAGCGATGGAAGGCGGTGCGCTGGGCGTAACAACTATGCTGATTTACCCCCCAAATACCTTTGCCGATACTGATGAACTGATTGCGCTGTGTCGCGAAGCCTCTCGTTACGGAGGCCGCTACATTGTTCACATGCGGAGTGAAGGTGATCGGCTGGAAGAGGGTATCCAAGAGCTTATCAAGATTGGTAAGGAAGCCAAGCTCCCCGTCGAACTCTATCATTTTAAGGCAAGTGGCGTACGAAACTGGCCTAAAATAGATAAGGCTATTGCCATGATTAATCAGGCAAGGCAACAAGGCCAGGACGTAACCGCCAACATGTACACCTATACGGCTGGTGGTACGGGCTTAACATCCTGTTTACCACCTTATGTCTTCAACGGGGGCTTTCTGGCAGGCTGGAAGCGATTGCAGGATCCTACAGAACGCCGAAAAATTGCCGGGGAAGTACGCCATCAAACCCAGGAATGGGAAAACTTATTCGCTTTAGCAGGTTCCATGGATAATATTTTGCTGGCGGATTTTGAACAGGATTCATTGAAGAAATACGTCGGTAAAACATTGGGACAGGTAGCCGCTATTCGTGGAAAAGACCCACTCGAAACCGCAATGGATCTAATTGTGCAGGACAAAGCCCGGGTTGGAACAATCTATTTCCTGATGTCGGAAGAAAACGTTCGCAAGGAGATTCAGCAACCGTGGGTCAGCTTCGGATCGGATGCTGCTTCGATACGGGAAGAAGACAACCAAAACGGCACCACACACCCTCGCACTTTTGGCAACTTCGCCCGGTTGCTAGGTCGATACGTTCGGGACGAAAAATTGATTTCGCTGGACGAAGCCATCCGCCGACTAACCAGTTTACCTGCTAGCAATCACAAACTCAAGGATCGCGGTTTGCTCAAGCCAGGCTACTTTGCCGACGTCGTTATTTTCGACCCGGCTACCATAGGCGATAAAGCTACATTCGAGAAACCCTTCCAATACGCTACGGGTATGCAACATGTCTTTATCAACGGGAAACAGGTACTAAAAGATGGACAACATACCGGTGTCTTGCCAGGTCGGGCCTTATGGGGACCGGGCAGAAAAGAGAAAGTGATAGCAGGCTCGAAAAAGATTTAAGACTCCTGACTTGGCCTACCCGCATGAAAAGTCTACCAGGTTATAAAAGCAACTAGCCTTGACTGTGTTGACACGGCCAAGGCTAGTTGCTTTAGATATGTAGAGATTACCGCATCATTTTATTCAGCTTGCCGGATGACTGCATAGTGTTCATCTTCTTCATCATCTTGCGCATCTCATCGAACTGCTTCAGCAAATTATTCACTTGCTGGATATTGGTACCACTACCCGCTGCGATTCGTTTTTTACGGCTTCCATCAATGATGTCAGGGCGGCTACGTTCCTTCGGCGTCATCGAGCTAATAATGGCTTCGATGGGCTTGAACGAATCGTTATCGATGTCCAAATCCTTGATCATCTTGCCCATGCCCGGAATCATACCGAGCAGGTCTTTGACATTACCCATCTTTTTGATCTGCTGCAACTGCGACAGGAAGTCGTCGAAGTCGAACTGATTCTTACGCATCTTGGCGTTGATGCGTTTGGCTTCATCTTCATCAAATGCCTGTTGCGCCCGCTCTACCAGCGAAATCACGTCGCCCATGCCCAGAATCCGGCTGGCCATCCGATCGGGGTAGAATACGTCGAGCGCTTCCATTTTCTCGCCCGTACTAATGAACTTGATGGGCTTATTGACAACCGTTTTAATGGAAAGAGCCGCTCCACCTCGGGCATCACCGTCAAGTTTGGTGAGCACGACGCCATCGAAATTGAGCCGTTCGTTAAACGTTTTGGCCGTATTGACCGCATCCTGCCCCGTCATGGAATCAACCACAAACAAGGTTTCGGTGGGTGAGATGGCCCGTTTAACCGCTTCGATTTCCTGCATCATCGCTTCATCGACTGCCAAACGTCCGGCTGTATCGATAATTACGATTTTCTTACCTGTTTTGCGAGCCTGATCGATACCATTCTTCGCAATGGCAACGGCGTCTTTGTTTTCTGGCTCGGCGTATACATCTACGCCAACCTGTTCACCCAGGACTTTCAACTGGTCGATAGCCGCTGGCCGGTAGATATCTGCAGCAACGAGGAGTACACCCCGCCCCTGTTTTTTTAGAAAGGCCGCCAGTTTACCCGAAAAGGTTGTCTTACCCGATCCCTGCAAACCTGCAATCAGAATGACAGCCGGGTCGCCTTTGATATTGATGCCCTGTGCTTCGCCACCCATTAACTCGGTCAGTTCTTCCTGAACAATTTTAACGAATAGTTGGCCCGGCTCAACGGAAATAAGCACCTTTCGGTCAAGCGCTTTATCACGAATGCGGTCGGTAATTTCTTTGGCAACTTTATAGTTTACGTCGGCGTCGGTCAGCGCACGGCGAACTTCTTTAATAGTTGCAGCAACGTTGATTTCGGTAATGCGGCCCTGCCCTTTTAGGGTTTTAATAGCCTTATTTAGCTTATCCTGAAGATTCTCGAACATAGTGTATTACAAACGATTCGGCAAAGATAACAGTTTCCCACGCTCAATAATTGCCAATTAGCGAATAGAGCCGGAGATGTAGGCGAGGGTTATAAAAAAATACTGTTTTTCAACAATCAGCCAAAACAATATTTTTCTGGCATTATAGTTGATAAGGAATAGATGATTACTTATTTGTTTGACGTTTAATTCTACTCTATGAGGCAATAATACTATTTATGTCTATATTAGCATCTAATGCATCCTCTTTTGCAAGAATTGCTAATACGACGCCATAGTGATTCTAAACCAACTGCCTCATGAGAACTCTTTTGATGAAAAAAGCAGCAGGCTACGTAGCTACTGCATCTTTAGTAGTATGCCCGTTTGTATCGTCGATCACTATCGCGATGCCCTTGCAAACTGCCTTCACAACAACCCTAGTTTCTCCTGTAAAATCGCCAACCAAGTCAGCAGGTGACCCTGTTTTAGCTCGTAACACAACGACTAAACCAGAAGCTACCGCAACTACTGCCCCTACGAAAGTAGACGACAAAAAAACCATTGGTCGGTGCTGGAAACGTCTGATGACGATGGTTCGGGAGGTAAGGCATGCTCACTCTACCAAAAAGTAGACGAAAAGCTAGATAGGGGCCATAACGGACTGTTCAAACAACAGTCCAGCCTGTTTTACGAACGTCGCCAATAACTGTTGATACGATCGATTTTGCTCTGCCTGATGCGTCTCACTCCAACCCAGTTCAGTAGCCATCAACTCGGCAACCTTCGGAACAAGCTCAGCCGTTAGCTGCCAGTTTGAAAGCTCCAGCCGCCACCGACGAGCCAGTACATCTCGAACGGTAACCGCCATTTCTTCACGAACCTGGTACACGATTTCAGCCTTTAGAAAAGGTTGACTGTCGGTTAATTTAGAGGCCAATTGAGGGTATTGTTCTGCTAGCTTGGCTACGTTATGAGCACGAGTTCCATAGGTTCGGAGTAAGTGCTGACAAACATCGGCCGGAAGCCCATAGCTGGTTTGTACTAGTTGCCAATCCTCGAAACGGTAATTTTCGCCCCCAACTAAGTAATGAGTTTCGGTACTACTCCGAACGGGCTTGCTCAGTAATTCAGCAACACGATCAATGGCATCCTGGGCCATTACCCGGTAGGTTGTCCACTTACCGCCCAGTAAGCTCAATAAACCAGATTCCGGATCGTATTCCACTTCATGATCGCGAAGCAACGTTTTGGTATCGGCCCGGCTGCTCACAATGAGCGGACGAATACCGCCAAAGCCAGCTTGTATATCGGAACGATGCGGAGCGTTAGCTAAATAAGGTTTTACTGTTTCGAGCAAATAATCGACCTCATCGGGTTCCAATATAGGTTCCTGATTCAGATTTTCGTAATCGTTATCGGTTGTACCAACAAACACCTTGTCGCCAAACGGAATGGCAAACACAACTCGGCCATCAGCTGTTTTCGGAATCAGAATGGCGTAATCGCTGGCCAGCGTTTCGCGCGGTAAAACAATGTGGACGCCTTTACTAGGACGTATACGTTCCTCGGCAGCCGAATTCGCTAGTAGCCGGACACTGTCTGCATAAGGTCCCGTACAATTCAGAAAGACCTTGGCCCGAATTTCACTTGTTTCGCCCGTAAGTTGATCCTGAACAATAGCTGTTTTAAGCCGTCCACTCTCCTGCGTAAAACCAGTTACGGCAGTGTAATTAACTACAGTTGCTCCAGCTTCGCTGGCTGAGTGTGCCAGTGCGAGCGCATAGCGGGCATCATTAAACTGACCATCATAATACAAAACCGCGCTGTGCATCTGACCCGTCAACATCGGACTTTTGGCTAGTGCCTCTGCCCGATTGAGCCAGCTTCCTTTTGGGAGGGAGTCATGACCAGCAATCAAATCGTAAAGAGTCAGGCCGATAGTCATATAAAGGCCTTCGAACCAACTGAATACCGGTGTAAGAATAGCGAGTGGGTGCGCTAAATGTGGAGCATTTCGAATAACCGTCCGGCGTTCGGCCAGACCATGACGCACCTGACGAAGTTGCGCTAAATCAAGCTTTTTGATCGCCTGTTCTAAATAGCGAACGCCCCCATGAATCAGTTTGGTAGAACGGGAAGACGTCTCGCTGGCAAAGTCGCCCCGGTCAATCAGCGCAACCCGATACCCTCTCAGGGCCGCATCTAAGGCTGCACCGGCACCACTGGCCCCCGCGCCAATGATACACACATCAAATGATTCCTGCCGTAGCCGCTCCTGATTTATTTTCCGATTCATAGTATCCAGACCAATCCTACTTAGGTCAAAAACGAATTGGTATAGTCAGGAATTCACAGACAACAGTCTGGCAATTCCTGACTATACCAGTCAATTTTTTGACATATACTAATCACGTAACGGCAGAAACTGGGCAATTAGTTGCCTCACTATCTTTAATTTATCCAACTTATGAAGAGAAACTACGGCTACGGCCTCCGAAAAATCCACTACGCCCGCCCGATGGCCGAACAGTACGAGTAACACGGGAGGTACGAACGTTTTCGCCAACGCGCGTAGAGCGATTATATAAATCGGAGTTAGCATAGACACCGGAGCCATACCGACGGGCGTCATCTCGGTATTGAGGTCCTGTAGAGCGCCCTAGCATATAGCCTAGACTCCCCCACAACAGGACATTCGCTAGCCCGTTGTGATGATGATAGGCTCCCGGGTTGTGGAGATAGGTATTGGTTGACTGGTCGGTTTCAACGAGTCGTTTAGCGGCTTCAACACTTAGCGTATCGCGGTGACCATCATGATAATTCACAATGGCTCCTGCCTGACCCGGCTCAGCCTGCACTTCGTCGGTAATTTTAAAGTTACCGGGCGCGGTTTCGGTGATATAGGTTCGTACACCTTTTCCGAAACGGGTTTCGGTACGTTCTTCTTCGGAGTTGTTATTACCGCAACTTTGAAGAAGAACGGTACCCCCAAGCAGTGCCAAACTAAGGGTAGTACTGAGAGTAATATCTTTTACACGCCGAAGAACGGCATGTCGGCGAGTGGGTGTCATGGACTGAGCTAGTTAAGAATCAGCCACTAAACTACGCTACCAAACGCAGGTGTACAACCAAATACGGATGAACTGTTCACGGAGGGTAGCAAGCGGTTGTTAGAACGGACGATATTTCGTTCCGAATAATACAACAACACCAGCCGATACACTGACAACGCCAACAGTTCGATCGCTACTGTAGCTTGAGCTTTTCGATACACTATTGTTACTTTGTGCTGTCGATGTCAGGTTCGTGAACGTAAAATCAGCGCGGCTATAGTCGGCATTCACGTTAAAGGCCGTACTCCTACCCAACCGATAGCGTAGCGACAATCCACCACCAAACGCCATAGCGCTACTCTGAGAACCTGTTGTTTTCACCGACATTTCGGTACGTCCGAATGTACCCGACATAGATGTATTCGGCAAAACAGCCAGTGCCCGACCGGCAAGCAAGCGCCCATCTACTGAAAACCGACCACTTAGCGGAATAGAGACATAGGGGCCCGCCATTACGGTCATGATCGACCAGTTATCAGCCTTAGCGGTCCAGACATCCGAATCGTTACGATAAAGCGCATCGAGCATTGCACCTGTGTTAACCGAGTTCCGATGTTGTTCTCCACGAATCATTAAGCCTACAGGCCCGGCAACCCGGTAACCTGCCGATACATTAAAGGCAAGTCCATTACCAGCCATACAGGCCTGATCATCGGATGACGCGCAACTCGCAAACCGACCAACGGGCAAACTAGCCCCCGCCGATACAGCGAAAAAACCTTTTTTATCCTGATGCGATAAAATAAACGTCTTCTGGCAAAAGGCAACAGTAGTCATACCAGCCGCCAGTACAGTTACGAAGAGCTTTTTCATAGCCTACTAAATTTGTTGGGTAAGTTGTTTTACGGTTCCCAAACAAATACAGTGCCACAAATCAGCAATCAGGAAAATATCCTGATTCTAAGCAGATTACCCTTAGCGATTCGCCCTCATTGCCAGATAAACGCCATTTGTCCAGCCAAAACCATCCTGGTTCGGGTATTCACCCCCGCCCGTGGTTATGGCGGCATCAACGACGTTATATTTTTCCATCATTTTGCCCGTTGCCCGAAACACCTTGTCGTTCAATGCCAGCCATCGATCGCGGCCTTCGTTAGCTGTTTCGGTAAAGCCGTAATTGAGTAGCGCCTTGTATACAATCCACTGCAAAGGTGCCCAGCCATTCGGCCAGTCCCATTGCTGGCCTGTTTGGTTGAGCGTTGTTACCCAACCACCCGCTTGCAAAAAATCGGCTTTGAGCCGATCGTGAACGCGGGCAGCCTGCTCAGGCGTAGCCAGTTTAAAAAATAAAGGGAATACTCCCGCCAGTGTTAAAGCTTCGGTTTGTTGGTTGGCAACAGCGTCATAGTCATGAAAGAAACCCGTTTCTTCATTCCAGAATAGCTGCTGAATGGCTTTTTCGCGGCCTTTAATCAGCCAGTCATACTCATCGTAGGCCAGCTTATGCTCCCCGGTCTGCAGAGCCGAGTCATGCAAGGTTGTCTCTAACCGATAAAGCAGACAATTTAAATCTACGGGTACAATATTGGTGGCCTTTATGGTAGTCATTGACTGCTGATCGTTAAACCAGCGGCTACTAAAATCCCAGCCCGATTCGCAGGCTGCCCGTATATGTGTGTACAGCTCTTCGGGTACAACACCCAGCGGTGCTGCTTCTTCGGTTAATTCGATTTCCTGCCGATATGCTTCGGGACGAGGGGTGGGCGTATCATCCCAATACCGGTTCACGATTAGTTTGTCGCCCAGCCTGACAACGCGTTTCTGAATAGGCCGCTCGGCCGTCAATTCATGGCGACCGTTCATCCAGAAATCATATTCGTTGAGGAGTTGTGGCTGGTACTTTACTAACGCATCTTTTCCTTCTAGTTCGGCTAGCAGATTCACCATCAAGGCAAAATACGGCGGTTGTGATCGACTCAGGAAATAAGTCCGGTTTCCATTGGGAATAAAGCCGAACTGATCAATCAGATAGGCGAAATTATCGAGCATATCCCGGATCAAATCGATTCGTCCCGATTCGTCCAAACCCAGCATGGTAAAATAACTGTCCCAATAAAAAATCTCGCGAAATCGTCCCCCCGGCACCACGTACGGATGCGGCAATGGCACACGCGAACTGCCTTCAACAGGCGGATCAGCCGGGCGGGTGAGCCGGTCCCACAACCGGTTTATATGATCGGCGGTACTAATTGATGTGTCACTAACGTAATCATTGGCAACTTTTTCCGGAACGACAAAATAGGTATGTACAAATACAGAAAGGTCGAAACCCGGTTTGGTTTTCTCGGCTTCGTAAAACGCAACGAGGTCGGCTGGAGCGAGTTTGGGCACGCAGTCAACAAAAGTTTTTGAATCCGCGAAAACGTGACCTAGCTGCACATCCTGAAACAGACTACCGAAGAGTTGATCAGGCGATTTGGGGAAAGATGAAGTTGCCAAAATAGAAAATGAAAGGTTCGGATGATTTAACTAGAAAAAGCCCACTTTGTCCTTGGATGCACCTGTTGGGCGAGCAAAAATGCAAAAAGCCACAATAGAACTGGAAAAAATAATAACGGGAAAGCCGTATGTTTATCTTCCTAAACCTATAACCACCGTATTTGCATGGCTCACTGGCGTATTAAACTCTCATTGCTTCTCAACTATTTCGTATTTGCCATCTTACTGAATAGTGTTGGCACCGTGATTTTGCAAGTTCAAAACAACTATAGCGTATTGGCTTCGGCGGCCAGTGTTCTCGAAGCATTCAAGGATTTGACCATTGCGATTGTCTCGTTTATTGTGGCCTCTTACATTATCCGGATTGGCTACAAACGAGCCATGTTAGCTGCGCTCGGTCTGGTTATTCTGGCCTGCTTATTGATGCCACAAGTGCCCGCTTTCTGGACAACAAAGCTGCTCTTTGCCGCTACGGGTGCAGGTTTCGCTTTGATTAAAGTCTCCGTTTTTGCGACAATCGGACTGATTACGAATAATTCGAATGAGCACGCCAGCTTCATGAATTTTCTGGAGTCGTTTTTTATGATTGGTGTGTTGTCAGGTAATTTTTTATTCAGCGCCTTTGTAGATGATACCAATCCACAATCCACTGCCTGGCTGCGTGTTTATTATATTCTGGCGGGTATTGCTTTAGCCGCGTTTTTATTGCTACTCATTACACCAATAGATGAATCGAGCGTTAAACAGGAAACTCCCACAAACCCTCTCAGAGATCTCGTAGAGATGATCCGTTTGGCAATTACACCTGTGGTGCTGGTATTTATTATAACCGCCTTTGTATATGTCCTTATGGAACAAGGCATTATGAGCTGGTTACCAACATTTAACTACAAAGTGTTGCATTTACCATCATCGCTTAGCATTCAGATGGCCAGTATTCTGGCGGCTTCTACAGCGGCAGGGCGATTTCTGGCAGGTGTATTATTAGGCAAAATTTCGTGGTACTGGCTCCTGATGATTTGCCTTGTTGCATCGGCTGGACTCGTATTGCTGGCCTTACCGCTAGCCAGTGGAGTAACTGGTGATGCGGTAACCGGCTGGGGTAATGCGCCCATAGCCGCTTTCATTTTCCCGATGATTGGCCTCTTCATTGCCCCGATCTATCCGGCCATTAACTCCGCTATTCTGAGTAGCCTACCATTACGGCAACACGGCCCAATGGCAGGACTGATCGTTATTTTCTCAGCCTTGGGTGGCACAACTGGTTCAATCATTACTGGCCACGTTTTCGACGCTTTTGATGGCCAAACAGCATTTTACTTCTCGCTTATACCCATTGGCCTTCTACTAGTGCTCATTACAGTATTTAGCCGGATGCAGAAGAAAACAGGGAAAGAGGTGAAGATTACGACAGGCATGGGAGGACATTAGATATGTAGGATGTATGATATAGGATGTATTTTCTGACAGACATACATCCTATATCATACATCACTTCACGTAGCCCGGCCCCATGAGCAACTGCCCTGGCCGCTGACCGTTGTGCCTGCTGTTTTCAACAACGGGGGTTCCATTCACAATGACCCAGGAAATGCCCGTTGTGTAGGCATGCGGTTGCTCGTAGGTGGCTTTGTCAGCAACGGTTTTCTCGTCGAACAACACAATATCGGCGGCATAACCGGGACGGAGTAATCCGCGATCAGTAAGACGGAAACGCTGAGCAGGCAGGGACGTCATCCGGCGAATGGCTTCTTCCAGCGGAATAATGTGTCGTTCACGAACGTAACGACCTAACACACGGGCATTGGTACCGTAGGCGCGGGGATGCGGCATGCCTGAGCCAAGCTTAGCGACACCCGCATCGGAGGCAATCATTGTGTTGGGGTATCGAAGAATATTCTCGACGTCCGTTTCCGACATAGTATGATACACCATCTGGATTCGCTTCAGATTCGCTTTTTCCATCAGATCCATAATCAGGTCAGCTTCCGTATCGGGTGTGTTCTTACGGCCTAACTTTTGGTTGATGGCATTAATGCTCATGCCATTAAAAGTTGTATCGGGTTTGTAGCTGGAAACAACAGCATATTCGTAGTTTTTGCGTAGGTTTTTCGCCAATCCATCCAGCATTTCGGTGCGGATTTTAGCGCGAGTGGCTGGGTCTCGGAACCGAACCAGTACGGCCGAATCGCCATCGGCCAAGGCCCACGACGGTACAATACTCTCTAACGATGTGCTGGATGCCGTGTACGGATATTGATCGACGGTGACGTCTAAGCCCTCGCGTCGGGCCGACTCAACCAGTTCAACCGTTTCGGTACTTTTTCCCCAAAGCGGCTTACTGGCTACTTTAAAATGCGAGATCTCGACCGGAATATGAGCCTCACGGCTAATCAGAATCGCTTCCTGAACGGCCTGCTTCACATTCTGCCCTTCGTTCCGAATGTGCGACGCATACAAGCCACCATAGCGAGAGGCCACTTTGGCCAGATTGACCACTTCGGGCGTTCGGGCGTAGGTGCCGGGTGTATAAATTAAACCCGTCGATATGCCCACAGCACCGTCTTTCATCGCCTGTTCAACGAGGCTTTCCATGTCGGCCTGTTCACGAGCGGTGGGTTCCCGAAACGCCATTTTCATGACTTTCATGCGTACCGAATTATGGCCGATCAACGAGCCCACGTTAATCGATGTTTTTGTCATTCGTAGCGTATCAAAGTAGGTCCGCAGGTTGGCGCTTGACCCACCGCAGTTGCCGGTTATCACCGTGGTAACACCATCGTAAATGAAGTTGGGAGCACCAGGCTGAGCTTCCAGGCTATTCTCTACATGCGCATGTACATCAATAAAACCAGGCGCTACAATTAACCCAGTTGCGTCGATGGTTCGTTTGCCATCGGCGGTTGGTATCGTCCCAACCTTAACGATACGCCCGTTTTGAACGGCAACATCGGCATACATCCAGGGGTTGCCTGTTCCGTCTACTACCCGGCCGTTTTTAATGACAAGGTCGTAGGGTTGAGCATACGTACAACAGGAAATGATCAGGCAAATAAGGAGCGCGTAGAGTCGTTGATGCATTGATTTGAAGAGGGATAAGAAACAAGTCAGCTATGAATATGGCTGTTTTCCCAACCAAAATCAAATCCCATTAGAAACAGGTGGAATAGTGCAACAAAAACGGGGACAGTTACCTAAAACTGTCCCCGCTCCCTTATTACTTGTAAGCTTACTGCTCATCAGCACTGGGCCCGTAGCTTCCGGGAATGGGTATGTCCAGTAATCGAAGAAAGACGCCTAGCTGGGCGCGGTGGTGAACGATCTGGCAAAACGCCGTTCGTACAACCTCATGCCGGGGTGAAACGAAATAGACTTCCTCTCCATTTCGCAAGGTCCAGGGTTCGTTCAGAATGGCTTCATTTTCGGGCACTAATTGCGATTTACCATCTGCCAAACACGTTTCCATATAGTTCATTAGTTCGGCGGTAGTATTAATCACGTCTTCCTTGTAGGGATTCGCGGCAAAATCCAGCCCATCTGTTGTTAAGGCCATGGTTACCCAGGTTGGCAGGTTGGCAATATGGGCAGCCAATTGTCTGACCGTCATGCTTTTTTCGTGAGGTTTCCAGTCGTACTTATCATCGGGAATACGCTCAAGCATTTTGCGGGTTGTCTTCGCTTCCTGCTCCATTTCGGTCAAAAACATCGGGATCAGTTCCATAGAATCGTCGTTGGTTTATTGTTGAAACAAAGGTAAATGACCCCTGTGACAGCCCTATGTCAGTAGGGTTTTCCAAGTATTAATTCGACTTGTAGCTTCCGAAAAGCCGCCCGCCAACATAGCCTTTATCACAACAATCCAACTACTTTTGTATAAATACCTTTAGCTTTTGCCACGTATGAGAGTTAGCTACCTGCTTAGTATCGGAGGGGTTTGCCTTGCCTTGATCGGTTATGGTCAAAAACCGATTTTCTCTACGCCGTTAAGCCCCCGTCTGGCGAATTATCAGATCGATGTAAAACTCGATCCAGTCACAAAAAAACTGGATGGACGAGAAACGCTTACCTGGAAAAATCCGTCCAACGATGTAATCCGGGAGTTACAGTTTCACCTGTACCTGAACGCCTTCCGCAACGAGCAATCGACGTTTATGCGGGAATCAGGTGGGCAATTGCGGGGCGACCAGATTGACCGAAATGCGAAAGAAAATCCTTATGGTTCTATCGACATCGTTTCGATGAAGGTTCGCGGGGGGGAGTCTTTAGCCTATCAATTTTTTCAGCCCGACGACGCAAATCGTGACGATCACACGGTAATTCGGGTGCCGTTAAGCAAACCCGTTGGACCGGGCGAGACGATTGTGCTCGACATCGCCTTTCGGGCTAAGCTCCCTAAGATTTTTGCCCGCACAGGATTTAGTCGCGACTTTTTTCTGGTAGGCCAGTGGTTTCCCAAAATTGGCGTTTACGAACCCGCCGGAACCCGCTATCAACCTGCTGGTCCAGGTGCAACAGGCCGCTGGAACTGCCATCAGTTTCATGCCCATTCCGAGTTCTATGCCGATTATGGTGTTTATGATGTGAACATCACCACGCCAAAAGACTATTGGGTGAGCGCGGTTGGCCTTTACCAGTCCGAAAAACTGCATAGCAACGGCACAAAAACAATCCTCTATCATGCCGAAGATGTAGTCGATTTTGCCTGGACGGCTTCGCCCCATTTCAAGGTTATCAACGACAAATGGAAACGCCCTTCGGGTGGCGAAGTTGCCATAGAGTTGGTCATGCAACCCGAACATGTCCATCAGGCGCAACGCCATCTGGATGCCGCAAAAGCCGCGTTAACCTATTTCGATAAGCACCTCGGCAAATACCCCTTTCCGAACCTAACCATTGTCGATCCTCCGCTACACGCCAGCGGTTCATTCGGGATGGAATACCCAACCTTTATTACAGCCGGAACAGCTTCGTTTTTACCCGCCGGAGCCCGTTTTCCGGAAGAGGTAACGATTCATGAATTTGGGCACCAGTATTTTATGCAGTTGCTGGCTACGAATGAGTTTGAGGAAGCCTGGCTCGACGAAGGCTTCAATCAATACTACGAAGGCCGGATCATGGACGCCACCTACGGCGCTCGTTCGTCTCAAATCGACTTATTTGGGTTTAGATGGGGAGACTTAGAAAGTTCTCGGGATAGCTATGTGCATCAGGATAACCCAGCCCTTGGGTCTTCGTTTGGCAATACATGGCAGTTGCCCGACGGTCAATACGGCGTGTTGACTTATTCTAAAACAGCAACCTGGATGCGCACCCTAGAAGGCTTGGTTGGCCGACCGGTAATGGACGAAATCATGCAGACGTACTTCATTCGCTGGAAGTTCAAGCACCCCGACGGCCAGAACTTCATCGACATTGTAAATGAACTTGTTCCGAAACGGCTTGGTACTAAATACGGCCCAAATATGGACTGGTTTTTCAAGCAGGTACTGTATGGCGATAATGTAGTGGATTATGAGTTGCTATCAATTAGAAACAGAAAACGGGATGGTCAGCAGCAGTCTATTGTAACCCTACAAAACAATGGCGATGCCGCGATGCCAGTTGATATTTTAGTGCATTTCGACAATGGTCATGAAGTGATGTTGTTCTGGGATGGCAAAGGCCGTCAGCACCAGTTTACGGTTAGTGAGAACGCCAAAGCGGTTTGGGCGAGTGTTGATCCGAAACAGAAGATTTACATGGACACCAACCTCAACAATAACAGTTTAACCCTGGAGCCATCGTCGGCTCCGGCCGCTAAATTTGCTACTAAGTTTTTGTTCTGGATCGAAAACTGGATGCAGTGGCTGGCCTGGCTGGCGTGAGATTGCGCATCTTTTTTGTATATTTCGGTAAATAAGCGACTACGATAATGAGCATTCAGGAAATGAAAAGTCGGATTCATCATTTAGTAGATGAAACTGAGGACGAAACCAGGCTTATTTTCTTTCTATATGTAGCCAATCAATTGTTGGCAGAGCAACCTGATTATGATTTTTTAAACGAAAAGACGTTGGATCAACTGATACACGTATCAGCGTTGGTTGATGCTTTCCCTATAGGCAAAGGTATAGACCCCACCGTCCTCACCAGCAAAATCCGAGAACGATTTACACAAGTGTAGCCGAAGATTATCGTGTGAACGGAGACATTAAGCAGTCAAGAAAATTCAAAATGAACTATATCCTGTGTGACCCCGATGGGGTCAGATGTTTCTAGAAAGACCATAGTTGCTATAAACATTTGACCCCATCGGGGTCAAACAAAGTGTCAATGATTTAATCTGATTTTGCTTGATTGCGTATTTCATTCAGCGGAAATAATTTTATCAATCAAACCTAATTAATGCGTGACCTTCCCCGAAATAAACGACCTACTGGCCACCCAATTCGGCTCTGACCTACAGGCAAACACCCAAAATCCACAACCTTACCTAACCGTTCCAGCCAGTCAGCTAGTAACCATTTGCCAATTTCTCCGCGACGATGACCGGCTATTTTTCGACTTGCTCGCCTGTGTTACGGGTATCGACAACGGTCCTGAAGCCAACACAATGGAGGTTATCTACAACCTTACCTCGATCCCGTACGACCACGATCTGATGCTGAAGGTAGTCATACCGCGTACTACGAATAGCACCGGCTTACCATCGGTACCAACTATATCAAACATCTGGCGAACCGCCGACTGGCACGAACGGGAAACCTTTGACCTGCTGGGGATTCAATTCGAAAATCACCCCGATCTCCGTCGAATACTCTTGCCAACAGATTGGGTTGGCTATCCGCTCCGTACTGACTATCAGGAACAGGAGCAATACCACGGCATAAAAACGAAGTAAGCAGCAGGCTTTTTTACGATGAAGTTGACTGTTTCCGGTTTTCGTTTGTTATTGCTGTATCTGTTCTCCTGAACCAATGAAAAATCCTGCCCAATACCTGTTAGGCCTGCTACTCGCAGCCTATAGCCTGTTGCCATCAGTATGTTCCGCCCAAACGGATTCGGTTGTGATAACGGGGCGAATTCGCCATTTATCGGCCCGATTATATCGGGAGTCTCCAACGGTACTTATCAGTCGCAATAATATTCTACAGGCCAGTCGTGAATTAGTCCGTCCGGCACCACTGAATGTAGATGGTACATTTCGGGTGTCGCTACCGCTGATATTCCCACAGGAAGAAATGTATTTCAATTATGGTCGTATCTCAACCGCTTTTCTGGCATCTGCCGGTACGCTCACGATTGACCTGGATGCCGATTCCCTATTTACGGTTGCCGTACCCTTCCGGTTTGGGGGCGTCAATGCCCAGGTAAATCAGCAATTTGCCCGGTACAAGGCATTCGAGGCCACTTATCCGAATAAACCCGATGGCAAAAAAATAACAACCCAGGTTACCAATGCCAGCGATGATGCGGTTTATCGGTTGGTATCCACGGCTTATCAGGCCCCATTCAGGGCGTTCTCGGCTCAGGAAAAACCCTATCCACTTCTAAAACGGTGGGTTGGTTATGCAGATCGGTACAACGCAGCGGCCTTCATTTATGATAAAGCCGCGTATGAAAATGATGAACTCACTAAATTATTGAACGATTCGTTGCGCCCTCCTAATGACCAGTTACTAACGGCAGCACGAGCATCGGCCATGAACCGGTTTGCCAATTACGCAACGCAGCGGGTTACCACAGAAGTGAACCGCGCAAACGGGCTAACCGTACGGGCTTTGGCACTTTTGCTGGAACGATATGGCAAAAACCTAACAGCCGAAGAACGTATCCGGCTTAGTGATTATGCCACCACAAATTCAGCCCGTGCGTCTGATTTGAAATTTTTCGATGGGCTGGTAAAACGCAGTCCCGATACGCTCCAACGGCTGGTCAATTATGAGTTGATGATTCAACGGAGTATACGCCAGTTCGATAGCACAGCTGTCGATTATCTGGCGGCCTATTGGCTGGCTAATTCATTACCTGGTCTCACGCTTAATTTTGCCCGGTTACTGTATGATTACGCTCGCCCACAGGTAAAAAATGTCACACTGGCACAATCGCTCGATGAGCTTTATCGGCTCGAAGTAAAAGATAGTACCCGCATCCGGGCAGCCATACAAATCTTGCGTAAAGCAGGCCTGTCGGCCAATAGTCTGGAAATTTCGCCGGGTATATTTATGACCCGCAATGACATGGGTAATGGTTCATCCCTCCTCGATCAGGTTGTTAATGCCAACCGGGGGAAAGTGATTTATTTACTTATGGTTTCTCCCTCCGATGAAGCCGGGCGGCAGGCTGCCCTGGATGCCCAACGCCTGCGAAACACCTACAGCTCCCGCGATTTTGCGCTGGTCTATTTACCCGTACCCGATACCGACAAATCACTTTGGCCTGAGATAGCCACACGCTATAATCTTTCCGGCGACCATTTACTCTTAACCAATACCCAACTTCTTGATGCCGTTCAACGACTTCGTGCTGATGATGATATGTCGGCAGCCATTATCAATCGAACGGGGAAGATCGTAAAACGAAACGCGCCCTTGCCGGGCGCGTTCGATGAGGTCAGGAAAGAACTCGATAAAAACCTCTGAGTTTTAAAATAAGCGTCATTTATTGTCAAGAGTGGTCAGGTATTGACCTACTATACCTGACCACTCTTGACTATGAATGCTTACCAATTATAATCCATATTGATCCAGCAAATAGATCAGAGCCGCCATTGAAGCCGCACCTAGCTCAAGCTCTCGCTGGCTAACGACTTCAAAATTATCCACGGCCGTATGGTGGTAATCGAAATACCGTTGCGAATCTGGTTTAAAGCCAAACAGTACCGTGCCTGATTGAGCCAGAGGGCCAATATCGGCTCCGCCCCCACCCCCACCAATTTCCAGCAGGCCATAGGGAGCCAGGAGCGGTTTCCAGGGCATTACTTTGGCGCGTTGTTCGGGTGTTCCAACAATACCGAAACCACGTGGCGTAAAGCCTCCCGCATCGGACTCGACGGCGGCCATATGCTTCTCGTTATTCTTTTTGGCCAGATCAGCGTATTGCACTCCTCCACGCAAGCCGTTTTCTTCATTCATGAACATAACTGCGCGTAGTGTCCGTTTCGGCTTAATGCCTAAGGCTTTGAACAGTCGAAGCACTTCAATTGACTGCATGCAGCCAGCGCCATCGTCCTGTGCGCCTTCGGCCAAATCCCAGGAATCCAGGTGGCCACCAACCACAATGATTTCGTCAGGCTTCTCGCTCCCTTTAATCTCACCGACCACGTTGTACGACTTCGCATCGGGTAGGGTCTCGCAGCTTTGTTTGAAGTAAAACGTCAGGTTCGGATTCTCTTTTAACGACTTGCTTAATAAATCGGCCCCATTTGTACTGATAGCTGCCGTCGGAATCAGGGGAACTCCCGTACCGTACCGCATGCCGCCTACGTGCGGGTAATCGTCATGCCGGGGATTCATTGAGCGGACAATTGCCCCAACGGCACCGAGCTTGGCAGCTTCGGTGGCTCCATTAGCGCGTTGATCAACCGCTCCACCATAAGCCTCGAACGTATTGATTTTTGTCGGGTCCATCGGGCGATTGTAAAACACAATCTTCCCTTTCACTTTATCAGCACCTAATGCCCGCAATTCAGGAAAGCTTGTCACCTCAATCACACTAGCCTCTACCCCTTTTGGGCCTGTTGCTACCGATCCGCCCAAAGCGGCAATGGGCACGGTCGTTTTCTGCTTGCCATTCTGAATATAAGCTACTTCTTTGGCTCCCCGCACCCAATGGGGTACCATTACCTCTTGCAAAAACACTCGATCAAAGCCCTCTTTCTCCATCACCTGCTTTGTCCAGTCAACCGCCTTTTGTGCACCCGTAGAGCCACTCAGGCGTGGACCAATCTGCTTCGTGAGGTGACGTAGCCATTCATAGGATTTCCCGTTCGAGAGTGCTTCATTGTAAATCTTTCGGATAGCGACGGAATCGGTAGTTTGTGCCTGCGTATACCCGACGATCAATGTAAAGAGAAGTGTAATTATTTTTTTCATTGTAGAGGTTGTATTGGTTAAGAAGGCAATATACAGAAAAGCCCGGCTGCTTTCCAGCAACCGGGCTTTTCGTGGTCCTTGTCAAACACGCTGCAAAGCTATCCCTATATGCCATAGCGTGTCGGCGGTCAAGTCCACTTCACCGTCAAGCCATTCTACGTAATACTGTCGATTCTGCACGTTGTTGAATACATTGGGATTATGCAGGGGCTTAAACGCTTCGGCTTGCATATATTGAGTGATATCCGCAATTTTTTCAATGCCATTGTCAAACGTACAGGCCAATCGATAACCATCAAGGGGTGTTATACTAGTCAGGAACCACATGGTATTCTATTTTAACGCGTCGATTTTAAAAACAGTACTACCTTCCGTTGGAAGCCGCCAATTAGCCATCAGCTCATCTTCATGTATCTCCACCCAGGCTTGGACTAGCTTCAATTTCCCAGTCGGAAAATTCCCCGTAAGTAAAGTGCCTTAAGGAATAGAAACGACCGCCTTTCGGCTGGAATATTCTACATGGATATGAGGCAAATGGTGTTCTTTATTGTCAAAATAAAACATTCGGATAATAATCCCATAAAGCATGGATATGACAGGCATAAACAAACGATTACAAGTTACTAATCAATTATAACGTTTTTGTTAAACATAAGCCCGGCTGCTTTCCAGCAACCGGGCTTGTCGTCTCCCCTCGCCTGATTCGGGTGAGGGATTGAGAGTGAGGGAAATTACATATTAATTGCCCGCTTATCAGTAGCATCCAGACAGGCTTCCTTGAACGCTTCCGTATAGGTCGGGTGGGCGTGCGACATGCGCGATACATCCTCGGCCGATGCCCGGAATTCCATTGCTACGACTGCTTCGGCAATCATATCGGCAGCACGCGCGCCAATCATGTGAACGCCCAGAATTTCATCGGTTTCCTTGTGCGCTAACACCTTTACGAGTCCGTCTACATCCATACTCGCCCGTGCCCGACCGAGTGCCTTAAACGGGAAGGAACCGACCTTGTAAGGGATACCTTCCTGCTTTACTTCCTCTTCGGTGTAACCTACTGAGGCAACTTCTGGCCAGGTATAGACTACGCCCGGAATCAGACGATAATGAATGTGTGGTTTTTGACCCACAATGGTTTCGGCAATGAAGGTACCTTCTTCTTCAGCTTTGTGCGCCAGCATAGCACCCCGAATCACATCGCCAAGCGCGTAGATATGCGGAACATTCGTTCGTAGGTGTTCATCCACCTCAATTCTACCCCGATTGTCGGCTTTCACATCAGCAGCTTCAAGATTTAGGCCGTCGGTGTAAGGACGACGACCTACCGAAACCAGGCAGTAATCGCCGGTGAGTGTGATTTGCTCTCCCTTTGGGGTATCGGCGCTAACCACAACTTCATTGCCCGTGTTTTCTACCTTCGTGACTTTGTGGGAGAAATAGAAATCGGCACCAAGCTTTTTGATGGCTTTTTGAAGTTCTTTACCCATCGTTTTATCCATTGTCGGAATCATCGAATCAGCAAACTCCACAAACGAAACCTTCGCGCCAAGCCGGGCATACACTGACCCTAATTCGGCTCCAATGACACCGGCTCCAATCACGATCAGGTGTTTCGGAACTTCCGTTAGTTTCAGGGCTTCGGTTGACGTAATGACACGCTGCTTATCGATGGGCATCGACGGAAACGACGATGGTTTCGAACCCGTGGCAATAATGATGTTCTTACCGGTAATCGTCTGCTCAGACCCGTCGGCTTTCGTTATTTTAATGGTGTGGGGGTCCACAAACGAACCGACGCCGTGTATTTCGTCGATTTTATTTTTCTTCATCAGGAAATTGATGCCCTTCGTTGTCACATCAACAACTTCCTGCTTGCGTTTAATCATTTGCGCCAGATCAACCTGTAAATCAGCCAGTTTGATGCCGTGCTCGGCGAAGGTATGGGCTGCATTGTAATAATGCTCCGACGAGTCGAGTAGCGCCTTCGACGGAATGCAACCAACGTTGAGGCAAGTGCCCCCCAGCGATGGGTACTTTTCAATAATGGCCGTTTTTAGTCCGAGTTGAGCACAGCGAATGGCACCTGTGTAGCCGCCTGGCCCCGAACCAATCATAATCACATCGTATTCCATAGTGTCAGTTAGTACAGGTTTGAGGTCCGAAGTTTGAGGTTTGAAGTTAGGCGTATACATTCGAGTATGAATCAACCTAGAACCTCAAACTTCGGACATCAAACTATTTATTTAGATAGCATTCCGACTGCAAATTTGGTTCAGAATTTGATTACCCAAACCGATTTGTAAAAATTCGTGTTGGTGATTCCGTAAGGCTCGCTTATCTGGAGTCGTTTTATTGTGATTTATGCGCTTCGTTTATCCCCCTCTCTTCCTACTTACGCTGGTAATCAGTAGCTGCACCGATTCTACTCAGCAAACCCAGCCAACTGTGTATTACGACGTTCTTGGTTTTGTCAAACAACAGATTACTGATCTCTCGACCCAGAAACCGTTAGTTAAAAAAGTTGTTGGTATTAACGAAACCCGTAACCAGCAGGCGATTCGGGATATCAATTGGAGCCATGAACTGGAGTTGTTTACGCAGGCCGATATTAACAAACCTGCCCTCCGAAGCAGCTACCAGATTGCCCGGCCTGATTCGATGACCTTTCAGTATACGCTAAAAAATTCGGAGGAGCGGTTAACGGTTCGGTCGCTCAAAGTGCAGATTGATTCAGTCACACATCAGCCGCGCCGAATAGAAGCCGTTTTGCAAACCAATAATCCGCTCTACTCGTCAGTACGCAATTTGCTGCTCGAAAGTGGGCCAACGGGTGGTCAATGGCGTGTGCAACACTACAAACTGACGGGCTTTCAGAAACTCCCCTATTTCGACAAGAACGAATTTTTAGTAGAAGGGCGAGTGGAATAATCATCAACTTAGCATCTCCAGAATCAACCGCACGAGTAGACCCGAGAACCCCAAATTTACGCTAATCAGGCTTTTTCCAGATTCGATAACACAGGGAGAATGAAAATGAAGGTCGTTCCTTCGTTAGGGCCGGAATGAATCTCATACCGTCCTTGAATCAGGTCCATACGGGCCTGAATATTATGCAAGCCCATACCGGTTGCATCATTTGGATTCAAGCCACAACCATTGTCTTTCACTATCATATTCAGCTCATTATTGAACCGACGGAACAATATTTGGGCTTCTGTTGCTTCGGAGTGTCGAAGAATATTGCTGCACAGTTCAATGCAAATCGAATATAAGTTAAACTCGGCGGTTTTATCTAGGCGGGGCAATTCAGCGTTTTCTAAGCTGAACACAATTTTTTGGCTAAGATTAAGCTTGTGAACCAGTCGCGTGAGAGCTTCCGATAAGCCTTGTTTCTCCAGTTCGTCAGGTTGCAGATTGTGGGACAAGTACCGTATTTCGGCAAACGCTTCCTTACTCATATTCAACAGATTATGATAAATCTGTTGTTCTCGATCAGCCATCTTTGCGGGATTAAGGGCTGACAAGCTTGTTTTAATGGCCGCCAGTAAGCCACCAAGGCTATCGTGTAAATCGGCCGCCATGCGCTTCCGTTCGAGGGTTTGACCACGCAATAAGGCTTCTTCTATTTCGCGGTTTTTAGCCCGTAGTTGGTCGTTGGCGAGTTTCAATTCAATCGTTCGGGCGAGTACTTTATCTTCCAGATCATGATTGAGGGCTTCAATTTCCAGTTTCTGACGGTTGATCAGCCGATTTTTACGGTAATAAACGGCCGCAAAACCAAACAGCATGGCCAGCCCTCCAACCAACACAATCCGCAACAGACTAGCCTGTTCGATATCGTGGCTCAGTTGGTCAATATGTGCCCGTTGCTCCAATCGGGTTTTCTGCGATTCGGCCCTTAGCCGCTCAGTTTCAATTGACTGCTTCAAATGATTCATCCGGGTTTCGCTGGCGAGTTGATCGCGTTCCGCTTCCGATCGCAGTCGGTCCAGTTCAGCTTGCCGACGCACATTGATCAGTTGCTGCTGCTGAATAAATCGCTCTTTTTCGGCAGCAACCCTAACCTGATTGATATCGTATTTTTTCTGTACGGCCGATAGCTCCTCTACGCGCTTGAGGTTGGTCAGGCTATCGCGAAGTATACTGTACTCCTCATACATAGCCAATGCCTGCTCGGGTTGATTCGCCAGACGGTAGGCTCGGTACAACGATTGGGTAGCCATCTGCCGAATTCGATTATAACCGGCCTCCCGAGCAACAGCCACCGCTTTTTCGCCAAACTCGATAGCCAGTTTAGGCTGATTGATCTGGGTGTAACATTCCGATAGTCGCGCCCACACGGCGGCTTGTCCTGGAGGGTCCTTTAATTGAGTCCAAACCGCAAGCCCTTCCTCAAAAACGTCAATGGCTTGTTCGGGCTGTTGCCGACTAAGGAAGAAATCCCCTAGCCGTTCATCAGCATAGGCTACATTGATCTGTGAATGGGTATCTAGAGCAATTTGGCGGCTCGCTTCATATTGTCGGCGCGCCTGCTCATACAGCCCTTTTAGTTCGTAAACTTCGCCAATCTGGCTGATTGCCTGACTGGTCAGAAGCTTTCGGTTTTTGGGCGTTAGTGATTTATTAAAACTCAGTAAAGTCAACGAAAGCTGATAACCCGCCAGAGCATTGTCGTACTCCTTCAGCAACATATAAATGTCACCCATATTCATCTGCACCTGCCAGCGGGGGGAGCTTTCACGGGGCAATTTCACACATAGTTCAGAAGCTCGCTGATTAATCTGGAGTGCATGTGGATAATCTCCCTTAACGATCCTGATATAATATTCCTCTAACATCAAGGCTCGGACAGCGTAGAGATCATTATGATAGATCAGGGCTTGTTCTTCCAGCTGTTTCGCGTACAGAAAACTACTATCGCGTTGCTGCCCGCGCATTTGCTTAAAAACAAGCGCCATAAACCGTAAGCCTTCCAGCCGCAGGGTATCGTTACTTTGTCCACGAGGCAAACGGGCAGTAAATTGTCGGTGTGCCCGGCCAAGCGACAGCAAACTATCCATATAGGCGGTATCACTCCGCCGATCGAAATTCAGTTCCGGCAGTTTAGGACATGATTGGGCAAAGCAGGTGGCACACCAGCCGAGCATTGCCATTCCAAGCCAAACTGATCTCATAGATAACTACCAACGTAAAGCAAAGCTGATCTAAAGCACGAAAATACTGATTTAGCACAGTAAATCAAGGCATTGGAGCTGGTAAAGGTTTATTTTTCAGGACAACGTATACTGTTAGACCTCCATAGGCCGGTCCGAAGAAAAACTACCTTGCCAATTGCATATCTGGTGACTAAAACTACCTTTGCGCTCCCCTATTAAAAAAAGTTAATGTCTAATTTAAACGCTTGGCCTTTTAATTGAATCTATATCGAGTAATCAAACGTAAGTACAATAATTTCCACGAATAAGCTATATTTAGCTTGTTATCCTTATTGCAGTATTATTTCTTGTGGTAAATAGAAGTTTTTAAGGAAAAAACTACCGTTTGGCAGATTTTTTGCACTGTATATTTGGATTTAAACAGAATAATTTAGTATCTTCAAGGCTGGATTACATTAAGATTCTAAAAAACATAACCTCCCTATACACTATCGACACACAACTCTACGTTACCTAATTGTCTTACTGAAAATGGAAAAAGCCCAGGTAAACGACAGTGAGTTGATTTCCCTGTACATCCGTGGTAATGAAAAAGCCTTTGCCAAATTAGTGCAACGGCACAAATCGAAGATTTACACAACTATTTATCTGATTGTTAAAGATCAGTACGTAGCAGAAGATTTAATGCAGGACACGTTCATCAAGGCCGTGGATACGCTTAAGTCGGGTAGATACAACGAGGAGGGAAAATTTCTACCCTGGATTATTCGAATCGCTCACAACTTGGCCATTGACTATTTCCGAAAGGATAAACGCTACCCCAGTGTGGTGTTTGAGGACGGAAGCAGTGTGTTCAATACACTTGAGTTTGCGGAGGATTCAGTAGAATCACTCCAGATTCGACAAGAAACACACGAGCACCTACGTGAGTTGATTCAGCGGTTGCCGGAACAGCAGCGTCAGGTACTTATTATGCGGCACTACGAGGAAATGAGTTTCCAAGAGATTGCCGATGCAACCGGCGTCAGTATAAACACGGCTTTGGGACGTATGCGTTATGCGCTGATTAATCTGCGCAAACAACTGAGCAAACGTTCGCCGAGTTATGATAAAAACATTTACCCAAGATGATGTAATCCGGTATGTCTATGAGGAGACCTCGCCAGAGGAGAATCTGCTCATTGAAGATGCCCTAATGTCGGAGCCGGATCTGATGACGTTCTTCCTCGAAGCCCTGGAACTCAGGGCGTTGATGAATAAGATAGAACGCCAGCCACGAAAAAACACGGTTCAGACTATTCTGAATTACTCCAAACACCATCCAGCAAACCCACCTGCTCGTTTACGAAGTTCGTAACGAACAGATGGGTATTGCTATTTCTGTAGCGCGGTTGGAAAGCCGCGTAGTGGAAGCTATTTTATCGAAATTTTCTACAAGATAAGCCCTCAGCTACGCGATTTCTCAGCCACGCTACTTCCTGCTATGCAAAAAAAAGAACGGTTCCGGCGTTTTATCGAGTACTTCACCGAACATTACCCTGAACCCAAAACGGAACTGAACTTTAGTAATCCCTATGAATTACTGGTTGCCGTAATTTTATCGGCGCAGTGTACCGACAAACGGATCAATCAGATTTCGCCAGCTTTATTCGCCCGATTTCCAGAAGCAGAATCATTGGCGGCAGCCTCGGCCGATGAGGTGTTCACTTATATCCGTAGTGTCTCCTACCCCAATAATAAGGCAAAGCACTTAGTGGGAATGGCCAGGACGTTAATGGAAAAGTTCGAAGGGGAAATTCCGGCAACAGTCGAAGAATTACAGACGTTACCTGGTGTGGGCCGAAAAACAGCCCATGTGATTTTGTCGGTCGTGTATAATGAACCAACAATGGCAGTCGACACGCACGTATTTCGTGTTTCGCACCGAATTGGTTTGGCACCACTCACGGCCACCACTCCATTAGCAGTCGAAAAAGCCCTGATGGCTCATATCCCAAAGCAATACGTTCCCAAAGCACATCATTGGCTCATTTTGCATGGCCGTTACATATGCCTTGCCCGTGCTCCTAAATGCGAGGTGTGTGCGTTGCGAGAGTTTTGTAAATATTATGAAAAAGTAATAGGAGCGAGGAGTTAGGAGTGAGAATCCATCCGGCAGCAATTAGTTTACGGCAGCCATTCTCACTCCTAACTCCTCGCTCCTACTACCTCGATACTAATACTGCTCTGTACCCGCAAAGAAGAAACTACCTTCGATTTCAGCGTTTTCGTCCGAATCCGACCCGTGAATAGCGTTAGCTTCGATCGACTTGGCATATAGTTTCCGAATCGTTCCTTCCTCTGCCTGGGCTGGGTTTGTAGCACCAATCAGTTTACGAAAATCAGCGACGGCGTTTTCCTTTTCGAGAATCATGGGAACAATAGTGCCCGATGACATATAGGTCCGCAGATCGTTGTAGAAAGGGCGTTCGCGGTGAACGGCGTAGAATTGGCCAGCCCGCTCGCCGGTTAGTTGCGTTTTACGGATGGCTACGATCCGGAAACCCGCTTCTTCAATCATCTTGATAATTGCACCTGTGTGCCCAGCCTCTACGGCATCGGGCTTAATCATTGTGAATGTTCGGTTCGTTGCCATTCTAATTCTTTGTATCCAAATTTTATTCGGCGCGAAGGTACAGACTTTCGACTTAAATGCCATTCAATTCGCTAGCGCTCATTGGTTTTTGCCACAGAGATTCACAGAGAGTAAACGAGATACACAGAGAAATAACTACCAAATTCTCTGTGTATCTCGTTTACTCTCTGTGAATCTCTGTGTTACAATTTTTCTATAGAACGTAAATCGTCCATCCCAATTAGTATTATTCGTACTTTTGGGTTTCGATTACGGCTTCGGCTGTTTATGTATGCAAGACATTGAAGCAATTGGCACGCTTATCGGACACCCGCAAACCGTGCTGATTACCACCCACCAGAATCCCGATGCCGATGCGATGGGGTCATCGCTGGGGCTGGCCGGCTATCTCCGCAAAAAAGGCCATCGGGTTACGGTTGTAACTCCGACTGACTATCCGCAAAACCTTCACTGGATGTCGGGTAACGATAGCGTAATTGCGTTTGAGGAAAAAGTGAGAGTATCGGTGAGTCAGTTACTGGAAGAAGCAGATATTATTTTCTGCCTCGATTTTTCGAACCTCGACCGAATCCGCGATCTCGGGCCCATGGTCCGACAGTCGCGCGCTCAAAAGGTGCTGATCGACCATCATCTCGAGCCCGAGGCATTCGCCAATTTGGCCCTTTGGGACCCAACGGCTGCATCGACAACCCAGTTGATTTTCCGACTTATCGTAGAGTTAGGCGACAAAGATCTGATTGATATCCCGATTGCCGAATGCCTGTACTCAGGCCTGATGACGGATACGGGTTCGTTCCGCCACTCGAATACAACAGGCGATGTGCATCGTATGGCTGCTCAATTGCTGGATCTTCATATTAATGTGAGCAGCATTCACCGGCGGATATTCGATAATGTAACGCTCGACAAATTCCGGTTGTTGGGCTACGTACTGAACGAAAAATTGAAGGTACTCCCCGAATACAAGTTCGCGTATATTACCCTGACCGATGCCGAGTTGAAGCGCTATCGGTCTAAAACCGGCGATACGGAAGGTATAGTCAATTATGCGCTGGCTGTTGAAGGGGTTGTCATGGCCGCGATTTTAATTGACAGAAACGATGAAATCCGCATGTCGTTTCGATCGGTTGGTGATTTTTCGGTACGTAACCTGGCTAGTGCTCATTTCGACGGAGGAGGCCATCGGAATGCCGCTGGTGGACGCTCGAAATTATCGCTGGCCGAAACGGAAAAGAAGCTTTTGTCTGTAGTGCCTCTATACCAGCAGCAACTGCTGGAAACTGTTTAAAAATTAGTATAAACCAAGTAATCTCTCATGTCTCTTAAAAATTTCGGGAAAGCCGCCCTACTTGTTGCTGTGGTAGCAGCCTGCGGTAAAAACCGCCAACAGGTGACGGAAAACGGCCTGAAGTACACAATTCACGAACAATCGGAAGGAACGCGTAAAGGGAAAGTCGGTGATATTTTAACACTGCACCTTACGCTGATGAACAACAAGGACTCGGTTCTGCGCGACACGCACAAAGAAGGTGCTCCGTTTCAGATGTTATTGCAGGTTCCGCCTTTCAAAGGCTCTTATGAAGAAGGCCTGACCATGTTGGGTAAAGGTGATAGCGCTACGTTCTACGTGAGTGCCGATTCGTTGTTTACACGGGCTATGCAACCGCTGCCTCCAGGTGTTCAGAAAGGTACCGACATCGGTATCGCCGTGAAAGTGGTGAATGTGCAGACAGAGGACGAATATAAGAAGACTCAGGCTGCCGACATGGAAAAGCAAAAAGGTATCGATGCAAAAGTTATCGAAAACTACCTTGCTAAGAACGGTATGACAGGTAAAGCCCAGAAAACGGAATCGGGTGTTTATTATGTGGTAACGCAACCCGGTAGTGGCCCAACACCCCAGAAAGGTGAGGTCGTTCAGGTTCACTACACCGGTAAACTGCTGGACGGTAAAGTCTTCGACAGTTCGCGTACAAACCCACAGGCGGGCGGCAAACCAGCTCAGTTCCAACTCGGTGTTGGCATGGTGATTCCAGGTTGGGAAGAAGGCGTTAGCAAATTGCACAAAGGCGAAAAAGCGACGCTGATCATTCCATCAACACTGGCTTATGGCCCACGCGGAAACCAGGCAATTCCGGCCAATTCGGTCCTGTTGTTTGATATCGAACTGATCGACATCCAGAAAGGTCAGGCTCCTCAACCAGGAATGCCACAAATGCCACAGCAGAGTCGGTAGTCCATTAACTTTTTTAGAAAGCCGTTTGCAGTTATTGCTGTAAACGGCTTTTTTTGTTCATGATGGAACTCTGTTTTGCCACAAACAATCAACACAAACTCGACGAAGTTTCCGGCCAACTCGGCAACTCGTTTGTGATTAAAACCCTACGCGATATTGGCTGTACCGATGAACTGCCGGAAACTACAGGCACCATTCCGGGAAACTCACGTCAGAAAGCTGATTACGTCTGGACGCATTTTGGTATTTCCTGCTTCGCCGATGATTCAGGCCTGGAAGTTGCCGCGCTTAATGGAGAGCCGGGTGTCGATTCAGCACATTACTCGGGTAGCCGGGACGCGCAGAAAAACATTGAAAAACTGTTGGGCAAACTAGGCGGGACGAGCAATCGTAAGGCACAGTTTGTGACGGTCTTCACGCTCGTTCTACATGGTGTAGAGTACCAATTCGAAGGGGTTATTGAAGGCCAGATTCTAACCGAACCTCGTGGTACGGGTGGCTTTGGCTATGATCCGGTTTTTCAGCCGGACGGCTATGATCGAACGTTTGCCGAAATGAGTATTGAGGAAAAAAATGGAATGAGCCACCGATCACGAGCATTAGCCAAAATGGTAGCTTATCTGGAAACGCAAACGAAGTTTTAAAACAGCTATTTGTTTTCTGTCATTCCGACGCCAGGAAGAATCTCAAGCTTGACTAATAGAGGAGCTTGAGATTCCTTCTGGCGTCGGAATGACAGAAAAAATACATTGATAAGACTATTCTGACCGTGACGATCCTACTTTCGAGGCCGACGATTTTTCCTTTTCTTTCTCTTTTTCAATTACCTTTTTCACAGCTTCCCGCTGATCGTCACGTACAGTTGGATAGGTGATGCCCAACTGCTCTAAGTACGTTTTGTATTTGCTCGGATCATAGTAAAATTTCTCCAGCTTGGGCTTGAACTCGGCCATGATCTTCTTGTTCAGGTAAATGGCCGGTTGCTCCTTCGGCGAAATCAGCGGCTCGTACTTGATGTCTTTGGTCTGTTCGTCTTTGTAATACGCCCAGGATTCTTTGATCAACTCAGGCTTCATTAACAGATCCAGCAAGGTCATTGCTTCTGCCTTCGCCCCATAAACGATCCCTTTGTGGGCAATTGGCGTAGCCATCGAAATAGCGTTAGCCCAGTGGTGGCCCGGCAGACCCGGAATGTTGCTCGGATAGCGTAATACGATAGTCGGCAACGACCAGGAGATATCGGCAATGTCATCCGAACCACCGCCCATGGGCGTCATAGCTTGGCCACCCATCATCACTACGGGTGCTGAAGACGTAGGCATACCCATCGAATCCAGCTTCATGGCTAAACCTTCCGTTTTAGGAGCCTGCAACTCAATTTGTGAGGCTCTGGCTAGTAGTTGATCTTCCTCTGACCAGGTTGGCAAACCCACTTTCTTGATGTTGTCATAAGCAGCCGCTGCCATGACACGGTTGGTATGTACGGGCCAGGCCGAACCTAAAATCTCGTAGGTGAACTTGGTATCGGTCATCATAGCCGCTCCTTCCGCAATCTTTACCCCTGTTTCAAATAGCTTCTTGATTTTAGGATAAGTACGCTCCCGGAAGTAATACCATACAGCCGCTTTGGACGGCACTACGTTCGGTTGATCGCCACCATCGGAAATGACATAGTGCGAGCGCTGAGTCAGTTCGAGGTGTTCGCGACGGAAGTTCCAGCCTATGTTCATTAACTCGACAGCATCCAGCGCACTACGACCGCGCCAGGGTGCACCCGCTGCGTGAGCCGCCTGCCCTTCAAAGTTGAACTTCACGGATACCAGACCATTGTTGCCATTATCGCCCCAGGAAACGCCCAGATTGTTACCCACGTGGGTGAAGATACAGGCATCGACATCCTTGAAATAACCATCCCGAACATAGAACGCTTTGGTACCAACCAACTCTTCGGCCACGCCCGGCCAGAGCATAAGTGTGCCGGGGATTTTCTCACGCTCCATCAATTTCTTTACCGCCAACACAGCCACGATGTTGAGTGCCTGACCCGAATTGTGGCCTTCGCCGTGACCCGGTGCCCCTTCCACGATAGGGTCTTTATAAGCTACGCCGGGCTTCTGGCTGGCCTTAGGAATACAGTCGATATCGGAGCCAACGGCAATGAGTGGTTTGCCCGATCCCCAGGTGGCGATCCAGGCCGTCGGAATACCGGAAATACCTGTCTTCACCGTAAAACCTTCTTTTTCAAGCAGACTCGTCAGATATTTAAATGACTCTTCTTCCTGGAATCCCAGTTCGGCGAAACTAAAGAGCTTATCGTTGATTTGCTGCGCCAGAACCTTGTTGGCCTCCACAGAAGCAACCGCTTCGGCTTTCAGTTTATCGAGACGGTCCGACGCTCGGTTGTCATTGGATTTAGCTGCTTTTTTTGCTTGTCCAAACAGCAAAGCAGGAGCGAGTAAAAACAGGCTCAAAAGCGTTGTACAGTGCTTCATGTTAATAAAGAGAATTGTATAGAGTTGATTGAGTTAGTTGATAAAGCCTTTATTTTCCTTTCATTTCCTTCTCTTTTTCAGCGGCTTTGGCAATAGCTGCCCGCTGATCGTCGCGTAGAGTTGGATAGGTTATGCCAAGTTGCTCCAGATAGGTTTTATACTTTCCAGGATTATAATAAAATTTCTCCAGTTTGGGCTTAAACTCGGTCATAATCTTCTTATTCAGGTAAATGGCCGGTTGCTCCTTGGAGCTGATTAACGATTCGTATTTGATGCCTTTGGTCTGTTCATCAGTATAGTATGCCCAGGCATCTTTAATAATTTCAGGTTTCAGTAGCATATCCAACAAGGTCATCGCTTCGGCTTTAGCGCCAGCAACAACGCCTTTATGGGCAATGGGCGTGGCCATTGAAATAGCATCGCTCCAATGGTGGCCGGGCAAGGCCGGAATATTGCTGGGATAACCCAGAACTACCGTTGGAACCGACCAGGAGATATCGGCAATATCATCCGAACCACCCGACAATGGCGTCATTGCCTGTCCGCCCATCATCACCACCGGGGCTGATGAAACGGGCAAACCAACAGAATCTATTTTGGTATCCAGACCATTCGTTCTGGGCGACTGAAGTTCGCGCTGCGTAGCTTTAGCCAGTAATTGATCCTCCTCCGACCAGGTTGGCAAGCCCACTTTCTTAATATTCTCATACATAGCCGCTGCTATTGGCCGATTGGTATGCACCGGCCAGGCCGATCCCAGAATCTCGTAGGTAACTTTGGTATCGGTCATCATAGCCGCTCCTTCCGCAATCTTCTTACCCGTTTCAAACAAGGCTTTGATTTTGGGATAGGTTCGTTCGCGGAAGTAGTACCATACTGCTGCTTTGGATGGCACAACGTTGGGCTGATCGCCCCCATCGGAAATGACATAATGCGAGCGCTGGGTCAGTTCAAGGTGTTCACGCCGATAGTTCCAGCCGACATTCATTAACTCGACGGCGTCCAGCGCAGACCGACCGCGCCAGGGCGCACCCGCTGCATGAGCCGCCTGACCTTCGAAGTTAAATTTCGCCGAAATCATCCCCGTTGTTCCGTTGTCTCCCCAGGCCACCCCGAAGTTACTGGCGACGTGGGTGAAAATACAGGCATCTACATTCTTGAAGTAGCCATCCCGAACGTAAAACGCTTTCGTAGCCAGTTGCTCTTCGGCCACGCCCGGCCAGAGCATGAGTGTACCTGGAATCTTCTCCCGTTCCATGAGTTTCTTCACCGCCAACACAGCCACGATGTTCAGTGCCTGACCTGAGTTATGGCCTTCGCCGTGACCCGGTGCGCCTTCAACAATGGGATCTTTGTAGGCTACGCCGGGCTTCTGGCTGGCTTTGGGAATACAGTCAATATCGGAACCAACCGCGATAACGGGTTTTCCTGATCCCCAGGTGGCAATCCAGGCTGTCGGAATACCGGCAACGCCTTTCTGAATCGTAAAGCCTTCTTTTTCAAGAATTGTGGTCAAATAGGTAAATGTCTCCTCTTCCTGAAAACCTAGCTCCGAGAAACTGAAGAGCATATCGTTGATCTGCTGCGCCTGAACTTTGTTGGCCTCAACAGCAGCCACCGCTTCCGTTTTTAACTTCTCGATACGGTCCGATGGCGGGCGATCACTGGACTTTATTGCCTTTTTAGACTGCCCAAACAGGAGAGCAGGGAGCAAAATAAGTCCAAATAAAAGATTTGTACAGTATTTCATAAATATCTCAAAATTTTATGCTGCATATCCAATAAATATTTCCTAAAAATAACGAAAAATACATATTAACAGCTAGTACAAAACTGTATTATGTAAGAGTTAGGTGGGTTTATCAATAGCAATAAAGAAGATGAACATTACTTACTTCCGGGTATAGTAAACAGGGCCTCGATTTAGTCAAAGGCATATACATTTGTACGTAACACTATAGGGTTGTGGTCAAATTGATAGTACCAAGCTAATCCGTAATTCACTACTTTTGCACCCAAGTTTTGTATCGTTTTCAATCGTTTATAACCAAGTCAAATGGAAAAAATTAAGGTGGCAAATCCGGTTGTCGAACTGGATGGCGACGAAATGACCCGTATCATCTGGAAGTTCATTAAAGACAAACTGATTCTGCCCTACGTCGACGTTGACATTAAATACTACGATCTAGGCATCGAGTACCGCGACGAAACCAACGATCAGGTAACGATTGATGCGGCCAATGCCATTAAAGAGTACGGTGTGGGTATCAAATGTGCCACCATCACCCCCGATGAAGACCGGGTTAAAGAGTTCAATCTGAAGCAGATGTGGAAGTCGCCGAACGGCACGATCCGCAATATTCTGGACGGTACCGTATTCCGCGAGCCGATTGTGATGAACAACGTGCCCCGTTTGGTTACCAACTGGAAATACCCCATTATCGTTGGTCGGCATGCGTTTGGTGATCAGTATCGGGCAACCGATTTTCTGGTACCAGGCAAGGGTAAACTGACTATGAAGTTCGAAGGCGAAGACGGAACTGTTCTGGAATACGAGGTTTTCAAATTCCCAGGTGCTGGTGTAGCGATGGGAATGTATAACCTGGACGAATCGATCCGTGGTTTTGCAAAAGCCTGTTTCAACATGGCGTTGCAGAAAAACTGGCCGTTATATCTGTCGACCAAAAACACGATCCTGAAAAAATACGACGGTCGTTTCAAAGATATTTTCCAGGAGATCTACGACGCTGAATTCGCGGGCAAAGTTCATTACGAACACCGTTTGATCGACGACATGGTTGCTTCTGCGCTGAAATGGGAAGGTAACTTTGTATGGGCCTGCAAAAACTACGATGGCGACGTTCAGTCGGATACCGTAGCGCAAGGCTTTGGCTCGCTGGGTCTGATGACGTCGGTACTAGTTACGCCCGATGGCGATACAATGGAGGCAGAAGCTGCCCATGGTACCGTTACGCGTCACTACCGCGAATACCAGAAAGGCAATAAAACCTCAACCAACCCAATTGCTTCGATCTATGCCTGGACACGTGGTCTGGCTTTCCGGGGTAAACTGGATGGCAATCAGGCGTTGATCGACTTCGCTAATGCACTCGAAGCGGTTTGCGTTGAAACCGTTGAAAGCGGCAAAATGACGAAGGATCTGGCCTTATCAGCCTATCCAGCAGGCACCAAACTGACGGCTGGTGAGCATTACATGAACACCGAAGACTTCCTGGACGCGCTGGATGAGAATCTGAAAGCGAAACTGTCCTGAACCGGGATTTTTGTGATTTAACTGATTTCGCTGATTTTTTTACTAGAAACCAATTATTAGAAAAATCATAAAATCAGTCAAATCAAATAAATCCTGGTTCAGACAAAGTGCCACTCAGTAGGGTGGCACTTTTATTTTCTTTGCCATCCAAACTCTTTATTCTTTATGAAACATTTTCTCACCCTTGTAGCGTTAGCCCTGCTGTCTGTTACCACGTATGCTCACACGCCTGCTGGCGATCCACCTGTAAAAACCATGAAATCAAACTCTGTTCAGCACATTGTACTGTTTAAGTTCAAGCCCGAGACAACGGCTGCGAAAGTGAACGAAATCGTGGCTGCTTTTGAAGCGCTGCCATCGCAAATAAAGGAGATCAAAGGATTTAAGTGGGGCACGAATAACAGCCCTGAAAAACTGAATAAAGGCCTGACACACGCGTTCATTCTAACCTTCGATAACGAGAAAGACCGGGATGCGTATCTGCCCCATCCAGCCCACAAAAAATTTGGCACCATCGTTGGCCCTTGGCTAGCCGAAGTAACCGTAGTCGACTTTACCGACCAGGCGAAATAAGCATCAACTAAAGGATTGGGAATTGCTGACTGAACGGATTTGACATACGCCATATCTTTGGAGATATGGCGTATGTCAAACCCGTTCAGTCAGCAATTTTCTGTATTGGAGGCTGATTTGTAACAGTCAGGTTAAACACATCATTTCGGGCGTAATGACCGATGCAATCGAAGTCTAGTTTGCTTTTCGCCAATACAGAGAAATCCAGATCGGCAATCAATAAACCTTCCTGATCCCAGAGTGGACCCGCTAGTAATTCGCCCATCGGCGAGATAATAACGCTACCTCCCCTACTCATAATGGTGGGCTCATCGACCAGATCGGCCTGGTAGCGGTCGGGGTAATCAGCTTTTGTAACAAATTGATTACTGGCCAGCACGAAGCATCGGCCTTCCAGCGCAATATGCTGCATGGTGGCCTGCCAGGAGTCGCGGGCATCGGCCGTTGGGGCCAGGTAAATTTCGATGCCTTGCTGATAGAGGGCCGTTCGGGCTAGTGGCATGTAGTTTTCCCAACAGATGAGTCCGCCTAGTTTGCCAACTTCCGTATCAAAACTGACCAGGGTACTCCCATCGCTTTCGCCCCAGATGTAGCGTTCCAGGCCGGTTGGTTTTAGTTTTCGGTGCTTCCCCAGTAAGCGACCATCTTTCCCAAAATAAAGCAGCGCACAATGGAGCGTTCCACCAACGGGCTCTTTTTCGGTTACGCCCAGCGCCACAAACAGGTTTGCTTTTTTTACCGCTTCCTGTATTCGCCGGGTTTGTACCGAGTCAACTTCCAGACTGTTGGCCCAATAATCGAGCCATACAGAACGGCCTTTCTCAGTACGTCGGCCAACGATGGCGTCGAACGTTAGTCCACGCGGGTAACAGGGAATAAATGATTCAGGAAACAGCACTAACTGGCAATCTGCCTGAACTGCTTTTTCAATCCAGTCGATAACCAGATCGACACTTTTTTCTAAGTCAAACAAGGCTGGTGTTGCCTGAACGACACCTACTCGTATAGATTTGAAGTTCATTGGTTTGCTCAAAAAAGGGGAACAAGGAGGAAAGGGAAGAGAGGGAGAAAAGGAGATTTACACCATGGGATCCTTCGTCCCTTTCTTCCCTCTCCTCCCTTTCCTCCTTCCTCCCATCTATAAATTCTTTTCTACAAAATCAGTCATCATCTGATAGAGATGTAAGCGTGTGTTGCCTCCATAGATACCATGATTTCGGTTGGGGTAATAGAACGACTGAAACTGTTTTCCGGCATCAATCAGGGCGTTCTCGAAAGCTATGGAGTTCTGGAAATGCACATTATCATCACCAGTGCCGTGTACCAGCAAATATGGTCCATGCAGTTTAGCCGCGTGGGTTACGGGCGAGTTATCGTCGTAACCAGCCGCATTTTCCTGCGGCCGTTTGAGGTAACGCTCGGTATAAATGGTGTCGTAGAATCGCCAGTTTGTAACAGGCGCTACTGAGATTCCAGCTTTGAAAACGTCGGCTCCCAAGGTCATGCAGAGGGCCGTCATGTAGCCACCATAACTCCAGCCCCAAATGCCAACGCGATTCGGATCAACATAAGGCAGCGTTTTCAGGTAGCGGGCAGCCGCGATCTGGTCTTCGGTTTCAAGTTTGCCCAGTTGGGCGTACGTGGAGGTGCGAAAGGCCGTTCCCCGCCCACCTGTGCCGCGCCCATCTACCGACACAATGATATAGCCTTTCTGCGACAGCGTTTGGTACCAGAAAAAATCGCGGCTATCCCACTCGTTCTTGACCGTCTGCGAACCAGGCCCGCCATAAACGAACATCAATACTGGATGCTTTTTCGTACCTGTACTATCAACGTTGGCTGGTTTAATCATCCACCCGTTCAGAGGAGTACCATCAGCCGCTTTTGTCTGAAAAAACTGTTTCGGCCTAATGGAAAAAGAGGCCAAACGAGATTTCAGTGTATCGTTGCTCTCCAGAATACGTAGGTCGTTGTTGGTTTTGGTATCGCGCAGGCTCACGGTTACAGGCGAATCCGCTGCTGTATGATAGAGTAAATAGTAGCTGAAGTCAGGACTAAAATTGGCGGTGTATGTACCCGGTTTCTCTGATAACTGTTGCTTGTTCTGTCCATCCAGCCCAATACGATACAAATGCCGTTCGAGTGGAGAGGCTTCGGTCGATGTGAAAAAAATCGTGCCACTTTTCTCATCTATACCCGATACGGTTGCCACCTCAAAGTTGCCCGACGTAATGGGCCGGATAAGTTTACCATTCACATCATACAGATAGAGATGTTTGTAGCCACTCCGTTCGCTGCTCCAGATAAACGACTTGCCATCGTTCAGGTAAGTCAAGTCATCCGTAAATTCCAGATCGACATAGGTAGGCCGGTCCGGCGTTCCGGGCGTCTCGGTCAATACCGTTTGGGCTTGCCCGGTTGTGGCACTCACATGGAGCAAATCGAGTTTATTCTGGAGCCGGTTCATCCGCCGAACCGAGAGCAGGTTAGCGTTCTTTGTCCACTGAATACGGGGTAAATAGATATCCGTCTCCGACGGTCGGGATGCCGCATCACCGACGCTTCGGCCGGTTTGCGCCTTTACTTTTTTGCCCGTCAGCACTTCGGCAATCCAAACCGACACCAGCGAGTTAGCTTCGCCCGCCTTGGGATATTTAAAGCGATATTCGACCGGATACAAGCCTCCCCATAGTTGCATATCGTATTCGGGTACGCGACTTTCGTCGAACCGAATCCAGGCCAGTCGCTTGCTATCCGGCGACCATTCAAAGGCACGTGCCATACTGAACTCTTCCTCATAAACCCAGTCGGCACCGCCATTGATGATGGCATTCCGTTTACCATCCGATGTCAGTTTTGTTTCTTTACCCGTAGCTAGTTCTACAACAAACAAGTTGTTATCCCGAACAAAAGCGACCCGTTTACCGTCGGGAGAGAAAGTAGCATACTGTTGCTTACCAGCTCGACTAAGCGGGGCTAGCTGTTTTGTAAGGAGGTTATAGATATAAAACTCCGCCTTGCTCGACCGACGATAAATTGGCTCTTCTTCTGTTGTTAACAGCAGTTTTCGTTCATCAAATGATAACTGATACCCATCGATATGAATGGCTTTACCCGTTAGGTTAGCCTGTCGTTCATCGAACAGCGTTTCAACTGGTAAGCCCGTGGTGATGTTGAACTTAACAATTTTACCAGCATCCAGGGTCGTATAAAATCCGCCGGATTTCATCCAATTGACAGCCTCAACCGTGCGTTGCGTGAAGGCACCTGCATTACGTCCCCATATGTCATCGAGCGTAACTGATTTTTTCGTTTGCCCAAATGCCGACTCGGCAAGTAGAAATAGAGCCACTAAAACGCGCGAATTTTTCATGCGTGTAAGCCAGTTTATACCATTGGTGCAAACACTGAGCCACAGAGAACACAAAGAAAAGCCGTATTGACGGTTACTCTGTGTTCTCTGTGGCTCAGTGTTCAATAAGAAAAAACTATTTTACCGCTTCGGCGGGAACGCTGCCGGGAATCAATCCTTTGCGTTTCAGGAGCGCATCCGTGAACCGCAGATCGTTATCGCTGGTGAAGATATTGAATGGCAGGTATAGAAATTGCGCTTTGGATAATCCCTTCGTAACAGTTTTTGCAATCCAGTTTGCTTTCACATTTGCCATGGCTTCTGAATTATCAAGGAAAATGATATAAGCGTCTTTGTCTTTGATAACGCTATCAATCTGACTCCATTTCAAAATGCCACCCTCTTTGGCATTGATGCGCATCAGAATCTGGCGACTGTCAATTTCATACACATACTTCTGAAACAGCGCCTTACTTTGCTCCATTTGCGCAATGCCCGTAATCTGAACGGCCCAGAACAGGACATACAGAATTGTAAGCACAACAACCACGATGTAAATCCAATAGTTGGGATAGGCTTTTGTCAGGTTCAGAACAACGTTCAACAGAATTAGCGCCAGGGGCACAAATCCCCATTTCCAGTTCTCTTTCACCCATTGACGCAGGGCGATATTGATGTACGTTTTTTGGTCTAATGCGTACTTTTTAGTCTTAACAATCATAGTACCTTTACATGAAAGTGCAAAGATACAGGGGATTTACAATGTATGATGTAGAATGTAAGATATATGATGTAGGATATAGAGCATTTTGCGATACATCTTACATCATATATTCTACATTCTACACTTACTCCTTCCTAAAGTGTAGGGCATTAATGACGTAGTGCTGATCGGGGGTTTGGCGCATTAACACGTAAACCGAAAATGTCTGGCCGTCGGTTTCGTACGTACCAGTACTGTATCGTAACCGATCCGAAGCACCCCGATACACAAACTGAAAGCGATGAGGAGGGTATTTTCGAAAAAAAGATCGTAAAATCAGTTCGGCATGAGTGGCCTGAACCGCCGAGAATTCAACCTTTTCGGTATCAATGACCAGTTCTATCGTTTTCGCAAAACGGGCTGATAACCCGCTGGCATCCCCACTGCGTAACGATACACCAACTGTCTGTATGATATCGGTCTCTGTAGTAGATCTGCCGGGGAGTATCCAGATAAACAAACCAAAAATAAAACTGATAAACGTGTGCATAATTGCTTAAAGCAGATACCGTTTTGTACGACTAGTGGCGAAAATTGTGCCAACTAACCAGCGCTGCGAGTTATTTCGCCGACTAGCGGCTTTTTTGCCATCTTTGCAGTACTAATTCGTTTTCCCGATTCGTGCATGAACACCGTCCAGTCAACATTTATCCTGAATGCAGAGCAGATTCACCAGAAAATCAGGCGAATAGCGTTTCAGATTTACGAAAATAACTTTGAAGAGACTGCCCTGCTGCTGGCAGGCATTTCGGGGGAGGGATACGTGCTGGCAGAAGCATTGGCACGTGAATTGCAAACAATAGCGCCTTTTTCAGTTGAATTGATTCAACTGAATTTAGATAAGTCGCAGATGGCGCAACCTGTTGTTCATCATGACCGCTCTGCTGCCGACTTCACTGATAAGGTAGTTATAATCGTAGACGACGTGTTATATACAGGCCGGACATTGGCCTTTAGCCTGCAGCCATTTCTGAGTGTGCCCATCCGCAAATTACAGGTAGCCGTTCTGATTGATCGTAATCACCCGCGCTACCCAGTTGCCGCCGATTATAAAGGGTATGAATTAAGCACCACCTTAACCGAACATGTAGATGTTGTGCTGAGTGATCAGGAGCGAATAGGGGTGTATCTGAGGTGATAAGTTAGTAATTGGCTGACGCAGATATTGATCTCGCGTCAGCCATTTACTAACTTACCACCTGTCTTACGCTTTCGTTCCCCGAATCAGGCTAATACCCGCAAAGAAGAAAATACCGCCCAGAATAAGGTAGACAAACGAAGCCTGTGCTACTCCTCCTTTTGTAAAATCAATACCTCCATAAATCAGACCGCCCAAACCGAGCAATGTGAGAATGATGCCGAATATGCTTTTAACGTTCATACGTTGAGTTATTTATCGTGAATGATAGATTACCAGACAGATAACTAACGTAAGTCCATATCGTCCCGCAGAATCCCTGATTTTATTTTGGGTACTACTCCAGCAAGACCATAATATCCTCACGGGTAAGCGACTTCATAAAGGTTTCTTCGGTTGAAATCAGGCTCCCGGCGAGTTGTTGCTTGGCACGTTGCAAGGAAAGTATCTTTTCTTCGACGGTGTTCTTAGCAATGAATTTGTACGTGAACACCGTTTTTTGCTGACCAATCCGGTGCGCCCGGTCAACGGCCTGAGCCTCGATGGCCGGATTCCACCAGGGATCCAGAATAAACACATAATCGGCAGCGGTTAGATTATGGCCTAGCCCACCGGCTTTTAGCGAAATCAGAAACAGTTTTACCGAATCGTCGGTCTGAAACAGTTGGACTTGGCTCTGTCGATCCGTCGTTGAACCATCCAGGTAGGCATATTTGATCTTCTTTTCTTTCAGATACTGCTGTACAACGTTGAGGTGCTTAATGAATTGACTAAAGACCAACACCTTATGATTTTCGGTCATAGCGCTCTCCAGGCGCATCAGCACATCATCTAATTTCCCTGAATCACCCTCATAATCGGCATCGACCATACGGGGGTGGTTGGCAATCTGCCGGAGTTTGGTCAGGCCCTGGAGCACAATCATCTGCGACTTCGCCATTCCTTCCTCTTCAATATGCTCCAGAATCAGGTTCCGATAATAGGATTTGGCTTCCTCATACTGGGTTTCCTGGTCGGGTGTCATTTCGCAATAAAGCACACTTTCGACTTTTTCGGGCAAATCTGTTGCCACCTGCGCCTTGTTACGCCGAAGCATGAATGGCTTGATCAGACTGTACAATCGTCCTGTTTTAGCATCGTCATGACGCTTCTCGATGGGTATCTGAAACTCATTCCGAAAGAACGATTGACTACCCAGCAAGCCGGGATTGATAAACGACATTTGCGACCAAAGATCCAGCGTACTGTTTTCGAGCGGGGTACCAGTCAGAATGAGTCGAAACGCCGTATTGAGCTGCCTGACGGCTTTGGTGATGTGCGATGAAGGATTTTTAATCGCCTGAGATTCATCCAGAATAACATAATTAAATCGGTAATTGCTCAACAGATCAATGTCGATCCGTACAATGCCGTAGGATGTCAGAATCAGGTCGTAATCATCAAACTGGGCTGTATTTTTATCCCGATAGGTACCCGTATATACCATAATACGCAGATCAGGCGTAAACTTACGGGCTTCAAGTTCCCAGTTATACAGTAAGGATGTCGGCATTACGAGCAAACTGGGCTCTATAACGCCAGCTTCCTTTTGGCCCTGGAGCATAGCCAGGGTCATAACGGTTTTTCCTAAACCCATATCATCGGCCAAACACCCACCAAAGCGATATTGCCGCAGGAAATTCATCCAATCATAGCCCGCCTGCTGATACGGTCGCAAGGTGCCACGAAATCGGTGCGGCAACGGGAATTGTTCAATTTCCTCAAAATCGCGCAACCGTTCAAGCTTACGACTGATCACGGTTGTGGCCAGATTATCGCTTTCCAGTTCCTGCACCAGGGCGAGGTGGTGCTTTTGCAGCACTAACCGCGCATCGTCCGAATCACTATCGTCGAGCTGTTCTATAAACCCGAACAATTCTGAATACTTCGTAAACCAGGCATCCGGAATAACGGCCACTTCGCCGTTGGGCAGGGTGAACTCGTGTTTCTTGTTCAGGATGAGTTTCCGCAGTTTCAGGAAAGGGATCTCAAACTCACCAAAGCGCACGTTTGCATAAATATCAAACCAATCGCGGCTCTCCTGAATCGATACATCAATACTTGAATAGCCCAGAAAATACCGTTTTGTATCCTGTGCATCCTGCCTGAGGAGAAAACCCGTTTCCTCTAACTGCCTGCCATGATTCGATAGCCACGAAAAAGCCTCCGTTTTGGGAAGGGCCAGTCGGCCCTGGCGTAGGTCCAGACCCGCATCACGCAGAAAAGTCAGCTTTTGCCGCTCTAGGCGCTGATCTCTGCGAATTTTATGAAAAATATACTCGTCGTTTTTCTTTTCTACACTTACGTTGGCCGACGGGCCGAAATTATCGAACCGGAATGTAAAATCCCCATATTGAAACGCCAGATCAAACATGATCCGCTGACTATGCTCATCCTCACTACCCATCGTATCAACATCATCCGAGTCCGACTGAAACAGGGCGACCGGCACTGGACGATTTGCCTGCACAACTTCCGAAACGGTCAGAACAGGCACTGGTGCCATCACCTCAGCCCGAATTTCGAACCCTTTGGCATATACGTCATATGAGGCAATTAGTTGTGCAACAAACCGCTCGTAATACTGCTGTTCGAGGTTACGGGGAATAACGATGTGGTTTTTCGTGAAGAAAGGCCGCAGCTTTTTACCATCGACATTTTTACTGAAATGATAGAGCCGGTTACCCACCATCATATAGGCAGGCTCGTCGCAAATCATCAGCGCATCCTTAAACTGAAACTCGACGCGTTCCGTTTCGGTGGATTGGGTAGGTTCTCCGGTCCCATTTTGACGCGATCCGATTGGATAACGAATGATCGGGAAATAGTGTGTCGAATCACTGTTGCGGATGAAATGGAAATGAACCCGTGCTGGTTCGGGCATCCAGTTAATGGCCTGCCAGGCGGGGTTCCCGTCGTTACCCATTATATAAAATGGCTTACCGGGCAGCAGGGCCATTACCTTCGCTTTTATAGTCTCTAAATAGGCCCCTATTGCCTCCTGAACGAGCTTATCGCCTTTTTGGGAGTCATATATTTTCAGAAAAAAATCAACGGCAGGGAGTTTACGGGTATTAAACTTCTTGACAATAGTATCCTGCTGAATACTGTCGATGAGTTTAACCAGTTCAAAATCACGTTCATCTAAGCCTTTGGCAAATTCACTAACATTCTGGGTCGATAATGTTTGATTTTGAAGCGTCAGCTCACCCCGGCTATTACGTTGTACAACGAAAGCCTCTATTAAATAGCCCAGAAACTCGTGATTCAGCAACGAATACACGATTTGAAACGGTTGCAAAGGCGAAACTTTCATGCAGCATAGGCATTCATGACCAATCCTTCTAGGGCTGGGCAGAATGACAAAAAAAGGTGAACAACTCTTTGAAACGGGTGGATGAATAAGTTAACAAACAGGACAAAAACAAGACGAAAGCATTCATAATGAATACTTTATATGCAATCCACATTTATCAACGGTTTCAAATATACGAATCAATGCAAAATGTACAAGTAGTAATTTGGCAAAAAAGAGAAACCAGTAGCACCCGCATCCGAAAGTTATTATCCGGTAGAAAGCTATCCGACTCAAAGATGGTTAATACCCGATTAAACCGATCCTAGCCACCAACTTTATCACCCATTGCTGGTTATTCATCCTAATCATAGCTATACACTACAGAAATTATGGGAACGCAGCAACCAGCTCCAGCCAACTCTGTCTCAAAAGGCTTTTTTGAGAAATTTTCATCGGCAGTAACCAAAGCAACGGGTAGCTCAGCTGCTTTTATCATAGCCTTTTTAACGGTCATTGTCTGGGCCATAACAGGGCCCTTTTTTCACTATTCGGAGAATTGGCAACTGGTTATCAACACGGGTACAACCATCGTTACGTTCCTGATGGTCTTTTTGATTCAGAAAGCCCAGAATAAAGAGTCGATGTCGGTGCAGTTAAAACTAAACGAACTCATAGCTGCCACAAAGGGCGCCAGTAACCGCCTGGTATCGGTCGAGAACCTGACCGAAGAGGAATTGCAGGTCTTACAAAAGCACTACGAAACGATGGCCGAAATAACCAAACAGGCCTCCGACCTCCGGCAATCGCACTCCGTTGAAGAAGCCATAAAAGATACAGCCGAGAAATTAGAAGAAGATTCAGAAACAGGGCATATGTTGTAAAGCCTATCTTGTACGAGTATCACATTGTCGGAAAGGCAGTAGTCTTAGGCTTTCTGACGCATGTGCACGCTTGGCTATGCCGAGTGTGAACGTGAGTGATTTTTTTTGTTGCCCTGCAAAGCCAGAACTCAAGGATGCTACAATCTCTACCGTGTTCAACCAAATGAAAAAGATGCCCCCAGCATCTTTCGTTCTGTTTACTGGTACCTTTACTCCTAAGCAGGCCTCTAACGGAGATGTACTCCCCTTTATTAGTCCCCCTGGATAACCTTTCGCCATATCAGTATGGCTCACCTCGTGTTCTGCGTTACCTTACTATGGGACTTTTTAATTTTTTAACCAGTGACATTGCCATTGATCTGGGCACGGCCAATACCTTGATTATTCAGAATGATCGGATTGTAGTCGACGAACCTTCTATTATTGCCATGGACAAAATCTCCGGGAAGGTGATGGCCATTGGGCATAAGGCCATGCAAATGCATGGAAAAACCAACGAGAATATTAAAACCATTCGCCCCCTGAAAGATGGAGTGATTGCTGATTTTACAGCCGCCGAACTGATGATTCGGGGAATGGTGAAAATGCTGGAAACGGGTAGTAAGCTATTCTCCCCCTCTCACCGAATGGTTGTGTGCATTCCATCCGGTATTACTGAAGTAGAGAAACGAGCCGTAAAAGACTCCTGCGAACACGCTGGGGCCAAAGAGGTCTATCTGGTGTATGAACCCATTGCGGCTGCTATCGGCATAGGCATTGACATTACGCAACCCAACGGCACGATGATCATCGACATTGGGGGCGGCACCACGGAAATTGCCGTGATTGCCCTATCAGGAATCGTTTGTGAACAATCCATCCGCATTGCGGGCGACGTCTTCACTCGCGACATTGTCGATTACATGCGCCGGGAACACAACTTACTCATTGGCGAGCGGTCGGCGGAGCAAATCAAAATGCAGGTTGGCTCGGCTTTACCTGAACTGGCCAATCCACCTGCCGATTACGAAATCCGTGGGCGTGACCTGATGACGGGTATCCCGAAAGAAATTAAGGTAACCTATAGTGAAATTGCTTACTGTCTCGACAAATCCATTGCCAAGATCGAAGAAGCCACGATGAAGGCGCTGGAAATGGCCCCACCCGAATTATCAGCCGATATCTTCACCAATGGCATTCACTTAACGGGTGGAGGTGCCTTACTACATGGCCTCGACCAGCGGCTAGCCTCTAAGACAAAACTACCCATTCACGTAGCCGACGATCCACTCAAGGCGGTAGTGAAGGGAACGGGGGAGGTGATCAAGAATCTGGAGATGTACCAATCGGTTCTGATTCGCTAAGCGATTGGGCTTCCGATTCTGGTGGCCCTTATTGATCCTTTTGATTCTATTGTATTGATAGTCAAAGGCAATAGAATCAAAAGGATCTAAACGTTAAGCTACGAGGGATAGCATTATCTCACTGGCTCGTTTAGAAATTGCGCCTAATTTAGTAGCTGAGTCGGCCAGTTCGATCTCCTGTTGCCAGCCAACCAGATGAGGTCGTAGACGGCTAAACTCCGTGGTTTTGCTTAGATCGACTAAGGCTCTATCTAAAAGAGATTTAACGGATGCAAGGGCCTTAATAACCGTTTTGTTCCCCATAGATTCACCGCGCTCCGCAATGAACAACACTTCGAAGTTGCGGGCCTGTAGCTGGTACTTATCACCCAGTCCCCGGTGTACGATATTCTTGTAGGAACCGACATAGGATTGAAAATCCTGATCACTCATAGTATTCTGATTTTTCTTAAATATAACTTAAATACAGGCGGAATCAGAATAATTTAACTTTTATCTGTTGATTTCGAGCTATTTGTGGTGCTGATTGGGTGAGTTTTGGGGAGCTTGTAAAGTCAACAAGAATTTGATTTAATCTATTAAGCCCACGAAAGGTGGGCTTAATAGATAGTAAGCAAAGAATAGAATAAACCTAGACTCTCGAATTTTACTTAACGGCAGGTATTGCAAGTGTGATTTCTTTTGCCTTACCTTTGTGCCATGAACAATCGTAATCAATATCAACCCCAACCAAGTAGCTGTCAGTATTGGCACGCTAGGGGTATGACTATTGACTAAGGTTCAAAAGACTTTTTCTATAGAAAGCCCCTATCGATTCAACCGGTAGGGGCTTTTTCTGTTTCAGGGTAGTAGCGCAGCTGGTAGCGCACTTGGTTTGGGACCAAGGGGTCGTCGGTTCGAATCCGGCCTACCCTACACATTGTGTGATAGAGCGTAATTGGTAGCGTCACCGGCTGTAACCCGGTTGCCTTTGGGTCTTGGCGGTTCGAGTCCGTCTCACACAACAATGGTCCGTTGGCCAAGTGGTAAGGCATTGCTCTGCAAAAGCAACACCCCCGGTTCGAATCCGGGACGGACCTCAACAAGTTTGATTTACATCTGTCGTCCAGTGGCTAGGATAGCGGTCTCCAAAACCGTTGACGGGCGTTCGAATCGCTCCAGATGTGCTATAGAGAGTTGCCAGAATGGTTAATGGAACAGCCTGCTAAGCTGTGGTCGGAAAACTGACTTCTGGCCGGGTCGCCGGTCGATTCGAGCCCCAGGCTCTCTGCAAGACCTCAGCGAGGAGGTTATTACTGTCTTGTAGCTCAATTGGTAGAGCGTCTGATTTTGGTTCAGAAGGTTCCAGGTTCGACCCCTGGCAGGACATCATATTGCCGGATAGTATAGCGGTTATTACCCCCGACTCTGACTCGGGTGACCTTGGTTCGATTCCAGGTCCGGCAACTGTGGTGTTAGGCTTATACTCTACCATTTCATCTCCGTTTATAAAACATCCTAATGACCTCTCGGCTTTCTGGCTCTTGGTTGACTAAGTACGAGATTGCGTTTTCTACCGCGTCGATTAATGATATCAGGCGATTAAATTGAGCTTCACAAATGCTCATAGCATTTACGGTATCCAACCTGTGAGCGCTATGGGTATTTATAAAAGGAAGTGCTTACATTGAAGGAAACTATCCCACGGCATGAATCAGCTACACGAACGCTTTTTATCCGTCCTGCTTGAACAGCTTCAATCAAATAAATTTAAAGCCGCATTCATTAGGGAAAAACTGGAAGAAGCCGGATTTAAAGTCACCGACAATACTCTTGAGGAGATAGAGCAAAAGCTCGGCAATCTTACAGGGGATGGAATAACTATTGAGTCTATTGGTGTAGATTCTGATGGTAAAATCCAGAATTTTTCTCTAGACCTTAATAAGCCTGGGGAGATAGAAGAGTTTGCCACTAACATCCTTCAAAAGTCTGCATCCGAGTTAATTCCTCAACTGGCAGAGTCAATATCAAAAACGCTCTTGAAAGATCTAAAGAGGGGCGCTCCTGCTATGTTGGAAGGTCGTCGTAAACGGCAAAACGATTTTGAGACTACCCTAAACCGTACATGGGGTCATGCAATCGATATGCTTGAGGTATTCATCGTTACAGCAACCGAGTCAGGCGATGACTTCAATAATGAATTTAAAGACAAAGCCGATAAAACGAAAAATTGGGTATTTTTCTGCCTTGCCCGGCTTCACGCCCGTGCCTGCCAAATTACCTCTGAAATACTTACACTTTTAAAATCTGGCTATGCTGACGGAGCGCTTGCCCGTTGGCGCGTTCTTTATGAAACTACAGTGATGGCCCTTTTCATTCAAAAACATGGCGCAAGTACTGCTGAACAATATTTTCATTATGATAGAATAGAGGCAGTAAAAGCAGTTGAAGAGTATAACATCCATTACGTTAAACTTAAGCTTAGGCCAATTTCGAAAAGGGAACTTGCCCAGTTAGAAAGAACTCGGATTCGCTTAGTAGCTAAATATGGCTTGCCTTATGGAGTTGGGAACTACGGATGGGCCGCATCTGCTCTTGGCAAAAAGAAGGTAGACTACAAGGATATCGAAGGTGATGTTGGTGTTTCCCATTTGCGGCCTTACTATAAGCAAGCGAGCGCGAATATTCATGCTACACCAAAGGGACTTTTCTTTTCATTAGGCACGGCGACTAGCAATATTTTACCTACGGGCCCAAGCATTTTTGGTCTTATGAGCCCTGGACAATTGACGGCAATCTCCTTACTTCAAATTACAACCTCTTTTTTGCAATTGCAGCTAAATGTAGATCGTGTTGTTATGTGCCATGTGCTAACCAAACTGGAGAAAGAAGTTGGCTTAGCCTTTGGTATGGTTCAGTAGAAGTAATTAATGTAGGTATTGTAGGAAATGCAGGTAAAAACAACATTCATTTTTTCTACCGTGGGTACGAAGGTTGCTTACATTGATTGAATGCGATAACGGATCAAGTTCAAAAGTTGTGGAGCAACTTGGATTAAGCATATAACTGAGCCAGCCGATATAAGAAGAATTCCACATTCCGAACCCCTCTCAACTGAGCCCGGAAGGCTTTGATTTTCGCGTTGAAAGACTCCGCTGACGCATTCGTACTGCGATTGTCAAAGTAGTTCAGAATGGTTTCATAGTGGTGCTGAATCGAACGAGCCACCGTGTTGAAGGACTTGAAACCGGCTTGACGAACTTTTTCGTGCCACTTGGCCAGCCGAGCTAAGCCGTAAAGCTTATCGGTCGTATTCTCAAAAATATGGCTCAGCGATTGGCTCAACTCATAAGCGGCCTTCAAATCCGGATACCGTTCGAACAGCAAAGCAGCCCGCTCTTGCTGGCTTTGTGTCCAATCGGTCGGCTTTTTATAGAGCACATAGCGACTGCGAGCCAGCAACTGTTTCACCGTGTCGCCATTGGAAAGAACCTCCGGTTCATAAGCACTTTCGGTTAGTTTCGCTTGCTCAAGGGCCTCATTCTCCGCATCTAGGGCTTGCCACCGGTACTCAATCCGCATGTCCTGGACAGCCTCCAGGGCCAATTGTTGCACATGGAAACGATCGGTCACCTGAGTGGCCTTGGGAAAGCATTTCTTGACAATCAAAGCCATATTGCCCGCCATGTCCAGGGTAATCTCCTGTACCTTCTTACGCTGATTTTCAGGCAACTTGCGTAAGGCCTCAATCACTGTTTCAGCCTTGGTACCCGCCACAATCGCCACGATACATCCTTTACCCCCTTTAGCGGCTTTATTGGTCAGGATCGTATATAATTCGCCATGGGATAAACTGGTTTCATCCAGGGAGAGATGGGTACCTAAGTTGGCCGGAAACAACAGCCACTGCTTGGCATGAGATCGTTGAGACCAAGTTGAAAACGCACTTAACTCGGTTCGGTATTGGCGTGTCAGCCGATTGCCATCCACCCCATAAAGACGGCCCAGGCTATTGGTACTGTGGGGGGATGAATCCGTCAATTTCTTTTAAAAAAGCCGCGAAGTCTGTCGTCATTCGCGTTCCCTGTGCCACTTGGCTCCAATCTCTGGTTTCTACTTTTTGCGTTTTGGTATTGAGCCAACGTCGACGCTTGACGTGTAGGAAAACCCGTTTATCGCGGATGGGAAAGTCTTGAATGGTGATTTCTGGCAGAAAGCCCTTGGATAACAGTTCACCTTGGGGCTTAGCCGACTCGTCGTAGTTTTTCTCCTCCAGATAGAGATGAAGTACTTCTAAAGCATGTTCGACACGAGTTAATTGGTAGTAGGTTAAGATAAACTCGGGTAAGAGGTATTCGACTAAGGGCAAGAAACTTTCCAAAATGAGCTAGACTTGGGTGAAGCCACAAACCTAGAAAAATACAACGCCCTCCACAACTTTTGACGTTGATCCGCGATAACCATGGCGCGGCTTAGCCAAAGTTTTACAGTCTTTCTTATCAAAATCAATGATTTCCGTACACCAACCCGTATATGCGCAAAAAGAAAAGCCTCTAATTGTCTGGATGTCAGACAATTAGAGGCTTACTTGGTACCAGGAGCGGGAGTCGAACCCGCACGGGCTTGAGGCCCACAGGATTTTCGTACCAACTACAGCTTTCGCTGCTCTTTGCCCTATGCAAAGATTTGTGGTCTGGACTTTCTCTTCACCTTATCACGCTACTGGCGTGACGTAGGTGCCGCCTGTTAAGTCTCTACACCTTCCACACCCACTTTCGTGAGTAGGCTTGGCTCGGGATTGCCAATCGTCACCGATAAGGTTTCCCCGAATTTAAGCGGTTCTACTGCGAACATTTCCGTTCACGCACTCAAATTGCTTTAAGTCCGGCGTGTCTACCAATTCCACCATCCCGGCATTCCTTTCTGCCGAAGCAGACATTTACAAAAAAAGCACCGGGTTCGGTGCCTCTTTGTGGAGCGAAAGACGGGGTTCGAACCCGCGACCTCGACCTTGGCAAGGTCGCGCTCTACCAGCTGAGCTACTTTCGCATGGTCCGCCGTTGCAGTTTTGCTAGTTGCATAACCCTTTCGGCGAATTGTGGATGCAAAATTAGCCTATTTTCTTCGCTTGTCAAGTCCTGACCACAAAAAAAATTTAAAAAATCTGGTCATCCCGCCAGCAAAAACTGATTCTGAATGAGTTACCGTCTGTTTTTTTTTACAACAATGGTTCATTCACCTGCGTATCGAACACGCCCGTTAGTACCTGACCGTTCCGCTTCACCTGTACCCAGATGCGATAATGACCGGCCCGTGGAAAGGCATAGGGGAACTCAACCATGTTGTTCGTTTTCATGGTATGAGCCATACCCAGCATACTTGCCGCCAGTAACTTATTCTTTTCAGCATCGGGCAGTGTTTTAAGCTTAGCGATGTAGGTATCAATGCTATCGCTGAACCGGGCAGCATTCGGGTAATGGAATGTTCGGGCCGTATCGGCGATGCGACCTACCAGTGAGCCCTCTGCCGCCATTGAGTACGTACCTACAGGGTGCAGGTGAATGTATACGGTGCCATCGGAGCGTAGAATTACTGCGTGACCACCCATGCCCAGATATGGTTCCAGCGAGGCTGCTTTCCCCTGTGCATCGGCCACTGCAAATTTTAGTGAGTACAGTTTTCCTGCTTCCAGAATCTGCGACGATTTGTCCATCCAAATCATCGAAGAGCCATCCGAAAGTTTCACGCTGGCACCGGGTTTGCCACACACCACCATGTCATTGTCTAGATGCGGCACGTTTACCGCGCTGGCTTTTACACCCATCGGTTCGGTTACCAGCCAGCTATCGTCCAGGTCAGTTGGTTTTGCGTTGGCTGCAGCTTCAGGTGTAATCTTTAGAGAAGGTATGTCCACCGTATCGGTCATTGTTTCGGCAAATCCACTCCGGTATACTACATCGGTATAGAGCAGGTATTTACCACCGGGTAAGGGTGGTAGTGCTGACTCGTAGTTTAATGTATCCCGACGGTTGGGGTGCAAATGGGCAAAGGCATCTAGCCCCGGCATCCTGACCAAAAAAGCGTGCATCAGCTTACCATGATCGGGCAATAGAAAACTAAATAGTCGACGCGTTCTGCGACCAGTTCCAAAGCCAGTGGTATCAAATTGAATCGTCAGTTGCCGCTGGGCGTTGGCAATACGAACCGATGTGTTAATCGACGTTGGCCGATACAGTTGCACATCGCGATAGTCTTCAGCCGTGCTGGTCCACCAGGCCCGCCAGCCGGTTAAGATCAACACAACCACCGCCAGACCAACTCCCATACCCACCAGTCTTCGTCGGCGAAGTGTGGCTGGAGTTTTCTCACCGGGAACCAGTACGCCATCGGCATTACTGGCACCAATAATGGTAACGAGCATAATCACCAACAATAACCCCATAGCAGCCAACCCGAAACCGGTTCCCTCGGGCATCTCACGAAGGGCCGTTGCCATCGCCACCACAGGTACGACAACCTGCTGTTTACCGTCGGGGCCATCGATACTCAATTCAATGCTCGACGAGCCAGAGTCCATTAGCCACAAATCTCCTTCGTACCGATTAGCTGCGGTCGGGGTCAGAATGTCGTGCGTGGGGGCACCCTTATCGCCAGAGCGGAAATAAATAGGTCGCGCGCCGATGCTGCTAACCCGGCCCTGTTCCACAAAAACCGTAACCATAGCCGTTCCGGGCACAACATCAGGCGGTTTTATGCTAATTAACAGTTGGTACTTACCGACCTGTTTCTGCACAATTACCCCCGAGCTACCTACGTGAGCGGTTGCAATGAGTGAATGTGTGAATGACAGAATGAGTGAATAGACTAGGGCAAGGTGTATGACTCGACTGTGGATTCGTTTAGTGCTTACTGTTGGATTCATTTCGTAAAAATTTCATGATCTCTTTCCCTTAATACGCTCACTCAACGGGCCACCCGTTTCATCCAGTTACCCCATAACAAGCCAACACGGGCCGAGAGGATCGCATAGAGCAGTGCCTTCCCGAAACCGATGGCAAAGTCTGCTGGCGATTGAATGCTCCAGGGTGGAAAGGCATACCGGTACTCCCAATCGGGGGGGCTATTGTATGTCCAGGAGTAGGACAAAAAGAAGCCATTTCGCGCATAAGGCGACGTCTGAAGAAACGTACCCACCGGCCACTGAACAGCTAGTAGTATCAGTAAAAATGAGACGCCCAACAAAGCGGCCAATAGCCAGTCGTTTAGTTTTCGACCCGTGCCGGCCTTGTCGAAGCGATGCAGAATCAAGTCCATCACAAAGCCTGGAATGACTAACAGGGGTGGAAAAACGAAGGGTTGGTAGTGCGTGATCGGGTTCAATACCGGCCCTAGCCGGGGAACGGCCGGAAGGTGCTGAATTATCCAGCTTGGCATCAGCAAAAACAACATAAATAAGCCAGCAATGGTCGTAATAGGCCAACGAAGCAGGGAGGCTCTCCCCATGGCAACCAGGTAGAATGGCAACGCAATAGCCGCTGTCACATAATAGCTCGTACTATGGCTGTCGCCCTGCTCCATCGACTCCGAAAACAGCGTGAACAGCATGGAGAGCAACAAACCGGCTGCAATAGCAAATAACCATTTCAGACGGGTAGCTGTAGCATTAACAAGCTCAGTGTGGTTTCGGTATCGGTTTTGCAGCGCCAGTGTTCCAATGATAGCCCCGAACTGTAAGGTCATAATCCCGATAGCCAGAATCGTGTGCGGAGGGGTCAGAATCTGAACATCGAGTCCGTAGGTGTTGTGCCACCAGTCGTCGAACGGGGCCGATGTCAGCATCGCCAAGGCTCCCCAAACGCAGAACATGGCACCCAACGGGCCATAAAAAACGCCCCAGAAGGGTACAGCATCGGCTCTGCCTGGGTGGCTTTTAGTTAAGGTTAGATTTAGAATCTGGTAAGCCGAAAACAAACCGGCTACCAGGCCGCCCACATAAATAACCATGTGTGGAGGAGCAAACAAACCATCGCGCCCAATACTCATGTGCCACATGATGTCCCAAAGCAGGCCCATGATCACACAAAAGGAAGCGAAAACAACGGCGTAGATATAAATTGGTATACTAAATGGGTGAGAGGAGGAAGAGGAAGATGGCATAGATGAGGAAATTACCCTTTAGGGTCTAATGATGCTGTAAAATACGAAATGTTGCGCAAAGTCGTAAAACCGGTTTGTGCCCATCGTTCACCCACTCTGAGCCAACGGGATACACTTCCATTGATTTATAGCGTTATTTGCATACCAAAGCGTGTACTTACGTCAGATCCTATGCTCCGTTTCGACTCTCCCGCAAACGTTACGCCATTCGTAGTCAAAGCATTACTGATTAGCCTTAGTCTATTCATGAGCGCGTGCGTGCCCGATTTTTTATTATCGGACTCGGATTGGGTCGTCATTGAAGCGGGTGAACACGAGCCGAGTCCCGCCCGTAAATTTGGGTTACTCATCAGCCCCAGTGAAGTATCGGCAACGGTTACGTTCGATAGTAGCTGTATTTACGACGTTGGGGCCGTTGATGCCGACGATTGGAATAAAGTAATTGGAGTAGGTTTTGTAGGCTCCAAAGACCAACCGCTGGATGGCGTTCCCCCGCATCAGGTGGATGGCGCACGGGTAGGCTGGCGCTGGAACGCTCAGCGTCAACGCATTGACCTCGGTGCGTACATCTATGTAGAAGGCCAGCGAATTGATTTTAAAGTGGCCGAAGTTGCCATCAATACGCCAACCAAACTGACGATCAAGATCGACTACGATCGAAAAGTTTATCAGGTTTTAGGCGGCAAAACAGTACCCTTTACGCACAACAAGTCGTTTGCCTACAATACCGGCCTTTATTTTGGCGGTACCAGTGTAGCCCCGCACCGAATACGGGTGAAGATTGTGGATTAAGCTTACTGATCCACCTTCACCCATGACCATTGCCCCGCTTGACCTGATCTTATTGCTTGGCTCACTCCAGGGATTTATTCTGGGCACGTTGCTGTGGACAAACAAAAAAGAGCATCGCTTATCGAACCGATTACTGGCCGCACTCATTGGCTTGTTGGCCTCTATGAGTTTTGTGGTAGGGAATCCAATTACGAATCGCTGGGTAATATTCGTGCTGGATTTAATTCCGCTTATTATTGCCATGCCCATTGGGCCGCTCGTTTACTTTTATACAAAGTCGATGCTGGACCCGACTTTTCAATTTGGCAAAACCGAACGACGTCATTTTTATCCAACTGTTCTGGATATAGGCTCGAAATTCATAGGGTGGGTTTTCATTATTGGTATGCTGCTTGGATTTTTTGAGCAGAAAACTGGCCCTCGTTGGGGAAATGTAATGGACGAATACGATACCTATGTTGATATTCCCCGCTGGATTTCGGCTACAATTTATCTGTTCCTGGCTAGACGTACACTTTTTCAGTATCAACTAGCTATGCCAAATCAGCAGGCAGGTCAAATCCAGTCTATGCGCTGGCTCTGGCAGTTTGTTCATGTATTTCTAGCTTTTCAGGTCATCTGGTTTATTCACTTAGTCCCTTATATCATTCCTTTTTCACGCGGCCCTTTACTGGATCGCTTTGGCTGGTATCCAATTTACATTCCCATTGCAATCCTGATTTACTGGTTAGGTTTCAAAGGCTACCTGCATACACGTTCAGAAAGCATTGATAAATTAACTACTAAGTCAACCAGTACTGAACTCTCTTCCCAAACCGTCGAGCAGGTCATTAACGCGCTATCGAGTGCAATGGAACAGGAAAAGCTCTTTTTATATCCTGATCTAAGTGTCGACAAATTAGGCCGACATCTGCAACTTCCGCCCAAACTGATTTCAGCCGTACTCAATCAGCATCTGCATAAAAACTTCAACGGCTTTATCAACGAATATCGGGTTGCCGAAGTAAAGCAACGACTAACCAATCCGGCTTATGAGCATTTGACCCTTACCGGCATTGCCTTCGATTGTGGCTTCAATTCGCAGGCTACTTTCCAGCGAACCTTCAAGCAACTGACGGGGATATCGCCTGGTGAATACGTATTCCAACAGAAAAACTCCTCTCAAATCAGGATTTGAGTAGATACGTGCATGATTTTGGCCTTGTTTTGGGCAAAAAACACGTGCTATGAAACGTTCATTGTGGGGTGTTCTTGTTTGCCTTACGGGCTCGCTCAACGCCCAACCTGTCAAAACAACAACTGAAAAACTTGACGAATACCTAACCGTAGCCGCCAATCTGCACCGATTCAATGGTACCATATTGGTAGCACAAAAGGGCGCAGTTCTTCTCCAAAAAGGATATGGCTGGCGAAATGAGGGTGCTAAAATCCCAAACGATACGAGCAGCATTTATCAGCTTGGTTCAGTTACCAAAACATTTACAGCCGAGGCTATTCTGCAATTGCAGGAAGAGAAAAAGCTGGCTGTCAAAGACAAGCTGAGCAAATATCTGCCCGATTACCCCAATGGCGATCAGATCACAATCGAGCAGTTATTTGCCCATACCTCAGGGATTTACGACTATAAAAGTGTTCTCTACGGCAAGGACAGTCTGGAATTTACCCGCCCCGTTACGAAAGAACGCGTGCTTTCTACATTCAAAGACAAGCCATTAAAGAACAAACCGGGGAAGCAGGTCAATTATACGAATTCCGGGTACTTTTTACTGGGTCTGATTATTGAAAAAGTAACGCAAAAACCGTTTGAGACCGTCATTCGGGAGCAGTTTATCAATCCGCTTCAACTTACGCGAACGGGCTTTGATTTTATCAACTTAAAAAGACCGGATAAAACAACGGGCTATACGTACTGGAAAGACTCTGTTTTAGTAGCCGTTCGACCACTGGATTCAACAGCGGCTTATGCTGCCGGAGGCATGTATAGTTCGGTGGGTGATTTGTACCGTTGGGCACAGGCGATACGGGCCAGTCAATTGTTAAAACCCGTTTCCCAAGCCTTGGCATTTACGCCCATTAAACCCGGAAACTGGGGCCAAGGTTGGGGTATCAATTATTTCGTAAACCGAAAAAAGCTGGTATTTCAGAACGGTAACCTCCCCGGATTCGCGACCTTCATCATCCTCATTCCCGAGGATGATGTCACCCTGATTATGCTTGCCAATGTCGACGATACATCAGATATGACCACCCTGGAGCCAATGGTCAAAGATTTACTGTTTATTACGTACGGTATGCCTTACCAACTGCCAGTTAGTTTTAAAACGGTTCATGTTAGCGAAACCCTGTTAGCGCAATATGTAGGCAAGTACCAGCTTGATCCGAAGCGAATTTTAGCGATTACGTTCGAGCAGAAAAGGCTATTTCTACAAGTAACAGGCCAGGAGCGATTTGAGATTTTCCCATCCAGCGAAACCGACTTTTTCCTTAAGGTCGTCAACGCGCAACTGACTTTCCAGAAGGATGCTAGCGGACGAGTTACCCAGGTCGTCGTTCATCAAAATGGAGACCTGGTGGCGAAACGATTGTAAGCGATTTCGTCTTCTAAACCATTTCTGAGCGCTAACCAATAAAACATGAAATTCATCTATAGTCTCTTCCTTTTCCTTATTACCTGCTCACTCCAAGCTCAGCCACAAACCGATTCTTTAAAAACCAAAATCCTGCAACCGGCCGATATGCAGGCCGATTTCCGCTACCTCCGCCGACTGCTGGAAGAAACACATCCGGGTTTGTATCGCTACACGCCCAAAGCGGCCATGCAAACCAGGCTGGATAGCCTTGGAAACACGTTTACCAAACCTCTCCCCTTCTACGATTTTTACCGAACAATTGAAGCACTCATTGCCGACATCCACTGCGCGCATACCTATTCACTTCCCGCAAAAGACTGGGAACAGCCATTCAATCGTCAGTGGAAAACATTTCCGCTTTTCCTATTTCCCATTCAGAATCGCTCGTATGTGTTGTTTAATGGAACGCCCAATGAAACCATCAAGCCCGGCTTTGAACTACTGAGTATCAACGGGCAATCAATGGATCATATTCGGCAGATTCTTTATCGGTATCACTGGGATGATGGGTATATCCAAACGTCGAAACAGGCTGCCTTACAAGGGCAGCTGTTTACGCTATTTTACTATTGGTTCGTTGATCAACCCGATACATTTACCCTAACGTTCAAGACGTTAGCTGGCGATACAATTCAGACTGCTGTTCCGGCGCAGCCTTTTGGGACATCGTTACGATTCTACAAGAAGAATGGGGTCAATAAGCAAATGATGGCGTGGTATAACAAGAAACAGAAACACCCCTGGCGCCTATCGTTTTTAAAAGAGCCTGCCCAAACTGCCTATTTACGACTTGACGCCTTTGGGGGCGAAGGCGCGACAAGTAACGAAACCGCCGTTGTCCGATTCCGGGAGTTTATGGACAAGAGTCTGGCGACGATGGAAAAGAAACATACCCAGAATCTGATTCTAGACCTCAATAATAATTCGGGGGGATGGGATAGTCAGGGTATTGAACTGTTTACCTATTTGATGAAGTCGGACACGGCGGTTGCTTATTATACCCGCCAGCATAGCATTACCGACAACTCAGATTCGGAATTCATCCAATTCTCGGATTTGTCGGAGGCCGACCAAAAAAATATTAAAAATGAACTGATTCCTGAACCCGATGGCACGTTTACGCTCAAGCAAGGCGATGCTGGTGGCCAGCCAAAACGGTACGCGCCCAAACCCAATCGATTCCGGGGGCGGGTATACATTTGCATGAATGGACGAAGTGCGTCAACGGCCTCTGAATTTCTGGCCGTAGCCCATGCCAACAAGGTAGGCGTATTTATAGGCGAAGAATCGGGGGGCGCTTACAAAGGGGGCAATGGTGGCAGTTTTGTCCACCTTGAACTACCTCATTCTAAAATTTATGTTGGCACACCGCTCGTGTATTACAACAACGCCGTTGGCGACATTGCCACCCAAGGGCGTGGTACAATGCCGGATTATGAGGTCTCTATTCGTATTGATGATGTGTTAACCCACACAAGCAGTATACTAGAGTTTGTGAAGAAATTAATCCGCGAGCAGGATAAATAGACAGGATTTACAGGATGAACAGGATTCTTTTGTCTAACCAATCCTGTTCATCCTGTAAATCCTGTCAGAAAAATACCCTGATAACCGTTGCCCCACGGCCGGTGTTATGTAACAAACTACCTAACTCATGGCCAGCTATCAGTCTCTTCACGATTGGAACGTTTCGCCCACCGAAGCCGTCGCATTACAACAGCAATTGCGCTCACAGATACGGATTGAGCCGTTGGCCGAACCACCCAAAACCATTGCGGGCTGTGATATTTCGTTCAATAAGTTTGAAGAAACGGTTTACGCTGGAATTGTGGTACTACGATTAGACACACTGGAAACCATCGAAGAAGCGGGCGTTGTGAGTACGGCACCGTTCCCTTACATTCCGGGCTTACTTTCTTTCCGCGAAATCCCTTCATTGCTCCAGGCCTGGCAGAAACTCAAAATCGAACCTGATGTGGTCATGTTCGATGGTCACGGTACTGCCCACCCACGCCGAATTGGGATTGCCTCGCACGCGGGACTATTCCTGAACCGGCCAACGTTTGGCTGCGGCAAATCGGTACTGGTGGGTAAGTACGACGAACCGGCCCTGGAGCGCGGCAACTGGTCGCCGATGCGACATTATGGGGAGATAATCGGCGCGGCTTTACGGACCAAAAACAAAGTCAATCCGGTCTATGTCTCGCCCGGTCATTTGATTGACTTAGAAACGGCTATCGCCCTTACGCTTCAGTGCGACGGCGGCTACCGAATTCCCGAACCTACACGCCGGGCGCATAATCTGGTGAATGCGTTACGACGGGGTGAGCGGGAAGGTATGGCGGGATAGTCGACTACAAGGGACACTCCTAGACGATGAACGGTATAAATTCACACAAAAGTTGTTTATGCTGATTGGAGCTATTTTGTGCTGAACTGAGTCCAGATCATCTCTACCGGAAACCCGCTGTACATCATGAACATTTTCGAGATCCTTTACAAAGAATTCACCGGCTTTTGGGGGTTTGACCAACTTTGGGAAATCATTCGAACACAGAATTATGAAGCGCTACTGACTCAGAAAGGCATTCAGGCTTTTTTAAGGCCAGCCATTCCGGTCTTGCTGCTGATCGAGATTATTCGGGGCCTGTTTTACCGGCGCTACTCACATTCCCAATACAAAATCTCCCTGTTCACGTATATCCTGAACCGCTTTATATCCAGCTTCCTGTCCATTGCGATGGTCGCCTTTTGCATCGGCTTGTTTGAGCCTTATGCAATTATGAAGACCAGTCTCACTTGGTACTGGTTTGTGTATGGTTATGTTGTTTGGGAACTGGCCCATTTCGTCTACCATTATTTTGGGCATAAAGTCCGGCTGTTCTGGTGCCTGCACTCAACGCACCACGCGCCGGAATACATGAACCTCTCGGTAACCTACGCGCACTTCTTCCTCGAAGCGCCCTATGCCGATATTATTCGCACCACCATTTGTATCCTGCTGGGCGTAAATCCTCCCCTGCTTTTCCTGATCATGTTCATCGATGGAACCTGGGGTGCCTTTATTCATATCGGCGAAAATTTACTGAAAGACGGACGTCTGGGCTTCCTGAATAAGTATATTCTCACGCCCTCACATCACCGCGTACACCACGCTCGCAATCCGCTGTATATGGATACCAACTTCTGCAATCTGCTCAATATCTGGGATCGGGCATTTGGCACCTTACAGGATGAAAAACAGAATATGGAAATCGAATACGGCATCAGCCGTCCCATGAAAAAGGGAGATTTTCTGGATGCCTATTTTGGCGAAATTGTCGCCCTGGGCAAGGATGTTTACCAGGCACCCGGTCTTAAAAATAAAATCCTCTACATCTTCATGCCGCCTGGCTGGAGCCATACCGGCGATCATAAAACCGCTACGATCGTAAAGGCTGATTATATTAAGGAGCACCAGCAGGAGGTTAGTTTGGCTGGAAGGTCCTAAGTATTCAGATGTCGGCTACACTAATAAAAATAATACGTTTCTCCTGCACCACTAGCCAAAATTTGGTAGAAGCTTTTCTGGATTACCCCATACTTGGTTTTAGGACGCAAAAAGACCAGCTTATAGAGCCCTTGGGCGGCTGTAAACCTCTCCCTATACGACAAAAACGCCTGGCTTCTTGACCAGGCGTAACTTAAATAACCAGTACTTAAACTTTCTGCAAAAACATAGTCTTCAACACCATCACCGTCTTCTCCACGCGCCCTTCAATCTCCTCAAAATCCCCTGTGAGACGAATGTTCTTTACGACCGTTCCTCGTTTCAACGTCGACGACGAACCTCTTACCTTTAAATCCTTAATCAATTTTACCGAATCGCCTTCAGCAAGGATCGTTCCGTTGCTATCTTTTACGTCCATCTAGGTTTTGTTTTTGGTGGTTTGTTGTAAAGGTACGAAGCCCACCGTCAATAGCTATGTTCCTCCAGTTTCACCTTCCCGCGAAAGGTCCAGAACATGAAAACCGTATAAGTGGCAACTAGCGGCATCCCGATAGCCGCAAACAGGAGCATCGTCCGCAGGGAGCCATCCGACGAAGCCGCTTCGTAAATGCTAATGCTGCCTTTCGGGTCGATATTCGAGAGAACCAGGTTTGGGTAGAGCCCCATCGCAAACAGAATCAGCAATAAAGCCGTCGTGACGGACGAGGAGATGAAACCACGTCGATATTGTCGCTTTTCAATACTCCGACGGATATTCAGGACGATTAAAACGGCGGCAATCCCTAGCGCAAACAGCTCTGGATATGCCTTGAAAATGGCCGTCATGTGCGGTACATATATGAGCGTAGCCATCGACGTAGCCATGAAACACAGAATAAAAAACTTGCTGGTGTTATTGGCAATGATCGTCAGCTTGGCGTACAGCCGATCTTCGGTTTTCATGAGCAGATACATGGCACCATGCATCATGAACAGCGATAGCACCGTAACGGCAATCAGGATGGCGTAGGGGTTGAAAAAATCGCGCAGTCGCCCGACAAATTCGTGGTTGGCATTGAGCGGAATACCCTGAATCAGATTACCCAAAATCAATCCCAGCAAGAGCGAAATAACTGTACTGGATACGCAGTAACTGACATCCCACAGTTGATGCCACCATTTCATTTTTTCCTTACTCCGAAATTCAATCGAGATACCCCGAAAAATAATGGCCACCAGAAACAACATAAACGGCAAATAAAACACCGACAGAATGGTACCATACACCAGCGGGAAAGCCGCAAACAACGAACCAGCCCCAATCACGAGCCAGACTTCGTTACCATCCCAAACCGGTCCAATGGCATTGAGCGCAATTCGTCGGCTCTGTTCTTTCCGAAAAAACAGATGCAAGGCCCCCGCGCCCAAGTCGAAGCCATCTAAAATGCCATATCCGCTGATGAGCGCGCCAATCAGCAAAAACCACCAGCTAGGAAGATCAATTCCGAGAACAGTATCCATAAGTTTAATTTTGACTGATAGAATGAATGAGTGAGTGAATAATATCCAACCCACTATTCACTCACTCATTCATTCTATCAGTCAAAATTGGCGAAAGCGACGGGTTCATGCGGGAAGACGTTTCATCATCCGAAGCCACATCAGGACCGTGCTGGATTTTCTTGTTGAGCAAGTACAGAAACAGGCCAAACAACATAACGTAAATAAACGTGAACATAATGAGCGACGCCAGAACATGCTCAGCTTTAACGGCCTGCGAGAGCGCATCTGAGGTACGTAGCAATCCATAAACGACCCAGGGTTGCCGACCGACTTCGGCCGTGTACCAGCCTACCTGATTGCCAACTTGGGGTAGCAGAACCGAGAACACAAAAACACCCATGAGCCAGCGCGTTTGAAACAGTTTGCCCCGGTAGAGCATAAAAAGCGCGAATAAGGTCAGCGCAATCAGTGTCATACCTATAGTAATCATCAGGTGGTAGGTCTGAAATACGAAGTTGATGGCCGTCGGCCGATTCTCGGGTTTGATGCTGTTCAGTCCGGGAATGGGTGCGTTGACGTCATGGTGTACCAGAAAAGATAGGCCACCTGGAATTTTAAGGCCGGTTGTTTTCTGTTCCTTCGCATTTACCCAACCCATCAGGTACATATCACCAGGTGCCGATTTCTCGAAGTGGCCTTCCATCGCAGCCAGTTTTGCCGGTTGGTATTTCGTAACCACCTCCGCCGACTTGCTCCCCGTAAACAGTTGAGCAAGTGACGATATAGCTGCCACCCAGAGCGCGATTCGGAAGGCGGCTTCGGCATGAATGAGGTATTTCTTTTTCAGGATATACCAGGCACTCACGCTCAAGACCAGAAACGAACCAGCCAGTAGAGCCCCAATCAGCACGTGAGAATAACGCTCAATCGACGACGGATTGAAAACCATGGCCCAGAAATCTGTTACAATAGCGCGGGCCTGCATCCCTTTCCCTTCAATCCGATAGCCGGAAGGCGTTTGCTGCCACGAATTAGCGACCACAATCCAGAGGGCGGAGAAAATGGAGCCAAGTGCTACTAACACAGTTGCCATAAAATGGACCCGTGGGCTCACCCGATTCCAACCGAACAGCAGGATGCCCAAAAACGCTGACTCCAGTGCAAACGCAAAAATACCCTCGGCCGCCAGGGCAGAGCCAAAAATATCGCCAACGTAGCGTGAATAGGCAGCCCAGTTAGTACCGAACTCAAACTCCATAACAATACCCGTAGCGACACCAATGCCGAAAATAAGAGCAAAAATCCGGACCCAGAACCGGGTCAACTCTTCATAAATCTTGTCTTTTGTTTTCAGATACAGGCCTTCCATTACAACCAGGCAAACGCCTAAACCAATACTTAGGGGCGGATAGATATAATGAAACGCGATGGTGAAAGCGAACTGAATCCGGGAGAGCAATTCTACATTGTCCATAACCAGAGCGATAGTCGGGACAGGTCGCCGAGGTCGCAGACAGGCAGTGCGATAAGGGGCGAACCAGGCGAGGAAACTATCGCCCGAAAGGTACAACAGAAGGCCATTCGCCCTACCTATCTACACTAGTTTTTTACAGAAAAACAAAAACTCCAAAGTAGCTTGCAAGCTACTTTGGAGTCGATAGATACTATTCAAAAAAGAAGAATAGGGTTAGTTGCCCACCACAACTCTAAACGTTCTGGCAGGCAGCAGGCTCCCCCCTTTTACGGTTAACCAATATAGGCCCGCAGATAGGGTCGACGTGACGTTTACCTTAACTTTTGTTTCGCTTTCAGCCTGAATCGTAAGCGGGTAGATCACTCCGTATATATCGCACAGATTAACGGACGCCGTGGCAGCATGCGAGGTAAACACCCGGAACTCACCGGATGGGCTTGGATTTGGATATACATACACCAGCTCATCTGTTGGTAGAATCGTTACGGCCACAATTGAGGAGAACGTAGTCTTTCCATCAAAATCCCGCTGTTTCAACCGATAATAATACGTAGTGCCTGCACTGACATCTTCGTCATCGAACTGATACAGGTTGTAGTCTCTCAGATCTGTTTTAGCGGCTACAAACCCGATTGGCTCCCAGGCCTGAGCATCGTGGCTACGCTGCACATCAAAACCCAGATTGGTCTGTTCCCAGGTAGTTGTCCAGCTCAGCACCGCTTTGTTCTCACGAGCAGCTCCCACAAATGATAACAGATGAACTGGCAACGGATTGGTCTCCAACGAATACGAACAGCCTGAAGCGGCAGGGTCAACAAAGTTAAACACAACTACAGCAGCCGTTTTAGTCATAATAGCCGTATTTGAGCTAGGTGGACACAGGCCGCCGAATCCGGTTGTAACGCTATTGCTGCCACTCCCATAGGAAATTCCTACGCCCAGAAAACCCTCGCTGGTTGTTGCGCTATAATTATTGTCATACGCATTTGTCGACGGGGCCGACGGCGAGGGTAGGTTGCCACTGATATTCTGCATCAATAGCGCATCCCGGTGTCCCCAGCCAGCTCCAGCATCCTGATACAACCACGAAAAAATGGCTTGGTCAGCGGCATAGGTAGGGTTGCTGGGTGGCGTGGATGATGATGTATACAGGCATTGTTTGTATATGTTTTCATCTCTTGCCAGAAACTCATGACAACTGCCCGCAAAAGTCGATGAGGCATTGATACGATCTGTTGATGTTTGTCCGCTAATCGTGTGACTAAATATGCCAGTGGTCATCATATTCGAAGCGTGCCCCTGCGAAACCACCGACAGGTTGCTTTCTACACCCTCCAGCGGAAGGCCTAACACCGCTCCCGACACAGGATAGGTAACGCCTGCCCGCGCCTGTCGCTCTGCATTAACCAGAAAAAGACTCCGTTGCTGAGCCGAAAGTGTTGAATACGAAGCGGGCAACGTTAGTGTGCCCAGGCTATTGGCGGGTAATCCCAACTGCGTTTCTTCCTGCCTGCGGGCATAATTAAATGAGTTAGTCAGTTGGGTTAGATTTAGAAAATAGGGGCCATTCGCGGAATTCGTGTACGTGGAACTGAATGGTAAGCTGATATCGCTGGTAAGGTTGGTAGGTGCCTGAGCAGCGGCTATCCTAGTCATAAGAAGAAGACCACTTCCTAGTCGTACAAGATGGCTACAGTAGTTTTTTTTCATAGAAGTACATTACGGATTCAATACGCAACAACGTTAGGATTAGACAAGACGGGACACTTATTATTACACAAAAATGAATAATTTTTATACAAAATCAATAAATCCACGGCTATTAATGCCAACGTTAGAAGTACCTCTGCCAATTCTTCGCACTCAAAGCAACTACCAGACTGTTTTAACATCAGTAGAATTAGAAGAACATCTTTCCGTAGAAAGTCTTAACCAATTTGTCGACATGTAAGCCGTAAACCAGTACATTCAACGAATTGACCGATTAATCCTATTCTCTGTGCAATCCACTGGCCCGCGTACCCTTGAACGACAATTCATCAACTACATCATTGCGTTCTACCAAACTCAGCGCAATGCCTTTGTGGTCATCATTACGCTGCTTATTTCATTCTATATTCTGAATATTCCCGATCAGGCGGCCGACATGATCAATGCAGTAATTGACGATGGGGTGTTCAGTCGCCTGTTTCAGTATATTCTCCTGAGCACGTTCGTCTGGAGTTGGATCGTATACGGTAGTACCCGCCTAATTCTGCACATCTCACCTGTGGGAATCCGCCTGAATCAGGAGTGTGATGTGTTACTACGGTGGCTGCCTAAACTCGGCGGAATGATCCCGGCCCTGATTTTAGCCTACGCATTCTGGAAGCCTGACCGCTGGCAGCCTTATCTACTTTTGCTTGAAAGCGCGCTGATGCTGGGTTTGTTTCTGTGGGTAGAATGGCGAATTACGGTTTTCGCTCTGCCTACCTACTGGAGATTTGGAGATCGCTACACCAATCTCACCCAGGACTTCCGGGTACTTTGGCGAAATCCGCTTGGCCGTCTGGTTGTTACAAGCGGCCTGGCCCTGAGCCTTTTTCTGCTTATTTTTTTTAGTCTGCCTGTTGAATGGGGGATTGCCCGGCGGTTACGTCCAACGGCTATCATCATTTTCGGCATTACGCTATATACATTCTGGGGAAGCCTCATCGCGTACTTCAACGATTATCGGTACCGTCCACTGGTACTACTGGTATTCACCTATCTGATCATTATCAGTGCCTTTAACGATAACACGGCTGTTCGGCGGGCTATTGATAAGGGAGTTCCCTCCATTAGCCAGCGCCCAACCGTAGAAGCCCATTTTGTCAACTGGGTAACCGCCCGTCAACAGGAAGAAGGCGATACAATTCCGTTGGTACTGGTAGCGGCTGAAGGCGGTGGGATTCGGGCCTTGAACTGGACTGCCGAAACCCTCATCCGACTGGATTCGATCATTCCGGGATTCAGTCGACACGTGTACGCACTCAGTGGCGTATCGGGCGGGGGTGTTGGAACGGTATTTTATACAGCTTTCCTCCGCGATGTGCCTGAAACGAAACGTAATGGCCGGTTCGATCAGTTTCGGAAGGTTATTCGTGATGACTATTTATCGGCAGTCTCGGCAGCCCTATTATTCCCTGAATCCCTACAGCGACTTATTCCACTACCCGTATCCCCTCTTGAGCGGGCCAAATGGCTCGAAGATTCCTGGGCCGATTCGTACCGGGATAATCTGGGCTTTCGCACGCTCGATTCATCACTAACGCAATTATACCAGACCTCAAATGGCTACAACTATAACCTGCCTTCCCTCCTGCTGAACGGCACGTTGGCCGAATCAGGTCAGAAAACGATCACGTCAAATCTGCAACTCGATCCGGGTTATTTTAAAAATGTGGTATCCACGCTGGACGTACTGGGAACCGATGTACCCTTAAAAACGGCAGCTTCCTTATGCAGTCGTTTCCCAATCGTAACCAATGGCGGATTAATTCAGAAAGACATACTGCTGGGTAATGGGCGAAAGCAGCAGTACGGCGGGCATATTGTAGACGGGGGTTATTTTGACAATTCGGGCGTAGAGACTTGTATTCAACTGATGAACAATCTGGTCCCCTCCATTCGACGGTTGGATACCGCCAGGCACGTTGTCATTATCCCTTATATTCTCTTTATTCAGAACAGCAATACGATTGGTAAACTCCCTCAGAAACGATCCATCTTACAGGAGGTTCAGATACCCCTGCTCGGCTTTTTCAACGCCTGGGATAATGGCTCCACCACCCGCGACAATATGTTCAATTCGTTTATGAATCGATTTGCCAACCCCAAAATCAATTACCTGACCCTCCGACTAACGTATAGCGACAAGTATCCGCTGGGCTGGTTCCTGTCCAACAGCGTAGCCCGAAGTTTGAGTAAGCAGGCTAAAGATTCAATTAGCCTGAAAAACAAAGAGTTACTACAATTAAAGAGCGCGTTTCGGCAGATGAATGTAAAGCGGGTAGCTCCGTGAGTAAGCAAAACGCCATCTTCCGTTGTACTTTAGCTTCCTGACTAACTGAGTCTGCTATGAATCTTCGCATAAACGGCCGTATCTGGCTCGAATCCGTATCCATCGATTCAGCCGAACGATTTATGGGTATCGGGCGGCTGGAATTGCTCGGCCATATCCAGCATACAGGCTCCATAAATCAGGCCGCCAAAGCGATGAAGATGTCGTATAAACGTGCCTGGGAGATGGTGCATTCGATGAATACACAGGCAGATACACCCTTGGTAACTACACAAACTGGGGGTGAAAAAGGGGGTGGAACGATTATAACCGCCGAAGGCGAAAAATACCTCTCCCATTACCGCGGGCTACAGGAGCGTTTCCAGAAATTCCTGGCCGATGAACTGGCAAATCTGCCTTAAGTAATCAGGCGGACTTATTTCTTTTTCGCGTTCAACTGACTTAAAACCGTCGCGATTTGCTGATCATAGATTGCAATCTGGTTGTCGTAAATATGGGTTGTATCAGTCAGGGAGCGTTGTAGAAGTTTAAAACTTTTTAGTCGTAGTGTACTGTATTGGCGTAATAGTTTCGTATGCTGATGATACCCGTCCGGCAAGTCAAGTTTATCGGCCTTATCGAGAAGGGCAATAGCTTCCTGCCAGGCAACCACGCCCTGGTCGTTCATGGCTTTGGCTACCTTGGTGGCTGAGGTATTCGGTGGCAAACGGAAAACATTCATCGCCTGGGTGTTCAATTTATTAAACCGCTCCATGATCCGGTCAAAATCAGCAAGTGGGGTCGATTTATGCGTATAAACCAGTACAGCCAGCAACAAAGCCAGCAGCGGGGGGACAAGCATTGGCAACAGGGCTCGACCTGCCGGTTGATTAGCCCGAAAAACAAATAAATAGTAGGCATAACCCGTAAACAGTCCCCCTAGTAGTCCCCCTATGTGGGCGGCATTGTCGATATGCGACTGCATACCTATGAATAGGTTAAAGCCAACAAATGTCAGGATACTCTTCAGCAACTCCCTTCGAACAGCGGCATCGAGCCAATTGGTGGTTAGTAGGGCAAGAAAGACACCATACATCCCAAAAATAGCCCCCGATGCACCAGCGCCTAGTACAACATCATGCCACCATAAGCTTACAACGCTGCCCATCAAACCTGCCGTAAGATAGGCAATTGTGAACTGACGGGTACCCAGCAAAGGCTCCAGGATAGGGCCAATCTGAACCAGTGCATACATATTGAACAGCAGGTGAAGGATACCAATATGCAGGAAACAACAACTCAGCAGTCGCCATGGCTCCCCACCAAGGGTTAAGGGCGAATAATTAGCCCCCCATTGAATTAAGTCCGCACTGGCCGGTTGCAACATGTCAACACCGCTTACAGCCATAAGAATAAATACCCCTACATTCAACCAAACAAGTATGGGCGTTACTACGTATCCATCACTGGGTTTGAGCAGTTGTAAGGGATTGGGTCTCTCGGGGCTTGGTGGTCTTGAACCAGAGTGGGGCGTATCCTGATTGTCAGGTGTGTCGGCATTCATAGGTGGTGGGTAGTTTCGCTTAAAACTAAAAAACTGTTCGTGCGCCAGGCTCATCACGCTATAGTTGTTAAGCCATAGTGTATAAACCCGAGGCAGCGAACAGTCTCAAAAATACGATTGATTACTTCTTCGCGGTGTATAGTACCCGCCAAACTTTACCTTTTACAGAATCACTAATATAGAGCGAACCATCGGGGCCTTGAGCCAACCCTACAGGCCGGGCTTTAG
>NZ_BAAHBG010000005.1:183975-281813 GCF_054776855.1 Spirosoma migulaei | reverse complement strand
GCTTTGATACGTAAGACCGGACTGGCGAGGTCGAGTTTACCAGCGTTCACATCGGTACCGGGTTTTCCCAGTTCGGGTACGCCCGCAAAATTCTCGGCAAACACTTCGTACTTACCCGATGGACGACCGTCTTTTCCAAACGGAATAAATGCGACAAAATAGCCACCCTGTTTGAGAGGAGCGCGGTTCCAGGACCCGTGGAAGCACACAAAGGCCCCATTTTTGTAACGGGCCGGGAAACTGGTACCCGTATAAAACAAGAGATCATTCGGTGCCCAATGGCCCGGAAACGCCATAATGGGTTTGTCCTTCCCGGCGCAACGATCCACTTTCGTACCATCACCACCATATTCAGGAGCTAGTAATTTCTGTTTTTTCTCGTGGTTATTGTAGCAATACGGCCAGCCAAAATCAGCACCCTCCTTTACCATTAGCATTTCTTCAGACGGGAACTCGGCGCTATACTCATCGGTAAATACACCACCCCAGTTGTTCAGGTTATCGCGGCCGTGCTGTAACGCGTAGAGCGTATTGGTTGCCGTATTCCAGTCGAGCGCTACGGCATTCCGGATACCCGTTGCGTAGCGTTTCCCATCAGCCTTATGCTGGTTTAATTTGTTGGCATCGAACTGCCATATCCCTCCATACTCTTCCAGAATTGGACAGGGGTCCATCCCTTTGGAGCCCTTCTGCCGGTCTTTTTCCTGACACGCATTCGATGGGGCACCAAAATTCACGAACAGTTTCCCGTCGGGCGAGATCGCCATTGACTTACTGGCATGCTGACGTTGGAGCGTTAAACCCGAAACAATTGGTTCGGCGGGCGTTGTTTCCAGTACCTTGCCGTTGGTCAGTTTATAGCGGTAAACCGACGTATCCGACGAAGCATAAAGGTAGTTGTTGTAAATAGCCGCCCCCGTGCCCGTATTGGTACTAAACATAACGGTCTGATCGGCGCGTCCGTCGCCATTGCTGTCCGTCAGTTCAGCCAGACCTTTGCCGTCATTAAGTTTTTCCAGCTTCACAAAGACTGTCCCCTCTTTATTAACGGCAATGTGCCGGGCTTTCCCAAGGTTATCAGCGAACACCAATGCGCCAAAGCCATTAGCGAGTTTAAGGCCACCGTTGTCCGGATCTGGTGCTATTGATGAGGCACTAGACTGGGATTTTATAGGTTTTTTAGTGCCAGTAAAGGCGACAGTTACAGCCGTCAGTAAAAGCAGAGCTGCTTTCATAATGAAAATGATTAGGTTTTCGGTACGTGAGCTAAACGGGTGATTTATGTTAAAAGTTTTTTAATGAAATCTACAAACCAGTCTATTTCGGTAATTTTGACGGGTATCTAACTAAGCAGTGCTACTTTTCCCGGCATATGAATAAACTCGTTACATTAATTATCCGCCAAGTAGCGGTTCTATCGCTAGGCTGGCTCTTATCGGTGCCCCTATACGCACAAAGTGATTTACCCCCACTGGCGCTGTCCCAACTGACTAAACCTGCAGGCTGGCAGTTAGTAGGCTCGGTATCCCCGAATGCCGATGGTACATCCATGCAACCGAAACCCGGCAATACTGTGCTGGTAGGTTCCAGTGAGCCCTTAACACTCCTAACGCCCACGGCCGATTTCCGGCTTCGCTTCGATGTACTGATGACGCCCAATGCCGATGTAGTTCTGAACCTACCATCCGGACAGTCGATTAGTCTCGAACACTCACAGGAAATTGCCCGTTTATTAAAAGCACCCGGTCTCTGGCAAACCGTCGATTTATGGTACAAAATCGGTAGTTCAAAAGAGTCAGCCGTCCTCGAAAAGATGGCCATCAATGGCGTAACCGTTCGCGAAGGGCAGATGTTGGCGGGTAAGGCATTAAGCCCCCTTACACTATTGGCCAAATCAGGCAACGTTGCCATTCGTAATGTTGGCTATCGGGTTATGACACCCCGCACCGTAGCGCAATGGGTTGGTCCACTAAGCTATACCATTGTAGAAGGTGGCTATATTCAGAATCCAGACGATGCGGCCAAGAAGAAAGTCTTGAAACAGGACACAACCAGCCTGCTGAATTACGAAGTTTCCTATGGTCAGCCTCGTCAATACACGATCTTTTTTACAGGCAAATTAAACGCCTTACAAGCTGGTGATTACCGCTTCGACCTGAATCAGGGTGGGCTGGCTGCCTTATGGATCGATGGGAAAGAGGTGCTGCCAATCAATCACCTTGAATTGGGCATGCCGAATTCGAATACCATTCCACTAACGGCGGGCCCTCACGACGTGAAGGTGTATTTCTCGCGCTCCTGGTTTCGGCCGGGCCTGGGGCTGTATGTATCGCAGGCGGGTACTCGTCCGCAACCATTGCACGCACCAACGTCGCTTCCCGAACCAGACCCCGTTGCCGTTGTTAGCGTAAATCCCGATTTCAATGACGCTGGTAATCAGATTCAACGCATCCGCTCGTTTGTACAACTGCCCGGCGAGAAAACGAAACGCACCCATAGTATGTCGGTTGGATCGCCGGTTGGTCTCCATTACACCGTAGACCTGAACCAGATGGCGCTGATTCAGGCGTGGAAAGGTGACTTTGCCAACACCACTGAAATGTGGTACGAGCGGGGTGAGCCACAACTCCTCGCACCGCTGGGAGCACCCGTCTATTTGCCTGCTCAAACGCCACTGATGGTATTAACGAATGACGCAACAGCCTGGCCCGATAGCGTAGGTGAAAACGTCCTGCAATACAAAGGCCTGACCATTGACAAACAGGGCGTTCCAACGCTCAGTTATTCTCTGGCCGGAACTACGGTAACAGATGCCACTCGGGCAGAAGGAAATGCGCTGGTTCGGACCTTGACCCTGACAGGTTCGCCCGATGGTACCCCTTATTGCCGGGTAGCGGCAGGAACAGCCTTAGAGGAAGTTGGTAAAGGGTTGTATGCCGTTAATGACCGAAGCTATTTCGTTCGCTTCGATCCGAAAGCTAAAGTGAAACTCCGTCAGAGTAACGGTAAGCAGGAATTGCTTCTACCCGTTGATACGAAAAACGGAGCAGGTTCAGTACAATATTCGATTGTATTTTAAACTGGTCAGTCATTAGTAGCCATTCAGCTAAGACAATTAATGACGATCAATGACCATAATGACTACTAATGACAATCAATAACCAGATCACCTGGCCTGAGTTTGAGAAAGTGGAAATCCGCACGGGGACTATCGTTGCGGCAGAAGCCTTTCCAGAAGCCCGGAAACCAGCCTACAAACTGACAATTGATTTTGGCGAATTGGGCACCAAACGGACCTCGGCCCAGCTCACTAAACTGTATCAGTTGGATGACCTGGTTGGCAAGCAGGTGGTGGCGGTGGTCAATTTCCCGCCGAAACAGATTGCCACCTTTATGAGCGAATGTTTGATTCTGGGTGCCGTTGCTGATGATGGCTCCGTAACCCTGCTCCAAACCGAACGCCCAACCCAAAATGGATTACGAATTGCTTAAAACTAATTGACAATGTATACTGTACAAGGCAGAATGAGCAAACTAGTACGCATAACGATGCTTATATTCGCTCATTCACTCATTTACTCATTCACTCATTTCACCTTCGCCCAGCGACCGGCGAGTGAAGAAGATTACTACCGGATCGTTACCCTGCCGATTCCGGAAGACATTAAACTCGAAGTAGGCGGTCTGGCTCCTTTGCCTGATGGTCGGCTGGCGGTTTGTACGCGCCGGGGCGAGGTCTGGATTATCAGTAACCCTTATATGCAGGGTAGCCGGGTGGCTACCTTCAAAAAATTTGCGTCGGGCCTGCACGAGCCGCTGGGCCTGATGTGGCACCCAAAAGGGTATTTCCTGTGTACACAACGGGGCGAAGTCACGAAACTGGTCGATAAAGATGGCGATGACGTTGCCGACGAATACAGCTCGTTCTATAAATGGCCACTGTCGGGTAATTATCACGAATATAGCTACGGCCCACTGCTGCTCCCCGATGGCGATATGGTTATTACGCTCAACCTCGACTGGATTGGTTACGGTGCCAGCCTGGCTAAATGGCGCGGCTGGATGCTCAAACTGACCGAAAAAGGCGAGATGACGCCCTGGGCAACAGGCCTCCGTTCACCAGCCGGTTTCGGACTTCTGCGCGATGGCAGTATTCTCTATACCGAAAACCAGGGCGACTGGGTTGGCTCAGGCCGGATGACGCATTTGACGAAAGGCGCTTTTGCGGGTAACCCTGCCGGTCTTCGCTGGTCGGGGGAGCCAGGTTCACCGCTGGCACTTAAGCCTGAAAATGTACCAAGCACAGGCAAACCCATGTTTGAGGTGGCCAAAACGATTAAAGAGCTGAAGGTTCCGGCGGTGTGGTTCCCCCATACACTCATGGGTATTTCAACCTCAGACTTTAAACAGGACACGACCAATGGTGCGTTTGGTCCATTTACTGATCAATTATTCGTAGGCGATCAGGGACACAGCAAAATTATGCGGGTAGCACTCGAAAAAGTCAACGGCGAGTGGCAAGGGGCTTGTTTCCCGTTCCGCGAAGGTTTCGAGTCAGGGATTATCCGTACCGTTTGGGGACAGGATGGCTCTATGTTCGTGGGCATGACAAGCCGGGGTTGGGCCGCAACGGGAAAAGAACCGTATGGCATTCAGCGCTTAGTCTGGACCGGCAAAACACCGTTCGAGATGAAAACCATTACCTCTAAACCCGATGGTTTCGAGATAACCTTTACGCTACCCGTTGATCGTAAAACCGCCGAAAACCCCGAAAGCTACAGCCTCAATAGCTTCACCTATCGCTACCACAAAACCTACGGAAGCCCTATTGAAGATGCCAAACCTGTACCCATCCGGGGCGTTGTTGTGGCCCCCGATGGTATGAGTGCCCGCATTGTAGCCGATACCGTTCTTCGCGAAGGCTACATACACGAAGTAAAATTGGAAGGTGTTCGGTCAGCTTCGGGAAGTATGCCGTTGTTGCATGCAACGGGTTACTACACCCTCAACGCCATTGCGCCGGGCGAGAAGCTAACCTTGCCTGCACGGGCCGTTGCTATTGCCAAGCACGAACACGCCGATATGATGGCGATGGAGAAAAAAGCAGCTACGACCGCAAGTAAAAACGTGAAAGCAGTTAGTGCGAAACGCGTTGTTGCCATGCCCGCCAACTGGACCAATGGCCCCGACCAATCCCTGACCATCGGCACCAAACCTGGCCTGAAATTCGATGTCGACAAGCTGGAAGTGAAAGCGGGCAGCAAGATCAAACTTGTGTTCAATAACAACGACGACATGCTCCACAACTGCGTTATTACAAAGCCCGGTGCCGCTAATGCCGTCGGCGATGCAGCCCTTCGGTTGAATTTGAATGGCCCAAAAATGAACTACGTTCCAAATTCGCCAAACGTACTGTATCATACCAACATTCTTCAACCCGAAACGTCCGAAACGATCTATTTCCTGGCTCCTACCGAACCCGGCGATTACCAGTTTGTCTGTTCATTTCCTGGCCACTCCTCGTTGATGCAGGGAACGTTAAAAGTTGTGAAATAGATTAAGATAACTGGCATTTTCGGCCATTGAAGGCTACCTTCCGGTCAGTAAACAATGACGCCCCATATTGGAAGCGTCATTGTTTTTTATGTCACCAACTGCTAAATCGTGTTGTTTTCCCGTTGTATCCATATGCGAACCGCTTCACTACTCACGATACTCTTTTTTATTTCAGTAACCGTCCACGCTCAACGACGACGCGCCGACGACGATACATCCCATTACCGAACTGTGCCCGTTCCGGCCCATCTGCTGCCCATTGAACGAGCTTACGGGTCATCGTCGTTAGGAAGTCTCTATTTTTATGGGGGTAAAAAACTCTCATCACCCTATTCGCTGGAGATCCCGTTCTTCGAACTGAATGATCCGGATGTATCCCACCATTTTCAGGTCTTTCGAACCGTAACTACGTTGAGCCGATTAACAGCTTTAGTCCCGCTGGCCTATATTCTCCTGAGTAACAATCGAACCAATGGCGCATACTGGTCAGTATATGGCGGTTCCATAGCGGCTTCGTTAACACTGTCGATTATCGGTAACAGTCAGGTTAACAAGGCCGTTAAACGCTACAACGAAATGCTTCGGCAACCCCGAATCGGGTTTTCTGCCGACCCTGTCTCCCTAACGGGACGAACCGCCATAGGCGTGGGGATTTCGCTGGGATTCTAGTATAAGCCTCCTGGGTAATTCACAAATTACGTAACTGAATTTTCATAGGGCTACTGCCATTATCTTATTTGGCCCGATCATCAATTTGCAAAATATTAATCGGCTTTGGGCGTAGGCAGAAGCGCAAACTAGGCTGGTTTGCGCTTTTTTGTTAGTTTCGCTGACTCAATCAGCAAACTCATGCAAACGAAATCGTTACCGATCCTTTTTGTCTCATTCTTTCTCCTTTCTCCCCTACTCAACGCCCAAACTATTTTAAACCGAGATCCGCAAATAGCTGACCTGATTAGCCAGGTTTCAGCCGATAGTTTGCGGGCGCACATCAATGGTCTAGTTAGTTTTGGCACCCGTCATACGCTGAGCGTACCTGCCGACGCTTCCGCTCAGGTTGGTAAAAAAGGGCTAGGTGCCGCCCGCCAGTGGATTCTGGGCAAGTTCAATCAATACGCCAAACAATCGGGTGGACGAATGACAGCCACGCTCGATACCTGGACGCTCCAGCCCGATGGCAAACGCGTAGATAAGCCTGCCAACATGGGTAATGTAATGGCTACGCTCAAAGGTACCGACCCCACCGATACCCGCGTTTTCATTGTACAGGGCCATATGGATAGCCGGGTTACAAACGTCATGAACCGAGAATCCGACGCGCCGGGTGCCAATGACGATGGTTCGGGTACAGCCGCCGTTATTGAGCTTTGCCGGGTTATGAGCAAGTCGTCATTTCCGGCTACGGTTATCTTCGTTACACTGACGGGCGAAGAACAGGGACTGTTAGGAGCCGAGCATTTGTCGGAGCGGGCGATCAAGGAAAAATGGAATCTGGAAGCCGTGCTGAACAACGATATTATGGGTAGCAACAATAGCAGCGATACCCGCATCATTGACAACACCCGCCTGCGCGTTTTCAGTGAAGGGCTGCCATCTAGTTTACTCAAAGACACGACTGGTCGTATTGGCCAGATTCAGCGATTTGGGAATGAGAACGACGGTAAAGCCCGTACACTGGCCCGGTATCTGAAAGAAATTGGCGAACGCTACGTCGAAAATCTGGAAGTGGTAATGGTGTATCGCAACGACCGCTACCTGCGTGGGGGCGACCATACACCTTATGTGCAGCGTGGATTTGCCGCCGTGCGCATGACCGAGATGAACGAGAACTACGAACACCAGCACCAGGATCTGCGCACCGAAAACGGTACGGAGTTTGGCGACTATCCGAAGTTCATGGATTTCGAATACCTGCGTAAAAACACAGCGGTCAATCTGGCCACCCTTGCCAATCTGGCCAAATCGCCAACAGTGCCACAAAAAGTAACGGTCGATGTTCGGAACCTGACAAACGCAACGGTTCTTTACTGGCAAGCTCCCCAGGCTGGTAAAGTAAAAGGCTATTACGTACTGATGCGTGAAACCTACTGGCCCTTCTGGCAGAAGAAATTCTTCACGACGAAATTGGGTATGACGTTGCCTTACTCGAAAGACAATTACTACTTCGCCGTACAGGCAGTTAGTGAAGACGGAAACGAAGGCTTGCCCGTGCTACCCGTACCGAATCTGCGGTAAGATTTTTTTAACCACAGAGGCACGGAGATTTAACACAGAGAATAGGGGTGTGAATTCTTTCAAAAACCACTTAAATCTCTATTTTCTCCGTTAAGTCTCTGTATCTCTGTGGTTAAGTATTTCCCTCTAAATCCCTTCTCCTATGTCTCCTCTCTCTAAACGGCAATTTCTAAAATCCCTTGTTGGCACAGCCGCCTTGTCGACCTGGGCAGGTCTGGACGAGACGCTGGCTAAAGTGGCGCATATATCTCCAGCTACGCTGGCACAAAACGAAAGCTTTTGGTCTAATATAAGGTCGGCTTACCCCGTAACAAACGAGTTCATTCAGCTCGAAAATGGCTATTATTCATTGGCTGCTCAACCGGTGATGGATAGCTACCTGAAGCATATTCAGCAGGTAAATACAGTATCGTCCTATTACATGCGGACACGCCAGTTTGCCGACAAACGGGAGTCACAAACGCGACTAGCCAACTTGTTGGGTTGCTCCACGGATGAGTTGATCATTACCCGAAACACCACCGAATCCTTGGATACGGTTATTGGCGGACTGCACTGGCAAGCAGGTGACGAAGCCATTATGGCCCAGCAGGATTATGGCGCTATGCAGGATATGTTCAGGCTTCAGGCCCGGCGACACGGCATTGTGAATAAGACGCTTTCGCTACCCAATCATCCCAAGTCCGATGAGGAAATTGTGAGTCTGTATGAAAAAGCCATCACGCCCAAAACGCGGTTGCTGATGGTTTGCCACATGGTGAATATTACGGGTCAGATTCTGCCCATTCGCCAGATCACCGAGATGGCGCATAAACACGGCGTGGAGGTGTTGGTGGATGGAGCCCATGCATTCGCGCAGTTAAATTTCAAGATGAGTGACCTCGGTGGCTGCGATTACTACGCCAGCAGTTTACATAAATGGCTGGGCACACCGCTTGGCGCGGGTATCCTGTACGTGCGAAAAGACAAAATTGCCCCCCTCTGGCCGCTCTTCGCTGATAGCAGTGTTCCCGACAACGATATCCGCAAGCTGAATCATACCGGCACGCACCCCGTAGCCACCGATCTGGCTATTCAGGACGCGATCAAATTTCACACGGGAATTGGTATTGAGCGAAAGGAAGCCCGGCTTCGGTATCTGCAACATTACTGGACCGATCAGGTACATCATCATCCCAACATCGTCCTGAATACACCCGAAGCACCCGCTCGTTCCTGCGCCATCGCCAACGTAGGCATAGCTGGAAAACCACCCGCTGAACTGGCTAAAATCCTGTTCGACAACTACAAGATATTTACGGTAGCTATTGACTCTCCCCCTGTGCAAGGGGTACGCGTTACGCCCCACGTATACACAACGACAGCAGAGCTGGACCAATTCGTGAACGCATTGAAAGAACTGGCTACCTAATGTACCTACGGGCTTTAGCCCGCGTACTATCAGAATAAAGTACGGGATTATTGATTTGAACTAATTAACCGCCGTTTTGCTAGTCTTCAAAACCCCCAACCCCCTGAAGGGGGCTTTTCTCCCCAGTGAACTAAGCCCCCTTCAGGGGGTTGGGGGTTTTGAAAGCCCAAAAAGGACAAATTTTATGTAGGCAGTTATTTAATACAAATCAATAAGTCCGTAGGTACATAAATACCTTATAACCTTTACTATTCGTCACTATGAACCGCTCAATCCTCTTCATCCTCCTTACTATCTCAACCCTCGCCAGTCTGGCGCAGACGCCAGTTAAAAAGCGGCCGATGACGCCCAAAGACATTTATCGACTCCAAACTGTCAGCGATCCGCAGGTTTCGCCCGATGGCAAGTGGATTACCTATGGTCTATCAACCGTCGATACAACGAAAGATAAACGCAACGCCGATCTCTGGATGGTGAGCTGGGATGGCAAAGAGTCGGTTCAGCTCACCAACAGCCCCGATGGCGAATCCAGAGCGCGGTTCAGCCCGGATGGAAAATATATTTCGTTTGTATCGGCCCGGCAAGGCGCTACTAAAGGCCAGATCTGGTTGATGGATCGCCGGGGTGGTGAAGCTAAAAAACTCACTGAGCTGAAAACCGATCTGGAAGATTACGGCTGGTCGCCAGATGGGAAGAAGATCGCGATGGCGCTACGCGATCCTGACTACGCCGATTCGGCCAAAACCAAGGTTCGGAAACCCTATGTCCTTGACCGGTACCAGTTTAAGGCCGATGTAAAAGGCTATCTGGAAAAAGGCTCTGTTCACTTGTACCTCTATGACGTAGCGACGAAAAAACTCGATACGCTAACCACCGGTCTTTATGATGAAACGTCACCCGTTTGGTCGCCCGATGGGTCGCAACTGGCGTTTGTGAGTAACCGGACGGAAGATCCCGACAAAAACCAGAACACCAATATTTATATGATCGACGCTCGTAAAGGTGCGACTATGAAGCAGTTGACGACCTGGACCGGGGCCGACAATAACCCAGCCTGGAGTCCAGATGGCAAGCACATTGCCTATTTACGCTCGACCGCGTCGAGTAATTTTCTGATGTATGACCAACCGGTGCTGGCGGTACTGGACCTGGAGGGTGGAGAACCCATGCTACTCTCGAAAACGCTGGATCGCCCTGTTCGGAATCCAACCTGGACTAAAGACGGACGAACCATTGGTGTGCTGGTGCAGGACGACCGGCAGTCCTATGTTGGCCAGTATACCTATCCTGAAGGGAAATTCGCCAAATTAACGGGAGGTAACCGGGCCTTCAGTAATCTGGAAGCAGCCCCGGCCGACAACTGGGTAGCTTTATTAAGCGAGCCCCAAACCCCCGGCGAACTGTATGCCATTGAAAACGGGACACCCCGCCGACTTACACACGTACAGGACGATTTTCTGGTCCCCCTTGAACTGGCCACTGTGGAAGGATTTACGTCGAAGAGTAAAGATGGCGCACAGGTGTCGAACGTATTGTATCGGCCCGTCAACAGTCAGGCAGGCAAAAAGATGCCGACCATTTTCTACATTCACGGTGGGCCGGTGTCGCAGGATGAGTTTTCCTTTGATCTGACCCGGCAACTGCTGGCGGCTGGAGGCTATGCGGTTGTAGCCGTCAATTACCGGGGCAGCAATGGCCGGGGCCTCGACTACACCAAAGCGATCTACGCCGATTGGGGAAACAAAGAAGTGCTGGACATTCTGGGAGCCGCCGATTATGTTGTGGAGAAAGGTATTGCCGATCCCGACCGACTGGGTATTGGTGGCTGGAGTTATGGCGGCATTCTGACCAACTACACCATTGCTACCGATACTCGCTTTAAGGCCGCAGCCAGTGGAGCCGGGAGTTCGCTGCAATTGTCCATGTACGGCATCGACCAGTATGCCAATCAGTACGAAAATGAGTTAGGGACGCCCTGGAAAAACACAGATAAATGGTTGAAACTGTCCTATCCATTCCTAAAAGCGGACCGCATCAAAACGCCAACGATGTTTATGGCCAGTGAGAAAGATTTTAATGTACCTGTGGCAGGCAGCGAGCAGATGTTCCAGGCCCTGCGCTCATTGGGCATCCCAACTCAGTTAATCATTTACCCCGGCCAGTTTCACGGCATTACGGTACCTAGTTATCAGAAAGATCGGGTTGATCGGTATTTGCAGTGGTTCGACAAATATTTGAAGCCGAAGACACTCTAACACACCTTAATTAGTACATCACCATCTAGATAAACAATGGTTTTATACACTGATAGTGCATCGAAAAATCAGATTTCAGCGTACTATTGGTATTGTTCTATTCGTTTTTTCTGTAGTTTACGCTTTAATAATCCTTTAATATCCCCAATCGGCTAAAGTTCACCTGGTTATGAAACAGCTTCTATTATTTCTCAGCCTCTTGACGGCATCTGTCGTACTAAATTCCTGCTCAAAAAGTAGTGATCCTGCACCCGACCCAGTTGTGGGTACGTGGAAACTAGATCGGATCCGCACCAGTGGATTTGTAGCCCCTTTCACCACTTTATATCCTAATGCGGACAATGATCCATCAGCTTTTGATTATCAGGATAGTTTTACCACCAAAACCGATAAATCATTTTCGGGAACGGTTCGCACTAGTGGTCAAGTGATTGATTATACTGGCAACTGGGAGTCTACCAGTACTACGCTGACCTTGAAAGATACGCAGGGAAACACGGATACGTATACACTGGATGCCACTAAAACACCAAATCAGCTTCTTGGTGTGGTTATCGCTGCCAGCGATTCGCTAACCAATCCAACTACGAAAAAATTAGAATTGGTTAAGTATAACCTTCAACTTATTTACACAAGGCAGTAGTACAAACTCCGATTTATACGAAAAAGGCCACTGAGTACTCAGTGGCCTTTTTCGTGTCAACCTGCCCCACCGTTCACTAAATAGCTGATCAAACTCGGCTCAGAAAATAATCAGCATTTTTTATTTGGCAATTATCATATTTTACTCACATAAATTTTGATTACTATATAATAGTCAAAATTATTTGCATACAATTTCAACTTGAAGACTCTTTTTTGTGGGCATTAATTCGTACTTTCACAAAACCCTATCTACTAAGGACTTATATTTGTCTTTACTCTTATTTAATCCAGTATTAATACAAAAAACACATGTCATCACAACTATCTCGCCGGGACTGGCTACGCGCCAGCGGCCTTATCACAGCCGGTTTTGGTTTGAGTAGATTTACCCCTGCCGAAGCCAGCGTTCCTAATGCCCCATTGGTTTCTGGGTTTACCAATGAGTTCGCCTTCGCTGATGACCCATTCGACAAGATGCCTAAGCTTCGGGCACGGTTGTTCGCGAATGAGAACCCGCTTGGCATTTCACAGAATGCAAAAGATGCTCTTATAAAAGCCACTGAACTGGGCAACCGCTACGCCTGGATGGAATTCGGGCAATTGAAAACGCTTATTGCTACCGACGATGGTGTGAAACCGGCCAATATTATGATGTCGCCCGGCTCGTCGGATATCCTGATGGCCGCTGCTGATCACTTTGCGAAAAGCGGTGGTACGATCCTGACCAGCACCATGACGTATGACGACCTGCTCCAGCGGGCCGAGAAGTTCGGCGCAAAAATCAAGGCGCTGCCGATGACGAAAGAGTACAAATTTGACCTCAACGCAATCAAGGCGAACATTACGCCCGATGTGAAGATGGTCTATATCGTCAACCCGAATAACCCAACCGGCACCATCATTCCAACCCCAGAGCTGGAAGCGTTTATTCGCGAGGTGTCTCCTAAAGTACCGGTGTTCATCGACGAAGCCTATATCGACTTCTACGAACCTGCCGACCGCCCTAAACTGGGCAAACTGGTGGCCGAGGGCATGAACGTGATTCTGGCGCGTACCTTTTCGAAAATTCATGGTTTTGCCGGCTTGCGTCTGGGGTATGCCATCGCACAGCCCGACATGCTGAAAACACTAAAATCCTATACCAACGGTGATTTTGCGGTAAGCATTACTACGCTTATGGCCGGTATCGCCAGCTACAAAGACATCGAGTGGCAGAATCATTGCCGCGCCGAAAACGCGAAAGCCCGCGCCTATACCTCAAAAGCGCTGGCCGATCTGGGCTATGAAGTGATTCCCTCGTCCACAAACTTCATCCTGTTCCCAATCCGGATGAAAACCAAAGCCTTTGAGGGGCAAATGTTCGGGCAGGGAATCGGTATCCAGACCCGCGATTTCAACGGTCAGCCGTATTGCCGCGTTAGCGTAGGCACCATGGACGAAATGGCCATCTTCATGGATGGATTTAAAAAAGTAGTAGGGTAAACGGAAAGAGAGGGAATAAAGGGAGAAAGGGGAAGAGAGGGAATAAGGAGGAGAGAGATTAAAGGAAATATAGCTTTTCCCCCTCCTCCTTCCTCCCACTCCTCCCTTTATTCCCCCTCCTCCCTCTCCTCCCTTCTTTTTCTATGACAAGACGCGACTTCATCAATTCAACGAGTGCCAGTTATGCCAGCATGCTGGCGTGGGGAATGCTTCAGCCCGCGCCAGCATCGGCAATTGATTTACCTGCCAATGGGCTGAAAGCAGATGGCAAAGGGCGAAAAGTTATTGTGTTAGGAGCTGGTCTGGCTGGTATGACCACCGCTTACGAACTCGGCAAATTGGGCTATGATTGCACGGTTATTGAAGCCCGGTCTCGCTCAGGTGGGCGTGTCTGGACCGTTCGGGGTGGCACCAAGGAAACCGAATTAAATGGGGGTACGGCACAGACCTGCTCGTTTGAAGACGGCCTGTATTTCAACGGGGGAGCCGCCCGGATTCCGCACCACCACCAGATTACGCTGCACTACTGCCGGGAATTGGGCGTACCTCTTCAGATTTTTAACGGGGCAAACGAATCCGCTTACCTGTATAACGATGGTGGAACCGGCGACTTTGCGAACCGACGAATGCGGATCAGTGATTACCATCACGACATGCGCGGCTACACCTCCGAGTTGCTCGCCAAGGCGCTCGATCAATCGTCGCTGGATCATCAATTGACGAAGGAAGATGTTGAAAAGCTGATCGATTTTCTGAAAAACGAAGGTGATCTGAACACGGCTCACCTTTATAAAGGCACCAATCGCCGGGGGTATAAAGCCAAAAGCGATCCGGGTGCAGGCCACACCCCAGGCACGCTAACAGACCCCTACGGCCTTACCGATTTGCTACGGTCGGGCTTTATGCAACCGGTTTTCTACAACGTGGGCGATTATGCCTACGAACAGCAGTCTACATTACTGCAACCCGTTGGCGGCATGGATGCCATTCCGAAAGCGTTGGAGAAAAAACTACTGGGTAAAATTATCTTCAATGCGCCCGTTAGTGAACTCCGCAAAACCGAAAATGGCGTTCGGGTTGTGTATAAGAAGGACGGCAAGCCCGTTGAGCTAACGGGCGAATTCTGCGTATGTACGCTCCCGTTACCCATGCTCAAAAACCTCGAATCCGACCTGTTGGGAACGGTAAAGCGAGCCGCTGACTTTGTGCCCTACATGAAGACAGGCAAAATTGGCTTACAATTCAAACGGCGATTCTGGGAAGAAGACGATGGTATTTACGGCGGCATTTCGCGCACCAATATGGACATCAACCAGATCTGGTACCCGTCATTTGGGCTACAGGGCAAAAAAGGTGTACTGATCGGCTACTACAACTTTTATAGCCGGGCAGAAGCGGTGGGAGCCATGCCGGTTGCTGAACGCGAAAAAATTGCACTCGCCCAGGGAAGTAAAATCCACCCGCAATACCCGGCCGAATTCGACAATTCGTTTTCGCTAGCCTGGCACCGTTTACCCTACAGCGGAGGAGGCTGGGCCGTGTACGACGACAATACACGCAAGAAATATTATCCTTCCCTGCTGGAACCCGATGGTAACATTTATTTTGCTGGTGAACACACAACGTACCTGACCGCCTGGATGGCCGGAGCATTCACGTCTGCCCGCCGAACGGTTGAAGCACTCCACGCCCGAGTGGGCGAATACACGAAGAAGTGAAATTATAAATACCATGAAAAACAACCTGCTTTCTCTCCTAATTTTCCTCGTTTGCGCCATTACGACCCAGTTACTCAGTCAGCGCGTTTGGGCTCAATCAGCCTCAGCCAGCATGACGGTTGAGCAACTGAAAGCCGTGAAGGCCATTAAAATTGCGAACCTCGACAAAGACACCTATTTCAAATCGGGTGGGTTTATTCTGGATCGCTACGAGGAACGGCCTGCGTATGTGTTCACCTACAGCGATGGCATTACCCGGAAAATCTATCTCTATAAAGTGTTCACTGCCGAAGACACCAAAGAACTTGGTTTACTAGCTATTTACCAGAACACCAAAACCAATGAGGTAAAACCCTTCGTCATTCCCGGTGCCTCGGCCGACCGTAAAGCCTGGGACGCTTATATCGATGACCTCAAATATGTCGGGGAAAAAGAACCCGGTCTGATGTCGACCCTCACGTTTGTACTGTCGCGCGAGATGGCGAGCCTGATGTCGGGTGGTGGTGCCAAAACCGAGGAAGGTAGTGGCAAGAAAAAAGAAGAATACAACTTCTGCTTTTCGGCCGATGCCCCCGTAACCATGGCCGACGGTTCCTCGAAGACCATCAGCACGGTAGCTGTAGGCGACGTTGTACTAGGTTATGAGGCAACAACGAAAACCCTTGTCCCAACGCACGTTACCCGTGTAGACACCCACGCAGGTGACTTCGCGTTAGCTGGTGTTTGGCTGACGCCCGTAAACGAACTTACGGCTGACAATCGTAGCGCCATGACAGCCCCAACGCTGCTCGAAGCAACGGCGAATCACCCTGTTCTGACCGCCACGGGCCGTAAGGCGCTGGGCGACGTAAACGCAGGTGAGGTTCTGTATCGTTACGATGCTTCTTCAACTACAGTTTCGACCTATAAAGTTGTCCGGACAGAGAAAGCTGTTCGGTCGGTGAAGTCAGTGTATAATCTGGTGACTGAATCGGGAGCTTACCTGGTTGGCGAGACAGTCGTATTAGACAAGTAATCGCGGTCTCAACGAACTTTTTTTATCCTAACAGCGCCCTCTCGATCTTATCAGTAAGATCGAGAGGGCGCTGTTGTTTCTGCATGTTAGCGCATTTAGTACCCGGCATTTTGCGCACCAGCCCTATTGTCCCATTCCACTTTTGCCCGTACTTTTGTTTGACAGAATACTGTATGCTTGCATACTAATTTTTCAGCAAAATTATGGCCGAAGCCTTCATTTATGATGCCGTCAGAACACCTCGCGGACGAGGCAAAAGTGACGGTTCGCTGCATGATGTGCAGCCCATTCAACTTCTCACCAGCGTTCTGCGCGAACTCCGCGATCGTAACCAGCTCGATACATCACTCGTCGATGATGTAATTATGGGTTGCGTAACACCCATTGGTGAACAAGGTGCCGACATTGCTCGCACAGCCGCTCTTGAAGCGGGCTACGATGAGTCGGTGGCGGGGGTGCAACTGAACCGTTTCTGCTCGTCGGGGCTGGAGGCTATCAATATGGCAGCCGCTTATGTGATGTCGGGGCAGGTCGATGCGATTGTAGCAGGTGGCGTCGAGTCGATGTCGCGCGTACCGATGGGCTCGGACGGGGGCGCGTTGTTTATGAATCCGCAGATTGTAGCTCGCCATAACATTGTACCACAAGGAATTTCAGCCGATTTGATCGCGACTAAATACGGCTACTCCCGGAACGATGTCGATAGTTTTGCCGCCGAATCGTACCGCCGGGCCGTTGAAGCACAAGCAAACAATCGATTCGCCAGAACGCTCGTACCGCTCAAAGATGAAATTGGTGTAACCCTGCTTAACCACGACGAAGGTGTTCGACCCGGCACAACAACCGAGAGTTTGGGCAAACTCAAACCCGCTTTTGAAGCGATGGGACAGATGGGTCTCGATGCACTTGCCCTACTTAAATATGCCGAGTTCGATAAAATCAACCATGTTCATCACGCGGGTAACTCTTCGCAGATTGTTGATGGTGCCGCTGGTGTATTAGTTGGTAGCAGGGAGTTCGGAGAAAAAACTGGTTTGAAGCCCCGAGCTCGTATTAAAGCCTTCGCTATTGTGGGTTCTGAACCGACGATTATGCTTACGGGGCCGGTTCCGGCAACCCGCAAAGTGCTCAAACGGGCAGGCATGAGCATCAGCGATATTGATCTATTCGAAGTTAACGAAGCGTTCGCAGCCATACCCATGCTTTTTATGGATGAGTTTGGCGTAGATCATAACAAACTGAATGTTAATGGAGGAGCTATTGCCCTCGGCCATCCGTTAGGTGCAACGGGTGCTATCATTTCGGCCACCCTTATCGACGAACTCGAACGCTCGGGCAAACAATTCGGCCTCTCAACGCTCTGCATCGGGGGCGGTATGGGTATCGCAACGATTTTTGAACGGGTGAATTAAGCTAAATCACTGATTTGCTGCACAAGCTGGATTCTCTCACCTAAACAGGCGGGCGCAAAATCGGTATCGTAACTAGCTAATTGGGTAATCCCGCTAAGTTTGCAGGTAGCTAAAATGAGCGCGTCGTTAGGGAGTAAATTGTAGTGCTCCATATAGCGCAAATAAAGTGGGATGACGGCAGAGCCAGGCTCAAGAAAAATCATTTCACTTAAAAAGTCGGCTGGGTTATGCTGCTCAATTATAGCAGGAATCGTTTTGTCCCGCTTCAGCGTCACAGGAGCTTTACCACCTTCAATAATAAGTAAGTAAAATGTATATTCACTTAGAACGATCTGATTGATACACATCTCATACGTGTCGTTCTCAATTAGGTATTCGAATAATTCTGTCTGCGTTCCTTTAGTGCTTTCAACCAGAATAGAACTGTCGAGGAAGATTCTACTGCTCATAAACATTGTAATCTTCTTCCCTGAAGTCAGTCTTAACCCGATTAAGCTTCGCAAAGAATGCCTGGGAAGCCTCCGCCAATGTTCTTCCCTTGGGTTGCGACGACTCTTCTTTGGCCGGCCGAAACTCGATGATAATAGGTTCATCACGCATTTCATCAGGTACCTTAAATGTAATCTGCCCGTTCTGCGGTTTTTGAATAAGTCTTATAGCGCCCATAGCAACTTCGTTTTTGGTAAAAATACAACAATCTTTTCAAGCATGATAAACTACACCGTAGACCAAAACATAGCCATCATTTCGTGGGAGATGACCTCCGCTCCCATGAATGTTCTTAACGACGAATCCATTCCGCAATTTGAAGCTGCTCTGCAACGTGCCTTTGCCGATGAGTCGGTTAAAGGATTGATCATCACCTCAGCAAAACCGGAGTTTGTTGCCGGAGCCGATCTGAAAATGATTCTGCGCAATAACGATAAAGACCCAGCCGAGATGTTGAAGGTTTCATCGGAGTTGAACCGGGTATTTCGAAGCATCGAAACATCGGGAAAGCCAACCGTAGCCGCCATTAACGGTACGGCGCTTGGGGGTGGATACGAAATCTGTTTAGCCTGCCATTATCGGGTCGCCCTAAACAATCCGAAAACCGTACTGGGCCTGGTTGAGGTAACCATTGGCTTGCTGCCCGGTGCGGGCGGTACCCAACGGTTGCCGCGTATGATTGGCATACAAGCTGCCTTACCCCTGATTCTGGAAGGCAAAAAAGTGGGTGTTCAGGAAGCAAAAAACCTGGGTATGATTGATGACATTGCCGATAGCCCTGCCGAAATGATGGACAAAGCGCGTGCCTGGATTAACGCCAACGGAACGTCCGCCCGGCCAAAGCCACTCAAGCCCTGGGATGAAATAGATCGAAAAACCGGCAAGATTGTTGGGAAAGATAATTTCAAGATACCAGGCGGCAACATTCAGAGTGTTGTAGGGGCACAAACGTTTGGAGCTGGAACGGCAATGCTCATGGATAAAACCAAAGGTAATTACCCCGCCCCGCTCGAAATTATGGCTTGCGTGTACGAAGGTTTACAGGTTAACATTGATCGGGGATTAGTCATCGAAGCCCGGCATTTCGCGAAAGTAGCAACCTCGAAAGTGGCCAAAAATCTGATCCAGACTATGTTTCTGGGCATGAACGAAGCCAACAAAGGAGCCAGCCGCCCAAAGGACCAATCCGGACTCGGAACCGCTAAAACCGATGTGAAGAGACTCGGCATTCTGGGCGCAGGATTGATGGGTGCGGGCATTGCTTACGTGTCAGCACAGGCAGGTATTGAGGTTGTTTTAAAAGATGTATCGGTCGAGGCCGCCGAAAAAGGAAAAGACTATTCCCGACAACTGCTCCAGAAAGGGGTTGAGCGCGGTAAGGTAGACCCGCAAAAAGTAGGTGGGATTCTTAACCTGATCAAGCCCACTGCCGATGTTCAGGAGTTGCAGGGCTGCGACCTCATCATTGAAGCCGTTTTCGAAAACCGCGACCTAAAAGCGCAGGTAACCCGGGAAGCCGAGCCGATGCTGGCACCGGATGGCCTCCTTGTTTTCGGTTCTAATACCTCTACCCTACCCATCAGCGGACTGGCACAGGCATCGACAAATTCGGAAAACTTTATTGGCATTCACTTCTTCTCGCCTGTCGATAAGATGATGCTTGTGGAAATTATCATGGGGAAACAAACGTCGGATTATGCCCTGGCAGTCGCGATGGATTTCGCCCGAAAGATTCGCAAAACGCCCATTGTTGTCAACGACTCACGCGGCTTCTATACCTCTCGTTGTTTCGGCACTTATTCATCGGAGGGAATGGAGTTGCTGAAAGACGGCGTGAATCCCATTCTGATTGAAAACGGTGGAAAAGACGCCGGAATGCCTGTCGGACCGTTGGCCGTAACGGACGAAGTTGCACTGGACCTGGTCTATAAAATTGCGGGGCAGGGCATTAAAGACGGTGCTATTCGTGAAGACGATACCAGCTATCAGGTTGCCAAACAATTTGTTGACCTTGGGCGGTTGGGCAAGAAATCGAAAGCCGGTTTCTATGAATACGCCGACGATCGAAGTAAGAAACTTTGGCCGGGCTTACAAGACCTGTTTCCTAGGGCCAGCCAGCAACCCACACTTGATGAAGTGAAAACGCGCCTGCTGTATCGGCAAGCCATTGAAGCCGTTCGGTGTTTTGAGGAAAACGTAGTCCGTACCCGATTAGACGCCGACCTCGGTTCTATTCTGGGTTGGGGATTCCCGGCCTACACTGGCGGGGCTTTGTCATTTGTTGAGTTCGTAGGCATCGAAACCTTCGTTAACACCTGCGACCGATTAGCCGACCAATATGGCGAACGTTTCCGACCGACGGAAAAATTGCGCGGGCAAACAGGGGCAAAGACATTGGTATAGCCAGTTAAAATCACAAAGTATCATTTTGTGATTTTGAGTCTGCCTGGTATCCTCGGTCCATGTCCTCACCATAGCTGTCAGTCGTTACCAGGTGGGAGTTTTTCACGCCTTTCAGACGCAATTATAACCATCTACGAAAGTTTGGTTAGGGAATTCGCGTACTTTTATCATATTCGTCTTTTCATCTCTTGAACCAAATAGTTCATTCCTTTCCCTATGCAACTCGAAATAAAAGACCTGTCTAAGACTTACTCCAATGGCGTTCGGGCGTTGAAAGGCGTTTCACTGACGATCAAGCAGGGCATGTTTGGCCTGCTGGGGCCAAATGGCGCGGGTAAGTCTTCCCTGATGCGAACCATTGCTACTCTTCAGGAAGCGGATAGCGGTAGCGCACAACTCATAGGCTTGCCTGAGGGAGACCTGAATGTGCTTACTCAAAAAGATGCGGTTCGTCGGGTACTGGGCTATTTGCCGCAGGAATTTGGCGTGTATCCGCGCGTAACGGCAGAGGCCATGCTCGATCACATTGCGTCGCTTAAGGGTATTGCCAATGGGCGTGAGCGGAAAGAGATTGTGCAGGGATTGTTGCAGAAAGTGAATCTCTATGACGTTCGGAAGAAGAACCTTGGCACGTACTCGGGTGGGATGAAACAGCGCTTTGGCATTGCTCAGGCCCTTATTGGCACCCCAAGATTGATTATTGTTGATGAACCTACGGCCGGACTTGACCCTGCCGAGCGTAACCGATTCCATAATCTACTTTCCGAAATCGGTGAAAACACGATCGTTATTCTGTCTACGCACATTGTGGAAGACGTTACGAATCTCTGTTCCGACATGGCTATTATTTGCCTAGGCGAAGTGGTGGCAACAGGTAATCCGAACGATCTGGTGAAAGACCTGAACGGCAAGGTCTGGCAGAAGTTTATCGATAAATCAGAGATTGCTACCTATCGTCAAACGCATCGCGTGATTTCGACCCAGCTTAAAGGTGGTAAAACCCGGATTCATGCGTATAGTGATTTGCCGCTGGCTGATTTCGACGCAGTAACGCCCGATCTGGAAGACTTGTACTTTGCCAAGATTACCGAAAAAATGGAAGTGACAACCGTCTAATAAATAGTATTAGGAGTGAGGAGCGAGTAGTAGGAGTTGCTCACTAGTCATTAGATACCCACCTTTTAAACGTGCATTCACATGGAAAAATCTAAACATTTTCGGGAGTTAATTGTCTGGCAGAAAGCTCATCAACTTGTGTTGGCTGTTTATAATTTGACTAAAAATTTCCCAAAAGAAGAATTATTTGGGCTTACATCGCAACTACGAAGGAGTGCAGTTTCTGTTCCTGCTAATATTGCTGAAGGTTATCGCAAACGGACTATTCCTGATAAGTCAAAATTCTTAAATATTGCACAGGGTTCGCTGGACGAAACACACTATTACCTCATTCTAGCACAAGACCTGGGTTATGTGAAGACAGACGTACTTCAGAATAACCTTGAAGACGTTGCCCGGCTTTTAACAGCCTATTATAACGCTGTCGAAGCCAAGCGGTAGCTTTTCTCCTAATACTCGCTCCTCACTCCTATTACTTTATTACTAAAGCCATGTTTGGAGAAATTTTCAAATTCGAGCTAGCCTACCGGTTGAAACGACCCGCTACCTATCTCTACGCCCTTATCTTATTCCTCTTTACGTTTCTCTTCGTCATTTACGGCAGTGGCCCAGCCTCGGAGAAAACGAATATCAACTCGCCCTACGCCATTAGCCAGTTTGTGGTTGTACTGACCATTTTTGGGATGTTGGTCGCGTCAGCTATCATGGGTGTACCTGTTTACCGCGACATTGAGCATAATACCAAAAACTACTATTTCAGCTTTCCCATCACCGAACGAGGTTATTTACTGGGCCGATATTTCGGGTCGTTTGTGGTACTACTTGGGATTATGGCGGTTGGGATGCTGGGTATCGTTATCGGTTCGTTACTAGGGCCAATCTTTAACCTAGCCGACAATACCGAGCGCTTTGGGCCGATTCGTTTTCGCGATTATGCCTATCCGTTCCTCGTGTTTGTGGTGCCAAACATGTTTCTGGTCGGCAGTATTTTCTTTGGGTTAGTCGCCTTCTCGAAACAGGTATTTACGACCTATGCTGGTAGTATCCTACTGTTTATTGCCTATCTGCTGGGCTCTACGCTCTCGCAGGATCTGGAGAATAAGCAACTCGTTAATCTGCTCGACCCCTTTGGCTCCTACGCCTACGATACGGCAACTAAATACTGGTCGCCGGTGGAACAAAATACGCTGCTGGCCCCTTTGGAAGGTGATTTGCTGATTAATCGACTCATCTGGTTTGGTGTAGCGTTACTGGTTTTTGCCTTTACTGTGCTTCGGTTTAGTTTTCCTCGCTTTCTGGCGATTAAGTTGGGCAAGAAAGCCAAAGACGAGGCCGAATCTGAAAAGGCTCCATCGTTGGCGAGCTTACCAACGCCCACGCCTGTGTTTCAGGTCGGTACGTATATTCGGCAGATGTTTCAGCAAGCCAGTCTGGAATTTCGGAGTATCGTTCGCGATCCCTATTTCATCGCTATTCTGCTGGGCGCGGTATTGTTCCTGTTTTTAGATGGCTGGTTCGGGTCAGAAACCTACGGTACGCCTTCGTTGCCAACGACTTATGCCATGCTCGAAGCCCGTAATGGTACGTTTTTCTTCTTCGTACTCATTGTCGTGATCTTCTACACCGGCGAAGTGGTTCACCGTGATAAGGTCGTTCACTATGATACCATTGCCGATGCGTTGCCCGTTCCCGATTGGATGAACTACGGGGCTAAACTGCTGTCAATGACCTACGTTTGTCTATTGCTGAGTACGTTGATTATGGTATCGGGGGTGTTGAATCAGACCGTCAAGGGCTATTTCAATTATGAATTTCCGCTCTACTTCCGCGATATCTATGGCATTGCCTTTACACAGTATTTCCAACTGGTGATGCTGGCGTTTTTTGTGCATACGATGGTCAACCAGAAGTTTGTAGGGCACATTGTTACACTGGCCGTTTACATCGTCATTTGGGCAGTTCCTCAGTTTGCCGAGTTCAACTACCGACTGGCCATTCCTTTTTCGGGCGGAACAGTTCAGATTTCCGATATGAACGGATTCGGTCATTATCTGGCTGCCCTGGCCTCGTTTCGAATCTATTGGTACGCCTTTGGTGGCATGTTGCTGGTACTGGCTCTTTGGTTCTGGAATCGGGGTGCCGATACGGCCTTTAAAGCCCGCTGGCAATTGGCCCGGCAGCGGATGGGCCGATTGTCGATGGTTTTGTTTGCGCTTGCCTTGGTTGTGTTTGTGAGTATGGGTGCCTGGATTTACACCAATGTCAGCGTGAAAAACCGCTACCTGTCTGCCGATCAACAACGCGAACTACGATCAGCCTTTGAGAAGACATATCACAAATATGTCAATGTACTACAGCCCAAAATCACGAGCGCAAAACTCAATGTCGATGTGTTCCCGGATGAGTTCAAGGCTGTAGCATCAGGTGTGTTTATGATCGTCAATAAAGGACACCAGCCCATCGACTCGCTGCACATGACGATGCCCGCTGATAATTTCCATCGGCAACTGACTAAATTCATGATCGGTGGCGAAGCGCCGAAAATGATTCTTAAGGACGAGAACCTGGGCTACTATATCTACCGATTGCCCAAACGACTGAACCCCGGCGATTCGGCGCGGATGGATATGACCGTGACGGGACAATACGTTGGCTTCAGCAATGCGGGCGATAATCGGGATGTAGTAGCCAACGGCACTTTTTTCAATGTGGGCATTTTCCCTGGTTTCGGCTATGATGCTGGCCAGGAATTAGATAGCGATAAATACCGTAAGAAGTATGGCTTGCCCATCAAAGAATGGACGGCTCCGGCCCAAAACGATTCACTGGGTCTTCGCGACTTTCTGTTTACCGATGATGCCGATTGGGTAACTTTCGAAGGAACTATTTCGACCACTCCCGACCAGACAGCCATTATGCCCGGTGAATTGGTAAAAACCTGGACGGCAAATGGTCCAGACGGAAAACCCCGCAAGTATTTTCAATACAAACTCCCCGGATTCTCCGATTATTTTTTCAGTATGTGTTCGGCTAAGTACGGTGTGAAACGCGATAAATGGACAGGACCTGACGGAAAAACGGTAGCGTTGGAAGTCTATCATCATCCCGGTCATGACCGCAACCTGGATCGGTTTATGGCGAGTATGAAAGCGTCGCTAAGCTACTATACCAAGAACTATGCGCCGTTTCCCTACCCAGTCTTGCGGGTGCTGGAGTTCCCGCGTTATGCCGCTTTCGCGCAGTCGTTCCCCACAACGGTGCCGTATTCGGAGGAGTTTGGCTGGGTTGGCGATTTTCATGATCCAAACAAAACCGATTACGCCTATTACGTGACGGCTCACGAGGTGGCACACCAGTGGTGGGGCCACCAAATTATGCCCAGCCGGACGCGGGGTTCGAATCAGATTTCGGAGACAATGGCGGAATACTCAGCGCTGATGGTACTCAAACAACGGTACGGGGCCGACGCCATGCCGAAGTTTTTGAAGTATAGTCTTGATCGCTACCTGCGTGGCCGGGCCAATGAAGATAAGTTCGAAGCCAACATGCTCGACAACGATACGCGGTCCTATGTCTGGTATCAGAAAGGCTCGATGCTGATGTATGCCTTGCAGGATTATATTGGCGAGACTCGCGTCAATCAGGCGATGAACGACTATATGAAGGCAGCGCGCTTCCGGCAAAAAGCACCATTTACGACTTCGCTTGAATGGTACAGTTTCCTGAAAGCCGCCACACCAGATTCGCTCAAACCCTGGCTGACTGATAATTTCGAGAAACTAACGCTGTACGATAACCGCATCACCAAAGCCGAAGCGAAATCGATTGGCAACGGGAAATACAGCGTGAAGCTATATGTCCGAACTGCCACTGAGTATTACGACAAAACCGGAAAGGAGCTGGCAAAAGGAAAAGGTCCGGTCATTGCCGACATCGCCGTACTAACCGATGATGGTAAAAATAAAGATGGCCTAACCACCAAAGTACCACTATTGATGCAAAAACGCAGCCTGACACCCGGCGAACACGTGATTGAGGTAACCGTAAAAGGCAAGCCCGTTAGAGCGGGTATTGATCCGTACAACAAGTTGATCGACCGCGTTTCAGATGATAATCTGGTGAAAGTTGATATGCTCTAGATTATGAAAAAAAATCTGTTTAATCACCTCTTTCGGGCGTTTCACCTCACCCCAGGCCCCTCCCGCAACGGCGGACCGCCTAAAACTAGGAGAGGGGGGCAATCTCGCCCATTTTTTAGCCCCTCTCCTGGTTTTCAGGAGAGGGGTTGGGGTGAGGTGAAATGCCGAGGAGTACTCAATCGAGCCATTTCTTTCACTTGCCTAATCTGCCTAGCTACCTTACTCGCGTTAACACCGCCAACCTACTGGCGCCCACCCGCCGACAGTCGAATTCCGGCCGGTGAGCTTGGCAAGCAAATTCGCTATGGCCGTGAGTTAATTGCTCATACGGCCAAATACCTTGGGCCCAAGGGCTCCGTAAAGCAATTATCCAATGGCATGAATTGCCAGAATTGCCACCTCGATGCGGGTACGAAAGTGCTGGGCAACAATTACTCCGGCGTATTTTCCACCTATCCCAAGTTTCGGGAACGTTCCGGAGCGGTCGAAACCATTGTGAAGCGCGTGTCCGATTGCTTCGAACGCAGTCTGGCGGGAAAAGCACCCGATAGTGCAAGTCGCGAGATGAAGGCCATCGTAGCGTATATGCAATGGCTGGGCACCGACGTTCCTAAAGGTGAGCGACCCGAGGGCGTAGGCCTTGTCAAACTAGCCTACCTGGATCGTGCAGCCGACTCGACAAAAGGCCGTATGGTCTATGTAGCTAAATGCCAGGTCTGCCACGGTGTAAAAGGCGAGGGTATGAAAGTAGCTGGCACCAAAGAATATACGTATCCGCCCATGTGGGGGCCGAATAGCTACAACGATGGGGCTGGGTTATTCAGATTATCGGGCTTTGCGGGCTACGTAAAAAACAACATGCCGTTTGGAGCGACCTACGCCAGCCCGCAACTGAGCGATGAGGAAGCATGGGATCTGGCGGCTTTTGTCAATTCCATGCCGCGTCCGCATAAAGATCAAAGCAGCGACTGGCCCAAGATTGCCAGCAAACCCGTTGATTTTCCCTTTGGTCCCTACGCCGATTCGTTTAGTGAGCAACAACACAAATTTGGGCCGTATCAGCCAATTGCCGATGCGCGAAAAGCGAAGTAACTTTACTCAAAATCAAAAACTAAAAACATGAAGAAGTTCATCTATCTGTTCGTTCTGGCTTTCCTGGCCGCTTTAGTACCAGCTATAGCACAAACAAGTGAGACGGGTTCGTTTCATGGCGCACAACCCACCAAAGAACGATACCACGCCGTTTATCAACTTAATACTGGTGATACAGCCGTTATTCGGCATGCGCTGGCCAATATTCAGAACTCGCTGAACGACCCACGTTTGAAAGGCAAACTTGACATTGAATTGGTCGTGTATAGCGGTGCATTTGTCGCCTACCAAAAAGGGAAAGCTTATTTCGAGAAAGAACTTCAGAGCCTTCAGAAACAGGGTGTTATTCTGGCCATGTGCGAAAACACCATGAAGATGCGGAAGCTCAGCCGCGATGAAATGTACCCTTTCGTGAGCTACGTACCCACCGCCAACGGTGAACTCATCATCCGCCAACAGGAAGGATGGGCCATTATTCGTCCGTAACTAAAACAGGATTTTTGGGAGAAGCCGTGCCACGGTTCGAACCGTGGCACGGCTTCTCCCAAAAATCCTGTTTTTAACCAAAACTGCCCGCTGCTGCAATTGCCGTAGCGGGCAGTTTTGGTTAATGCAGGTATAAACTCGTATTTTGGCATACGTTTACTAAAAGCAATTATGTTACGCTCGCTCGAAATCAAAAACTACCGCAACCTTCGCCACCTGACTATTGAGAAGTTAGGCCGGGTGAATTTGCTGGTTGGGAAAAATAACACGGGAAAGACATCGGTGCTGGAAGCGGTGATAATAATTATCAATGAGGGAAGTTTGTCGACATTTCAAGATCTAGTTGAAGAGAGGGGATATAGTATAAGAAATGGGACTTGGGAAGATGTTATTAAGTCTTATTCTTCTCTGTTTACAGATCGCCCATTCCCTCTTCATTCAAACCATGTTTTAGAGTTCAAAGCAAGCAAAACGATTGAAAATGATAGTATTGACATTAAAGTTAATATTGTTAGCTACACTAATCGCTTTGAAAAAAACTCAGAGAATCAGTATACGAAAGCTGCTATCCAAGTTAGCGACTTGGCCGAAATGTATAACCAAGAAATTGATGCACAATTAGGGCTTGAGATAAATATTAATGGTACATCACAAATAGCTCATCTATTCAGCTATGCAAGACCCATCAAAGGGAATATAAAGTCAGATAGTATAAATGTGAACTACCAATTTGTCAAGACAAGCAATAATCAACCTAATAATGATTCTTTGTGGGATACTATAACACTGACAGACAATGAAGATTACGTTATGCAAGCCCTACGAATTTTAGATGAAAATATATCTAGACTTGCATTTATTGATGATGATCAATATTCTTCTTTTAATTCTTCCCATGAAAGGAAACCTATTGTTAGATTAAAATCAACAAAGAATATAATTCCACTCCGCTCAATGGGTGACGGTATCAATCGAATCCTCACAATCATTCTCGCAATGGTTAACTGCGAGAATGGCTATCTGCTCATTGATGAATTTGAAAATGGCCTCCATTATTCTGTTCAGGAAAAACTCTGGGAAATTATCTTTTATCTCTCGGAACGGCTTAATATTCAAGTGTTTGCGACAACGCACAGCCTTGACTGTGTAGAAGCGTTTTCAGCTATACTCAATAATGGGAAACAGGATAAAGAGGCTGGCGCCATGATCCGACTCGAAAATTACGAAGGTAATATTGAAGCGACGGTGTATGACGCCGACGAAATCCAGTCTACCACCCGCGTTCATGTTGACCCCCGATGAGTAAGCAGATTGATCGTACTAAGTTTCCATTTAAATTATTGGTCGAAGGGCAAGACGACATGTACGTAGCGGCCAGTATTCGAGACAAGCATCAATTAGCCGATAATTTTGAGATTATAAATTGTCATGGCGTTGAGAAAATGCCTGACCAAATTGTCGCCCGAATTAAACTCAAACGGTCTACGATTAACGCAATTGGTATTGTGATAGACGCTGACCAAGACTTAAACGCACGTTGGAATAGCATCCGTGATCTTCTCCGTAAAGAAGGCTATACGGTTCCACCATCACCTGCAAAGGAAGGAACTGTTATTGAAGGTATTAATCGTAATCCTACCATCGGGATATGGCTTATGCCTGATAATGAAACAGAGCCTGGGATGTTAGAACATTTTGTGGAAAGCTTGATTCCAGATAATGATAGTTTACATCCCAAAGTGATACAGATACTCGCTGAAATTGAGCATGAGGGTTTGAATCGCTATACCTTGATTCACCATAAGAAGGCACTCATTCATTCATGGTTAGCCTGGCAGGAGGAACCCGGAAAACCTATGGGGACTGCTATTACCGCTACCTACCTCGATCACAACGCCGATCTCTGTCTCCGCTTCGTCAACTGGCTAAATTTGCTCTTTAACGCTTAATAGCCATGCTCGATTTTCGTCTGAATGTATTCTACACCGTTGCCAAGCGACTTAGCTTTACCAAAGCCGCGGCTGAATTGTATGTAACACAACCGGCTATCACGAAGCACATTCAGGAACTTGAACACCGGTTCGGTACGGCCCTCTTCGACCGGCGCGGGAATCAAATTAGCCTGACAGCCGCTGGCAATTTGCTGCTCAGTCATGCCGAAACCATTATGGCGACCTATCGTCAACTGGAATTCGACATGAATGCGCTCAAGGGCAAACCTGCGGGCGCGCTTCGGGTGGGTGCCAGTACGACCGTGGCCCAATACGTGATTCCGCCGGTATTGGCTCGGTTTCATGAGCAATCTGCCGATGTGGCTATTTCGCTCCTGAGCGGTAATACCGAACAAATTGAGCAGGCACTTCTCAACAGCGATATTGATTTAGGACTGGTTGAAGGCCGAACGCATCACAGCGATATTCGCTACACCTCCTTCGTAAAAGACGAACTCGTACTCATCTGCCGTGCCGACCATCCGCTGGCCAACCGCGACGAGATTACACTCGATGAACTACGCGCAGTTCCTATTGTTTTGCGGGAACGGGGCTCTGGTTCGCTGGAAGTGATTGAACATGCGCTCCGGGGCGTTGGTGTGAGGCTCACCGATTTAACCGTCGAAATGCAGTTAGGGAGTACCGAAAGTATCAAATCCTATCTCGGAAGTTCGCGCTGTATGGCCTTTGTATCGGTCTTTGCCGTGCAACATGAACTACAGGCCGGAACGTTAAAAATCCTTGATGTACAGAATCTTTCTATCCAGCGAGATTTGTATTCAATTCAATTGCAAGGTGTTAGCGAAGGACTGGCCGACACATTCATGCGCTTCGCCCGACAACATTATAAACGGGGCTAGTTAGTGGAGTAGGTGTAATGAGTGAAGTGGGTGTACTAGGTGGAGTGCGTGTAATGAGTACGTAATTGAGCCACTTACTACACTCACTCCACCTACTCCACTACTGCACCCTATAAAGCCAGACCCGCCAATAGCTTTCTGATTCGTCAAACACTTTTTCCAGATGTAGCCGATTTTCGGTTGCGTTATGGATGGGTACGGCAGATATAACATATTGGCCATTTAGTGCCACCAGCGCGTCGGTATTAATTTGAAGATGATCGACGGCTTGATTTTGGGTTTTCCCAAATAGGTAATTCATCCCCAACTCCGCCGTGTAGAGATAGACCCGACAAGCGTAGGCATCATAATAAACCCGCATTTGACGGGTACCTTTGGCCAGCTCGGTCGCAATGATTTTTCGGAACGCGTATTTGTAAGGAAGCGGGTAATTATTTTGATAGCTATCCAGCGTGTAGAAACCATTGAACTGGGCAACGGATGGATGCATACCCAGACAAATGACCCGGTACTCGGCTTGTGGTCGGCCAATGTAATCGCGGATTTGTGCAAACTGTTTTTCGGCAAAAAATGCGCGGAACGATGGCTGTCTAGCCTCGGTAATAGTGCCTGCCATTTTGCCAATATTGATTCGCCACTCTTTATTGGCAAAAATCAGTAAGGTCAGTTGCACGGCCAGAAACAGTCGATTCCAGCGATCATTGGCCCTGAACTGCCGCAACGCCAGCGCGAATAGAAAAAACCAGAGCGTTGGAAGCAGGAAATAGAACCGGTCGAACTGAAAGACCCGGAATTTCAATCCCAACGAACTGTCGCCTAGCCAAACGACGAGGTAATGATAAAGTCCGTGAATCAGGCAAATGACGAGCGTCAGAATTGGTACACCAATGAGCCAGCGGACTGCCCGAAAATCCTGTCGTCGGTAAGCTCGCCAGGCACTCAAGGCAGCAACAATCAAAATGCCCACCGTGAAAAACGCACCCGTGTTGAACATCGGCCAAACGAACAGATCGATACTACGGCGCAGACTGTCGGCGAGTTTCATGGAGCGCAATTGGCTATAATCGAACTCCGTGCGCTGCGAGATATATGTCTGATTAATAAATCCGTAAATCAATTCCCATTCGCTGGCTATATATAGGGCCGCGAGCAGGAGTAAGCCATTGATATAAACCAAATTGAGTTGCCGAAGACGAAGCATCTCCCAGAAACCAATTACGCCCAGCGCGATGCAGATGAACAAGCCTGCCCAAACGAAAAAGGAATAGAATGGAAAGAGTATAATAATGAGCCAGTTCGTCGGAATGCCGCACCACCAGTATGACCGTTTTCGTAATAAGTTGATAAACGCAAACAGCAACAACGGTTGCCCCGTTACCGATGCGCCATGAACGATGTAACAAGGTACCAGTGCGAACAGAAACGCCAGAGCTACGCGAGTGAACGCCCAGTTGGATTCGGGCAAAACATGCTTTTTGAGCAGTAGATACATACCCACAAACCCAATGCCGTGTACAGCCGAGAAGTTGACAACTTGGGCTGCATAAGGAGGCAACAGCCAAAATGAGAGCACTTCAAGGTTCAAGCCGGTCCGAAAGGCTGAGCGTGGAATACCGGTGAAGGGCCCACCACTCATCATGTTCGGAATGACGGTTTTTAAGTCGAAATCGAAAGCGGTTTTGGTCGTCTTTAGTAAGTAGAGATATAGAAAATCGCTGTCTAAGTTATCATGAATCGTCAGGTGCGCGCCTTCGCCAAGCCAGATATAGGGGAAAACGTAAAGTGCCAATAGGCCACAGGCAAGCAGCAGATACGTTTTTTCAGAAGAAGAATGGTCAGTTAGCGAATGAGGAGACATAATGAACTAAACCTTACCCATGAGGGGTACCACAAAAGTACTGAAATTCGACCAAATGGCCGGATGGTGGGCGAGCCGCCGGGTTTTTCGTACTTTTACAAACAGAACCCCAATCACCATGCAAACTTCGTCTACATTACTGGTAGCAGCCTCAATCGTTCTGGCAACTACCTCCATACAGGCTCAAACCCGGCCCGCCAAAGCTGCTACTAAAAAAGAAATCAATACGCCCAGACTGCCCGAATATACTATTTCTCGTGCTGAGGTTGAAGCGCATACCCGTTTCCTGGCCTCAGATGAGTTGCAGGGTCGGCGGACAGGCGAGCCGGGCAACTGGACGGCCGCCCGCTACATTGCTGAGCAATTTCGCCAACTCGGCCTTAAGCCTGCCGTAACGACGGGCACTCAGTTTGATTATTTCCAGCGCATTAACTTCGAAAAATCGAAAGCCGCTACCTCAGCTACGTTGGTTATCGGGAAAGACACCCTTCGGCTCGGAAAAGAACTCGTGCTGATGGCGGGTAACCCAACCGATATTTCGGGCGAAGTTCTGTACGTTGGGTACGGCCTGACGGATGGAGAAGATGGCTACAAAGGCCGCGATGTGAAAGGCCGGATTCTGGTAGCGCAGGGAGGCTCGCCCGAAGCAAAGAGCCCCGGCGAAATTTTTCGGGCATCCGTAGAAAAACGCAAACTGGCTACCGAAAAAGGAGCGGCTGCCCTGCTTGAACTCTATAGTGAATCCGTTCCCTGGGGCCTCGTGAATCAGTATTTCACCCGTGAGCAATTGACGGTGGCTGCTAACTCCGACACGAAAGCACCAGTAGCTCATTTGTGGGTGAACAATACGAATAATCAGTACAAACAACTGAAAGAAGCTAATCCAACCATCACACTACATACGTCGGGACGGCAACGAATTGCGATTGCCTCGGCAAATGTGGCCGGAATTATTGAGGGTACGGACCCGAAGTTAAAGGATGAATATCTGGTCTTATCGGCTCACTTCGATCATATTGGCGTTGGCAAACAAGGTGGCAGTGCGTATCAGCCGAGCGACAGTATTTTCAACGGAGCGCGCGATAATGCCATTGGTGTAGTTGCCTTGCTGGAATCAGCTAAAGTCCTGATGCAGCAACGCCCCAAACGGTCGGTACTGGTACTTGCCCTTACGGGCGAAGAAGTGGGTACGCTTGGGAGCCGGTATTATACAGAACACCCACTGGTCCCCTTGAAACAAACCGTGTTTGATCTTAACTCGGATGGTGCTGGCTACAACGATACGACGGTTGTATCAGTTATAGGGTTGGAACGGACAGGGGCTAAATCTGAAATCGAAACAGCTGCCAAAGCATTCGGCCTGGGTGTGTTTGCCGAACCCGCACCTGAACAAGGGCTTTTTGATCGTTCGGACAATGTTCATTTTGCAGCAAAGGGCGTACCGGCTCCAACTTTTTCGGCCGGGTTTAAAGCGTTCGATGCAGCCATTGGGAAATACTATCATCAGGCCATCGACAATCCCGAATCGCTGGACTTTAACTACGTTCAACATTTTTGTCAGGCTTATGCCTATGCTGCCCGTCTGATTGCCGACCGGGCCACCCGTCCGCAGTGGTCGGCGGGAGATAAATACGAAGCGGCTGCAAAAGCGTTGTATGGGTATTAGTAGAGTTTTTCAGAAGGTGCTTTTTACTACATAAGTGGGTTTCCGATCAACCCGGATAAAAACCGTCTGACAAAAGAGAAAACTAAACCTCGAAAGTCAACGTTTATTGACTACTAACGATACGCTGATATGTTGCTTAAATATTTGTTTATCATCACCCTCATTATTCTGTTTGTACCACCGGTACGACGATTTGTCTTTTACCTGTTGGTTGGCCGACAATTAGTGAAGCAGCAGAAACAGCAGGCAGCTGGCCGGGGAGGTCGTCGTGAAGGCGAGATACGTGTGGAAAACCGCCCTGAAAAAGAAACGAATTCCCGCTTTAAGGGAGGTGATTATGTTGATTATGAAGAAGTTAAATGATTGTTTGACTATATAATAAAAATGCCCGCCAACCGTAATGCTAGCGGGCATTTTTAATGTACGGTCGTTTCTTCTTCTTTTTTATACTTTACGGCTAAACCCGTCATCACGTACCCATTATCGGTAGTGGAGGTGTAGTAGGTATACTTAACCGACACCAGGGCATCAGCACCGAGTTTCTTGGCTTGCATGGTCAGGCGGGCCAGCATCAATTCTTTCTGCTGCATATCATTTCCCCGACTAAGCATGCGTTGGTTTCCCGATTGCCGTTGGGTGAGCGGAACTTCGCCTTTTACTTCCAGATCCTGCAAGGGTGCAAACGGGCGTTCGGGGCGCTGCGTGTCATAAAATACATCAACCGGATAATGTGTCTTGTGCTGTAGGTAAACAAGGGGTTGAAAGCAACCCGTTACACCCAGCATACTAAGTATGACCAAAAGCCTTCCCATGATTATTTGTTTTGTATAATCATTCATTATTCATCAATAGTACTTCGCTTACTACTCTCGGGTAATGTTCATGCTCAAGCACCTGAACTTTCCGGGCTACGTCATCGGGTGTATCAGTAGGGGTAACCGGGCAATGCGCCTGGAAAATAATCTGACCTTCGTCGTAATGCTCGTTCACGTAGTGAATGGTTATACCAGATTCCGTCTCGTTGGCCGCCACAACGGCTTCATGAACGAAGTGCCCGTACATTCCCTTCCCTCCAAATTTAGGTAATAAAGCCGGGTGAATGTTAATAATTTTATTCGGAAACGCCTGTACCAGCCCACCCGGCATAAGCCACATAAACCCGGCTAATACAATCAAATCAATTCGTTGATCGATAAGGAGTTGGGCAATACGGTTTGTATCGTAAAACGTTGTTCGGTCGAAAAGTAAAACCGGAATATGTAGCCGCCTGGCTCTCTCGATCACACCCGCCTTCGGGTTGTTTGAGACAATCAGCGAAATCTCAACCTCAGGGTTACTTGTGAAATACTCAGCAATTTTTTCGGCGTTTGAGCCGGAGCCGGAAGCAAACAGAGCAATGCGTTTCAAGGAGTGTTTGATCATTAATGTGGTGTCGGGTTCTCAAACCCGACATTTCGCGTCAGCTATTGTGTCGGGTTTGAGAACCCGACACCACAGAACAGAGTCAAAATTACAACTTTTGCCTATTTTTGTGGATACTCGCCTGAATCTGATGCTGGCAACGAACCAACTCACGTTTGAATACGGCCCCGCGAAACAGTTTACGTTTCCGGATGTCCAATGCGCTAATCGCGAAGCCCTTCTGATTTTAGGAAGGTCTGGTACTGGCAAAACTACCTTCCTGCATTTACTGGCTCTGTTGCTGAAACCGAAGAGTGGCTCTGTTGTTATTGATAAAACCGACCTGACAAAACTCAGCGTGGCCGATACAGCTGCGTTTCGGGCTAAACACCTGGGTATTGTTTATCAGAAGCCTCACTTTGTCAGTGCGTTATCAGTGATGGATAACCTACTGATGGCAAATTATTTAGCCAATAAACCGCAGGATAAAAACCGCGCCCGCGAATTGGCCAGCCAGTTGGGATTTGTAGAGCAACTTAACAAGAAAACCAACCAACTCAGCCAGGGCGAACAGCAGCGAGTTAGTATAGCACGCGCCGTTATGAATCAGCCTGATGTGATTCTGGCCGACGAACCAACGTCCAGTCTCGACGATGAAAATACCAGTCGGGTAGTGCAACTCCTGCGTGAACAGTCGGAGCAAATCGGAGCCAGCCTGATTGTTGTTACCCACGATCAACGCCTAAAAGATGCGTTTCAGAATCGGGTTGTTCTTTAAGGGTATTCATTATAGTTTCACTATGCGCAAAATTCTATTACTGCTGTTCTTGATCCCCGCTCTTTCGTTGGCCCAAAATCGGAAGAAGAAAGATTACCTTGTTTCGCTCAATACAACCTATGGCACCATGCGGCTTGTGCTGTATGACCAAACCCCGAAACACAAAGAAAACTTCATTAAACTCGTCAATGAGAAGTTTTACGACAGTCTGCTGTTTCACCGGATCATTCCCCTATTTATGATTCAGGGGGGCGATCCAAATTCTCGAAAAGCCAAGGCAGATCAGCCACTTGGGAACGGCGATGTGGGCTATACGATCCCGGCAGAATTTGTGCCATCGCTCTTTCATAAAAAAGGTGCACTAGCCGCTGCCCGCGATGGTAATCCAGCAAAAGCATCAAGCGGTTGTCAGTTTTATATCGTACAGGGGCGCGTTTGGGACGATGCAGGTTTGCAAAAGCAACTGGAGCGTATTCAAACCATGAAAGGGCATATGCCCACTGATGAGCAGAAACAAGTTTATAAAACGCTTGGTGGCGCTCCACATTTAGATGGAAACTACACCGTTTTCGGCGAAGTGGTTGATGGCCTGGCCATCGTAGACAGTATTGCCAAACAGCCTCGTAATGAAATGGATCGACCGAATCAGAGTATTCGTATGACGATGACTGGCGAGTGGATAAAGAAAAAGAAAATTACAAAGCAGTATCATTATCCGTATGTAGTAGCAAGGACCGAGAAGTGAGAAATTGCTGCGTGAAATCATCTTCTCACGTTAGTGCTCCTCACTTCTCGTTCCTCACTCCTCACTCCTATTTATGAAAAAAATTCTTATTACCGGTGCCAACGGGTTGCTGGGCCAGAAATTAGTTGATCTGCTGACGAAGCAACCGGACGTTGACTTAATTGCCACGGCCCGGGGCGATAACCGGCTACCGTTTTCGGAAGGATATACCTATCGGTCAATGGACATCACCGACCGGCAACAGGTACTGGATGTGATTTCGGAAGCTCAGCCCGATGTAGTTATCCACGGAGCGGCTATGACCGATGTGGATAAGTGCGAAATTCAGAAAGATGCTTGTTGGGCACAGAACGTACATGCTGTTGAGTATATCGTTGAAGCCTGCCGTAAGGTAAACGCGTTCCTGGTTCATGTATCGACCGACTTCATTTTCGATGGTGCGGATGGACCTTACGCCGAAACCGCTGAAGCGAATCCAATTAGCTTTTATGGCTGGAGTAAGCAGGCTGGTGAGTCGGTTGTGAAGCATGCGGATCGGTCCGGCGCTCCGGTACGCTGGGCCATTGCCCGCACTGTGCTCGTATATGGTATTGCTCATGACATGAGCCGTAGCAATATTATTTTGTGGGTGAAGAAATCCCTGGAAGAGGGTAAAACAATTAAAGTTGTAACCGATCAGTGGCGCAGTCCAACCCTGGCCGAAGATTTGGCGATGGGGTGTTATCTCATTGCCGATCAGGAAGCTGAAGGAATCTTTAATATCTCGGGGAAAGAAGTGCTTACTCCCTACGAGATGGCCATTAAAACCGCCGATTATTTTAACCTCGACAAGTCGCTGATTACCCAGGCCGATGCATCGACATTTACACAGGTGGCTCGGCGGCCTCCCCGTACGGGTTTTGTTTTAGACAAAGCTCGTACCGTACTTGGCTATGACCCGCACACATTCGAGGAAGGCATTGCCGTGCTGGCGAGCCAGCTCAACTCATAGAACTATGAGTCAGGTTAAAATCTATGGTGTTCGAGAGCATCTGCTACCCATTCGAAATCAGCTTTCCGATGTAATTCACTCCTGTGTGGTAGAAGCTCTTCAGTTTCCCGTCAACAAGCGGGCGCACCGATTTTTCTATCTGGACAACGAGGATTTTTTCAGGCCCGCCACGGCTTCAGAACGTTATGTTATTCTGGAGTTTATGATGATTGAAGGGCGTACGGTGGAGACCAAAAAGAAGTTGATTCATTTGCTTTACAAGCGTATTCGCGATCAGCTTGGTCTGGCGCTTACAGACCTTGAAATCTGCATACTGGAAAGCCCCGCACATAATTGGGGCTTCCGGGGCATGACAGGCGATGAGATCAAGCTGAGCTATACCATCAACGTCTGATTCATGACGCTTCATGTAAAAGTGAAACCTGGCAGCAAAGTAGATCAATTGTTCTACGATGCTGCCGGTTTGCTTACCGCCAAGATCAAAGCGCCCGCGCAGGACGGGAAAGCTAACGCCTATCTAATTGAATTTTTGGCCAAACGGGTTGGTATTGCCAAGTCCAGAGTAACAATTGTGGCTGGGTTTACTAACCCACATAAGCGGATTGAGATTGATGCAACGCAAGAAGTTTACGAGCGATTTTTAGCCGAAATAGTATAGGAAAAATACGTCCAAATCCATGCTAAGGTACTCATGAACGGTAGCTTAGCATGTGCATTGGTTGCACAGTTAAGCTAACTAGTACGTATTAAAACGCTCCTTGTTTCTACTAAAAGTAGAATAAGCTTGTAAAGTGGTTTTATAGATTGCTCATACGTTCATGATCTATCCAAACCGCACTCATGCGCACAATCCTTATCCGTTTACTGGTTTATGCAACAACATTCGTTCTGCCATCGGCTTGCATTGACCCAGCGGATATTCTTTTGTATGGTACAAATGATATCTTAGTTGTAGAAGGAACAATTACCAACCTGGCCGAACCCCAGCTTATTAAACTCAAGCGTGCCTATGCCGATCGACTGACGGGCCAATTTAGTACGGTGCCATTAACGAAAGCAACGGTGGAGGTCGTGGTAGATTCTGCAGCCGTAATTGCCTGTCACGAGACAATAGATGGCAGTTACCAGCTACCCAGCGATTTTAAAGGGCAGGTGGGCCATGCTTATCAACTCCGCTTTACGCTTCAGGATGGAAATCGGTATGTATCTACCCAACAGCTGATGGCTGCGGTTTCTCCAATTGATAAGCTAAGCGCCCGATTTAACCCAACCAGTTTACCTGTTCAACAGCTAAAAGGGTATCAGGCGGCCCACGACCTGTTTATTGACAGTCAGGACCCGGCAAATCAACACAATTATTACCGGTGGGAATGGAAGCTTTGGGAACGCCAATACTGGTGCCATACATGCAGACAGGGCGTTTATGCCATCTACAAGGTGCTGCCCGGGGTCTACAAAGACAGAGACTACTTCGTGACAGGCACCGAGCCCTTCGAAGACTGTTTTAGCCCTCGTCCCGGCAAGGCTGGCGAAGAAGCGCCCGAGGTGCCTGCAGAAGACTGGACGTATGATTACGGGTGCCGAACAGCCTGCTGGCAAATCATTTACGGCTATGATATTGTGGTGTTGGACGATAAATTTATCAATGGTGGACTGATTAGCCAGCAACGGGTGGCTCAGGTTCCTTTTTATGATACGCAACCCGCTTTGGTCGATGTTCGCCAGCTCTCGCTAACCCCCGATGCATACCGCTATTTTAAGCTGTTTGAGGAGCAGACTCAGCATACGGGTGGCTTGTCTGATACGCCACCTACTGCTTTGGCGGGGAATGTTCGTCAGGTAGATCATCCTCAGGCTACGATTGTCGGGTATTTCTCGGCTTCCGCTGTTTCGCAGGTGCATTATTGGCTGGATCGGAAAGATACCCAGGGCCTTTCCTATGGGGCAACCAGCCCCGTGGATACACTCCGGCCAAAAGGCGCTTATGGAAAAGGGGCAGATCAGTTGTTTTACGCCCTCAATTCGCGTCAGCCTAACCCAGAACCGTCACCGCCTTATGTGAAGGATCGGGATAAAGCCAAGGTTCGCTTATGGCCCAATGCCGACCGGCCTCCTCTTGCCCCCTGCCTGCTAAGCGACAATCAAACACCGTTTAAACCGGAAGGCTGGAGAGAGTAATGGCTATCTAGCTGTAGTGTATCAATGACAAGTAAAGTGCCTCTAAAATTGACCTATAAGTTACCATATAGTCTGTCTTCTTATGTCCAATCCCTAATTAGTATGAAAATAATAACGACGCTGCTAGTGGCTAGTCTGGGGGCTCTTATTCTGGCCTGCCAGCAACAAGATGACCTTACGAACGACAGACCAGCGATTAAAGCTATTTCATTCGTCGGGATACCGACACAAAATGTCCGTTTCGATGCTCCTAACGCCCGGATCACGGTCCAGTTACCAGCCGTTGTGAACGGAGGATTGCAACCTGTTTTTGAGTTGACCAAGGGAACAAAACTACTGGATGGGGTCATGGCTGATAATACCATAGACTTGTCTGCTTTCTGTGCCTGTAACCCCAGTACCACTACCGAATCTAAAAAAGTAATTTTACGAGTAGGTAATCAGAAAACAACTGCTGTTTATGAATTAGTAGTGGTTGCTACTGGCCCCTTAAAGGCCCAGAATACAACGGATCAATTCACGTTTTCGCGTAAGACAAAACGGTTGGATCTACGGCTACCAGTCGAAAACTTATACAGCAATCCGCATGTAGATATGCTCCTGTTTACGAATGTGGTTACGGGGAATGTGACACGCGTTAGTGCGGACGCGACTTGCTTAAATAGCTGTATTGGCAATGCCCCTAATCAGCTCGTTTTTTCACTGGGTTCACCTATTGAGCGTGTGTTACTTCCAGGCACCTACACAGTTGGCCTGAATACTATAACGTTTCCTCAACGTCTAGTGGTTACTGATTAAACAAACGTGATTAGTAGCTAATTGATCCTGGTTTACACTCCAATCGGCTCCTCCACTTTCTTTGCAGCTTCCCGGCGGGGAATATAGTGCCGGAAGAAGCTGCTGATTTTCATCTGTAGCACGCCAAAGACCGCTTCTTTGAAAATCTTGGATGACATTTTAGAGACGCCCCGCGTGCGGTCGGTGAAAATGATGGGGACTTCCTGAATTCGGAAGCCATATTTCCAGCAGGTAAATTTCATTTCGATCTGGAACGCGTAGCCCACGAATTTAATGGGATTATGCAAAATCACTTCCAGTACTTCGGCCCGGTAACAGACGAACCCTGCTGTTGGGTCCATGATGGACATACCTGTAATAAACCGCACATAGACACCCGCAAAGTACGACATCAATACCCGCCCCATTGGCCAGTTTACTACGTTGACACCGCGGATATAGCGGGAACCAACCGCCACATCAGCCCGCTCAGGGCCTTCAGTAGCACAGGCACGGTACAGTTTGATCAGATCGTCGGGGTTGTGCGAAAAATCGGCATCCATTTCGAATAGATACTGATACCCTCTGGATAAGGCCCACTTAAACCCATCGATATAGGCAGTGCCTAATCCTAACTTACCCCGCCGTTCGAGCAAATGTAACCTGGGTAGTGAACCCCGTACAGAAGGGCCTGTAGCCGGGAATTCTTCCTGTAAATCGCGAACACGCTGAGCGGTACCGTCAGGTGACCCATCGTCCACAATGAGTACATCGAATGGCTCCGGCAGGCTAAACACCTTCCGAATAATTGCTTCGATGTTCTCGATTTCATTATATGTTGGAATAACGACCAGGCGCTCTTTCACGGTACGAGTAGGTTAGTAAGTTGGGGGTTATCAGTACAACACCAAAACGAGCTGTTTTTGTACAAGATATTCATTAAAAATTGTTAATCTTCTAAGCATTAGTCAATTGTCGGGCCAACTTCTGCGCTTTCTGAATACAGTCAGACAAAGACACTCCTCCGTACCAGTTGGCACACACAAATAACTGATCAACTTCTATTTCTTTAATAGGGCTTTTAATAGACAGAATAGTTGCATTGTATTGAGGAATTGATCGCTCCCAGCGTTGAATACGTTGAAAAACGGGTTCAATTGCCTTAATACCGAAGTTGGTGGCTAGCTCCCGATGTACATTTTCTGACAGTACGCTGTCGGTATGACGGGCGTTGCTAACACCCATTTGTCCACCCACTAGCGTTGTAACCAGAACTTCATCGGGGGGGCAGCGACCGTCAAATATAGAACTACTCCAAATATGACCCGCCGAATACTGATTTTCAATCTTTGGGTTTAATGCCCCAAATCCATTGAGCGGATGCTCCACATCCGTGCGTTTATAGGCTGAATGGACGACAGTCATAGGTGGATAGGTAACAGCACGAAGTGCATTAGCCAATTTCTTGTAATGAAAATCTATCAACTGCGCGGCCGTGTTTGTACCAACTGCCAGCACTAATTTATCAACGGTTTGGGTGCCACTTTTGGCTGTTACCTGCCAACCGTTTGCGAGTTTCCGAATGTGATTAACAGGGTTGTTAAGCGAAAGATTTATTAGCGTAGCCGCCAGCGTATTAGGTAGGGTTTGCATACCATTCCGAAAGCTAAACGATTGTCGCCGACCCATGCCTGATTGGTTCTGTATTAGGCCACGTACTACTGAACCGTATTCTTTTTCATATTGAAGGAGTATTGGAAACGTTTCAGAAACAAGCAGTTGCTCCGGGTCGCCAGCGTAAATGCCTGCAACAAATGGACCTAGTGCATAATCAATGATCTCCTGACAGAAACGACGTCGAAAAAAATTGGACAATGTTTCGCCATCTGGAGGTATCGTTTTATTCGTGCGTTCGCGGAAAATGGCCAGTTTAGCTTTCCAGCTAAAGAAGTTTCCGAACAAAAGCGAAGGTGGGTCAGAAGGCAGTTTCTTGTACATACCGTCGCGAAAAATATAGCGAGCTTTGCTAACGGGTTTGCTCAACGATAGCTCAGGAGTGAGTCCCAGCGTATCTATCCAATGTAAAAGGTTGGCGTCACCCAATAGTGAGTTAGGTCCCAATTCGCACAAATAAGGTCCATTGATAATACCCGCTGGTGTTTTATATGATTCCCATCGCGACTGAATATAGCCCCCTGGTTGGCTGCTGGCTTCCCAGAGATGATACGCTATACCGAGTTGCTGTAGTTCATAAGCCAGTGTCAATCCAGAAATACCAGCCCCAATAATTCCGACCGTCATTAGCCTTTGGGCTGTTTTGCATTTTTCGCGCTAATCTTCTTCTGTAAATTATCTGTAACCCGCTTATAAATCAACTCCATATCCTGGGGGTGAGAAGAATAGAAAATATAACTCGTCCGATAGGTAGCGGTATCCACCCCAAATTTCTTGAAGATGTTGGCTTCCAGATGTTTATACGCAATATTCGATGAGTCAATTGAGGCTAACCCCAGGCGACTTATACGGGCTTCGGTCATATGGACTTCGGTCAGAATATCCGCCATTTTATCTGTTGCAATCAGCCCATCTGGTTTTTCATCTTCTGGAGCGGTGCAGGCCACAACCAGCCAGCCACCCAGCAGCACACTCCAGAGGTAAGCACAAAATCGGTTTCGATGCATACGTTTAAATGAATAGCTTTGTAAGCTATTCCCTATTGGCAAAGTTCGGTATTGGTTGTTAAAATAGTATAACGCCTGTTTCGTATGGACGAGTTCTTGGCCAGGCTTCGTAATTTCGATATTCGTATCCGCAAGGCGGTTAACTCGCAGATGCGCGGAAGTTTTCGCTCTATTTTTAAAGGTACTGGTCTAGAGTTCAGTGACTTGCGCACGTATCAGTACGGAGATGACGTGCGCGCTATTGACTGGAACGTGTCATCTAAAGGACATGGTACGTTTGTAAAAGTATTTCGCGAGGAGAAGGATCAGACGGTTTTTTTCGTTGTCGATGTCAGTGCATCGCAGCAGGTTGGTCCGCGTTACCGCGATAAATTGGCGGCAACAAAAGAAGTGTGTGGGGTACTGGCACTGTCGGCCATCCGCGAGGCCAGCCATGTAGGTATGTACTGTTTTTCGGATCAGAAGGAGCGGTACATAAAACCTGCCAATGGGATGAAAACAGGTTATCAACTGATTATGAGCCTGTATAAACTACAGCCAGAGTCGGGTCGGACGAGTATTGCCGATGCGTTGTTATTTACGCTCAATGCGTTGAAGCGTCGGAGTGTGGTGATTCTGCTCTCCGATTTTATTGACCTGAACTATGAACATAACCTCAAGGCGTTGGCTAAAAAGCATGACTTAGTTGTTATTCATTTATACGACCAGCGAGAGGTCAATCTTCCCCGGTTAGGTATTATTCCCGTGCATGATACCGAGTCGGGGCGCACGGTATGGGTTAATACGTCGTCCCTATCGTTTCGAAACGGATTGCACGATACGTTTCGCCAGAACCAGGTTCGACTGGAACGACTTTGTAAACAATATAACGCCAACTACCTCGCGCTCGATTCGCAGGAGGACTTTGTGCCAAAACTTGTTGAATTATTTAGAGTGAGAAAGTAACGCAGTTGTGACGTACGCCATACGACCTATACTTTTCCTGTTGGTATTGTCCCAGTCAGTTTGGGCGAATGAACCGGTACGACCTACCGTAAAACAACCGCCCAAACAACAGTCTGTCTTGCAGCCATCTCCATCACGGCAACTTTCGTTGCAGGGTCATTTTCTGACGGATAGTATCGAAATAGGGCGCCCATTTCAGTATGCGTTGACCTATCGACATTCGCCAATAATTGATGTTCTTTTCCCGGATAACGCCCGGCATTTCGCGCCGTATCGGGTAAAGAGCGTTGCCGTTTTTGCTACGCAAACCACCGGTGTTGGATTTGAGGCAATTAGCCGTGATAGTGCTGTATATACACTGGTTTCGTTTGAAACGGATCCTATACAGTTAGTACGTGTACCCATTCGGGTTATTAACGAGGCAGACTGCACAGCTCAATGGACACAGACCGATACGGTATTTCTGCGATCCAAACTAGCGCAGGCTATGCTGGATTCATCGGGATCAGTGAAGTCGAAACTAGCTACAAATACGAACCTGGCTACGCTTCAACAACAGTTTAATTATTTAGCACTGGCATTAGGACTTGTATCAATCGCCCTTGTTTCTTTTGCCATGTATGGATTATTTGGTCGCGCTATCCGGCGACAATGGCGATTATATCAGCTAAAAAGGCGCCATCTTACTTTCTTGAACGATTATAATCGACTGACCCGAACGATTAATTCATATACGGCTGCCGAAATTGCAAACCAGGCCGTTATTATGTGGAAACTCTATTTAGAGCAGCTTGATAAACAGCCGTATACGTCCCTGACTACTCCAGAATTGGCTGCGCGAATAGACGATGAACGCATCACGAATGCATTACGTGAAGCCGATTTGATGATTTATGGTGGTGCATATTCTCCCGACTCCTTGCCTGCTTTAAGATTATTGGGCGAAGTGGCCACAAATACATACCACCGTAGCCGCGCCAGAATGCAAGTGCCGGAAAATCCGGATTCCTCAACGATAAGCCAGTCGGCCGAAACTCCTTCTATCTCCTGACCTAAATGGAACCCTGGTATTCACTTCACTGGTTAAATCCGGCGCAATGGCAGCAGTTTCATATTGTATACCCGTTGGCTTTATCATTGATCCCGGCCGTTCCGGTTTTGTTTTTAGTGCGTTATTATCTGAATAGAAAGGCGCAGCAACGACTTAATATCTCTCTTGGGCAGCTTCGTTCTGGTGTGGTTCGCCTTCAAACGCGCCGGTCGTGGCTTGGTTTACTTCGCTATTTAGTACCTGTAAGTGTCTTTATAGGAACAGGGTTTCTGTTAGCAGCTTTGGCTCGTCCGCAAATTGTGCGGGAATTGCGTGATGAACAATCGGAAGGTATTGATATTATGCTGGCGATGGATGTATCGGAGTCGATGACTGAAACCGATTTGCCACCCAATCGGTTAGCGGCTGCCCGTCGGGTGGCCCAGTTATTTGTGAATAGTCGCAAAAATGACCGGATCGGCTTAGTGGTTTTTGCAGGCGAAGCTTTCTCGCTTTGCCCTCTCACAACGGACTATGGACTACTGAAACAATACCTAAGTGAGTTAAATAGCCAAATGATTCGTACCTCTGGTACAGCCATTGGCGATGCCCTGGCCCGATGTATCAATCGAATGCGGGAGCGGGTGCCCTCACCAACAGATACGGCCCAGGTTGAAACAAATCCATGGAAACCGGAACGGAGCAAGCTGATTATTCTATTGAGTGATGGCGATAATACCGCAGGTAATCTTGACCCGATTACCGCTGCCAAGCTGGCTAAAGCGTTTAATATTAAACTCTATACAATTGCTGTTGGCCGTCCGGTTTCGTCCACGTCTCAGGCCGTTACAGTGGATGAAGGCATTCTAAAAACGATTGCCACCATTGGCAACGGGAGCTTCTTCCGGGCTACGGACACGCGCCGACTACAATCCGTATTTGCCCAGATTAACCGCCTGGAAAAGTCGCCGATACGGGTTCGGATTTATGAGGACGTACAGGATTTTTATCGCATTTATCTGTACTGGGGCATTACATTCCTCCTGTGTGCGATGCTGTTAAAGAACACGATTTTTGGTAATGTGCTGGAGGATTGAACTGTTGCGAGTTAGTGAAGGCAGGTTCTTAAACCTGCCTAGTGAGGTTTCTCAAAACCGAATTGCATGAACCATTCGGTTTTGAGAAACCTCACTAGGGTCAGATTTGAGAATCTGACCCCACGGGAGACATGGAACATTAAGCCTGGAACCAGAAATAAGAAATGATGCTAAAATCCTATTACAACGCCGAGGCTATTGAAGCCGGTTTAGACGAAGTGGGCCGTGGTTGTCTGGCTGGGCCCGTAGTAGCGGCCGCGGTTATTCTGCCAAAAAACTACACGCACCCCATTCTGAACGATTCGAAACAGTTGTCGCACCGCCAGCGTGAGAGCCTGAAAAAAGACATCGAGCGGGATGCACTGGCCTGGGCCGTTGCCGAAGTATCGCACACGGATATTGATCAGATCAATATTCTGAAAGCCAGCTTTCTGGCCATGCACCGGGCGGTAGATGCGTTAATAATCAGGCCAGAGCATCTGCTAGTGGATGGAAATCGGTTTGTGCCGTACCCCATGATTCCGCATACCTGCATCATTAAAGGCGACGCTCATTACTTGTCCATTGCAGCCGCATCGGTATTGGCTAAAACCTATCGGGATGACCTGATGGCACAACTCGGACAGGAATTTCCGGCCTATGGATGGGCGCAGAATGTAGGCTATCCAACGCCCATTCATCGGGAAGCCCTCCGGCAATTCGGCCCTACGAAATACCATCGAATGAGTTTTCGACTACTGTAAGTTCGTCCTCAGGTTATTCAGGCTGCTTATTTGCTATCGTTATAAGTGATTACCAGGTGATATTCGTAATTATGTGAAACTTGTCATATGTGAGAAATTCCCGGCAGCGTTCTTTAATTGATCGGGATACTTTTATGGCTTACAGGCTGTATACCCGCCGTTACTTCAACCAGAAATTATCTTCCTGTGCTACATCGGCCGAGTACACTTTGGCTTTCACAATCTGGCCGTTCTCAACGGTATATACGTCAATGTTATCGACATCGAGTATACCCCCATTTGGTTGTACGGCTTTCCAGTGAACCAGACAGGCCACGCTGTTACCGTTGGCCGTTAGGACGTTGATGTCGGTTAGGGCCAGGCTATTATCGGTGGCCTGAAACATGCCGCCTACCATTTGAAAAACTTCCGTACTTGACTTTTTAATTCCAGAAAACCGATTGTTTCCCGGCTGGTTCCACTCAATAGCCGGGTGAATGAGCGATGCTAGTTTTGCCTGATCGCCTTTCTGAACAGCGGTTAAAAAGTTGTGAACGACTTGCATTGATTGTGTTTCCATCGTGTTTGTTTTGGATTGATTATGAACTTGTTGACGTGATGATGTAGGCTGGCCCAGAGCCAGCATGAGGGCGACTATGATTGTTTCCATGGCGTTTTTTTGACAAAAGTACAGGTCACTCGACGGCTGGGTTTTACCATCAGCCGCCAGCTAATTACCAGTTGACGCCACCAGGAAGGTTTATTTGATGCTGTTTGTGCCGAATGCCGTTTGATACAACGGTTTATGGTAGCCTGGACGTCCAGGCTACTCTTACTTAAACAATCAACTTATAGCCGATACCCCGAATGTTGATGATCTGAATTTGTGCATCTTCTCGTAGGTGCCGCCGAAGCTTGGTAATAAACACATCCAGACTGCGGCCATTGAAAAATGAGTCTTCGCCCCAAAGCTCCGTCAACACGGTACTGCGTTCGAGGACCTGATTTCGTTGCTCGTACAACCGCCGGAGCAGTTCGGCTTCGCGGTGCGATAGGAGAACTGTCTGACCGCCCAGCATGAGTTTTTGTTTCGAAGGGTCGAATTGATAACGCCCGATGGTTAGCTCCAACGTTGACGATGGCAGAGAAGCTGGCTTTCGGCGCAACAGCGCATTGATCCGAACGATCAGTTCGTCCAGACTAAAGGGTTTTTTGAGGTAATCGTTGCCGCCCAATTCAAAACCGCGTACTACGTCGGCAGTTTGCGAGCGGGCGGTCAGAAATATGATTGGTACATCGGAGTTTTCCTGACGAATGTGTTCGGCCAGGGTAAAACCGTCCATTTGGGGCATCATGACATCGGCCACCACAATATCGGGCTGATGCTGTCGGAAGAGGGTTAGTCCCTCATTGCCTTCGCTGGCGTATAACACCGTGAAGCCACGGACTTCGAGGCTATCCCGAACAATCATGCCCAGAGCGGGCTCATCTTCAATCAGTAAAACGGTCGGCATAACTCAAAAGTCTAGAATAAACGCACTGCCCTTGCCAGGTTCGCTCTGCACCCGGATTCGCCCGCCATGTCGTTCGATCACCTGCTGAACATAGGCCAGCCCCAAACCAAACCCCTTTACCGGATGAAGATCGCCGGTGGGTACCCGGAAAAAACGGTCGAAAATGGCAGACTGATAGGCTTTCGGGATGCCAATGCCATTATCGGCCACGATCAGTTGCCAACCGCTGGCCTGCTGTTGATACGTCAGACTAATGTCGACCTGCTCATGGGAATAGTTAATGGCATTGTCGATCAGGTTATTCAGGGCATTGCTAAAGTGAACCCGATCAACTGAAACGGTAGTGTCGGCAGGAATCGCCAGCGTCACGTGAATTGGTTTCGGCGCACGAAGTTGGTGATTGGTAATCAGCTCATTGGCCAGATTCGCCAGATTAACAGGTTCGGGCTGAAGCTCCAGATCACGCTTCTCTTCGATGGCCAGATTCAATGCTTTCTCGACCAGGTCCGACAATCGTTGCAGGTTATTTTGGGAGATGGCTAAGTAGGTCTGGGTTTTCTTGGGGTCATTCAACGCACCGAAATTCTGGAGTGCTTCAATGGCCGCCGTCACCGTTGCGATGGGTGTTTTTAACTCATGCGTCATGTTGTTGATGAAGTCGTTTTTCACTTCCGACAACTTCTTCTGGCGAAGAATCGTGGCCAGCATAAACAGAAAGCAACCCGTGGTCAGGATTAATAAAAACACGGAGCTGCCCAGCAACCAGCCCATTCGCCGAAGCAGGTAAAACGTTGGTGTACCAAATGAAGCCTGTACAAACAGATTTTTTATGGGATTCAATGGCTCCGGTGTTGTTCTTAAAACGTTATCATTTTTTGTCACCTGAGGTGTCGATAGCCTGCGAACGATAAAGACATTATCCTGGGATTGCTGCTGAGTTTGTTGCGATCGGATGGTAAGTGTGTCGAGCTTAAAATCGGCGTCAATCGCACGACGGCGGAGTTCTTTTGCATAGGCTACTGTCAATTTGCTCAGGTTGACATCGACACCAGCCGCCCAATCGAGCAAAACCAGCTTAGAGATTCTGCGGGCGAGGGTATCGGCGCGAAATGAAACGGATTTAGTAGCTGGCCGACCTGCATTGTAGGTGACGACAAGTCGCTCAGACGATTTGGTTGCGTGCAAACTATCATTCCGCCTGCGGACAAAAACCTGAGCCTTGTCGCCACCGGAAGCTTCGCCTGGTCTATCGAAACGACGTACAATAATTTGCGTCTCCGAACCGGTCGACATACGAGCTTCTGTCAGAGTACCCGGAGGCCGTTTACGCATCAATTGCTTCGCGGAGTCTACCTGTTGACGTTCCAATACCTGAAACAGCGCGTCCTGAACCGTATGGGCAAATTGCTCTCGGTTGAGCTGGTAGGTCGTCCAGAGCCAATAGCCCTGAAAGGTATTGATCCCCACAATGCAGGTAGTCATTAACCAGAAAATTGAACGTATGCGCCGGTTCATGAACAAATCTACGTTGTCAGGCTCGCCTTTGCGTACCCGTTAACACTGTTTAACACTATATAGCAGTGCGTTACAAAGCATCGCCTGACCTTTGACTCATTAAATCAAATCAAGCGATTGTGTATGAAAACGCATAGTATGTTAACCATTCTCCTCTCACTGCTTCTGGCAGCCGCCCGCCCGATGCTGGCGCAAACATCCGGGCACATCAATTATGAAGTTGTTAGGAAAGTAGATCTCTCCGCGACGCGTATCGTCATCAACGGCGAACAGATCAAACCCGGCGATCCTAACTTCCCAACCGACATTCCAGATACCCGCACCTTTGGCCAGAAGGTGACATTCGATGATAAATACGCCAAAGAGAGCCGGGATGCGCAAACTATTTCTATCAGAATGGATAGTAGGCCGGGGCCGGGCGGTGGCGGTGGTTTGCCCCGAAATACAAATTTCAGTCCGCCATTCGAAGAGAAGATATTTGTCGATCTGGCTAATCAGAAAACCGTTACGTTGCTGACTATTGGCAAAGATAAAGACGCTAAACTTTACCGCGCTGAAACACCCATTCAGCGCACGGGCGACTGGCAAATCACCGATCAAACCAAAAAAATTGCGGGCTATACCTGCCGTAAAGCGACTGTACCGTTCAAGAAAGAAACCTACACCGTTTGGTTCACCACCGAGCTACCCATTACGTACTCGCCCATTCGTGAGCTAACTCCCGAATCGGGTGTGGTGTTGTTGGTTGAAAGTAGCCGCGAGCAATTCCGGGCCACGAAGGTCAATCTATCAGCTATCGACGCTAACGAGGTTCAGCCATCTGCCCAGGCGCAAACTGTCACTACGGAGCAACTAGCCGATCTCCGCCAAAAAGCCATGGCGGATTTTCAGCAGCAAATGATGATGGGCGAACGCAACTGATCGGCTTTTTTCGACAGGATTAACAGGATTTGTAGTATTTTTTCTTCTCCTCAATCTTGTAAATCCTGTTAATCCTGTCAAAAAAAACCTTCTTCATCCTGAATACAACATGAAATTCTTCTCTCTTTTTATCCTCCTGCTGGTATCCAGGAGCAGTCATTTACTTGCCCAAAAAGCGACGGGGAAATCTGAAGTTGTAGGCTCCGTAGTCGATTCGGTGAGCGGCAAACCACTGCGCCTAGCCTCCGTTTCGCTACTCACCGACCAGGACTCTACGTATATAGATGCTACGATCACGAATGGAGATGGGCAGTTTCGGCTACGCAATGTAGGCACAGGTCGGTTTCGATTATTGGTGACGTTCCTGGGCTATCGAAATGCTTCTTCCCAGGTAATAGTCGGTCGCGAAACGTCGGTTGATGTTGGCGTATTGCGGATGACTGAGCAAGCCAATACACTCAGCGAAGTGGTTGTTAAGCAGGAGCGGGCTCCTGTTGCCGTGAAGGGAGATACGGTGGAATTCAACGCGGGTTCGTTTAAAACTCAACCCAATGCACAGGTGGAAGAGTTGCTTCGCAAATTGCCCGGTGTGGAAGTGGCGCGTGATGGTACGATAAAAGCACAGGGGCAGGCAGTTAGTCGGGTGCTGGTGGATGGAAAACCCTTTTTCGGCAATGACCCCAAGATGGCCACCCGCAATCTCCCCGCCGACATTGTCGATAAGGTACAACTCTATGATCAGTCGTCGGATCAGTCACAGTTTTCGGGTATCGACGACGGTAACCGCGAACGCACCATCAATCTCACCATTAAGCGAGATAAGCGGAAAGGTTATTTTGGACAGAATTCTGTTGGTGCCGGTACTGATGCACGCTATCAGAGCCGCTTGAACGTGAATCGCTTCAATAATGGCCGTCAGCTTTCGCTTATAGGACAGGCGAACAACCTTAATCAACAGAACTTTACGCTGGGTGGTGGTGCGGGTGGGCCCGTGATTGTTGGTGGGCCAGGTGGTCCAGAACCCGGAGCGAATCAATCCCCTACCAACATCATCGAGATTAAAGCGGGTGGTTTAAATTACCGGGATAAGCTGGGAAAACGTGCCGAACTATCATCGAGCTATTTCATCAATCAGGCCATCACAACGACCGACCAGCAAAGCCGACGCGAGAATGTATTACCCGACCGGTCGTTCCTCACCGATCAGCATAATTATTCGCAGAATCGGCAGACGACCCATCGCTTCAATGCCCGTCTCGACTGGCAACTCGACTCGATGACCAGCCTGCGTATAACCCCGAACGTGTCGTGGCAAACCACGGGTTACGACAGCCGAACAACCAGCCGATCATATTTGCCAGCAGGACAGTCCCTCAACGATGGTGATACCCGCTATGGCTCAACCGGCGATGGTTTAAACGGCTACAACAACCTGTTGCTCATGCGAAAATTTCGTCGGGAAGGGCGGACGTTATCGGCGAATCTGAATACGGTGCTGACAAATGGGATGACCAATGCGCTCAATCAGTCTACTAATCTGTTTTATGATTCAACTGGTACAAATCCCCTCACTACCACCCGGCTCAATCAGCGCAACCGGCAGAATAGCTACGCACTCCAGAATACGCTGACACTATCGTTCACCGAACCGCTTTCGCTCACCCAAAAGCTGGAGCTTCGGTACGCATACGCAACGAATAGGAACCGGGCCGAGCGCGATGTGGTCGATGCTAACGACGTGAACGGGCAGTACGACCGCCCAAATGCCGCCCTGAGTAATCATTTTGGTAGCCTCTTCGCCACGCACCGTCTGGGCTCAACTCTCCAAACGCGACGGCTTCGGTACAGCTACGCCTTAGGTTTTGATCTACAGCAGTCGGAATTACGGGTCGATAACCGATCGGTCGATACGACGAATAGCCGAAGATACCTGAATTTGATGCCTAATGCGCTCTTTAGCTATACGTTTTCCAGGAATCGCAGCCTGCGACTACAATACCGAACGAGGTTGAGTCCGCCCTCGATAACGCAGTTGCAGCCCGTTGTGGATAACACCAATCCGCTGAACATTCGCCTTGGAAACCCCGCACTTCGGCCTGAATATTACAATAATCTTACGTTGACCTTCAACGGCTCTAGTGGGATGGGTGGCAAAAGTCTGTTTTTGTTTGCCAGTCTGAACCATAGCGACAACCGAATCAGCACAATGACAACTGTTAACAGTGCTGGGGTACAGACAACCCAACCAATAAATACCGGCGGGTATTTGTCCGCGAATGGCTCCCTGTCGATAGGGCGGACGCTTCAGCCAAGCAAGCTGGGTATCAGCCTGATGACCAATGCCAGTTTTACTCGGGCTGTGAGTTTAATCAATGACCAATCGAACGAGTCCAGAAACGTTAGTCTGGGCCAGGGGTTTCGACTGCAATCTGCTTATAACGGTAAGGTAGACTACGGCATTAGCGGAACGGTTAGCTACCAGACAGCCACTTATTCGCTCCTGTCAAAGCAGAATACGGCCTACTGGTCGCAATACGCAACTGCCGATGTGCATTGGCAGCTCCCGTTCAATTTCGTCCTCACCAGCGATCTAACCTATACCGCAACTACCGGTCGGGCGGCAGGCTACAATCAGCAGTTTACGCTTTGGAATGCCGCTCTCGCCTGGCAGTTTCTGAAAGCAAAACAGGGTGAATTTCGTGTTCAGGGTTTCGATTTGCTGAACCAGAATCGGAGTGTGATTCGGAACACGGGCGATTCCTACGTAGAGGATGTACAAAGCCGGGTGCTGACGCGCTATTTCCTGGTGAGTTTTGTTTATAACCTTCGAAAGTTTGGCGTGTAAGTGTGCCAAGTTTGTCTTCAGACGCCAACTCATTACCAGTTCACGCCAGGGGAAAAACACGATGCGCTATTTCTGTAGCTTTGTGTTATGCAAGACTATCAGAAACGCCTGTCGCTGAACGTACTGGCCTATGCTGTCCAGAAAAATACCGACCCGGCACAGTTATGCCATCTTTCAGGTATTGAGTTAGATACGTTGAAAAGTGAATCGAGTCCCAGCCTGACCGTGCAACAAATCAATGCATTATGGTTGAATGCGACTGAATTAAGCAGGGATTCATTCTTCGGGCTTCATTTTGGTGAGTCGTTGCAGGTGGCCGCGTTAGGGGTGGTGGGTGAGTTGATCCGTCATAGCCAAACGATTGGCGAAGCGCTGACACAGGCTGCGGCCTTTTCTCACCTGATTACAGATCTGCTCACTATGGCGGTAAACCGCTCCGGGCAATCCTTCACGATTCAATTCATTCCTTCGGCTGAGAATCAGGCGAGTTCTCCTCTGGTATTTCGCCAGATGATGGACTTTTTCATGGCCTTTACCCTGCACGAGGTCGATGGTTTGATTCTGCAAAAAATACGGCCCATTTCGGTCAGGATGCCGGTCGAACTAGCAGACCTGCCCGAATACATACGCGTGCTGCGTTGCCAGTCTATTCAGAATGCTACGGATTATGCACTGGAGTTCGACAGTCGGTTTTGGGATGAACCTATTCTAACCGCAGATTATGAATTACAGGCGGTGTTGTTACGGAAGGTAAGCGCACTCGATGAAGCGCACACGACCAAAACGTCGTTAAGCGAACGGATTAACAATTTCCTGCTAGCCAACGCGTATCTGGGCGTCCCAACGCTCGATGCCATTGCGGCCAATCTGAACGTGAGCAGCCGTAGTTTGCAACGGAAGTTGCAGGAAGAGGGCGTAACGTATCAACAACTGACTGATTCCATCCGAAAATCCCTGGCCTTGCATTACCTGCAAACGGGCCAGCACCCCGTAAAAGAAGTCTCCTATATTCTCGGATACAATGAGTTGAGCGCCTTTAATCGGGCCTTTCGGCGATGGACTGGTACCACGCCGGTGAGTTATCAAAAAGGGCAGCTTTTATAACTACTCAACTAGAAGCAGCAAAATATCATCAGTATATAGAATCAGCTTGGTATCCTCCATCTGTGAGGATACCTTATTCATCAGGATAAGACGTTGATTAGGTGCAATACCAGACGAACCCGACGGGGAAGCCACGTCTACCCCTTCGGGCGTTTATACAAAGGCACGGTGCTACATGGCTCACCAAAAAGCAGGCTTTGCACCACAGGACGCAACAGGCGTGTGATCTCGACATAAGCCGCTGTTGGCACCGGAACTTTCGAACAGCCTTTTACCACGACGCGGGCATCCCGATACTCCTCGGGTTTGATTTGGGCGATTGCGTCGAAATAGAGTTTCTCTTCAAGATCTGTTCGATTGCCGAACACAACCGTATTCGCATAAGGTTGTAGCTGAATTGTTAGCAGCATATAGGCCCAGGTTGGCACAATAGCATCTTCAGTGCAGGTAATAGCTACGTTTTTACCCGCGTACTGGCTCCAGTCGTGTTCTTTCAAAAAAGCCCGAAAGTCCTTTTCTTTTAGGATTAGCCCCATAAAGAGGTTGTCTTTCAAGTCGTAAACGACCCGCTCACCGGGATGATAATAATCTTCCAGATCCAGCGTCATAAGGCCGCTATTGGCAACGCGATTGATGATTTCAGCTTCCATATTTTTAATGGGTAATGGAGAATGAATAATTGATAATGCAGCCAGAATCGCCATTGATTACATTCTCCATCATCCATTATTCATTCGTTACTACAACGGCCATTTACCCCCGAAAGGTTCTGATAATACATGCGCAGGCTGTCGGCTTTTTTTGCTACTTTTGTTCTCATATACATTAATGAACGCCTTAGACGCTTGGCCCATGAAATTTATAGTTTCCTCATCTGTCCTGCTTAAAAACCTTCAGCATATAAACGGGGTGGTTGCCACCAACCCAATCGTACCGATTCTCGAAAATTTCCTGTTTCGCATTGACGATGGGACCCTTACGGTAACCGCGTCGGATCTGCAAACAACCATGACAACGCAGATTCCAGTCGATGCCAGCGATAATGGAGCGATTGCCATTCCAGCTAAATTATTGCTGGATACGCTTCGTAGTTTACCTGAACAACCCGTTACCGTCAACATCGACACCGAAACATTCGGCACCGAAATTCTGACGGACAACGGTCGCTATAAACTCTCCGGTGAAAACCCGATTGACTTTCCAAAACTGCCGACCGTTAACAAAAATATGTCGGTCGAAATGACGTCCGACGTATTGCTGAGCGCGATCAACAACACGGTATTCGCCACCAGCACCGACGACCTTCGCCCAGCGATGACGGGTGTGCTTTTACAGATAAATGACGAGAATGCCACCTTCGTAGCTACCGACGGTCACCGGCTTATTCGCTACCGCCGTACCGATCTCGGTTCATCGGCCAGCACGTCGATCATTATTCCACGGAAAGCGCTGCAATTACTGAAGGCATCGTTGCCCGAAAATGTAGCTGTCGTTGCAGAATTCAGTCAGGCCAATGCTTCATTCACGTTTGGCCCAACGCAGTTGATTTGCCGCCTGATCGACGAGCGTTTCCCTGACTACGAAAACGCCATTCCAACCAACAATCCGAACGTGATGACCATTGGCCGGACTGACCTGCTGAACTCGCTGAAGCGGATCATGATCTACGCCAACCGCACCACGCACCAAATTCGGCTGTCGCTCAAGGCGAACTCGCTGACTATTTCGGCCGAAGATTTAGACTACTCTAACGAAGCCAACGAAAAGCTCCTCTGCGACTACGACGGCGACCCAATGGAGATTGGTTTTAATGCCAAGCTGATGTCTGAAGTGTTGAGCAACCTGAGCGCCAAAATGATTTCGCTCGAAATGTCAGCTCCAAACCGGGCTGGCCTGCTCATTCCTGCAGATAAAGAAGAAAACGAAGACATCCTGATGCTGGTGATGCCTGTGATGTTGAATACATACGCTTAATTTTTAGGGAGGAGGGGGAGGAGAGGGAAGAAGGGGAAGAGAGGGTATGTACCAACTCCCCCCCTTTTTCCCTCTCCTCCCCCTCCTCCCTTTTCTCCTCTTCATGAAAAACCGTACCGCTCCGGCCTTAGTTTTCATTTTCATAACCTTGCTGATTGACGTAACGGGGCTGGGTATCATTATTCCGGTTTTCCCGAAACTGATTGAACAACTCATTCATGGCAATATCAGCCAGGCGGCTAGTTGGGGGGGGTGGCTATCGTTCTCGTATGCTGGGATGCAGTTTCTGTTCTCTCCTATATTGGGCGGGTTGAGTGATCGCTTCGGCCGTCGGCCGGTGCTGCTGTTTTCGCTATTTGGGTTTGGCGTTGATTACATATTTCAGGGATTTGCCCCAACAATCGAATGGCTGTTTATCGGGCGACTGATTGCAGGAATTACGGGAGCCAGCTTTACCACCGCAACCGCTTATATTGCCGACATTAGTACCCCCGAAAAACGAGCGCAGAATTTTGGATTAGTCGGAGCTGCCTTTGGCGTTGGGTTTATTCTTGGGCCCGCTGTCGGTGGATTTCTGGGCCAATATGGCCCGCGTGTGCCGTTTTTTGTAGCGGCAGGACTAACCATGATTAACTTCCTGTACGGCTTTTTTATCCTGCCCGAATCGCTCGCTCCCGAACATCGTCGTCCCTTCGACTGGCGACGTGCCAATCCGATTGGTTCATTGATGCGGTTGGGAAAGTACCCGGTTATTTTAGGACTGGTGGCCTCATTGGTACTGGTTTATATTGCCGGATTTGCCGTGCAGGGAACGTGGACGTTCTATACGATGGAGAAATTCAAGTGGGATGAAAAGACGGTAGGCTTGTCGTTGGCGACCATTGGCTTATCCTTTGCCATTGTACAGGGGGGCCTCAGCCGGGTGCTTATTCCAAAATTAGGGCAGGAGAAATCAGTCTATGTCGGCATGATGTTCAGCGCCATTGGGTTCGCCTTATTTGGCTTCGCTAACCAAAGCTGGATGATGTTTGCGTTCATGGCTGTGTACGCATTGGGCGGTATTGCCGGGCCATCCATTCAGGGTATTATCTCAAACCAGGTTCCAGCCAATGAACAGGGCGAGTTGCAGGGTGCTTTAACCAGCTTAACCAGCACGACGTCTATTTTCGGGCCGCTGATCATGACAAACCTTTTTTCGTTTTTCACGTCGCCAGCAGCACCAGTTTATTTACCTGGAGCACCCTTCTTTCTAGCTTCTCTACTGATCATCATTAGCGCGACACTGGTTGGACGTGGATTGAAACGGCAGACGGTGGTCAGTTGATTTTATATCTAGCCAGCCTAAGCCAATCCCAACGATATTTATAGTGGTGTCCGTTTCTTAAAACGGACAAGCGAGGTTTCTAAAAACCTTGTGTAATCGGTAGGTTTTGAGAAACCTCCTAAGTCGGGTTGAAGAACCCGACTTCACTGGTATAACGAACTCTTTACAATTCCTTTTTAAACTCCAGACCATCAAAAATCAGTGTATCGACTTTACCCGATGCACCAAGAATGAAACGCCCTCTGGCCTTTCCATACCAGGCTTTTTTGTAAGGACCGTAAAACAGGTCATAATGCCAGTGGGATAAATTAGCGTTCAGGCTATTATCATTCACATTGACGACTAATTGGCTCCCTTGCACACTTACCTCCGCCTGCCCATATAAGGGGCTGGTGTATTTTCCGGCGTAAGCTGCCAGGGGCAAGGAAGGCAATGTATTCGGTACTCGTTTGTCAATAAATGCTTTTTCGGCTTTTTTGCCTTGCTCTTTTAAGCCGTCGTATAGCTTCTTAAATTCCGTACTCCAGTCGCGGGTACCGCCCAGGGCAAACCAATCGAAGGTCTTATACACAAGGGCATGACGAACTTCGGCATGGTCATAATTGCCGAATACGTAAACACCCAATTTCTCATCAGGCAATTGGGCAGTGATGGCCGTAAGACCCGACAGACTACCCGTATGAAAATTCACTTTATGTCCCTTATAATCGTGCTGATACCAGGCTAGGCCATAGGTGCGCCAGTTGGGCTTCAGAATTTGCATAGTTGGGTATTCGTCTTCCGGGAAAAACGTTTGTGGGGTAAACATCTCAGCCCAGGTTTCGGGCTTTAGTAAACGCCCACCATTGTATTTGCTGCTGTCGAGCATACAGATTACCCATTTGCTGATATCATCTGCCGATGACCAGACGGCACCCGCAGAGCCAATTTCGCTATCAGCACCGTATTCAATGACCCGAATGGTATCGTTGATGTTGTAGTGGGGTTTGGTTAGATTATCATCCTTAATGTAGCCGCGCTTAGGGGCAGTCCGGTCCATTCCCAGGGGCGTAAAGATTCGTTCTTTCAGAAATTCAGCCCAAGTCTTTCCGGCAATCCGTTCGATTATACGCCCGGCAGCGGAATAAAACGTATTCTGATAAGCAAACCCGGCCCGAAACGGGTAACTCGGCTTTACCATAACCATCCGTCGAAACATCTCATTAGCGGGAATGGTCATGGCCCCTGTCATAAAATCGGTGCTGCCGATACCGGTGTCATGAATGAGTAAATCACGAATTTTTAGCTCCCGGGTTACGTAGGGGTCATACAGTTGTAGTTCGGGCAAATATTTGGAAACGGGATCATTCCAGGCGAGCTTCCCTTCATCCACCAGCATACCCATCAGAGCAACAGTCATGGCTTTTGTTGTCGAAGCACAGGCAAATAACGTCTGGGTATCAACGAGATCAGGCTTGCCCAATTCACGAACTCCATAGCCTTTCTTGAAAAGTACTTTATTGTCTTTAACGACGGTGATCGATAAACCAGGAACCTCCCATTGTTTACGAACAGCCTCTACGTAGGCATCGAATTCCTGAATCTGTTTGGAAGAAAATTGCTTTTGAGCAGTGGCTGGAATAGATACTAGAGCAAGAAGAAGTACAACTATTTTTCTCATGTAGGCGTATGGTATCATGTGTTAGGTTCAATGTACGAACAAGTCAACCTCGCTCAGAAACGAGTACAGGATTTACTGGACATCTCCTAGAAAATATCCTGTAAATCCTGTACTCTTTCAAAAAAAGTTTGACTTGCTCTACATTGATTTTAACCTCTCGTCCGACAGATAGCCACGCCAATTGAGATTAACTCACTTTGTGGTCCCAATGGGGTCATACCCTATATCATTCAATATAATTCTGCTTACTTGTTTAACTACAGCCCAAAAACCACATCAAACTTAAGCACCATAGCATCTTCGGTTTTCATACCCATTAACGATGGCCGCTCAATATTATGATCGCTCATATTAACGGGGAACTCACCTGTTAGGGTCATTTTTCTACCCGCGTCTTTGCGAGTTGCCTGGAGTGTAGCCGGTTTAGCTACACCATGAAAGGTTAATGTACCTTTCACGGTCAAGGCACCATTTTCTCCCGCTTTAATATCCGAACTAACAAAGGTGACGTTGGGGTATTTGAGCCCTTCAAGTACTTCCATCGCGTGCGAATCGCGGTTGTTATTGTCGCTATCGAATGACGCTACTTTTATGGAAACCGCTACATTTTCGGGCTGTTTCGTATCATCATTATAGATGATTGCACAGTTTACATCTTTACTCACGCCATCCCACTTATGGAGTGGATGCTTGGCCGAATACGTGACCGTCGACAAGGCTTTATCAGCCATTATCTTACGCTTGGCCATCGGTACCGAAGTAAAGGCAAAGAGAATCCCGATGGCTATCCAGAAGCCATACTTCCCTGTGTATTTCATGGTCTTAGAATGTTAAAGAAACTATCGAAGCTGCGTATGCGCCAAATGTGGTGTAAGCAGCCGCCCGATGGATTGGTTTCAGGTCTGGATTATTCTCAATCATATGGGCCAGAATATTCGTCGCCACCATACCTGTCAAATGCACAACAGCCAGATACTTATGCAGCTTGATCGACGTGAATCCCTTTTTAGCTCCCACCACAGGTGGAGGTGCTGTGAGCGACAACGCCAGGGTAGTTCCGTAGGTAACGTTGATAAACGTAGCCGACCGTTCGTGCCATTTCTTTATATCGACGTAATCCTGTCCTTTGGCATTATAGAGTTTCGCCCCCAGTAATCCCTGAGCTACAAAGCCTGCTAACGTTATAAATCCACCAATCTGGTGCGCCACGAGCATTGTACGTCGAACTTTCAGTTCATGCACACGCCCTTCCGATGTTAACGGAGCGATCTTCATGGTTCGTAGCAAGCCTTTGGGGCCCCAAAACGCCCGCTGCGTAAAAATCATTTTATGGGGCAATAGGGCCTGCGTTTCAGTCGAGTCTGTCAGACCAGCCAGTAGGTCGTTAGCGGATGCGTCTGTTGTCGGCGCAATAACGGTATCCCGACGAACGGCCGTCGAATCCTGGGCTCGGGCTAAACCGATCCCGAGCCACAGGAGCACGGCAAAATGAATGTACTTCATCGAGCAAAATTTAGTTGTTAGGCAGTCACTGTTAGGGTATTCCCATCTGCACTGAGGGATGTTTTGTATTGCGTCAATGCCTTCGTAGCCGGACCAACGTCCACAGCCCCCGTTAGGCTATATTCAGAGCCATGATTAGAGCAATAGATATCGTCCTGCGCGGCCCGATACTGAACTTCTGTCCCTTCATGCGTACATGTTTTCGAAAGTGCAACGAATGAGCCACTCTTGCTTTTAGCCACAATCAGGCTCCCAATTATAGCGTACTGCCCTGCTGTTTTTAGCTTGCTGTAATTTGAGTTGGTCAGGTCAACCGTAAAGCTAATGGCCCCTTTGGAGGCATCTGCATTACCGGTTACCCCAGCCGCCGGCGTTACTACCGTACCGCCCGGCGTAACATCATCACTACTTTTTGAGCAGGCGGTTAGTCCGGTTCCCATGCAGTAAAATGCCATAAGCGCTGCGCTACTCATACCAAGACTACGAATAAACTCTCCGCGGTTCATCTGCTCGGCTGTTGGATTGCTTTTCATTTGGTTGTTCGTTTTCATGTAGGTACATTAATTAATAGCCTCCCGTAGACTATCATACGTAAACGTGTTACTCATAATTTATAGCGGAGAGAGAAAAATGCGCCGGTACTTAGTAAGTTAACTTTAAAAAAGCCTACTCCCTTGAGGGGTGCCTTCATAAACGGCTCCACCTGCCATGATAATCGTCGGCTAAAGGACCGTTCATAACCAAATGACAGGTTCAGATTGCTGAAGCGATAGCCACCTGTATTACCACCAGAAGGGCTATACTCAGTTGGCTGGTTATATGTATGAGCCGGATATGTGTAATAGTATTCCTCTTGCTTCATGATATAGCTTGTTACGCCACTGCTCACAAACCAGCGGTCAGGTAACCGCCCATCTGATCGAGGCTTTATAACAACATCATAGCGAATATTGATCGGGATATCGAACATGTTACAACGACCATCAACCAGATCTGGCGACTTCATTGGCGGCTGCCACCAAGTCGTTGGTGCATTGTATTCGCTTGGAAGCGCCTTATATACTTTCGTACTCTTAATCACCCCCACCTGAATACTCCAGCGAGACGCCAGCCGATACTCCAGCAATAGGCCCACATTTGTACCAGGACGGGTAAAGTTTTTTAAGCCAATAGTACTTAAATCCGGCGCTACTACAAACCGAACACTCAGTCCACGTTGTACGGGTATTGATGCGTTGGAAACCACTCGCTGTGCGGTTGTATCGGTATAAGGCTCAACAAGCCGACCGGTGAAGGCCAGATTTTTAGGCCAACGTGCCGGGCGGACTGATAACTCATTTACAGTTGGCAACAGCACAGAAGTAGCTTCTTCTGACCCAGGCGATAATGGACTACCGGTTAACATCAACCCAGTAGATTGGGCGACTTTCGGTCTGTCTATACCTGATCGCTTTGTAAACGATGGCATTGGCGAACCAGTATAGCCCGTTGCCGAAAGCACCACTAGGTCCTGGCTGGCATTTCGCTGCTTCCGAAGTTTTCGAATAGAGGTTCTGCTTCTAGCCAGCGGTACGCTACTTAGGCGGTTCGTTTTTTCTTCAGAGTTCATTGCCCCTACTAGCTCCGAATCAGATCGCATTCGCTTGGTCCGGTTCCGGCCAGATGCCAACTTATACGACGATGGTATGGATTTCGTTGCAACTACAGTCTTAGTCAACTTCCTAGCCAGTGCCGTTCTAGTAGACTTGCTTAGCCCAGTCGGCTTCGACATCTCCGATTTTTCAACACTAGTTTCCAGGCTACCCGGTTTATTGGCTGACCTCTCAACGTTGCGAAGAGGATTTTTAGCTGACTCCCCTACTTCGCGAGTAGTCTCCTTAGCCGATTCCGCCCGATTAGCCGACGGCCCAACTTCGCTAACCATAGGTTCGGGAGAACTGGTTGTTAGTTCTGTGGGTCGCTGCGTTTCGGCTAATTGGGGCGTTGCGGACTGATGCACTCCTTTAGCTATAGTAGTTTCTTTTGCCCTGGCTTCTGCTACTTTTTGCACTGAGGTAGTGGCCGTACCAGGATTCGCTTTTCGGTAAATAAACCAACCGCCACCTGTCAACAGCATAAGCAGTGCAACAGGCAGGCCCCAACGGAGCAGATTTTTCCAAATCAATGCACTGCTGGGCGTGGTGCGGTCGTTGGCATCCAGGCGGGCTTTCATATCCTGCCAGGCTGCCGGATCGAACGGGGTATCGAACTCTTCAACCGACTTTCTGAAGAGCCCGTCCAATTGGTCATCGGTTAGCTCTGGCATACTCATCGTAGTTTATGTGTTTCAATAGTTGGCGCAGATTTTCGCGCGCCCGAGCCAGGTTCGATTTCGACGCACCTACCGAAATACCGAGTTGACCGGCGATTTCTTCGTGCGTAAATCCATCCATAACATATAAATTAAAGACCAGCCGATAGGCCGGAGATAAACGTTGAACGTAGCCTAGTAATTCTTCGTAAGACAGCTGGCTTAAGGCATCCGCCGATTCCGAAGCAACTACTTGTTCGGCTTTTTCAACATCGTCGTGCTGATGACGCACCTCCTGTCGATAATGGTCGATAGCCGCATTGATCAGAATACGTCGAAGCCAGCCTTTAAACGGTTGCGCAGAATCATACTGATCCAGTCGTGTAAAGACTTTTAGGAAACCATCATTCAACACTTCCAGCGCCCCATCACGAGTAGGTGCATAACGCAGACAAACGCTCATGGCATACCCGTAGAACTGCCGGTAAAGCATTTCCTGACTTTGCCGGTGGTTGCGCAGACAACCCGCCAAAATGTCGGTTAAAGCCGGTATGTTAGGAGCGTTGGACAAAGTAATTCAGTCTATGGGTTCTCGGTTTCGGGTTAGCCCCAAGGGTCGTCTGTCAGGTGCTGAACCTTACCCAAAAAGATAACCCGTTCACTAATTCGGAGCATTCACCGACGTAGCATTTACGACCGGCCATACTCCTGGTTTTGGGAAACTCACTCCTTTGGTACTGCCTCTCTGTCCGTTATCGGAACCAAAATAATAGAGCGGCCAGCCTTTATACGTGAGTTGTGTTTTACCAAAAACTGTAATCGTTGCAAAATCCGTTTTCTTAAGCGCAGAAGGAATCTCTCCTAACGTGGATGATGTTACGAAAATTGGCCAGGTTCCGTCATTACTAAAATCGGCTTTGGTATAGTTATTTTTATTGTTTTTGTCGAAAGCGAATGCATACAGCGTACGTCCAACGCTATCCGTCAAAAACAGCGAATTCCCAGTACCCTCTTTTGTGTCAAATGTATAACTTTTGCCGTCACTACCAACTAGTTGTCGGGATGCAAGCTGCACCGTATAGTTTGGCTTGGCTACCATCCACACGTTGCCTACATTCTCGCCTGCTATATCCCCTGCTTTCGCGTCATTTTTAAAGTAATAAAGTGGCCACCCTTTGTAGGTCGTCTGTTTAGCTCCATCAGCGCGGGTAATTGTCGCAAAGTCCGCAGCTTTCAGATTTTTACCCAGTGTCAGGGTTTCCTGGTAAAATATGGGCCAGTTGTCCTTGCAGGTACCGGAGCAATTCGCATCACCAGACACATCAGGCGCAAAAAAGTACAACGTTTTACCACCTTCGCCGGTCAGCACGTTTCCAAGGGGGGTTGTTCCTATCGCTACCGAAGATACCGTAGTCGGATTTTCCTCGTCTTTGCAGCTCAGCAATGTCACTACAACTAAAGTAGTCAGCAAGGCCAGGCGATTCATGTACACGTAAGGCTTCATTCTATCAACTGTGTTTAAAATGAGAAAAAGAACAGTTGAACCGGTTCAGTTGGCAATACGGGCTATCGTAAAAAAGGGTTGCGTGAAGAAGTAAAAGTTTTGAATAAATGGTCATGAGTAATCAGGATTATGCCTGACCAGTAGTATCTGCCCGTCGGTCGGCCCGGATTTCGGGAATGGTATCGGGGTCGATCAATCCCAGCGAGGCTGCGTGTTCAGCAGCCGCTACCGTGTCAGACACCAGCAGCATAGGAACATGGTAGGCTTCTGTGGTTTGGATGAGTGCCCGAACGGTTTCGTCGCGTCGGTCTTCCGATACATCGCGAATATAGATAGCCCGAATTCTGCCTGGGTTTTCGCGTACAATCTGTGTATAAATTTCGGGGTCCTGCTGACCACTATCGCCAATGAGCACAAACGGCAACTGCGGGTTCACGTCCAATACTTTCCGAATCATGGCTAGCTTATGCACATGATGCCCCTCTGGCAATAAAAACGTGGGCGATATGCTAAAATCGCGGAGCAAAATTGGTCCTTTCGGAATCCCCTGAATCCGAAAAAAATCAACTAGCAAATCATATAAATTCCAGGGACTGCTCGATACATAATAAATCGGATTGAACAACGTGGTAACAGGACCACTTTGTAATGCCCGATAAAACGCGGCTATTCCCGCAAAGGGCAAGCGGGTGTAAGCGTTTCCTAAAAACGTAAGTCGTGCCGTTTGGAGTAAGTTTGTAGCATCGGTCACGAGCACGGTGTCGTCGATGTCGGAGATAATACCAAACTGACTAAATGGTGGGGAAATCATCAGATAACCATCTTTAACAACAGATTGATTCTCTGACGTTTCCTTCGTATCAGGCTGTAAAACGCCCTCCAGCGAATAACGAACGGGAAACCATACCCGACCGGCCGGTAAATCATTTGGAGGGTTAATAGTCACCTCAAAGTAGCCTTCCTTATCCGTTATGGTCGTGTGTGCCAGACCAAAAGCTTCAACTCGCACGGTAACACCTTCCACTTCATCACTTCCGAAGCGTTGATAGGTAGCCAGTAGATTTTGCCAGAACGTATCCCGATCGCTGGGCGTACTTAAATCGCGCTGACGTAAAACGCGGCCTTTCAGAAAAACTTCCGACGGGCTCCCAAAGCCACGATAGTAAATAATTCGGTAGGGCTTTTCGGCATCGAGCCGCCCAAAGAGCCGGGTTTTGAGTCGATCGAACTGGGTTTCAACATCAGTTGATGCAGATACTAAAAAATCTTTCCAGGAGGACATAAGTAGTAAGCGGCTGGTTTACGCAGGTCAGCCATCGTTTTTTCGTGAAGATAATGGCGTAATTTTCGACCATCCGGGGTTTAGTGGTAACTTTGGCAGTCAATACTACAAACCATGAGCAAACAAATTGTTTATAGCGAACAAGCCCCTGAACCCATTGGTCCCTACAGTCAGGCGGTTAAAGTAAATGTAGCCGCCGGCACGGGAATCCTGTTCGTTTCGGGCCAAGTTGCCATCGACCTGGCCCCCAAAGGCGATATTAAGGCTGAAACACAAAAGGTCATGGAGAACATCGGGGCTATTTTGAAGGCCGCTGGTCTGGATTATACCAACGTGGTTAAATCCACCATTTTCGTGAAGGACATGAATAACTTCGCTGCTATTAACGAAGTCTATGGTCAGTTCTTCACCAGCGAACCACCTGCTCGCGAAACGGTTGAAGTAGCCCGCCTACCTAAAGATGTCAATGTTGAAATTTCGGTAATTGCTGTTTAATAAAAAAGGAGGAAAGGGAGGAGGGGTAGAAAAGGGAAGAAAAAGAGAAAAGGGTTATAGTTGTATTCCCTTTCGTCCTTTTCTCCTCTTCCTGCCTTTCCTCCCCTCACAAAATTATGTCAAAACCCGTTCGCGTTCGTTTCGCGCCCAGCCCAACCGGCCCGCTGCATATTGGCGGGGTGCGTACTGCGCTTTATAATTACCTGTTCGCCCGAAAAATGGGCGGCAAGATGCTTCTTCGTATTGAGGATACCGACCAGAACCGTTTTGTGCCGGGAGCCGAAGATTATATTCTCGAATCGCTACGCTGGGTAGGCATTCAAATCGATGAAGGTCAGGGCGTAGGAGGTCCAGATGGCCCCTACCGCCAATCGGAGCGTCGGGAAATTTACCAGAAAGAAGCCCAGCGATTGATTAACGAAGGTAAAGCCTATTACGCTTTCGATACAGCCGAAGAGCTGGACGCCATGCGCAAACGGCTGGAAGAAGCTAACGCACCAGCCGCACAATACAATGCCATTACCCGCATGCAAATGCGTAACTCCCTGACCTTAAAGCCTGAGGACGTTCGTGCTCGTATGGATGCTGGTGAGCCATACGTGATTCGGCTAAAAACACCCCGGAAAGAAGAAGTCCGGCTGAACGATATCATTCGGGGTTGGGTCAATGTTCACTCGTCGGCTATCGACGATAAAGTGCTGTTGAAATCCGACGGGTTGCCAACCTATCACTTAGCCAATATCGTAGACGACCATCTGATGGGCATTACGCACGTCATTCGGGGTGAAGAGTGGTTACCCTCGGCTCCGCTCCATGTGTTGCTATACCGGTATTTAGGTTGGGAAGATACAATGCCCCAGTTTGCCCACTTACCGTTGTTGCTCAAACCAGAAGGCAACGGTAAACTCAGCAAGCGCGATGCTGATCTCGGTGGTTTTCCGATTTTTCCCCTACAATGGACTGATCCATTTACCGGAACAGTAGCGCGGGGTTTCCGCGAAGATGGCTACTTACCCGAAGCGACCATTAATTTTCTAGCCCTACTCGGCTGGAACCCAGGCACCGAGCAGGAGTTGTTTTCGATGGACGAACTCGTTGCCAGCTTCGACCTGAGCCAGGTTCACAAAGCAGGCGCTCGTTTCGATATTCAGAAAGCGCAGTGGTTCAACCATCAGTACATTCGTCAGCAGTCAGATACTGACCTGGCACCTACTGTTCAGCAACAGGCCGAAAAAGCCGGATTTGTCTGCTCAATAGAAAAAGCAGAGAAAATTGCGGCTTTATTGAAAGGTCGGGTCAATTTTGCCCACGAAATATTTACTGAGGCCGGGACGATATTCAATGCGCCAATAGCCTATGACGAAGCTATTGTAACGGCCAAATGGAATGCTGATGCCGTAAAAGCCGTAACTGTTTTTCGCGATGCATTACAGTCATTTGACGGTGAATTCTTGGCTGATACGATCAAACACACATTGTCTGATACAATGCAGCAGGCAGGTATCAAACAGGGAAAAATTATGCAGGCCATGCGGTTGGCCCTTACGGGCTCCGGCGCAGGCCCCGATCTGATGCTAACCATGGAAATCATCGGCAAAGACGAAACAATTGGACGCTTAGAGAAAGCGCTGGAGACGTTGAAAATGCCAGCCTAAATGTCGCATAGCGACGAGATGTTTGTAGTATTACAACGTTCTGAAGTGGCACTGGTCGCGTAGCGATCAAACACATCTCGAAATTTGATCGCTACGCGACCACTCGCAATTGGTTTTTACGAATACTACAAACATTTCGTCGCTAACGCGACTTAACGCATAATTCTAAACGCATACGACCGATGGCAAAGAAAAAAACGAATCCCGATGAAAACGACAAGCCACGCGTTCACAAGGAACTTGAAGGCTTCGATATTCAGATTAACTCATTCGGCGAAATCACGACGAGTTTTGATATTGATCGAATCAACCAGTTTCTGAACAAAACGGTAGATGATAAAAAACTTCGCCATCGTACCGACCTGAATCTGAAAGGTGATCCCGAACCTGACGAGAAAGACGATGATGCGGATGACGATCAACTCTTTGACGAGTCAGACAATGATTTGCCAGACGACATCAATCAACGCTAAAAGCCCGACCCGTTAAAATGCCCGGTCGGGCTTTTTTTGTACCGTTTGTCAGAAAAACTATTTATGGAATGGTCGAGTTTCCGTAGTTTTCGTTCACTAATAATCGCTCCAACCAACTAGCGATATTTAACCGATAACCACTAACGACGCTCAGCATGTATTCTCACGAAATTGACTACAAAATCATTGGTGAAGACATCCAGATTGTAGAAATCGAACTAGACCCCAACGAAACCGTTATTGCCGAAGCGGGCTCCATGCTGTTTATGGAAGATGGCATCACCTTCGAAACCAAAATGGGCGATGGCTCACAACCCGACCAGGGTTTTCTGGGCAAACTGCTTCAAGCGGGTTCGCGTATGGTTATGGGTGAGTCCTTATTTATGACCCACTTCACAAACCGGGGTGTTGGCAAAAAGAAAGTAGCCTTTGCCGCTCCCTATCCGGGTACGATCATGGCTGTCAATCTGGCGAACATTTATGGCAATACCCTCATTGTTCAGAAAGATGCCTTTTTATGCGCAGCTCTGGGCACGAAGCTAAGTATTCAGTTCAACCAACGTTTAGGAGCTGGCTTCTTTGGCGGAGAGGGATTCATTCTCGAAAAAGTGCAGGGTGATGGGATGGCCTTCATTCATTCTGGGGGTGTGGTTATAGAGCGAACACTTAATAATGAAACCTTACGGGTAGACACTGGCTGCGTAGTTGGTTTTGAACCCAGTATCAATTTTGACATTCAACGGGCGGGTGGCCTTCGGAGCATGGTGTTTGGTGGGGAAGGATTGTTTCTGGCTACATTGCGTGGCTCGGGTAAAGTCTGGATTCAGTCGATGCCAATTTCTAAACTGGTACAACGACTAGCCCCTTATAGTGCACAAGGCCATAAGGAAGGCGGTTCCGTACTGGGGCAGTTGGGGAATTTGTTTGAAGGTTAGTCTGAACCACACGGGCGGCCCCGCCGGGATTTTCAGGATTTAGATGATTTTCTTGATTGTCTGGTAACCAAATAATATTTGAATGATTTAAGACATTTTTGTCAATAATCATGTTAATCAGTCAAATCAAATAAATCCCGGTTTAAATGGAAGTTATTTGCACGAACGACAATTTTCCGGCACCCGTACTGGCGTTTTACGCGGAGTTTGGTGTGCAAACGCCCAAGCGCGACAAAATGTACACGGTTCGACAGGTGAAACGTCATACCACTGGCGAAACGGGCATTTTATTGAACGAGATCAAGAATCCCGACGTGCCAGTGAAGCATCCGGTTATGGGAGAAGTCTGGTTTGAACCTACATTCAATGTCAATCGATTCGCAACGTTGATGGGCGAACCAGTTCTGAAGGAAGAACTAGAAGATGTAAACGCCTAGTTGAAATTGCCGAATACCTAAAAAGCCTGGCACCAAAACGCTGGGCTTTTTCGTTTTCTTTTTTGTCATGCTGACGAAGGAAGCATCTTCGGCAGCTTTGTTTTCTGTTTATAGCTACCGAAGATGCTTCCTTCGTCAGCATGACAAAAAACGCTGGTGCAGAAGTATTCACTCGCTCTTATAATTGGTTTGCTGCTTACTGCCTGTGGTAGCAGTTCATCCGACAACTATGTTCCAAAACCTAAGGGTTTTCCACGTTTGGACTTACCTACGCCGAGCTACACACTCATCGCCCCCACGCATCCATATCAGTTCGAGTACAACAAAATCGCCCGGATTTTACCGGATACATTCGCCAGAGCAGAACGTGACTGGATTTTTATCAATTACCCAACCTTTCATGCCAGTGTTCAACTAACCTATAAGCCGATTCACAACGATGTGAACCGACTGCGGGCCATGCTCGAAGACTCCTACAAACTGGCTGCCCGTCATAATATAAAAGCCTATGCAATTGAACAGCGGAAACTCCGCTTAAAGTCGGGTCTGGAAGCGAGTGTTATTGATTTATCGGGCGAAGTACCCAGCCAGGTTCAGTTTATCACGACCGACTCAACAACCCATTTTCTACGCGGAGCACTGTATTTTAACACGGCGACTGAAAATGACTCGTTGCAACCGGTTATTCAATACATTCGCAAAGACATTCTGCATTTGTTGAATACCCTAAAATGGAAAAAGTAAATAAATTGATGATGAACGAATTACGGTTTACGATTTATTGGACAATCCTTCTGGCTTTGTTTACGCTTTCAACTGCTAACGCACAGACCAAAAAGCCTGCGGTTAAGCCAGTACCCAAACCGGCGGCTGTAGCTATCAAAGCGCCTGGTCAGCTTATTTATGAACAAAATTGCCTAACCTGTCATCAGGCAAACGGCTCTGGCGTACCCAACCTGAACCCGCCCTTACGCGGTACAGACTGGGTATTGGGCGATAAAATCCGGCTTATTAATGTAGTGCTGAAAGGATTGCAGGGGCAGGAAATTGAAGGAGATATGTATGACAACGCCATGCCCGCCCACGATTTTCTGACAGACATACAAATCGCGGATGTGCTGACTTACATACGAAGCAATTTTGGCAACAAAGCCGATGCCATTACAACCGATGAGGTAAAAAGCGCTCGTGGGAAATAGAATTTTCAGTTGAATTTAAAAATTATGTTTGAATGACACCCACCGAAAACGGCTTTGTGATTGGTGCGTGGTTAGCAGCAGCAATTCCTTCCGAAAGAATTTGTCGGGTTTGAAGCGGGTCTATAATGGCATCGACCCAGAGCCGGGCGGCTGCATAATAAGGAGATAGCTGTGCGTTGTATTGATCCGTGATTTTGGTCAATTGGGCTTGTTCCTCCTCCAACGTCATAGGTTGGCCCTTCGCTTTTTGAGCCGCCACCTGAATCTGAAGCAATGTTTTAGCTGCAGATGCCCCACTCATTACGGCCATTTGTGCAGTAGGCCAGGCTAGCATCAAGCGTGGATCATAGGCTTTTCCACACATAGCGTAATTACCTGCGCCATAACTATTTCCTACAACGACGGTAAATTTCGGAACGACGGAATTGGCCATTGCACTAACCATTTTGGCACCATCCTTAATAATACCGCCCTGTTCAGCACGGCTACCTACCATAAAGCCCGAGACATCCTGTAAAAACACGAGCGGAATCCGTTTCTGATTGCAGTTCATAATAAACCGGGCGGCTTTATCGGCGGCATCGCCGTAAATGACTCCGCCCATTTGCATCTCGCTTGGCTGGCCTGTCCGGCCTTTGGCCTTCACCACTTTGCGCTGATTAGCTACAATCCCCACAGCCCACCCATCGATTCGGGCATAGCCGCACAGGAGTGACTGGCCATAACCAGGCTTATAGGCATCGAACGCGGAGTTGTCCACAAGTCTATCCACAATTTCCTGCATGTCGTAAGGTTTAACACGGTCGGCGGGCAGGATTTGGTAGATTTCATTGGGATTTTTAACAGGAGGGGTTTGCTCGATACGGTCGAAGCCAGCCGTTTCATGATGGCCGAGTTTATCAAAAATACGCTTGATAGCGTCTAAACAGCTTTTATCATCGGGATATTTATTGTCCACAACACCCGAAATGTCGGTATGCGTGTTGGCTCCGCCAAGCGTTTCGGCGTCTACATCTTCCCCAATGGACGCTTTTACCAAATAAGGCCCGGCCAGAAAAATAGAACCCGTTCCTTCCACAATCAGGGCTTCGTCAGACATGATGGGCAAATAAGCGCCACCCGCTACACAACTGCCCATAATAGCCGCAACCTGCAAAATACCCATTGCGGATAAATGGGCGTTGTTACGAAACGTCCGGCCAAAATGTTCTTTATCAGCGAAAACTTCATCCTGCAAGGGTAGATACACGCCCGCGCTATCAACGAGATAAATAATTGGCAGGCGATTCTCCATCGCAATTTCCTGCGCACGGAGGTTCTTTTTAGCCGTGATCGGAAACCAGGCTCCAGCTTTCACTGTGGCATCGTTAGCCACAATGACACACTGCCGACCTGACACATACCCAATACCCACAACCACTCCCCCCGACGGACAACCACCATGTTCGGCATACATGCCTTCGCCGGAGAACAAACCAATTTCAACAAACGGCTTATCTGAGTCAGTGAGGTAGGCAATACGTTCGCGAGCGGTTAGTTTACCCTTCCGATGCTGGTCGTCAATTTTTTTCGGTCCGCCACCCAATTGGGTTTGGGCAGTTCGTTGGGCGAGTTCGTCGAGAAGGGATTGGATAGAGTTCATTGTAAAACGCAAAGGGCCAAGCTAGTGCTTGGCCCAGACATTATTTTTTCGTCGAATCGGCTGGAATAACGGTTGTAATCGTTGTGCTGGCTGCAGGTGCTACGTAAGGCTTTTCTTTCCGGCCAAAGAGCGAAAACTGAACGTACCGTTTCGGATTCTCACGTAGGTCGGTTAATAACTTTTCGAGACTGGCAGCCGTATTATTCACATTGCTGTAGAGCGCTTCATCGGAGGTCAGTTTTCCTAACGAACCACGTCCGTTGTTGACATCCGTTAGTATTCGCTGTAAGCCTTCAACTGTTTTATTGACCGTTGCCAAGGTTTGTTTCAACTGCAAACCCTGTAGCGAATCGGCAAATGTATCGGCTTTAGCCAGAATCGGTTTAAGTTGCTTTTCGGTTTCCACTAAAGAGGCTGCCAAATGACTTACACTGGCAAGCGTCGCTTTTAAACCAGCCCGGTTTTCGGCAATAGTTAAATCCAGGGTTTTTACGCCAGCATCGGCACTTCGGAGCGTCTGGTTCAGCATAACACCTGTTTGATCAAACTGCTTCACAACGCGGTTAAGTTGATACGTCAGCGAATCTACATTGTTAAGAACGGGTAGCGTTTTTTCTTTAATCAGCGCCGAAAGGCCCGTTTCTTTAGCCGCCACCAGCATACCTCCATCCTCAAGGTCGGGTGCTCCAGAATTTACGGTAAGCTGAATCAATTTCCCCCCCAACAGCCCATCGTCGACCAGGCTAGCTCTTGATCCTTTCGTAACACGAATGTCTTTTTTTAGCTCTACCGTAACTAACAGCTTATTACCCTGATTTTGTAAAATCTCAATACTTTTAACCCGACCTACCGATAATCCATTGATCCTAACTGGATTAGAGGCAACCAGTCCATCAATATTATCGTAAATAACCTGGTATTTATTCGTTGAGTTAAAGAAATCGGATCCTTTCAGAAATCGAAACCCAAAGTAGAACATCGTTAGGGAAACGACAGCCAATAAACCTACTTTTACTTCCTGCGAAACTTTCATGTGTTGTGTGAAGGTGACCGCCCAACGGGCCGTGCCAACCGATCTGGTTGGAGGTATAACCAACTTTCGGGCCTGTTTGTCCCGAGAAGCTAGGGAATTTCGTGGAGTGGTAAATTAAGTGGAATGAGTGGAGTAGGTGGAGTGAGTTCCGATTATTGGACTCACTCCACCTACTCCACTCATTTTACTATCTACCTACCCACCCGCTTCAATTTCCTGTTTGTATCGTTCAAATGCTTTATAAATCGCATCGGTCATTTCATCCTGCCCCTCTTCTGAGCGTAAGTAGTCTTCCTCTTCTCGATTAGTGAGGTAACCGCTTTCGATCAGTACACTGGGCATCGTGGTTTTCCAGAGAACAATAAAACCGGCCTGCTTTACCCCATTGCTTTTACGATTGGCATTGGAGCGGAAACTACGTTCCAGTTTTTCAGCAAAACTAATACTGCTGGCAATGAACGCATGCTGGTAATTGGCCAGCATGATTGTCGCTAAAGGTGAGTTTGGGTTAAAGCCTTTATAGGTCTGCTCGTAATTCTTTTCCTGTAAAATAACCGCATTTTCGCGTCGGGCTACATCCAGGTTGCTTTGGGTCCTGTGGAGCCCCAGTGTGTAAGTTTCGGTACCATAGACCCGGCTGCTTGACGGGCTGGCGTTACAATGAATGGAGATGAACAGATCGGCCCGGTTCCGGTTAGCAATAGCCCCCCGTTCATATAAATCAACAAAATGATCGGATGAACGCGTATAAATAACCCGAACATTTGGATGGTTCTCCTTAATTTTCCGCCCTAATTGCAGAATTAACTCCAGATTAATCGTTTTTTCTTTGGCGTAACGACCATGCGTACCAGGATCTTTGCCGCCGTGGCCCGCATCGAGTACAATCGTACGGAGTTGATTAGGAGCATTTTCAGCCGGTGCGGTTGTTTCAGTATCTTGCGATCCACCCCGACGCACGGTGTCCTGCGTTAGATCAGACAATAGCAAATTCGGTGTGGTTAAGGCCAGTAAAGGAACTACTGCCAAAACCAAAGTTGTCATTATTCCGGGAGCCGGCAGGTTCATGGGTTTAATAATTTTTAACAGCCTAAATCGTTTCAAACCGGTAGTAGGATAACTTGTTCGTGGATACCTTTGTATGCCATAGACTTAACGGACTTTTGGCAAATATAATTTTTTTAATAACCCTGAAAAAAGCATACTTTATTTTGTGGTTCTCACGCACACGACCAATATGTATAAAGGCTGCTCTCAGCCTTGTCTGCCTATTCTGGACGTTTAATGCGTTGGGGCAGGCTAAACCGTCAACCCGGAAGAGAACTAAACCATCAGTAACAACCGCTCCAAGTTCACAAACCACCCCTGCGGCAGTTCCTCAGGAAAGTGACCTGGAACGCGAGCTTAATCAAAAATATTCAGCCCCTAACCGCCTTAGCCCTACTCCATACAATCGGAATACGGTACCAACTGCTATTGGAAACGACACAACACGACGTCAACAGGCCATTTCTTCCGGTGATTCCGTTCGATTCTCGCCCCTAAAGTTGATTCAGGTTTCGGAATTGACTCCCAAGGGTATTCAGTCGGTTCAGGTACAATGGCCTATGCTATTAAGCAATATAGTTCAGCCTCCTACCCCGTTATTTATCAATGTCGATTCGTTACGAGTCGTTCTGGCCGATTCCATGCAACGGGAATCCACCCAAACAATTCAGGCCACACAATTACAGCCTAAGCGAATAAAGGTTACTTCTACACCATCACGCCCACTATCAACAGCACTTGTTCATTCCCCAAAGCCGATCCTAATTCGCCCGAATCCGATACGAATTGCAGCCCGGGATTCAGTACAAAAGGCACCTGTCGCTCCGGTCAAAAAGCCTGCTATTACCCAGTTAGCGCCAAAATCAATTCCATCGGGTAAAGTGCAACCAGGTCTTGTTTCTCCCAACATAGTCCGGGCGGAAAGTGTAGTACGGCAGAACCAATCCAAAGTAAACTCGACCAGACGAAGCCAAGCCAAACCAACCCGCCCAGCCAGTCTTACCGCGGGCAAACCAGCCATTCCGGCCGATTCGGCTCAGGTTGCCAGTAATGACACTGTCCGGACCGATTCTCTACAGGCACCCGATGCTTTTAAAACAACCGTCAACTATCAGGCCAAAGACTCAACTATTTACGCTGCTGATGGACAGACCGTTGAATTGTTCGGTGATGCCAGTGTGATCTATGGCGATATTTCACTCAAAGCTGACTATATCCGGCTGAATTACCTAACGAATGAGGTCTACGCGAAAGGTCGCTACGATTCAACAGCCAAAAAACTGATTGGTCGGCCTGTTTTTCAGGATGGCGAAGGGAAGTATGATGCCAAGGAGATTCGGTATAATTTCCAGTCCAGAAAAGGTCGGATTCAGGGCGTTGTTACGCAACAGGGCGAGGGTAATATACGAGGCACCACAGTCAAGAAAGATGCTGAGGATAATCTCTATATTGGCAAAGCGATTTATACAACCTGTAATCTGGCAACACCCCACTTCCATATCAATGCCAGTAAACTAAAAGTCATTCATAATAAGCAGGTTGTAGCCGGCCCATTTAATCTGGTCATTAATCAGATTCCGTTACCTATTGGATTGCCCTTTGGTTTCTTTCCGTTTCCCAAACGTAAGGAAATTGGTGTATCCGGTATCATTGTTCCACAATACGGTGAAGAACCCAATGGACGGGGCTTCTATCTGCGCGATGGTGGGTATTACTGGGCGGTGAGTGAAAATCTCGGTCTGCAGTTTAAAGGACAAATATATTCCCGCGGTAGCTGGGGTCTAGGCGTTTCATCAGCTTATAACAAACGGTATCGGTATAGCGGAGGTGTCAATCTTCAGTTCAACCGAAACCGCTCCGGCGACCGTGTTGATACCACCCAAACGCCCCGTAATGACTTTTCATTTACCTGGTCGCACTCGCCGGTACCACGCGGGCGGGGTAGTTTCTCGGCCAACGTCAACGTCAGCAGCAACAGTTATAATCAGTTTAACTCCTATAGCACCCAGTCCTATATTTCCAACGTAGCGGGCTCATCGGTGCAATACAGCCGAACGTTTGGGCAATACGTGCGGGCAGGTGCTAACGTGCGTGTGAACCAGCAGTTTGGGCAAGTGAATCAGGTAACGGGCGTTCGGGCAAATGGCAAGACCGATGTATCGTCGGATTTCAACCTGGGCATCAATCAGATTTCTCCCTTTGCGCTCAAAGGAGGCTCAGGCCGGTGGTACGAAAGCTTTCGGGTGGGGTTAGATCTTAGCGGATCTATTGCTGTGAGCAATACAATTAAGCAGCAGCTCGATACAACAGGCTTAGGCTTCCCGGTGGTTACCAATTTAACAACGATTAACTCTATTCAACGTTATCAGGACAGTATCAGACGTGCACAAAATCTCCGTCTAGGTATTGTTGAAACTGATCCTAATTTAATTGCCTTCAGTCTGGCGAATTCAAATCGAATCTGGCAAAACCGCGTGGTGCAGGCCCGGTATAGCATTCCCATTTCGCTACCAAACTTAAAGTTGTTGCGGTACATAAACCTGACTCCCGGCTTCTCGCTACAAGGGAATATTTATAGTAAAAAGCTACAACCCAATTTAATCTACAATGCCAGCCACGACTCAATAAAGATTGATACAGTACGCGGCTTTTATCCATCATATAATTTTTCGGTCAGCGCTAGCATGAATACCCGCTTCTATGGCACTTACTTTATTCGGGGTAAGCGTATTGAGGCTATTCGTCACACAGTTGCGCCTTCTATATCGTTCAACTATGTACCCGATTTTACCAACCCCTCCTTTGGGCAGTTTTTTGTGCTGGATGCCAAAGGATCACTTGCCAATTTACCTCTCTATCGACGGACAATTTCTGTATTCCGGGGTATCGACGGAAATAGCAGCAGCGGTGCATCAAGTACACAGGCAGCCTTTGTTTCGTTTGGGATTGTGAACCAGTTGGAAATGAAGGTACGTACCCGTAGTGACTCATCCGGGCAGGACTTCAAGAAAATTCCGATTTTCGATAACCTGAGTATCAATGGAAGCTATAACTTTCTGGCTCCTGATTATAAGCTGTCGCCACTTTCAGTCAGCGCCAACACGCAGATTTTCAAGAATATAAGTTTCAACTTTTCATCAACATTCGATCCCTACGCTTATCGGGCGTATGGCGGAACAGCGCAGTATTATTTCCCAACAACAGCCACCACGCTAACCCCCCTCGCCTACTCGCCTTCAATTCAGGCCTTAAATGCGGACCAACCTTATATCAATCAGCAGTATATCCGGGTGCCTAATCTCTATGCATTTCAGGCTGGGCAGGGGCTGTTACGGCTAACAAACTTACAGGCCTATGTTAGCGCACGATTTGCCCCTAAGCAGGCCGACAAAAAGAAGACCAGCCCGAATGCGTCCGATGCGACGATGAAGGCCATCAACAGTAATCCGGAATTGTATGTAGACTTCAACGTCCCCTGGTCGATGAACGTCAGCTATACGTTTGGTCTGACCAAATTAACGCCTGAGATTTCGCAGGTAGTGCAAGCGCTGACCCTCACGGGAGATCTAAGTCTGACACCCAAATGGAAAATAACCATTAATACGGGCTATGATTTCCAATTCAATAGCCCAACCCTAACAACCATCGGTATTAACCGCGACCTACACTGTTGGGAAATGGCCTTCAACTGGACGCCCTATTCTGGCAACAACTTCCGTTCAGGCAACTACTCCTTCGATTTGCGGGCACGGTCGTCTATTTTACAAGAGCTTAAGCTGAGTCGTCGCCGGAGCTTTTACGACCGTGGCGGATTTTAAGGCGACCCATTTTCCTTAAAAACTCTCACGCTAAAGAGTCTTTTTTGAAGAAAAAGTACCCTAATGAAATCAGCTAGTAAATCAAGATAGTAAAAAACACTAACTTGCCTTCACAACGCTTTTTTCAGATCGACTCCGATGACTGAACGGGACAAACAACGCCTTGACGAACTAGAAGTAAAAACGGCTTATTTGCTGGCTCGGCAAGATGAGCAGGATGCTCGAATGAGCCAAATTATGGCTCGGCTAACCTACATTGAAGCCCGTCAGCATCGGCTTATGAAAGAGCTTGGTATTAAGCCCGAAAAAATCGATACCCCTCAAACCGCTCAGGATGATGCCAGGGCAATCAACCTGACGAGTATTCCTGAACAACGATTGAATTAATGAAAACTGACCTAATAAATATATGGGTCATGTTGTTCCGTCGTTATAGTCCGTATGAAATCTGCAGTATCACGCACACTTCTTGTCGTTGCGGCATTAATTGCCGTCAATTTGCTATCGGCATTCGTATTTTTCCGACTCGATTTAACCCAGGAGAAACGCTACACGCTTTCAGAAGCCACACAGACGCTCCTAGCCAGCTTACCAGACGACATTCACGTCGATGTCTATTTAACAGGTGATTTACCGCCCGGCTTCAAACGGCTTGAAAATGCGGTTCGTGAGACGTTGGATGGGTTTCAAGCTGAAGCTGGTAAACGAGTCACCTATCGATTTATCAATCCAGATGCAGTTTCCACTCCTGACGAAAAAAATAAACTGATCGACAAACTACAACAGAAGGGTCTGTTGCCCACTAATCTGTACGCCAGTGAAGGCGGGAAACGAACAGAGAAATTAGTCTTTCCAGGCGCTATTATTTCCTATAAAGGTAAAGAATCGGCGGTTGAGCTATTGAAAGGTAATAAAGCAGCTTCGCCAGAAGAGCAGTTAAACCAGTCATATGAGGGAGTTGAGTTTCAGCTGGCTTCGGCCATTCGAAAGCTGACACAGACTGAAGAAAATCGTAAGCGGATAGGCTTGTTGTACGGGCATACTCAGGTACCTCCCTCCCGTTTCTCCGATCTGCTGGCATCTGTACAGCAGAACTATGAATTGTATTTTATTGACATGACCAAACCCGGCCCTATTGAAAATCTCGATCTGGTATTGGTACCGAAACCCGACAGGGTCTTTTCGGAAGATGAAATTTTCAAGCTGGATCAATTTGTCGTTCATGGTGGCCGGGCATTATTTTTTGTAGATGGTCAGCGTGTCGACAGTGTTAGCAACGAAGGCACCTATGCGCAACCCCTGAGCTTAAATCTGGACGATCTATTTTTTCGCTGGGGTGTTCGTATCAACCGCGATGTTGTGAAGGATTTATACTGTGCCACCATTCCGCTCAATGTGGGTAATCTTGGCGATAAACCTAATATCCAACTGGTTCCTTGGCGGTTTTATCCGCGACTCAACAACTTTGGCACGTCTGATAATCCGATTGTACGAAACCTGGATGCGGTGCTGGGCCGGTTCGTGAGTACACTCGATACGGTTCGATCAGTGGGTATTCAGAAAACGCCCCTGCTCTTAACGTCACCTTATACCAATCTCCTGAAAACACCAGCGCTGATTTCTTATAACGAAGCTCGTCAGCAGCCAGACCCACAAACGTATACAGGCGGAACCCGACTAATCGGTTGTTTGCTGGAAGGGAAATTCCAATCCCTGTTTGCCAACCGAATTCTACCCGGCGACCCACGTGCCACTGGCTTTAAAGCAGAAGGTGTAGCCTCCCGAATTTTGATCTGCTCTGACGGCGACCTGATTGTAAACGATGTCGATTACAAACGCCAAACGCCCTACCCACTTGGCTTTGACCGCTACACCCGCACCACCTATGCCAACAAAGACTTTGCGTTAAACGCCATTGATTATCTCGTTGACCCAACCGGGGTCATTGCCGCCCGCAACCGAACCGTAACGTTGCGCCCCCTGGATAAAATTCGCGTAGATAGCAGTCGTACAAGCTGGCAGTTGCTGAATCTGTTAGGACCAATCGCCTTACTGGGTATTGTAGGCGTAGTTTGGCAGATGGCTCGACGCCGACAATTTGGGCGTTGAACGAAGCTGGCCTTCTAACCGTTTTCAAGTTGTTTAGTCTATCTTTATCTGAAAACTAAGCCATTACGGATGGAAACCAACCCGCATCAACCTATTCCTGAGCGTACTGCTCATGAACGTGCCGTGGCCATTATGAAGCGGCTTGTGGCTGATAAGCAACAGGCCGAGAAAGACATCGTTGAAAACTTTCACACAGACCCCCTGATTCAGGCAGCAGTGGCCGAACTAAAACGAAGACGTGACGAACGTGGAACAGCAGCCATCTAAGTATGATTTTCTGTTCGTTGGTGGCGAACGAAATACCTACACGTTCCTTACAGATTTATTAATCACTTACGAAATTCAATTTAAGCCAACGCCTTATTTATTTGGCGAAGACTTTGTATTGTCAGAAGAAATTGTCGAATTAGTTATCAAAGTAGCCGATAACCCAATAGGGAAACGGCCACCATTTGATTCGCTCATTGCCCCAACGGTAGCAGCTATCATCAATGATTTTTATCAAAAAAGTAGCTTAACAATTACCATATTTATTTGCGATACGGCTGATCGGAAACACGAAGCTCGCTGGCGAAAATTCAACCGCTGGTACGATCATTTTGCGGCTACAGATTATATACGTATCGACGACGCTTTTCGCGACACAAAAGAGCAATTGCTTTACCACTGTGCCTTGATTGCCAAAAACGAGAACCCGTATCTTCGTGAGGTTAGCTTAGCTTTTCTTGGCCTGATGGCTGATTTTAAAGCAGGTAAATAGCCAATTTTTCTTTACTCCACCGCAAACATCAGTAACCATTGTCCTACCGTTGCGCTGGAAAGATTAAAAATCAGGTTCGGAAATAAGCCTAGTAATAACGCTAAAACGCCCAGCGGAATCAGCATTAGCTTTTCGTGAATAGTCAAATCAGCGAGTACGGATGTTGGGCCAGCCTGTATCTCGAAAGGCCGAACCCAGGTAGAGCCAAAAAACATACGTTGGAGTGTCCAGAGGAAATAGGCGGCTGCCAGCAAAATACCCGTAGTGGCAATGGCCGTCATCCAGCCTGGCAGCCAATCTGACTGAAAACTGCCCATAAGCGTGAACAATTCGCCCACAAAACCCGAAAAGCCCGGCAAACCCAGCGAAGCAAAAAATGCAATGGCGGTTATGGTCGTATACTGGGGCATGGGCTGCATCAATCCCCGATACGAGTCAATCTGACGGTCATGGGTACGATCATAAAGAACGCCGACAATCAGGAACAGCATAGCCGACAGTACACCATGGCTCACCATCTGGTAGACGGCCCCGTTGATACCTTCAGCCGTGAGTGAAGACACACCCAATAGAACAAAGCCCATGTGCGATACGGACGAGTAGGCGATCATCTTTTTAAGATCGGTTTGTGCCAGCGCATTTAATCCCCCGTATACAATTGATAGCACGCCTAAACCGCCCAGTGTTTGCGCATATTCGGCGGCACCATCGGGAAAGAAATCCCAAACAATCCGCAAGAAACCATACCCCCCTATTTTCAGCAATACACCTGCCAGAACCACCGATACGGGCGTAGGGGCTTCAACGTGGGCATCGGGTAACCAGGTATGCACGGGTACAATCGGCAACTTAATTGCAAAGCCAATAAACACAGCCCAAAACGCCAGCATCCGGGCAGGCAATCCAAATATTATTGGTTCAGCGGCAGGATTCAGAAACGCGTTGGGCAGGTAATTGCTACCATCAGCCAGGTAACGCATATCGAACGTATGGACGATCTGCGATGAATTGAGTTGTCCGTTTTGTAGGTAGGTCTGTAACGTACGAACGATATCATCGGTCACTGCCGATGGGTCGGCTGCTAACCCAGCCACTACTGCTGTACTCACCGGATCCATGACGGACAGATACAATCCAATCATAACCAGCAGAATCAACAGCGACCCCAGTAAGGTGTAAAGAAAAAACTTGATTGACGCATATTCCCGGCGTGGGCCACCCCAAAGGCCGATCAGGAAGTACATCGGCAGGAGCATGAACTCAAAAAACAGGAAGAACAGAAAGAAATCGAGGGCCACAAAGCACCCCATGATCGTGCCCGTAAGCAAAAGATAAAGCGAATAATAAGCTCTATGCCGAGTTTTAATAGTTGTCCAGGAGGAAAGCACACCCACCAGCATAACCACTGCCGATAGCACGACTAATGGTAAACTTATACCGTCTACCCCAACTAAATAGTCAATTGACGCAATTCCAAGACTGCCAAGTGGCAGTGTAATCCAATTAGCCTGTTCAAGAAGTTGATAACCCGTAACGGACGTGTTGAATGTTACATATGCTGCGCCCGCCAAAAATACCTCGGCAAGTGTGATCACCAGGGCAATCCAATGGAACGGTTTCGTTTGCTGACCGGGCAGCAAAGCCACGATGAGCGAACCGAGTAACGGAAGAAAAATAAGTAGCGAAAGAATCATAAAGACGTTACAGAATCCACCAAAGTACCAATAGTAAACCAACCACGGCCGCCGTAATGTACGATTGTATCTGACCATTCTGTACAGATCGCGTTAGTCGGCCCAATTGGCTAGCCAGCCAGGCCATCCCATTCACCAGCCCATCGACAAACGATCGGTCAACAACACGGGACAAATGAGCCAGAACAACCGTTGATACACCCGCGCCATTCACTAATCCATCAATAATACGCTTATCCATTCGGTTCAGAAGTGACGCCAGCTTACGCGTTGGATTAATCACTATATAATGGTAACCTACATCCAGAAAACCATACGAGAGCGAAAGTTGGACAAATATAGAATTGGCATTGGGTTCAGCGATTCGGAAACCAATCCAGCCACCCAGTATGACCAGTCCAATAGAAACCGGCACCAACCACCAAAAGGAGATTACTTCAACGGTTGGAAATAGGCCAAAGAACCAACTACCATGTGCTGAAAGTGGATTTATTGAAAACCAGATTCCAATTGATAAAGCCGCCAACAGAACTACTGGCCCACGCATGAGCCAGTCCGGCTCGTGTGCACGAGTTAGGGGTATATCCCCATTACGGTACGTGCCAAAGAAAATGAGTCGCCACTGACGTGCCATATAGAGTGCTGTCAGTCCTGATGACAACAAAAGCAAGACCGGAATAAAATAGGATAGTTTAGCCTCCTGATCCGCTGCCCAACCGAATGCGCCACCCAAAATCACCTCCTTCGACAGAAAGCCAGAAAACAAGGGTAGGCCCGCTAATGCGGCAGCACAGATCGTATAGCCAATAAACGTAGTCGATAAAACTCGTCGTAAGCCCCCCATTTGTCGCATATCCTGGGTATGCACGGCGTGAATAACTGCCCCTGCACTCAGAAATAGTCCGGCTTTAAAAAATGCATGGGTCAACAAATGAAACATGGCTCCGCTTACGTTTCCGGTTCCCATAGCCGCAACCATGAGCCCCAATTGTGATACCGTAGAGAAGGCTAGTACTTTCTTAATATCCGTCTGAAAAAGGGCAGAATACCCGCCCCAAATTGTCGTAATCGTGCCAATCAAGGCAACTACGACTAAGGCATCGGGGGAGAGTAATGGGTGAATTCGGGCGAGCAGAAAAATTCCTGCTGCTACCATGGTAGCGGCATGTAACAGGGCTGACACAGGCGTAGGTCCTTCCATAGCATCAGGAAGCCAGGTCAGTAATGGAAACTGCGCTGATTTACCAATGCAACCCATAAAGAGACAGAGTCCCAGCGCAGTAGGCAAAACTACCCCTTCACTTTTAAGTGCCAGGGCAGAGAAATCAAGCGTACCGAAGTAATTGTAGGTTAGAAAAATGCCAACCAGGAACCCAATATCTCCAACCCGATTCATCAGGAATGCTTTTTTAGCTGCTTTCGATGCTGCCTGACGTTCGGCATAAAAACCGATTAGCAGATAGGAAGCCAGGCCAACTAGCTCCCAAAAGGCATACATGACGAGTAGATTACCCGCCAGAACAATGCCTAACATAGCCCCAATGAACAATTGCAGATACCCAAAATAACGGCGCAATTTCGGCTCATCGTGCAAGTAGGAGAGGGAATAAATCTCTACTAACAAGGCCACAAAATGCACCAGGACTAACATCATGGCAGCCATTGCATCGACCCGGAGCGTCATTGGGAACGATATACCCGACAAAATCGCCCAATCTGCCTGAATCGTTAAGGATTGATTTGGCAATTGTAAAGCCAGGGCAACCGATAAAATCAGCCCTAGGCCAGTCAGTACAATAGCCAATAAGCCCGCTGTCCGTCGACTTGCTCCTGTTAGTATTAGAAACCCGGCAAAAGGCAAGCCTAGCAAGAGAGCAGGTAGCAAATGAATCAGTTGGGGAGTATCGACGGGCATTCGTTGTCAGTCAGAATTGGCCGCAAATATCCCCATTATCCTGTGGGGAAGCAAACTGTTCTAAATACAACTATCCAGCTTTAGCAGAATTTACCAAAATGTCTTTTCTGATTAATCTTTTATATGGATTAATCACTTCCTCATTCCTTTACCCCCCGACGTTGCCTAGTTTATGAAAAGTTATTAAGCTCAGATTTTACAAGTCAAATAATTGGTAAAAAAAAGGGTTAATTTTCTAAAATTATATCTTTATATATTTAATTGTCACTTATTAGCAATATATCATGATAAAATCACTACCAACTAACCTTCCCTAGGTCGAATCCCCATTCTTCAACCAGGAATTGAAACGATCTAGCCTTAATGCAGAACAGGAAAAGCAGGCTCAACAGTATGCTGAGTATGGATATCTGATTTTTGATCCTGAAATTGATGAGTCTATACTTGATGCTGCTCGGCAGGAAGTACAGCCATTTTATGGTAATGAACTTCGCAAACAAGATGCCTGGCTTACGGTTCCTGCAGTACGTCAGATAGCAGCAGCTCCAAAAATTCTGGAGATGTTAAATCTACTCTACAGACGCGAGCCGATACCTTTTCAAACACTTAATTTCCCGGTCGGGACGCAACAACGTACTCACTCTGATTCTATTCATTTCAATTCCATCCCGCAACGATTTATGTGTGGTGTATGGGTAGCTCTTGAAGATGTACATGATAACAATGGTCCTCTTCATTATTATCCAGGCAGTCATAAATTACCTTTCTATGATCTGATTGACCTAGGATTGAAAGGATCGGATGCCAAAACAGTAGACGAGATATATGGTGGGACCTATAAACAATACGAAGAACGACTTAGTGAGGTTATTCAGGCCCACGGATTGAAAAAAGCAATCCTAAATATGCCTAAAGGCAAGGCCATTATCTGGGCTGCGAATCTGCTACACGGAGGTGAAAAAATTCTAACCCCGGGTTCATCGCGTCATAGCCAGGTAACCCATTATTTCTTTGAAAATTGCGTTTATTATACACCTCTACGTTCTGATGCAGCCATAGATAAGCTTTATGTCCGTAAGATTACGAATATCGCGACTGGACAACCAGTTCCTAATACATATTTCGACCAAACTTTAGCGTATGAAGGTGAGGGATATGCCAAACGATTTACGATTCCTGCGTCAATTCTGATGTTAGGGCAATATATACCTAAGTTTATGCTTCGAATGTTGAAACGGTAAACCAACCCTTTGTCAAAAATTAGCCAGTTTTCAGCCAGCCAGTTATACTTAGTCGTTCACGAGTGGCGGGCAGCACCTCGTGTTCGAGTCGTCCACTTTCAAAACACACCAGCCGTCCAGCGGTTGGGGCAATTGTCAGTTGTCGCTCGGAGTTGCTATCGGAATCCGGCAGATAGAGCGCTAATTGCCCCCCGTCGGTTTCTTTCCAATCTATATTAAGATAACAGATAACAGATAGTTTTCGGCGCGAATCGCTTCGAAACTGGTCTAGATGGCGTTTGTAAAACGTGCCAGCCGGGTAGCGAGCGTAGTGAAACTCGAACTCCCGTAAACCCAGATAACAAGTCTGATTGGCGTACTGAACAAACTCACCAATACGTTGCAAAAAAGCAGTTTCGTCCGGAGTGGCTGTAGCTTCGTCGATCCATAAGATCTCATCACCCCGAATTGCATTTTCAACTAGTACCTGCTGATTACCGATACCGGCCGCCCGAAACTGTCCAGCAATATGGCGCTCGTGTAGTCGATTAGCCAGTGCTTTGACTTCGCCCAAACTCAGGAAATCGTCTACGATTCCGTAACCGTGCGTAACTATGCCATCAATGATAGGTTCAAAAAGTGGATTCATTGTTTCAGTTCATTCAACTCATCCAACTGCGCCGTTCGGAAATGACGGTATACCTGTAAGACAATGGCCAGAGCAACTGCTGACTCCGCTGCTGCTACGACCATAACGAATAAGGCTAGCATTTGCCCTTGTAAGCGGTCAGGGTCATATTGGCTAAATGCAACAAGATTAATATTTACGCCATTGAGCATTAGCTCAATACCCATAAGTACGACGATTACATGGCGTTTTACGAGCACAACCGCGAGCCCAATACTGAACAAAGCCGCGCCTACGATCAAAAATAAATGACTATCAACGGGTTCCATTACGAGCTAATTTTGCCAGTGGAGAAGCCAGGTAAGTAGCCCCCACGAGAGCGGCTAATAGTAGAATACCTGCCAGTTCAAACGGAACGACATATTCGGTCATAAGTTGCTTACCAATCGTGTTCACTGTGCTCTGCCAGCCAACGGGTTGATTTAATAGAGCAAAATTTGCCCGAACCAGTAGCGTAAACAAAGCAACAAACAAGCTGCCTGCTACCAATACCGCTAGTACCCATCCTGACCAACTCCCAGAGCGATTCAACGATGCAATCCGGTTGGGTTGCTGGCTAGTTACATCCCCCGGAGGCTCAGGTTTGTGCGTGAGCATAACCCCAAAGATCACCAATACCAACACGCCCCCCACATAAATCATAATCTGGGCAATGGCCAGAAAATCAGCACTTGCTAATACGAACAATCCGGCTACACCAAGCAATGTTAGCAGCAAAAAAAAGGCTGCATAAAGCACATTACGAGTGAATAAAACTGCCAATGCCCCCACAATACTCAGACTAGCAAAGGCATAAAACGCAAGTTGGATCACAAATTTGTCGATTTTGTTTAGTTACTCTGCCTGTTCACTGTCAGGCTTAGCCTTGGGTTTCATCGTTGGCCGAAAGGCCGGTTTCGGCTTAGGCGGTTGTTCAACCATCGGAACATCAACTATATCACCAGCACCTTCAGTTGTAGCCACAATGTTTTCTACGTTAGGCTCTACTGCGTCAGTTTTAGGCGCTACCTTCGGTTTCATGGTTGGCCGAAAGGCCGCTGGTTTTGCCACTGGCGCATCCGATGGTGTCACGTTCAACGATTCATCTATTGGCTCCTCCACTGGCTTTACGGGCTTCATGGTTGGCCGGAAAGCAACTGGCTTGGGTTTTGCTTCGGAGACTACAGGAGGCTCTAGTTTCGGCTCTTCCTGTTTTGTTACTGTCGACTTCATCGTTGGCCGAAATGCCGGTTTCGGTTTGGGCGGTTCTGAGGTTGACAAAGGCTCTGGCTCTTTTACCGGCGGTTTCATTGTCGGCCGGAAGCCTGCTGGCTTCACACTCGGCTTGGGTGTTACTGGCTCCGCTTCTAATGGAGATTCAGCACTCGCGTTAGCCTCAGGTGTGGGTGGTTGAGGTGCTCCTCCAGCCGTACCAGGTTTCATCGTTGGCCGAAAAGCGGGCTTTGATACAACTGGCTTTTCGGGCGCTGTTTCCCCTGGTGACACATCGGCAGGCACGTCCGTAACCTTCGTTACAGGCTTTTGAGTCGGTTTAAACACTGGGCGTTTGGTAGTTTCTAGGCCACCCTGTGCAATTTGTTGCATTTCCTGGGGAGTAGCATCCGTCAATGGATGCTCAATGGACGACCCTTCGGAGTTGGCTGGTTCTTTAGGCTCCGCTTTAGGAGCAGGTTTTGCAGTTGGACGAAATACAGGCCGGGCTGGACTGGCTTTAGGAAGTACCGGTTCATCTGGAGCCTGAATTTGTGTTGCTTTTGCAGCTATCTGGGCCGCTTTGGCGGCTTCTTTCTCCACTAAGAACTGTTCGTACAAGGATCGTTTTTCGGTAGCCTGCTCTTCAGTCAGGTTCGAAAAGTTGTAGGTCAGTTTGCCTAGCTCAAATTCACTATAATCGAACTTTTTGTCCATTGTCAGGCACTCAGTAGGACAAACTACCGTACAAAGGCCGCAGTAGCAGCACTTCGCCATGTCAATGTCAAACTTGGCAGCATATAAGCGTATAGGAGACCCATCGGATGCGCGCCCAACTTCTTCAGTGGCTTTTATGGCATCAATTGTTATACAGTCGACCGGGCAAACTTTCGCGCATTTATCACAGACGATACAATCGTCGATTTCATTGCGGAGCCGATAGCGCCCATTATCAGGAATAGGTAGTTGCTCATGCGGATACTGAAGCGTGACCAGCCCATTTTGCAGATCAAAATAGTTATTACTGGCAATGCCCTCTGGTGTTCGGCGATGGGTAGCATTACGGAGATGACGCAACGTTAAACTTAATCCCTTAAGCGTTGTTCGTATACCCGATTGTATGTCCTTAAAGTATGACATGTAGGAATGGTGAACGAGCGAATGATAGAATGACCGAGCCGCCGGTGCGGTGAATAGTTAATGTGAACGTATTCACTCATCCTATCATTCAAAATTAAATTGGGGGAAACCGATCTGGCTCGGCTTCGCTCATCAGTGCATATACGGTTTCAATTACATCATCCACGTTTGGTTTCGAGAAATAATCCCCATCGGAGCCGTAAGGTGGTCGATGCGGTTTTGCCGATAAAGTACGCGGTGCCGAATCTAGGTAACGATACGCATTTTGGCACTCTACAACCTGCTGCATCATATAAGCCGATGCGCCACCAGGAACATCTTCATCAGCAAAAAGTACACGACTCGTTTTTTTAATAGAATCAATGATGCTGTGGTGAACATCAAATGGTAGCAACGTCTGTACATCAATGACTTCAACACCGATACCCATCTGTGCCAATTGACCCGCAGCTTCCATCACAATCCGGCACATCGACCCATAGGTAACTACCGTTACATCAGAACCGGGGCGCAGTATATCAGGAACACCTAGAGGTACGCAAAAGTCGTTTAAGTTATTGGGCAACAGTTCTTTCAGACGATAGCCATTCAAGGATTCAATCAGTAGAGCCGGGTCATCGCCTTTAATGAGTGTATTGTAAAAACCGGCGGCCTGAACCATATTTCGTGGCACGAGTATGTGTAAACCACGCAGGCTACTCAGCATGGTACCCATAGGCGAACCCGAATGCCAGATGCCTTCCAGTCGGTGGCCACGTGTACGTATAATAAGCGGTGCCTTCTGCCCCCCTTTGGTTCGATATAGCAAGGTTGCTAAATCATCGGTCAGCGTTGCTAATGTGTAATACACATAATCGAAATATTGAATCTCGACTATAGGCCGCAGGCCTCGCATAGACATCCCAATACCCTGCCCAATAATAGTTGTTTCACGAATGCCGGTATCGGTAATACGTATTTCACCAAATTTTTCCTGCAAGCCCGCAAAACCCTGATTAACGTCACCAATTTTTCCTACATCTTCGCCCAATGCCACTACGCGCGGGTCGCGGGTAAACAAGCTATCAAAATACCGCTGTAGGATCAGATAACCATCCAGAGCCGGACTATCGTCTGAAAACGTAGGCGATACGGCCTCCACCCGCATGGGTGAATCGGGCGACTCGCTATATAGATGCGAGCTAAACCGGTCATTATTTTCAGCATTCGTACGCTCGAGCCAGGCCTTTAAGCGTTGGCGGGTTGGACCAGCATCGGTTCGTATCAGGCGAAGTGCTTTCCGTATGGCAGCTACTGAATCCCTGCGGATGGGCGTAACCGTTTTTCGGAGCTCCTCCCGAATCGCCATCAATTCGGCTGACTTTGGATTATGTCGGGCGGCTTGTTGAAGTAAATCAAGGGATTCCTCAAAATCAACTTTCATCGAAGCCTGATACGCACTCCAGGCCTCAATACGCGCTTGCTTGGCTGATTTTTTGGCGTCAGTTTCAATCGATTCCAGTTCGTCATCGGAAGCGTATCCGTTTTCCAGGATCCACTGGCGGAACATCCGGTTACAGTCATGTTCCGTCTCCCAATCCAGACGGTCTTTCGACTTATACCGCTCATGAGAACCCGACGATGAATGGCCTTGGGGCTGGGTCAGTTCCTGCACATGAACCAGCACTGGCACATGTTCTTCACGGCAGATATGGGCAGCTTGTTGATAGGTTTCAAACAACCCAACGTAATCCCAGCCTTTTACAGTAAAAATTTCAATGCCTTTATCATTGCCATCTCGCTGAAAACCTGCCAATGCTTTTGATATACTTCCTTTAACCGTCTGATATTCAACAGGAACAGAAATACCATATCCATCATCCCAAACTGACATAAGTAACGGTACCTGCAATACACCGGCTGCGTTCATAGTCTCCCAGAACATACCCTGCGAAGTAGATGCATCGCCAATGGTCGCAAAAACGATTTCATTTCCGTTATGCGAAAAATTTGTCAGATCGGCTAAATCAGGATTATTTCGAAACAGTTTAGACGCATAAGCCAATCCCAGCGAACGAGGGATTTGCCCCGCTGTGGGCGCAATATCGCAGACAGAGTTGTAGAGTTCAGTTTGATTCCGCCATAGCCCTTGTTCATCGAGCCAGCGAGTAGCAAAGTGGCCATTCATAGACCGACCGGCGGTATTAGGTTCTGCCTCCAGATCGGTATGCGCATAGAGCTGGGCAAAAAACTCCGTCCAGCGCAGCTCGCCTAAAGCAGCCACAAAGGTCTGGTCTCGGTAATAGCCAGAGCGAAAATCCCCGCGATTAAATGCACGAGCAGCCGCCAGTTGAGCGAGTTCTTTGCCATCGCCAAAAATGCCGAATTTAGCGCGGCCTCCCATTACATCACGTCTCCCCAACAAACTAACCTGACGACTTTCATACGCCAACCGATAGTCCGATAGGATTTTTTCACGACTTAAAATATCAGTCGAGCGGAGTTGTTCGTTTGCTATCACAACAGAGCTACGGATTGAAATCGTCTAACAATCAATTTATCGATGAAGTGGCTGGCACCGTATACATCGATTACCAAGCGAAAGTAAAAGTAAGATAAAACAAGTCAGCTTTCAAAAAAACGATTTTTTCAGTTTCTTTGTTAACCGAACAACAACCTGCAAGAATTGGCAAAGTGTTTGCTATGATTGAGGTTTGTAAGGGTTAAGCATCTTAACAACCAAATCATAATTCCGTTTAGTCCAATGAAAAAGATTTTTTCACTTTTCGTAGCTTTATTTGTGTTGGTCGCAGTTAGCTACGCCCAAAAAGGAGTTCTGAAATTTGCGAAAGAAACGCACGATTTCGGCAAAGTTGAGCAGGGAAAACCAGTAACGTACGTATTTGAGTTCAAGAATACAGGTACCGATCCGGTTGTTATCAATGATGCACAGGCCTCCTGCGGCTGCACGAAGCCAAGTTGGACTCGCGAACCAGTTATGCCAGGCAAAACGGGTACTGTTTCGGCTACCTTTAATGCTGCTGCTGCCGGCCCATTCAACAAGTCGGTTACGGTAACGAGCAATGCAGAAGCTGGTCAAACAGTTCTGTACCTAAAAGGTGAAGTAGTATCAGCAGCCGCTGCCGCAGAAACTGCCGCTGCTCCTGCTGCCGCTCCTGCTGCTAAAGACAAGAAAAAAGGTACAAAAACTTCACGCTAATCTACTGAAGGGTTAATAGTGTGGTTAAGAAAGGCATCTGGTAGTTTACCGGATGCCTTTTTTTTATGCTCTATCGTCTATTATCAGGCCTTGTAACCGACTGGCTAAGCCAGCATCCGTTCTTCCTATATCAGTTTTTTAAGCACTGATTTTCAGCTACATTTAGGATGTCTTCTGAACAAAAACCGTTTATGACACCGCCCCAACGCCAGTAATGCTGGCCATTTTTTGCCCCTACCCGTATCAGTTCTTAACCATCTAGTTCACTAGTAGTCGTTTGATAGAACGGCTCATCTCCATTTACACTATGTTTTTTATTGTTCTTGGCACTCTAGCGTTAATCGCTGGGTTTGCTATAAATACCCCTGCGCTGACTTTTTCTCGCTTTTCACGGCCAGCTAAAGTGGCTGGCATTATTTTAATTATACTGGGAGCCCTCACGGCCAGCGTCCGACAAATTGATGCCGGACAGGTTGGAATTATTTCGTTGTTCGGTAATGTCAGCGACCGTACGTTAAACTCTGGATTGAACTTCGTTAATCCTCTGGCCAGTGTAACCGAATTTAATTTGCAAACGCAAAATTACACGATGTCGGCAGCCCACGATGAGGGTCAGAAGCAAGGAGACGATGCTATTCGGGTACTCACTGCCGATGGGCTGGAAGTTGTAATCGACCTAACTGTGCTATATCGAGTGGTTGCGGCCGATGCTCCCAGGATCTACCGGGAAATTGGGGAAGATTATACGGACAAAGTTGTTCGCCCAATTACCCGTACGCGTATCCGGGACAACGCGGTTTACTATGATGCTGTGGCTCTTTACTCGACTCGTCGTGATGAGTTCCAAACTCGAATCTATAAAACTATCGAAGCCGACTTCCAGAAACGAGGTCTTCTGCTGGAACAATTGCTGATTCGTAACATAGACCTGCCCGCTTCGGTTAAAAAGTCCATTGAATCAAAAATTAACGCTGAGCAGGATGCCCAAAAAATGCAGTTTGTTCTGCAAAAAGAACGGCAGGAAGCAGAACGGAAACGAGTTGAAGCACAGGGCATTGCTGATTATCAAAAGATCATCTCCACTGGTCTGAGCGATAAACAACTACAATACGAACAAATCAAAGCTCAACGTGAACTGGCAGCGTCACCGAACGCTAAGATCGTGATTATGGGCGCACGTGGGAATGTACCTTTGATACTAAACGATAATTAACACACCGTTTGAGTGAGCTATAGTAAGAAACCCATCTCTCAAGTTTAAGCGCTTGACAGATGGGTTTCTTATTGAATTGATACTCTTATGGTTTCGGAGTTGTCAAGGCTGTCAACCAGGCCTTACAGGCATCTGGCCAGGTATTGAGCGATCCAAATTTTGCTGTGCGCATGCCAAAACCGTGCCCTCCCGTAGGATACAAGTGCATTTCGGCAGGTACTTCGTTTTTCAAGCAAGCTAGGTAAAAGCTTATACTATTTTCGACTGGAACACCTTTATCATTTTCAGCATGCACCAGAAATGTAGGTGGTGTTTGGGGGGTTACCTGCAGCTCATTTGAATAATAAGCAATCAGTTCAGGCGAAGTATTCAGTTTCCCTAATAGTTTATCCCGGGAGCCAGTATGTGCTTTTTCGCCGAATGTAATTACGGGATAAAGTAAAATTGCAAAGTTCGGTTTAGCCAGTTCACTAGCTTTGGGGCCACGATTGTAATGCGTTGCAAGAGTAGCTGCCAGGTGTCCACCCGCCGAGAAGCCCATCACCCCAATTTTAGCAGGGTCAATACCGTAACGACCAGCGCTCTGCCGGATTAGGGTCATACCCTGCATAGCATCCAGTAAGGGCACTTCATGCTGATTGGTCATTATTTCGGGGTTGGGCAATCGGTATTTTAGTACGAAAGCCGCTACACCCATTTCATTGAACCAACGAGCTATATCAGAACCTTCATGACTGGCAGCCAGTATTCCGTATCCTCCACCAGGACAAATCATAACGGCCGCTCCAGTCCCTTTTCCCTTAGCAGGTATGTAGGCCGTTAGGGTTGGCACAGATACATTGCTAATCCGAAGAATACCATTTGCATCTGTTTCTGACTTTTCAGTAATCTTAGCTCCAGCGATTGAATTCGGAATGGCGTCATCTGGCCAAAGCTTAATCACTTCCTGCGATAAGGCAATTTGAGGTAATACAGTGCCAAGAAGCATACTCAATAGAACGAAACGCATAAATAATAACGGCTTAGGAGCCACCATCAAAGTTAATAACTAAAAAAGCCGACCATCAGGCCGGCTCTACTCATATTTCTACCTCAGTATCGGAATCAGATTGTGTAGTATTCGCCCCCCCATGCAATACATCTATTAGTTCCTTCACCCGATAAACGGTCGTGTTATAACGATTTCCGAGGATTATAATCACATATTCATCTTTGGGACTAAACCAAAACATCGAATTATAGCCCTTCCACCAGCCCGAATGATAAATATATTCGGGTTGGTTCGTATCATTTAGCATCATACGGAACCCATACCCATAATTTTTAGCGCCTTTTCGCTCAAAACTACGCGGGATAAAGGCTTCCGCCAGCATTTTTTTCGGTAATAAGCAGTCACCATTCAATGCCCGATACCATCGAAACAAATCGCCGGTGGTGGAATAAATACCCTTATCACCAACAACATCGTCGTAATAATCTTTCGGAATCCGGCGGTTCCGCTGATAGCCTGCGGTTCGATGATGATTAATTGAATCGTTTTTAGTCGTTGCCACAAAGGTCTGGTGCATACCCAGTGGTTCGAAGATTGTCTTATGAATAAATGCCTCGTAGCTCTGACCGGTTACTTTTTCAATGATTGAGGCCAGCACCATATAGTTCGTGTTACTATAACTAAAGCTACGGCCAGGAATATTGTAGGCTTTAGGCGTTGGTTTTACCGTAGCAAACCAGTGCATAATGGTTGCATTGGAGGGATAGGGTTTTTCTTTCTTGTAAAAATTAACCTTCATACTGTCGTCGAAGGCATACTGATAATTAGGCAATCCGCTGCGGTGGCTCAACAACTCGCGAATCGTGATACCATGATAGGGGAAATTTGGATAGAATTTCTGAATCGTATCTTCAAACTTCAGTTTCCCGGCTTCAATCAGTTTCAGCGTACCAACTGCCGTGAATGTCTTCGAGAGCGATGCCAGTTGAAATTTCGAATCGTCGACTAATGTATCACGCTGGTTGCGCTCAAAATGGCCCAGCCCAAAACAATTCTTGTAGAGCACAATACCCTTTTGAGCGACCAACACATTCCCATTCAGCCCCCCCCTTACTTTTTGCTGAAATATTTCATCGATCTGCTGGGTTTTCTTCTCAGCGTTAATCTGCTGACGAATAGCCATTTCTTCGTTTGATGTCAGAGCTTGTCCGTCGGCGCAAGTCCGCATGTCCCGCACCGACCGATTGAGGTTTTTCTGGGAATCCTGTCCACAGGACACGCCCATTCCAACCATGACTAAAACACTTAACCAACTCCACATTTTATTCGTCCACACCATCCCCACGCCCGTTATTCATAGTTATTATATCGACCAAGTTACAGTAAAAATAGGACTGATTTGAGATACTAATCCGTATTTTCCGTTAAAATCATGTGAAAGTTTGTTAATGGTCTCAGGTGTAACGCATTACTTAGAAGCCCCGTCGAGGTGAAATAATCACCGGACGTTTACCGCTCAACAGTCCTGTTTTTCGCAAGCCTATATAAGCCCCTATACTATTGGGCAGCAACTCACCTGCATCTACGGCAAACGAGCCATTCAATATCGTTCCACCAAACAGGTTTAGCGGTACTGAAGCTGTAAACAAGCCAGAGAACTGTGCAGGAATACCAACATAAGGCACTGGGTAAGTTCCAGCATTTCGACTAAATGAAAAGCGTGCTACTATGTCTACCTTATTAAAAACCAAAGCGCTTAAGCCAACGTGAAAGACGCTAACCCGATTGTTAACAATTCCATATCGGAGTTGCAGAGATGAACTTACTTCTTGTTGCGGGGTCAGGAATGGAGTCCCAATCGTACGTCCAAAGTATGTCCAGCCATCAATAAACTGGCTATGATTAAAATAATCATCCCTTCCTCTACGCTTAGGGTCATCAATAATGAAGACATCTCCCCCCTGACTACCCGTAAATAGGTACTCAATTGTGATTTGCCGTAAAAAAAAATTAGCTCCAGTCGAATTCTGACGATTCTTAAGCCGTAGTCCATTAAGGCCATCTTCAATATTTGTACCGTAAAACAATGACCCATCATCATATGGAAATTGTCTGTATACAAAAAGATTCCAATTAGCTAGGTTTATATCTGCCGCTACGTCAAGAGAGCCTAAGTGATTACCAATCCGATTATCTTCAATAGAAGTTAAGTTTTTATCATTTACATAATCAGCTCCTCGCGTTCCTAACACCACTGCCGGAAAGTAGCGAAGAGATGACGGCAATTTTCCATTAACAGATACGACCGGCCCCAAATAACTGGAGTAACCAGCCCAGATAACTTCATGGTTAAAACCGCCATATAACCTGAATT
>NZ_BAAHBG010000005.1:0-183860 GCF_054776855.1 Spirosoma migulaei | reverse complement strand
TTATACGCACAGGCCGCTATTCCCGAAACCGAATCATTTGGGTCCAGTCGCTTTCCGATTCCAACGGCCATAAATATATAACTGATGCAAATAAGAGCCTGTCACTAATCGGTCTGAGTTCTCAAACCAACCGTGTGCAAACGCTCCCATCATAGAGACTACGCCTTTCGTAAAAGGGAGTGGCGTGTATGTAGGCAAGCCGATCTGAATTTTAGGTATCGGAAGCGCATTGCCTGACCAGGCATAAGCCCCTGTTGTTAGAAGCGTGTCAACCAAGCCAACCATCTCTTTCCGACGACCAGCATAGAGTTCAAAAGCGCCAAAACGAGCTTTTATGTATGCTTCAGGAAGAAGAAATTGAGTAGACGTACCAAGATTAGCTACTACATTCACGCCATAACCCCAATCCATTTTTGGTTTATAACCCGTACTGTCAATAGGCTGATAATCTGATCGAAATCCAGCATTTAAGCGTAAAGTGGGATTCTTTAGAGGAACTGTTCCGTATTGATTGGCACGCAGCCAAAAAGGTGTTTGTGCTGATGAACCCAAGCCACCTACCTCCAACTGATATTGATTAACTCGCTGCCCATACACTAACGTACAACTGGCAATTATGATTAACCCATACCAAATCCACAAAAACAGAAATCTCATAGAAGCTAGGTCGATTATATAACAAGCAGCAGCAATTACTTGCCACGGCCCTGTGCCATTACCCGAAGCGTTTGGGCAATAATCCACATATCGAACAAGAATGACCGGCGTTTGGGATAAAGCAGATCATAGCGTAACCGCTGCACCATTTCATCAATGCTGGCGGCATACCCATATTTAATCTGACCGATGGAGGTAATACCAGGTTTTACACTCAATAGGGAACGATACTCAGGTGCTATCTCGACAATTTGATCAATGAAATACTGCCGTTCTGGTCTTGGTCCTACTACTGACATATCCCCAATGAGTACATTATAAAACTGAGGAATTTCATCAAGGCGAGTCTTCCGCATAAAGCGTCCCCAGGGAGTAATCCGGTCATCTAGCAACCCACCCGATAATACTGGTCCCGATTTTTCAGCATCAATATACATGCTCCGGAACTTGTATATTTTAAATGGTTTTCCTCCCTGGCCGATGCGTTCCTGTGCATAAAATATTGGCCCATGCGATGTAAGCCGTGTTATAGCCGCAATAATAATAAATAAGGGTAACCCTAGACCTAATGCTAATAATGAAAAGATAATATCAAATGATCGCTTAAATATATTGACTTGAAAATCGAAGATTAGCTCTGATGACAGATTCAGAACAGGTAATACATCATGGTATTCAATTGATGTGCTACGAGCTAAAAATCCCCTAAAGTCAACCAGTATCTTCACTTGGTAATCAAATACTTCTGCATTATCTACAACAGCTTTCAGTCGTTCGTTATTCATATAGGGCATACAGCAGTAGACACAATCAACTCGATTCGTGCGGGTATACTCTAAGAGGTTCTCGTATCCACCCTGGAGAAATTCAGCATTTTCTGGAGTTGACTCATCAAAATAGCCACAGAAATGAAAACCCATTTCCGGATGTGTATCATAAAACCCTCGGATTGTGTTTGCTAATTTACCATAACCAGCTATAATATACCGTCTGTTATTATAGCCCCTCGCCCTATATTCTTTAAGAAATAATACCCCCCCAACTCGAAAAGCACCCCCAAAAAAAAGAAAAAGTAAATAGGTAATAAGCAGATGTTCCCGGGAATAATAATAGCCCTGAATTGCCACCCAACAGACGGCAATAACAGCCACATGGACAAATGTCAATAGTAGCAATTGTCGTATTAAATGCCCAGACTTAAATAGTTGTCGAGGATATATATAAGGCCTTGCTAGTAGTATTTCAATTAACCAGATTATATTAAAAAGCCCCCAAAGCGAGGCATACGGAGCTTGCGATACGGCTTCCAAGGTCTGAAACTTCATCCAGTATGCACCTAAAAAAGCGGTATTAAGGCTCAGGAAATCAACGATTACATGAAGCGGAAAAAACAGTATGGAATAGCGATGCCTCATACCTTACGGGTTTACTCATCGAGGTTTGGATAATTAGTACCAGACCATGTACGCTAAAATAATAGATTAGGATGATGAGCGAGTACAAATATTATCTTACGGTTCAGAAACCGGACTGCAAATTAGCCACAAATCCCGTCTCAAAAAAGTCCAATATTTAAAATTACTCGTTTATTTGAATTACTTAGAATAGTTGGTAAGCCATAGCTTACGGATACTAATAAATGTACCAACACTATTCTGGTACAATGTACCAGAATCGACCGCTATATTCATAGTAAATTGAAGACCACCTAGTATGTCCAAAGGGGCCATTACACTTGCATAAGCTGAAAATTGATTACGAATAGTGGTATAAGGGTTGTTATAAGTACCCAGATTACGACTAAATGATAGTTTTGCTTGATAAGATATAGGACTCGACAATACTCGCCAACGAACCGGCAAGCTGCCAGCAATGCCTGCATGGAATACATAAACCCGATTATTACCAGTAAAAGTACCATTTGGGTATTGGTCCTGAGAGCCCAAGGCAGGTGGTATAAATGGTGTACCTACTGTATGCTGCCGGTAAGCCCATCCATCCCGATACTGTTGGTGATTAAAATAATCGTCCTTCCCTCTCCGATCGGGGTCATCAATAACAAATTCGGGTCCCCCCTGGCTAGTTGTGTTTAAAAACTCAAGCAATATATCGCGCACTATAGCTTTAGGGTCATTCCGCCTAATACGCATGCCATTCAGACCATCAGCAATATTAATTAAGTAGAATAGCGAACCATCTTCATAAATGTTCTGGCGATAGAAATACAGTGTATGCCTTACTAAATCAACCTCAACAGCCAAATCAACCGAGCCAAGGTGATTCCCGATTCGATTAGTCAGGTCAAAATAATTGTATTGGGAGGTATCTGTATTTCGAGGGCTAAGGGTTGACACAACATAAAAATAATTCAGTAAGCCCGATGGTAGTTTCCCATCTGTCTGAATGGAAGAAGGTACATTTGTGGGGTCAGCTATCTTACCGCCCCATACAACCTGATGATTTACCCCACCATACACGCGTATCACATCTTGTTGCCGTCCAAAACGGAGGTACAATGATTTTTGGTGTAACATTGAGTTTCGAATGTATCCATTCGCGTCCATATAACCATGCGCAAATGTACCCTGAACAGCTACCCAGCCCTTCGTAAAACCAATAGGTGTAAAAACTGGAATTGATATCTGAATTTTGGGAATAGGCATGGCGTTACCAGACCAAGCATATGAGCCTGTTGACAGAGTCGAATCAGCTAATCCGAACTTCTCTCGCTGTCGACCTATGTAGGCTTCAAAAATACCCCGACGTACTTTTACATATGCTTCAGGAAGTAGTACATTTCTTTCGTAAGGGAGTTGGTTCTGAGCCTTATTAGCAACAATATTTAACCCATACCCAAAGTCATATTTTGAGTCACGCCAACGACCTGTACTATTTCTCTTGGTATCATAATCACTATATATACCGGCTCGAAACGTTGCTACAGGCGAGCGATTTGGAACAATTCCATATTGATTCGCCCGGAGCCAAAAAGGTGTTTCAGTTGACGAAGCTATATATGTGCCTATTTCGGCAGAATACTGAGAAGGCTTACGAATAGGCTGAGCCAGTAAAGAAAGAGGAGCAATTACTACTAAAAATAATGTGGCTAATAGACCTGACTTTGAGCAAGTATGCATTGAGTGTCGGGTAGAACGTTAATAATAAAGGCACAATAATAATGCCGCGCGTTCATCTTTATTGCAAATGTCTTCACTTTCTGAGATTATGGTAAATCATTCCCTGGTTTATTAATACAAAAAAGACCCGTGTCTTGGCTGCGGGTCTTTTTTGTATTAATAAAGCCTTACTGGTTACTTTTTCACAACACGTATAACTGCTCTCTGCTGATTGGATTCAATAACTGGAATATATACACCATCAGTTAACGAATCGGGTTTCCATTCTATACGGTGTTGCCCTGCAGACTGGTTTTCATCTTTCACTAGTTGTCCTACAATTTTACCCTGCGAGTCTGTGATCCACAAGTTTACCTTTCCATCTGCAGGCAGGTAATAATCAATCATAGTTGATTGGTCAAAGGGATTAGGAAACGCCTTCAATTGTAAAGCGAGTTCTCCGCCTGTTGCAACTGGTTTAATATCCGCAGTGAATACACTACCCACCTGAGCTTGAAAGCCAGGCAGCAATTTTATGGATTGGCCTGCCTGATAACTAACCGTGCTTCGGGCACTTACTACATTAACAGCCTCTATCGTTTCAACGGCTTGCTCCAAGAATTGGCCTGACTTTTCATAGCTGATTTGAATACGTAATGATTTTGGTGGAATCTGCGCTAAAGCGAAGGCCGTTATGCAGCATCCTATACATGTTAGTAGTAGTCGAAGTTGCATATCATTTACGGGTTTTAGTTTGCTGCTTATTTATACGGCGCTCCAATTGGTCGCTTTTTTGTTTTAACGCATCGTTCTGCTTTTTCAACTCTATCACATACAACGTTAGTTCTTCTACTTTTTCAAGAAGTTTAGCCTGCATTTGGCCTACGTCAACGCCTTCTTTAACAACTTCTGTAGCAGACGGTACTCCGGGGAGATGTTTCTCTTGTTTTATATAATCCTCAACTTGACGAAGACTACGTAATTTATAGGTATGTTCAAATACTCGATCTGACCAATCACTTGTGCTCTTTACAGCCACCTTCACCTTCTCTGTTAAAATACCATCCTCCACATAAAGTCGGTAACCCGCTGGCGTTTTAGTTATGCCCGTTCCTATTATAACACCTCCAACATTCGTATTGTTAATGGTATTACCATTTGCTAACCAAAATCCATCACTTTCCGCAGCGGCCGTCCGTACATTAGGCGTACCGGATGTGGCAAGAATCACATCCCCATTTGAATTAACGGTCAAAAATTTATTTGTTATAGCTGTCGTACTAACTGTGCTGGTCAGATTGGTCAGGCGTAAACCACTGTTCCCGGCTGTGCCCTGAGTAATTTCCAATTTATTGGCTGGTAGTGATGTGCCAATTCCTACATTGGCATTACTGCCCAATACAATTGAGTTGCTCTGACTAACAATTGCATTGGCTCCTATGGCAGCGGCATTAGTTAGATTTGTGGGGTTAACAGTGCCGGCTTTAGCTCCATAGCCAATGAATACGTTGTCTGTCCCCGTCTGGTTGTTCAAGCCTGAGTACTGACCAATAGCAGTGTTGCGTTGTCCGGTTGTATTATGGAGAGCGGAGCCATCCCCAAGGGCCGTATTGCCATTTCCCGAAGAATTATTCTGACCTGAAGAGTTGCCTATGAATAAATTAAGGCTGCCAGAACTATTTCCATAACCACTAAAAGAGCCCATAAATAAATTCGAACCTCCCTGAATGTTACTAAAACCTGCACTTGGCCCAATAAATACATTATTACTAGCCGTTGTACCATTGGCCCCAGCTAGATAACCCATATATAAATTATCAGAACCTGTTGACGTTAGTTCACCTGCTCTAACTCCGACAAATACATTATTATTTGCTGACGTACTATTTTGGCCTGCTGAATGGCCTAAAAAGAGGTTATTGTTCCCTATAGTACTTGCATTACCAGCTCTAGTACCAATAAATGTATTTTTAATTCCGCTATTATTACTTACTCCAGCCAATGATCCAATAAATACGTTTTCTGCCCCAGTTGTGTTGGATGATCCAGCATCTGCCCCAATAAAGGTATTTTCAGTACCCGTTGTATTGGAATATCCAGAGCCAGTACCAATGAATGAATTATTATTTCCTGTGGTATTGAAATAACCAGCTCTATTGCCTAAAAATGCGTTATTGTATCCTGTGGTATTTGTGTAGCCCGCTTCAGCTCCAGCAAAAGTGTTATTATTTCCACTTGAGTTGGCAAAGCCAGCACTGTAGCCTAAGAATGAATTCTTCTGCCCTGATGAATTTTGACTACCTGCTGAGGCCCCAATAAATATATTTTGGGTGCCAGCCATATTGAGTATTCCCGCCCCACGACCAATTATTAAATTACTCGCTCCGCTCATGTTAAGGTTACCTGCCCCAACTCCAACTAATGTGTTATCAGACCCAGGAGTGGCTGATGACGGTGTAGTTGCTACATAATTAGTTTGAGCTAAGACACTACAATTCAGCATAATGCTGAAGGTGCTAAAAAGTAAAAATATTGTTCTCATAACATAAATGATAGTAAAATAATATGATTCGTAGTTTAATTTCATAAATTAAGCAAAATATATACCACTTTCAAAAAAGTTAATCCCAATTATGAAATAGTAACCTTGCCTAACTCTCTTACAGTCAAGCAATCTCACCTAACTATCAAATTCCGATTTATGCTTTTAACAGACGAAATCAAAAATACGCTGGCTATCAACAACTTATCTAATCAAAATGAGTAACGATCGGAACATATTGAAATGTCTACCGCTAATATTATTGTTATTTAGTAATATAAGGAATTTTTATTTCTAGCTACAAACTTAATATACTAATGAAATATTATACAATAGCAAATATTTAACACAAATACTTCATTATCAATAATTTATCCCTTTTTCAATCATAATACATTTGAAACTGATCAAAATCCGGGTTTAACTATCAAAGATCATGCCCAGCTGAAACTTTTACAATATACTGCAACCTTACTACTGAATCACGAACAGGGCCGCCCGACGGTTGTTAGTTGATTTTATTTTCTATTTTTTTGACCACTTTCTATTTTCTTTAATACTTGTTCTTTCGTTCGATCATTCAGCGGTTGATGAAAATATCGACAATTGTAAAAATTAAAATAGCCTTATAAGCTTGCTCCCACCTGCCAGCCCTCTTGATACGCTTTCAGATAAATATTCTCATATTTTACGACATTGGCGGCCCTGCATTCGCCAATGCCTCTCTATGAATATGTTGTCTAAAGTTCAGTTGCCATCCATAGTGAAGCATATGTTCTGTCTGAGCAGTATGGCCATAAAGTCATACGATGTAAATTGACACCCCTATTCAACTGAAAATTTCTGGCTGAGGATCGCTTGCTAAGGTCTTCATTAGCACCTAACACGCCACTCAGCCTGCATCGCTTTGGAGACCATTTTAGTACGCAGCAGCTATGAAGATCAATAATGACCCGCATCTGCGATCCTAATCAGGTACATTCGTAATATCGGTGATACAAACCTGATGAATCCGTAAAATAGCTAACCCACGCAATAAGTTAAGGGTAAATGCGATAGTCAAAGGTGTTTACATTAGGGTAAATTGCCTATAGGACAATTTTTTGCATTAGTCACAACAATTGAATCAGGCGATTCTGCAAACTTATTTCCGCAAATTTAGCTAATGGCAACAGGGTGACAAATCGAAGACTTTTGCGGCAGTTCCAGTGAATTGGCTGGTTTAGAGAGGTATTAATGTGGTAAATTGAGTTAGCAGCATAATCATTTGGTGAGTTGTTATCAGTTTTGGGTAGCCTTAAAGGTAGACGCCAAGCAAATTGGGGAGATACTATCTCGGGTATGATCACTTTGTTGTTGCCTAGTTGAAACATGAGTTGGCCAGCTCTAGAATTCCAGCAATCATCACATAATGAAAGCACTATTACAATCTGTATCCAAATATTTTCAAGAATTACATTACCATTTTATTTGCACACTGTCTCTTAGTCGCTTAACAAATTAATATTAAAGATAGTTATCAAATTTAGATTCTACTTATTATACTATTGTTCCATCCATTCAGATAAATAAATGGTAACGGGATAAATACCATTTGTAATCGATGTAAAGTTGCCATCTTTGCCTTTTGGTCGCTGAAGAATATACTCCCCAGGTATCAAATTGGCAAAAACATAAAATATAGTACCATTGATTTTAACATATTCACCTACATTTGGTGAATTATCAGGTAAATATTGAATAGTCTGTTGCTTATAGTATACAGCGTACGCATTCCACTCACTATTTTTGGCAGTAGTAGTTTGACGCCGAATAAATGTACCAGGCAATTTTTTTCCTGTCTTTAAGGAGTAGGCTGGCTTGATAGATGTTAAATAAATCCGGTTTGCAAAATTTTCTGTATTACTTAATGGTGTTGTTGTTTCAGGGAATCCATTTTTTGGAGCATCATTTAGTAATTGTTGAGCAACAACACATTTTACTGCGCTGTTATTAAGGCGATTGATATTCACTAAATAACGCGAGATTTTTTTATGTGTGTTAACACCAACTGAAATGTTAGTAGCTCCACCATTAAAACTTATAGATTGTTTGAAATTTTCAAAATAATTATTCGAAACCTCTGTATCACCAACGTAGCTGTTAAAATTAACACCTGTCCCTTCAGGAGTATTTAAAAACCTGTTATTAAGGATTTTGTTACCAAAAGAACCTGAGTTGATTCGGTTAATATAGACCGCATTAGAATTAGCATGATCAATGGTGGAGTTAATCAATGTCACACCTCCAACAGATTCTAGAAAAACGCCATTAGCGACATTTTTAATAATACAATATTTAAGCATTACATCTTTACCAAAACCAGGATCACCAGCCGGGTTATTACCCTCTATATCAATACCATTATCTTTACAATTACTAACCTGGCAATGATCAGCTATAAAACCTAGTGAAGGTTTAGCGATTTGAATACCTATATCATCCATGTTATTGACACGACAGCCAGTCATACGGTTGTGCCCGTATCCTGGCACTGTACCTCGAAAAGACAATCCAAAGAATGAACCGTTTTCGGTGGATAGGTTTTCATAACTACAATCAATAGCGTTCCATAAGCAGACATTAATTGTTTTTCCCTTTACCTTGGAACGGTTACCATCAACACTACCTTGTTGCCCAATAATATGTACATTTTTTACGGAACTAGTATTACCAATAATTACAGAAGAATTGCCGATCGTACCTGACTTTAGTAATATCTTACCCTGAATGTAAATTGTTTTATTTGATGGAACATTAATAGCTACTCCTGTTCCACCTTCGGGGGTAGTTAACGAAGGATCAAGAGACACAATAAAAACTCCTTTGGGAATTAAAATAGCGGGAGCTCCACTAGTAAGAGCCCTTTGAATGGCAAGGCGATTATCGGTTATGCCATCACCTTTGGCGCCAAAACGTACAATAGATATCGGCGGGATTCCCTTCTTTTTTAAATAGAATTTATATTTCCCCTTCGCCCAATTATTGTTAGTCTTTTTATTATAATTAGTTGGGTTAGGCCTGTTGTTTATTGAGTAAATTCTATTTCTTATACAATTTGTTAAGTCAATATTTATCAAATCCCCCAAGAACTTCTGACTTATATCTAAAGGATAAGTTAATAAGTAGCCTGCACCATATAATTTTATTTTTGAAGTATGTGGTGTAATATTTCGCGCATCAAATAAAGTGTGTAGAAAAAGGTCGATATAATTATCACAAGTAGATACCTCTCGATTGAAAGGTACGAATGTTCTAAAAAAAATAATTAGCGAATAAAAAAACATATTATTACTTAGTGGCTGTCAAAAAACTGAAATCGCCGATCATGATTCGATTTATCACCTGTTGAATTATAGCTTCGAAACCTTTACTAAGCGTTCACAATTCAAACTTAACTAATCTTTGAGTATTTCGGAATAAACTGACCCACCTAAAACTCAAGGTTCTGATTCAATTTCGTTGATGACGTGGTACTTTACCAAGTTTGATCATGGATTTGTCCCAACTACTGCCTGATCATTTTCAACTTATTCACCGTACCATTCGCGAAACCGCTATTGAGATCAGCCTGATAGCCACTCAGACCGTTGGTCGCTACCAGCCTATCAATTGCCTACAAATAAGATGCATAGCTTATATCAACTTACCCTAACCGATTTGCCTATTTACGAAAAAAGCTGTTTCACTCATGATTCATCTTCGAAAGTTCTTCTGCCGAAATGACCAATGTAACCGGAAAATTTTCGCCCAAACTGTTTTGGATTACTTCTGGCTCTTTGTTCGCCGACTAAACCGAGCCCAGCAACCCTTACAGGTCATCCCTTAATAACCGATGCTCGACCGGACGCCCAACTATGTAGATAACCGGCCAGCCAGTGAGTCACTCAAACCTATTACGTATAAGCCACAAAACACTCGTCCAAAAATTAGCCTACAACCAAGCTCTTGAGCGCTGTTGTTTTTGCCTTTAGAAAAGGGTAATGTTATGGTACCCTTCTGGTTGATCTGGATCGGCATCAACCTATCAATGTTCTACCCGACCACGAAGACAAGACGCTGGAAGACTGGTTTCGCGATCACCCAAACGTTGAGTTGGTTACGTGTGATCGTTCGAGGTATATGCCAATTGCCAATACCACTGACCCCAACGCTGTGTAAGTAGCTGGTCGGTGGGTTGAGCAAGTTTTGACTTGTTGCGCCAACAGATATTATTTAAAATTTGCACGCATCACCGAAATTGAATCAGAACAAGCATTCTAATGTACACTTGGACAACACAACAGACAAACTGAGGGGTAAGTGACTTGCCGTAAGTTGATTGTACAATCAACTTATGAATGAGCTACAATGGACTTTCTTTCATCATCAACCAGTGCTTTATCGGTGTTGAACTACACAAAATACATAAGCGCCAGGAGTTAGCTTGCCTAAAGATTAATTTTAAACGCAAAATAGGGCCTTGTTATAACAATACTTACATTCGAGGTAAATTATAAATTATCATCTATTCAACCATGATCCAGCTGTTCTACTCAATCCCGACCGCTTCCCATCTTCGACTGATAGGGACTCTATTTTTTCTTATTTCCCTCCATTTATCGGCAAATGCTCAAACCGTCCGTTATGTATCTGCTACAGGTACCAACGCCGACCCGGTCACGGCGACCTCCTGGCCAACAGCGACGACTAATTTACAGGGAGCCATCAATGCCAGTGCAATCGGAGATCAGGTGTGGGTGGCTGTGGGCACTTATAACCCTACCAACTCGGCTGACCGCACTATCAGCTTCAGTATGAAGAATAACTTAGCCATTTATGGAGGCTTTCCAGCCGATGGTAGTGGTACACTTGAGAATCGTAACCCCACTAATTTTCCGACTATTCTATCAGGATCTGGCGCCAACAATTACCACGTTATAGCCAACAATGCGTTAAATAGTACAGCTGTATTAGATGGTATTGTTATAACAGGGGGCAATGCTAATGATTTCAATGTTAGTAATGGCTACACTGGAGGAGGCATTTTGAACCAGAGCAGTAGCCCTACTTTCATCAATTGCATTGTAAAGAATAATCATGGCAATACTGGGGGGGGAATAGCTAACTATACTAGCAACCCCACCTTCATTAACTGCATTATTCATAACAATACCTCGCTAACTGCCGGTGGACTATGCAATATTAGTAGCAATCCTACCTTGATCAACTGTGTGCTAGCAAATAATGTGACGAGTGGTCGAGGCTCTGAAATTTTCAATGATGCGCCCAGCGCCCCCAATCTAACTAATTGCATTATATGGCAGGGAATTAGCTCTCCTCCTGTCCCTCCAATTACCAACCTTGGCCCTGGCAGGGTCAAGGCTAATTATTGTTTGATAAGAACAGGTATACCGGATAATGGGCTATTTTATCAAGGCTCCCACAACATTATTTCTTCCCTCTTTCCCTTCGTATCCAATACTGACTTTCGGCTAAAAGACGGCTCATTAGCCATTGATGCCGGCGATAATGAAGCCTACAACAATGCTGTTGGCCCCCAGAAAGATCTTTATAATAATACGCGTATTCAGCATGAGACAATTGACATTGGCGTTTATGAGTCTACACCAGGCCCTGATCTAACACCCATACTTGTTTTGCCTCAGGCCAACTTTCCAGCTCCGGGTAGTGTAGGCGACTTCCTGATCAGCCTTGCCGAAGTCGCTGGCCTACCTACTTCGCTAGGGCTAGTGAATGTTACCGTCACAGCTCCGTTAGGGTATACGCTTACTTTTGATCCAACGTTGACGAGTATGAATGTGTCGGGCGGCACCGACAATCCAGTAACTGTAAGTAATGCCGACTGGTCAGTGAGCAGTAACCTTGACAACCGACAAATTACAGTCACCTTGACTACTGGGCAGTTTATTGATGCCAATGGTCAGTCAGCTTTGGGCTTTAGTATCACGCGCACTAATGCGAACTCAGGTAGCTCCTCCATTATAACCGTGAATGTAGCCGACGATGCTGCACACAACTATGATAGCAACCCTACGAATAATGTGTATGCCCGTGCTATTAGTAGTTTGTAAACAATAAGCCTTGACTCATACAACATCACCTAGTTATAATTCTATCTGGCAATTTATTAACCGCCAACTCAACAGCATAGATACAGTACCATTGGTTTTGTTTACAGAATAGTTGAGCAAGATTAATCTAGCATTAATTGTTGCGAAAAAATATATCCTTGTAGTCACATTGTTCACTTTGGCATGATAAAGCGAACTTAAACAACTATTGAGGCCATTAGTTAACCTTTATTATTAGACTAGCTTTATCCATTATGCGCCCCTATTTTTACTTTCTCTGCTACTTTTTGCTACCTGGTTGCCTCATAGCACAAAACAACTATGTTGCGAACATAACTAACTCCAGCACTCCTGGGGCTAACAATACATTAGTAGGTCCAGGGGCAGGGGTGGCTATAACATCAACAAGCGCTCAGAATACCTTTTTGGGCACATTGGCAGGCTATAAGAATACGACAGGATCCTCTAATACTTTTATGGGTTATCAGGCTGGATTCTCAAATATATCAGCAGAGTCCAATACATTTATAGGGCTTCAAGCTGGCTATAATACTACTACTGGATCATTTAATACTATCCTGGGTCGTGACGCTGGCTTTAACAATACTGTTGGCACCTCAAACACATTCTTAGGCATTCTTTCAGGATACAGTAACACATCTGGTTCGAATAATACATTTGTAGGACGTGAAGCGGGCTGGACAAACAATACGGGACAGGATAATGTATTTGTTGGTCTTCAAACTGCTTTTCAAAACACCACAGGGTCATCGAACGTTATGGTAGGTCGGGAGGCTGGCTTTTATAATACTACGGGTAGACTGAACGTATTTATGGGCACATTGGCAGGCTATAAGAATAATACAGGTCAGATGAACACTTATGTAGGGCATCAGAGTGGCTTTAATGGTACAAGTGCTGCGTCTAATGCATTTTTTGGTTATCAGTCTGGCTTCAACATTACCACCGGTGGCAACAACACATTTGTAGGGTATGAAGCAGGATTCACAAACTCGACTGGCCAGTACAATACTTTCTTAGGTGTAATAGCTGGTCGTACTAACACAACTGGAGATTATAATGTCTTTATAGGTAATTCAGCTGGTGGCAGTAATACTACAGGAGGTAGTAACTTATTTTTAGGTTCTTTTGCCGGGGGCGGTAATACCACAGGCAGTTTAAATCTATTTATGGGTAATTCCTCAGGGCAGAATAACTCCATAGGCGTTGGCAATACAGCTATTGGGGATGGCTCCGCTCTCCATAATACAACTGGACAACGCAACACCGCCATTGGTCAATATTCAGGGCTTAACAATCAGACGGGGACAGACAACGTATTCATTGGCTATGGAGCTAAAGCCGGCACTGTTAACCCCACAAATCTAACTAATGCCGCTGCCATAGGAGCCAATGCCGTTGTCAGTCAGAGTAATTCAATTGTATTGGGCAGTAATGCCAATGTAGGAATTGGCACTTCATCCCCAGCTAACAAGCTGGAAATCACGAAGGGAACTGTAAATCAGTCAGGTTTACGATTAACAAATCTAACTACTAGTTCTCCAGCTAGTGCACTGAATCAGACTAAGTTCCTTACTGTTAATGCGAATGGGGATGTAATTCTAGGAAGTGTGAACAGTTCAGCCCGTATTGGAGCAGATTCCAGCCTATGGATGACCTCAGGGATTCATATGCAAAATATTAATAATGGTGGTGTTATTATCGGGAATGGAATATCTCAAACGCCAACTGGCTATAAACTGTTTGTAGAGGATGGTATTCTAACAGAGAAAGTGAAGATAGCGGTGAAAAGCACAAATGATTGGTCAGATAGAGTGTTTGATTATGGCTATCCTCTGCGAACTTTAAGGTCGGTTGAAACCTATATTAATCGGGAAAAACACCTGCCAGGTGTACCTTCAGCCGATGAAGTAGTAAAAGAAGGTATCGATGTCGGAAAGATGCAGGCGAAATTACTTGAGAAAATCGAAGAACTGACACTATACAATATTGAGCTAAATAAGGTAAATCAAAAGCAACAACAAGAATTGCAGGTCATTAAACAGAATCAAATCAAGATGGAACGAGTTCTTCGTCGTCTACTTAAAGGCAAGTAATTCACTTATTTATGTTTAAGCAAACACACGTTATTACCAAAAAGCGCGGTGCATACTTAAAAATCGATTAATTTTAATGGGTAGTCGCTTGTACATTCGCCCGGCACGATAGCCAATATACTTAGCTATCGTGCGTATAAATTGGATAGGCAGCAGCCATACAACGCCGGTTTTAATTATATACTTGCACTCTTCAATTACATACCGCATACCTTCTGACTCTGCTCGAGTAAATGCGTAAAGAATATCGTATTGTTGTTTATGAAAAACCCCAATGTCAAAATAGCGTTTAAATTCTTCAACAATTGAATAATCATGAGAATGATACACCTGAGCATCAGCACAATAAGCTACTGAAAAATCTTGCAATATAAATTTCGCTGCAACGGTAACATCCTCACCTAATATAGTGTCTTGTGGGAATTGTCCAATTTGCAATAAGCATGATTTTTTGTAAGCTGCAAACGAATTTGAGCAAGAACAAGTTTTAATTCCCAAATGAGGTATCATCGACTTATCTTTTACAACACTATGAATTGGATAATTATTTAATCTAGCAAATTGGCCAAATACATCTGTATGGGGATAAGGCACCTGACGTCCATAAGCCATAGTAATCCGGTTACTTGCCTGTAAGCCAACAATTAATTTTTCAAAAGCATCGTCAGATGCGGGTAAGGCATCCTGTGTCATGAATATAATAGATTCATATTTTGCCAAAGAAACCCCCAGATTTCGAGTCTTACCATGATTAAACTCAGACTTAGGTATTGATATATATTGTATTCCGGCTTGACTTAATATTTGACAAGTAGTGTCTGTTGATTCAGAATCCAGTACAATAAGTTCGTGAGAAATGGTCTGATTATTTAAGGCCGATATTAAAGCAGGCAAATAAGATGCTGCATTATATGTTGGAATAATTACAGATACCATCAGGTTTTTTTATTTACGAAATTATACTAGCCCTCTTTTAAAAATATACCAGAGCATAGATAATCGATTTTGTAACTGCTTTAAAGTACTATAAGTTGTTTTCTCACCAGTAGGTGATGTGTTATGACCATGTCTTACATAACTCATTAAAGGTTTTTCCACGAATTTAATCCGTCCACGAGTTTCAACTAAAAGTCCAATCCACCAATCATGCATATGAATATTCTCTGGAATTGGTAAAACATAATTTAGCACTTCACGCCGAAATCCCATACAACATCCAATATAAGAGTTTTTATATAGATTAAACCAAAACCCCGGTCTACTACCTCTGAAATTAAAAAAAGAAGGAATCAAGATTTTTAGATCTTGATCAACTACCTCACAATTACTTAATACAAGATCATGATCAATAAGCAATTTACATATGGTTGAAATTTTATCCTGCGACCATATATCATCTTGATCAGCAAGAAATATAATATCACCCTTAGCATTGTTTAAAGCGTTCTGAAAATTTCCGACTGGACCAGACTTTAGTTTATTAATAATTATCTTAATTCGCTTATCATTAATAGCATATAACAAATCTAGAGTGCTATCAGTAGAATTATCATCTGAAATTATAATTTCATCATCATTACCGAGTTGAGGTATAATAGAATTTATCTGCCTAATAATATATTTACTACCATTATAAGTGGCCATACATACACTTATCATAATCAAGTTATTTTAAAAGAATATGTAAATTTATTGTCATCTGAAAAATATCCTATCGCAAAGAAGAAGAAGGCCATACACTTATAAGCCATGTGTATATCAATCATTATCATATTAATTGCTAACGTAATTACAATCATTTTCAAAGCTGAATGCATAGCACTCACTTTCATCAAAAACATAATGTATACAACTGATGCAAGAATTCCATTCTCAGTCAAAATTCTTATCCAGCCACCATCAAGCGCGAATCCCCATATACCGGGACCGAGGCCAATTATATATTCAACTCCGGAATTTAGCCAATACTTTATTGCAAAACTCCACTTAGATATTCTGTACAACCAACTCATATCGGAAGTTTCATCGAATGGGGTTTCAGGAAAATCAATAAATCGAGATTCAACTTTTATGCTTTTATAATAGTGTAAAAATTGATCAATATTACTATAGGAGAATAAATTTGCGGAGCGCTGAATGACAGGATTGTTAAACTGACTTATAAAAACTAATAGCAATGGCACAATAAAGAATACACATAATATTAAAAAAAGTTTATTTTTAGATTTGGAAAATAATAATGCACCAATTACAATAAAATAAGAGAGTGTTGGCAAACGGGCACCTGTAATTAAAAGCAAAATTAGCACCAATATAGAAAATAATATTTTTTTGTTGATATTAACTTCTACATATATAATTACGCATAAAGCAAACATTAGTATGGTTCCCACTTCCCAAGGTCCCCCCGTCAATCCTACTGGACGGGTCGACACATTATCAAAATATCCCTCAGATCTAAAGCCCCCAATTAGTGCAAATTTTTGCAAAAAAATAACAAACCCATTAATGAGTATATAGATGTATGAGACCTTTGTAATCGTGATTTTTGTACGGCTAAAATAGCCTATGTAAAAGAATACAAAATATTCAACATTTCGAAATGAGTATAAAAGGTTCGATTGACCATTAAATACTATATTTATAATATTTGAAAAAATACCTAAAAACACAAATATATAAAACAAGAGCTCTAAAGGCGAAAACTTTTTCTTGTATATTGTGCTAAATAACAGGAATGTTGTACCTGCAATACAGCTAATTATTATATCGTCAATACGGATCCCAGCTGATTGATCTGCAAAGGAAATTAAATTTACCTTAGGAGTAAACAACAAAATAATACCTAAATAACAAATAATGCTACTAAGGTTAACCTTAAAATCCCTAACCGGCAAATATCCAGTCATCATATTGAATTATTTAAAAGGGCCCATTCTATTCTGCCAATAGTCGCAAAAGGCTCTATATAATAAAAAAGCTCTATATTTTTTATTATTTTCAAAGGTTAGATTTTTAACTATTTCCTTTGTGAAATCTTTGGCAAAGATAATGAGATAGCCAATTGGTATAATCTTACGATATTTTGTTAGTACGTAAAGAGTGTTTCGAATCTTGTAATAAATACGTATTGGGTTATGTGAAGTCCAAAAAACAGAAACTCCCAAAAGTGAAATTTCTTTTCGGTTACCCAAGCGATGATTAATAGACAAATAATTAAGTTCAATAATTGAAAAATTGTGTTTTTTTAATCGCATACAGTATTCATGATCTACCCAGTCAATAAAGAGTTCTTCTAAAAACGGGCCGCATTGTAAATATGCATTAAGATCAAGTAAACTTCCAGATGTAATAACAAAGTATACATTTGTATAAGAATTCTCAACTAGATTAGGAATATGCTGTGGAGCAATTAATGCTATATTATCTTTTTTATGATTTTTCAAAAAAGACAACATAACATTAATCATATTTTGAGGAACCGATGTATCATCGTCCATGGTTAATAAATAAGAAAATCCATCACAAATTGCTAGATTAGCAGCAATATTTAATGCACAGGCAATCCCTCTATTTCCATTGTTTGAATAATATATAATTTTTTCAAATTGTTGCAATGTATTTATTAATTCTTTGTTCAGGGAGTCTGAATTATCTACAACATATAATACCTCAACTTGATCCATGTATGTATTAATATTATCAATTACATCAAAGTTACTATTATAAAGAATCACTGTACCAGCGATTCTTTCATATGTTGTTATTTGTTTTGTATCATCACATTTCATATTAATAATTAATTAAATACGATGCCCATATAAATAGTATCTAATTCTTTTCTGTGCATAATAAATAACTAAAGCTCCAGATAGAAAGGCACTTTTCCAAGGTGATTTTATATAGTGAGCTCGAATAGCATTGGTTTCTTTAAGAGATTTAGACAAATTGCTACTTGCGCCACCAATCTCGCATCTCGCAATAACTACAGGTATATATAAGTAGGGTTTCTTTTCTAAATATATTTTCAAATTCAGCTCGTAATCAGCTAAAATTCCCAGTTCAGTATTATAAAAAAAATTTAAAAAATTTGATTTATTATAAAAGGCACTTTGATGATGTACTGTATTTTGAAACAAAGTGCGTGCCCCAAAAAATGAGCGCATTCTGTGGCTATTGGTAAATAACACATCTCCAAATACTACAGAATATAGAGAATTTAAATAAGGTTTAATAGTACTAATTACCCCAGGCAATATTACATCATCGGCGCCCAGAAAAAGTATCCATTCCCCTTGCATATTTTTTATCCCTTTATTCATTGCGTCGTAAATACCATTATCTGGCTCACTTCGCCAACCAGCTAGCTGGTTTTCATATTTTTTTATTATATCGATCGACCCATCGGTACTACCACCATCTATAATCCAATATTCAACTAATTCTTTCTCTTGTTCTAGAACGCTACAAATGGTCGCTTCCAATGTTGAATGTGCATTGTAAACGACTGTTATAATAGATATTAATGCTTTTTTCAAAGTAAAGTGTAAGTACTGAGCGAAAATTTATATGTAAATCCTCATATTTTATTAATAGAACGAAACGAGGAAGTTAATTAGATTATTGATTGGTACAGATTAAGTGTTTTGTTTACAGTCCTTTGCCAAGAGAATATATTTAATCTCTCTTTGCCTTTTTGTATTAATGTCTGGCGCAAGTTTGAATTACCTATTATCTGTTCAATAGCAAATGTTATAGAATCGTACGAAGTAGGATCTATGTATAAAGCAGCTTCTCCGGCAACCTCTGAGAGAGAGCTTCCATTACTCACGATACAAGGGCACTCACAGGCAAAAGCTTCTAAAATAGGAATCCCAAAACCCTCATATAGTGAAGGAAAAACAAATGCAATAGCCTTTTGGTATAGCAAAGGTAAGGTTTGATCATTTATTGCACATTGTTCAACAAATGCATCAACTTTTAGTGAATGAATAAACAGTGTTTCGTCTTTAGTAAACCTTCCTCCGCCAGCGCATAAAAGTTTAATTTGATACCGTTTTAAGAGTGGATGAGTAGCTTCTAACAAGCCTTTAAAATTTTTATATGTATCTCGGTTACCAACAAACAGCAGGTAAGGGGGGTGAGAGAATGGGCTGTTTATAGAGATCGATTTTGCAGTTACTGAAGTACCTAAATAAATTACATTAATTTTAGATGGATTAATATCCAATAACTCAACTATATCATGTTTAGTACTTTCTGAGATGGCAATAATTCGATCAGCACGATTAGCTAACAAACGTTTCTGTCTTGTTATTTCACCATCATAAGCTAGCGCTTTAAATCTTTGACCAAATTTTTCATGTATCATATCCAAGAATGTAACCACGAAAGGGCGTCCTTTGAGATAAGGCAAAAAATAGGGATCATAATAAGTTGCATGAAACACGTCAAAAGCCTCTCGTTTTAATGAATTGATACTATAAAGTTTATTTATATAATTAATGAATTTTATTTTTTTTGCTGTTTCAGCCTTAGCAAAAAAAGGTCTCGCCGGTATACCTTTATCTTTTAAGTATATATTGTTTGAGAATATAATTGGTAAGTGAGCACTTGCATTTGAAGTACAGTTTATACCTGCAATCAATTCTGCATAATAGCGCGATATCCCTCCATATGTTTGCTGAGAAAAAGTTTGATGATCAAAAATAATTTTCATATTTTATATACTTTCTAAAAGGCCTGTTCTTGTATTAAAAACTGGAAGGCCTGAAATTTCCTTCATTCTGATTTCCTCTTTTGCAAATGTCAATTTACCCTGATAATCGCGAGCTTCCCTAAAACGAGAGGCTACGAAACCTTCCCTGAGAGACAATTCTGGTATAGGGCCAATTAAGTCTTTTTTAACGAAATAAGCGTTGTTACCAGCTTTATTACAGCCGACAAATGCATAACCTTTTGATTTTGCTAAATCGTAAAGTGCAGGTAGTGATGCCCCAAAATAAAGGCAGGAATAATGGGCGGTTCCCCTAAAAAAATCAGGTATATAGGGAACAGTGATTGCCCGTTCAATACCAAACAGGCTATTGTATTCAATAACTACTATATCAGCATCCGAAACCGTAATGGCTTGCCAAATCCAATAGTCGTTACCGTCGATGTCTATACTAAGTAACCCTATTTTTCCATCAAAACAATTAGCTTCTAAAATCTGATTAATATTTTCAACAGTGATAAATGAATTTACTGGAGTAAGATCATAACGCCAGAAAATCGGTGTTTTTTTTATATAGTCAATATTGGCCTTTGATCCATCAATAATTAACCCCTGCCAGTTGTCGTGCATTAATAGGAACCTAGTATTCGATTCCTTATAGGTCTCAACTCCAAACTCTACAAATTTATCAACCGTCGGCTCTAGGTTTCTAATTAAAAATTGAATAATTCCGTCGTCACCAAATTGTGAAAACACTTTAAATTCAGCATCTTTTATGGTTTTTACAGCACTAATATTTTGAGCGAACATAGAGCCTATTAATAGGCGAGTCTCGTCATTATCTGCTTTTAATCCTTCGATTTCTGCTATTATACTCTTTATTTTTTCAATTAACTTCATGTCATTTTTAGCTTATTTTGCCCAAATTCCTTTAGCACGCCCATTGCTTAATTTTTTTGCCTGTATTGTTCCAGTAACAGTGGCAGGTAATAGAGATAAGCAAGTTGCGATCATAACACTAGCACTACCTATTTCTAATTGTTGTGCTAGATAAATTGATAATGGAATATTAGTAAGTGCGGCAAATATTGAACATAATAATTGTACTTTGACCTTACCCAATCCATTAATTACAGAAACAGTAATATTATTCCAACAAATAATCAATATACTCATGCCCATTACGACGTTGATTACTGTGGGAACTACAACTCTATCCCCTATCCAAAAAGAATATACTATTTTAGCTATAAAAATCATTATTAAAACCGCGACAAATAAGCCTAACCAAAGTTTTTGCAAATAATCATATGAGCGTTTCATCCATTGTATATCATTATTTGCTGCAGCTTCAGTAAATGCAGACCAATAAGGAGTTATTATAATAGAGAATAATATATTAATCGCGTTGAAATAACGGAAAGCAACATTATAAGTGGTAACCTCAGATGGACCGAACAATTGGGCAATAACTAAATTGTCTGTATAAAAGAGAATAAGAACTGCTATTTGAATAAAAAAAAATTTGTAGCCAAGTGATAAGAGACTTCGCCCATATTTAACATTACCTAATCTTATTGAAGGGGTATATTCTTTCAATTGTCCTCCATACATTATAAAGCTACTAATTAACATAATCACAACAGGAATCAAAGAAGTGATCAGAGCTAAATAGACCAAATTTCCACTATTCAAGCGTGATAGCGCATATGTTCCGGCAAGTATGAGTATATTAGATAGAAATGAAATTAGCGCGACTTGACTAGGCTCTTGTAGAGCAAATAGAATATAAGTTAGAATATCAAGAATAAGTTTTATCGCCATCGCAACAATTATTAACCAAATAACTAACCGAAGCTGATCTAGCGGAAGTGTTGTATTAAAAATCTGTTGCCAAGGAATGTATTTTTCTAATAATGAAAATAATAAAATAACGGTTAGCTGTATAGTGCCAAAAATTACATAAGCCGTGCTAATATATGCTCGGGCCAGCATCTTATCCCCCTTTGAAACAGCTTCTGAAATCTTATTACGCAATCCATTGCCAATACCTATATCTAAAAAGCTCATCATAGTTACTACAGAACTAATTGTTAACCAGGTTCCATATGTGTCTTTTGATAAGTAATCTATTGTAAGTGGTAATAATAATAATGAAATAATCATTCCACCTCCTTTAAGAAACAGTCCAATAATAGTATTGAATTGTACCTTACGTGTACGTGGATGAACATTTCGCATTCGCTCCCGTATATAATTCAAAGTAAGAGCTCTCATAAAAATTCTATCTTCGGCTTTCTACGATCAAAAGCCGCTCTTGCACCATCAACTTTCCAACCTCCTCCATCTTATAACGCGCACTCCATCCTAATTGTCTATTAGCTTTAGTTGGATCAGCGTGACCTTCAGCAATGTCTGTCGGTCGAAAAAATGATGAATCTGTACGGACGTGATTCCGCCAATCAAGGCTAAGAGTCTCAAACACGACACGGATAAATTCTCGCAATTTATAGGTTTGGCCTGTAGCAATCACATAATCGTCTTGGTGATCTTGCTGAAGCATAAGCCACATAGCCTCAACATAATCAGGTGCCCAGCCCCAATCACGAGCGATGTCAATGTTACCTAATATTAATGTTTCTGTACCCCCATTAGCAATTCGGCAAGCAGTTGCTACAATTTTCTGTGTTACGAAACGCTCTGGTCGAAGGGGAGATTCGTGATTAAATAAAATTCCTGTACTTGCCTTAAGATTGTAAGCTTCTCGATAATTAGCTACTTGCCAAAATGCTGCTGCTTTTGCTACTCCATAAGGGCTTCTTGGACGAAATGGCGTATTTTCGTTAGCATTTAAACTCCCAGTATCACCAAAACATTCGCTAGAGCCTGCGTTATAGAATTTGATCGGCAAATTACTAAAGCGAATAGCTTCCAATATATTGAGTGTACCTCCACTTATACTTTCAAGAGTCTCGACAGGTTGCTCAAATGACAGCCCTACGGAGCTTTGACCAGCTAAGTTATATACCTCATCTGGCCTAACTTTCAAAAGTGTTTGTAACACGCTCCTGAAATCATTAATACTAATAGAGACAAATTCAACTTTAGAACGGATTTTTAAACGTTCCAGATTACTAAAGGACGACATTTGAGCATCACGTGATCCACCAACTACATGATAGCCCTTTTCGAGTAGTAATTTAGCCAAATAGGCTCCGTCTTGACCCGATATACCACAAATCAAAGCTGTTTTCATGCAGTTTGTTTACTTTTAATATTCCATGGAATATACCTGATTAGTGCAATTATCACACTTATAACTATCCCTACCATACTAAATCCTAACATAATCATTGTTCGCTTCGGCCCACTTTTACGCAAGGGTACGGTTGGGGGCTCTAATATTTTAAAGACGGGTGTTTCATCTTGCACTTTAATTTTAGCTTGCTCTAACTGCTTTGATAATTCATTATATACAGACTGTTCAAGCAAATAATCAGCCTGAAGCCTTTGTTCATCTATCTTGGCTGTATTTAAGAATAAATTCCGATTCCGATCTCTATAATTAGACACGGCATATTCTGCCATCTGATAGCGGGCTTTAGCCTCACTTAAACGTTGTGATAAAAAGTTAACATGCTTGCTGGCTTTTTCAGTACGATAAGTTATTATATAATTTGTGAGGTATTCGAGTGATAAACGAGCTATTGTAGCAGCTACGACAGGATCTTGTTCTACAGCACTCAGTGTCAATATTCCTGTTTTCCTATCATACGCAGCTATTACATTCGCCTGAATTAATTTAATTAATTGTTCCTGTCTCCTTGTTAGCTGTATTGCTTGACTGAAATTTTTTGGATCAAGGTTTTCTACTCTGTCTACTCCATCATTATCGGAAGATAACCTCATCTTATTAATAAAGCTTTTACTTTCTATACGACCTACAAATTCTTGCAATGTCATCCTTTCTTGCAATTTTTGAGAATAAACCGGCTGCTTTAAGAGATGCAAGGCAAATGGAATACTTTGTAAAATATTTGGATACAAATCAGGGCGAATAACATCTTGAGCACCTGCATTATCAATGCCAATCCCAGCTAACCCTACTAATGAGCCTAGGTTCCCTAATCCTCCGGCTCCTATTGCCTGTATTTCAGGCATTACAGTCACCTGAGAGGTATACATATCAGCTTTAGAAAATGCATATAAAGCCCCAATTAACAGCCCTAACAAAGCACCTAACAAAAATTTTCGACGACCATTTTTCAGAAATTGTACAATATCGCTCAGCCGAATTTCAATTTCTTTCTCGTTAATGTCTTTGTTTTTTTTTGTTTCTATAAATGACATAATAAAGTGAGAAAGTATTTCTTAACGAAGTAGAATATTAGCAAGCGCAATAGATACTGTTGTCAACAAAGAAAGTATACCAAGACGCTCTGCAGTACTCAACCGGTTCGTATCTAATGGTTTAAAAGGAATAATTACTGTTGAACCAGGATAAACTTTAGGTCTTGACGAAAAAAAAAGTATTCGATGTGTCCGATCTTTTCGGCCATTCGGGTAAACCACATACGCTTTACTTTTCCGCGCATTATCCGTAAATCCGCCCGCTTCGCTGATGTAATCGTCAAACTTATAGGCCGCTTTGAAGCTAACAGACGATGGATTTAAGACTCCTCCCTGTACGTTAACAATCTCAGACCTCTTAGGAATGTACAATGTATCCTGATCACGAAGTAATAAGTTTTCTTCCGATCCAGAATCCGTAAGGATTTCACTCAGGTCATTAGCAATAATATCACCTTCCCGTTTAAATTGAGCACCTAGTATATATGCCTGAGGCTTTAAGCCACCCGCTCGTTTCAGTAAGTCGCTAATGCGCTCTTCCCGACTAAAAATGGAGTAGTTACCAGGTTGCATAACTTCTCCATACACATATACCTGTTGCTGGTTTTCATAATTTGGCGATGTATGAACATACACAATATCAAACGGTTGAAGTCGAAATTCGCCGGCACTCCCTGAATCACGTTTAACCGATGTAATTTGTAGATTTCGATCAATTGCAAATCGATATATTTCCAGTCTAGTAGCCCGCATACCCGATGAATCCTGACGAATTCGTCGAGATACTTCAATTAGATTTGGCTTAGCTCCCTCCTGGAATCCCCCCGCCTGCGCAATAAGATCTGCTACACTCATATTGGTAACGAAATCAACCGTATCAGGTCTGTTTACGGCTCCCTCAATAGTAACGTAATACTCCTCCCGAAGATCGCGAATCGATAAAACGGTCAGGCTATCCTGCCGCATCAGTGGAATATCGGCAATTTCATTCCGCATCAATTTGCCTAAATCAAAGGATAGGTTCTCTTTATCCATGTCGGGACGTTCACGGATAATAGATGCCCGATTGGTAAATGCGTCTTTGCGGAGACCATCGGCCCTTGTTATGAGTTGACGAACTGTTTCTAATCCAGGTTCGAGGGAATAATCGCCGGGGCGCATGACCGCTCCCGCTACCTGAACGCGGTTTTCATAACGTTCGAGTATTTTTCCTACTTCATATTTGTCTCCTCGCTGGGGTATGAAACTTGCTATTTGCTCTTCGGTAATGGTCACGATACGCCGTTCACGGCTCGTATTTCGCCGAAGGGTGATCGAAGCGCGATAAGCGTCATCAGCAAAACCGCCTGCAAAACCCAACACCGTTTTCAACGTTTCGCCGGGTAATACTTCAAAAATAGCTGGGCGTCGAACCTGTCCGGTCAACTCAACATGCGTTTCGTAGTCCGCTACACGGATCACATCCTGGTCACGCAACTGAATGTTATCGCGCTGATCTGCTCGAAGGATAAAATCGTATAGATCGATAGTACGGATTACCCGATTGCCTCTAATTACGCTGATTTTTCGGAATGACCCCGTTTCTGGATTTGGCCCTCCAGCCAGATACAGAGCATTAAAGGCAGACCCAAGAGAAGAAATGGTGTAGGTTCCCGGACGGACTACTTCCCCGACTAGTGTAACACGAATACTTCGAATATTGGTTAAGGCTATATTGGCACTTGTACCACTACCGGCTGCACCCAGGCCTTGGTAACCACCCTTTCGTAACCGATCAATAATGCGCTGCTCCGCCTGTTCAATGGTAAGACCACTAACAAAAATAGGGGCTAAATCAGGGATTTTTACGGTTCCATCAGGGCTTACTTTCAAGTTAAAGTCACCGGTGGATGCACCTGAAATATCGATTTTAATTTCATCATCTGGCCCCACAACATAATTTCGAGGGGTGGCAATGCGTAGGTTGGGTTCAAATGACAGATTGGCATTCTCAAATAGAGATGCCCCAAAAACACGAAGTTTCTTACTCGTATCTCGACGCATAGTCGTTGAGTCCGTTCTTCGGGAAAGATCAGAAGGCAATGTTCTGCCAGTTTGCTTATCAATTGCTGTCTGGCTTGAGGGGCGAGAGGCTTGTGAACGTAGTGCAGTAATCCGCTTACGCATTTTAGCAATATCATCCAGTGTGTATCCCTGCGACATAGCTGCCTGCTCGATCTGTGCTTCACTAAGACCACTGGCCTGGGCCCGTTGATAAAAGTTCTGAACGTCTTCGTCGCTCAATTGATCCACCCGGGAACGAGGTGTCGTCTGAGCTGATGCCTGATATGACCCTGTCAGTAACAATAGCAGGAAAACAGCTTGATAGGAGCGAATACGGTGGATAAAGTGTGACAATTTGTCCTTAGTACGCATGAACACTGGCGATTGGGCCAAAATTTGAACTGCAAAAGTAATAGATTCCTTTCAAAACTCCGTTCCCTTATAATAAGGCATCGCTGGCGGGCAGGCATTTACCTTGTAGTCCCGCTGTAATGCACTAAATTTGTAGGCAAAACAGTCAGTAGTCAATGGTAAACCTGGAGATTCCGATACGATTGACTGGTGACTAATGACTAAAAAGAAATGATTAATCTCATAGCTAAATTTTTCGGGACCAAATCGCAACGGGACATCAAAGAACTGCTCCCTTATGTCGAAAAAGTCAACACCGAATTTGTCCGATTAAAGGATTTATCCAACGATGAATTGCGGCAGGTTTCGGCCTCGCTTAAAGCTCAGATTGCGGATGAGTTGGCCGATATTGATAACCAGATCGCTGAGTTGAGCGAACAGGCTAGTCACCCTGATGTAGATGTCAACGAGAAAGAACACCTCTTCAATCAGATCGACAAACTAGAGGCCGACCGCAATACAGAGTTAGAGCGTGTCCTTCTTGATATTTTACCTCGTGCTTTCGCGGTTGTAAAAGAAACGGCTCGCCGGTTTACCGAAAATGACCAGTTAACAGTAACTGCTACAGACGTTGATCGTGAAATTGCCTCCCGCAAGAAACACATTACGATTGATGGCGAACAGGCTCATTGGGCTAACCGTTGGGATGCCGCCGGAACCCAGGTTAAATGGGACATGGTTCACTACGATGTTCAGATTATTGGGGGCGTTGTATTGCACCAGGGCAAAATTGCCGAAATGGCCACGGGTGAGGGTAAAACCCTCGTGGCTACTTTCCCAGCCTTCCTGAATGGTCTGGCGGGGCGAGGTGTGCATATTGTAACGGTCAATGATTACCTGGCCAAGCGTGACTCCGAATGGATGGCACCTCTGTTTGAGTTTCATGGCCTTCGGGTAGATTGTATCGACAAGCATCAGCCTAATTCTGACCAGCGGAAAAACGCCTATCTCGCCGATATTACCTATGGTACTAATAACGAGTTCGGTTTTGATTACCTCCGCGATAACATGGCCCGGGAACCAAGCGAACTGGTTCAACGGAAACACCATTATGCCATGGTGGATGAGGTTGACTCAGTCCTGATTGATGATGCCCGTACCCCGCTGATCATTAGCGGTCCTGTACCTCGTGGCGATGAGCAGGATTATATCGAATTGAAACCCCGTGTGGCACGCGTGGTGGAAGCACAACGTAAGTTAGTGTACGATTTCCTGAACGATGCCAAAAAGAAAATTGCGGCTGGTGATGAAAAAGAAGGTGGCCTGTCTTTGTTTAGGGCACATCGCGGTCTACCCAAACATAAGCCCCTTATTAAGTTTCTATCGGAAACAGGTAACAAAGCATTACTTCAAAAAACAGAATCGATTTATCTGGCCGAAAACCAGAAACTGATGCCCGAAGCGGATGCCCCGCTCTATTTTACCATTGATGAGCGCCATAATGGTATCGATTTAACCGAAAAAGGCATCGACTATATTACCGGCTCGGGCGAAGATCCTAACTTCTTCATTCTCCCGGATCTGTCAATCGACCTCAACGTCATTGAAAAAGACGCGGAATTTTCGGAGCAGGAGAAAATTCTCCATAAAGAAGCCGTTATCCGTGACTACGCCGTTAAAACGCAACGGATCAATACGGTTAACCAATTACTGAAAGCATTCACGTTGTTCGAGAAAGACACCGAGTACGTCATCATGGACGGCAAGGTGAAAATTGTTGATGAGCAAACAGGCCGGATTATGGAAGGCCGGCGTTGGTCGGACGGATTGCACCAGGCCGTTGAAGCCAAGGAAAATGTGAAGGTTGAAGATGCCACACAAACCTACGCGACGGTTACACTCCAGAACTACTTCCGTATGTATCACAAGCGGGCAGGTATGACGGGTACAGCTGAGACGGAAGCCTCGGAATTCTGGCAGATTTACAAAATGGACGTTGTCGTCATTCCAACGAACCGGGCTATTAGCCGGGCCGACGAAGAAGACAAAGTATATCGCTCAGTGCGCGAAAAATACAACGCAGTAGTTGACGAAATCGCCAGCCTGGTTGAGAAAGGACGCCCTGTACTCGTTGGTACAACATCGGTTGAAAACTCTGAATTACTGAGCCGTTTTCTGACCATGCGTAAGATACAGCACCAGGTTCTGAACGCGAAGTATCACCAGCGTGAAGCCGAAATTGTAGCCTCCGCAGGTTTTCCTGGCACGGTTACGATTGCAACCAACATGGCTGGCCGGGGTACAGATATTAAGTTAACGCCAGAATCACGTGCCGCTGGTGGCCTGGCCATTATCGGTACTGAACGCCACGAATCACGTCGGGTAGACCGGCAGTTGCGTGGCCGGGCAGGCCGTCAGGGTGACCCTGGGACATCGCAGTTCTTCGTTTCACTTGAAGATAGTCTGATGCGCTTGTTCGGGTCGGAGCGAATTGCCAAAGTGATGGACCGCATGGGTCTCGAAGAAGGCGAGGTTATTCAGCACTCGATGATTACGAAATCGATCGAACGGGCCCAGAAGAAAGTCGAAGAAAATAACTTCGGCATTCGGAAACGGCTGCTTGAATACGATGACGTCATGAATTATCAGCGTGAAGCCATCTACAAACGTCGTCGGAATGCGTTGTTTGGCGACCGTTTGCCACTCGACATTGCCAATACAATGTATGATGTGGTTGAAGAAACCGTCAACAATTCGGAAGGAAACTACGAAGAAGTAAAACTTCAGTTGTTAACCACACTGGGACTTTCACCGACGCTGACTGCTCAAGAGTTTGCTGCCAAGAAAAAACCGGATCAGATTCGGCATCTCTATAACGAAGCAGAAGCCAATTATCAGGCGAAGAATCACGCCATTGCCGATAAAGCGCTGCCGATTTTAACCCAGGTGCTGAATGAGCAGGGCCACCAGATTAAAAACATCGTCGTACCATTTTCGGATGGTATTCATGAATTAACGGTTGTGGCTGATCTGCAAAAGGCTGTTGAAAGTGGTGGTCGCGAAATCGTGACGGAAATGGAAAAAGCCGTAACGCTATCCGTTATTGACCAGGAGTGGAAGGAACACCTCCGCGAAATGGACGATCTGAAGCAATCGGTACAGAATGCCGTGTTTGAGCAGAAAGACCCCTTGCTGGTGTACAAGTTTGAGTCAGTAGAATTGTTCAAGCGATTCCTCAATAAGGTCAATTTTGATACCATCAACTTCCTGACCAAAGCCGACATTCCAGCACAGGAAGCCCAGGAAATACAGCAGGAAATCCGTCAGGCGCCAACGCAACGCCGTCCGCAGCCACAACCGAAGCTTCATACCAATATTGAAGACTTCGATGATGATCACCTGGCTACTGGTCCTGAGGAATACGCCCGTCGTATGGCCGAAAATGACGCGATGGGCGCTGGGGCACCACCAATGCCTGCTCAACGCCAGGCACCGGTACGCGTAGCAAAACTGGACCGCAATGCCCGTGTCAATGTGCAATACGGTGACGGCTCGGTAAAACGGGATGTGAAGTACAAAACAGTAGAAAACGACATACTGAGTGGCAAGGCAATGCTGATTGACTAGCCATATAAATACATTGATTCCCATCCCTCCCATTCGTATCTTAGCTGATACAAATTGGAGGGATAATTTTTTAAGGTAATGATAGCAGAACAACGACAATTCATTACGCAGGAAGCGTATCTGTCCATGGAGCGTGTTGCCCTTGAAAAAAGTGAATATTATCAGGGAGAAATTTTACCAATGGCAGGCGGATCTAAACAACACAATCGTATCAAAGAAAATGTATCGGGTGAAATTTATATTGCATTACGGGGAAGTGACTGTCAATCGTTCTCTTCGGACATGCGCGTTCATTTACCCGAAACGACCCTGTTTGCCTATCCTGATATTGTGATCGTGTGTGGAGAACCACAATTAATAGACGATGAATTCGATAACCTGCTTAATCCGGTCGTGCTCATTGAAGTTTTATCGGATGGGACAGAAGACTATGACCGAGGTCGAAAATTTCAACGATATCGAAAAATTCCTTCGTTTCAAGAGTATATCTTAATTAACTCACAGGCAGTTGAGATCGAGGTCTGGCGAAAAAATGAACTAGGTTTATGGACGCTCACTGAGCAGGTTTCCGAATCTACCGGAAGTTTTACGATCGGTACGATTAGCCTCACGATTTCGTTACTGAAGGTATATGACCGAACTATAGGTCTGTTGGCTTAATGCATTTTTCTCTCCGATTATTTTCGCTATTAATCGGCTTGCTGTTTCTATCGTTTCAGCAACCAGGCTCCTCCATTCGGCTGCGCTCTGAATCGTTGCCCTTTACTCCTAAAGAGTTTTACATTGCTACGATTACGGATCAACGTACAGAAGGAGGTCCCATTGCCCGCTTAGCTTTGGTCCCTAACCAACCTGTTTACCCCGTTGACTTAGAGCGAGGGGTAGCTGCTAGTTTCCAGCAATTTATTAACCAGGGGCTGAAACAAAATAAGAAGTTGCGCCCTATTGCTATGCGAATCCGCCAGTGCCGAGTGAGCGAGACGGCAAAAGGTACTCGTGTAACCGGTCAATTCACCTTTGCAGTTACATTTGAACTATTGGGCAAAGATGACGCAGGAACTGAAACCAGCACCCAGCTAACTGATTATAGAGGGAGTGCAAATTATACACGACCTATTGATCAGACATCGGTGATTGAACAAACTATTCGTCAAGCACTTGTTTCTTCCTTAAAGACCCTAAATGAGTACATGAATCGGGAAAGCGGGCGCAATGAGAAGTTAGCCCGCAGCCTCAAAATTAACTTTATCGATGATACGCGAATTACGGATGATGATACGGTACACTACAATCCTACCCGAAAATTAACCTGGGCCGATTTCCAGGCTGCACCGCGTAAAGGGAGCCATTATGCTGCCGAAGTCTTTACCAGTTTCTCCTACGAGGGTAAAAGCACGGTTAAGGATGGCGTTATTATTCTTAACCTGAATGCAAAAGCGTATATGCTGAAAACTTCATCCTGGGGGCGATCCGATGCCAGAACAGCTTATGCATTAAATCACGAGCAGCGCCATTTTGACATTACAAAAATTATTGTCGAGCGATTTAAACGCAGGCTTCATCCAGATAGTCTGACCCTGGAAGATTACAACAGCATTGCTCAATACCAATTCATTGAGTCCTACCGTGAACTGAACCGCATGCAGACTCAGTACGACGATGAAACGAATCACAGTATCAATCAGGCAGCTCAGGAGCGCTGGAATCAAAAGATTGACGAAGAACTGCGTACTTTTGGCATAATAAAATGATTAGGAGTCAGAATTGCCCCAGCAGTTATGGCCGTGTTTTATGAGAAAAGTTCGTGTTCTGCATGTTAGTACTGCTCACCAACCGCAAGACCCGCGAATAGTCTTCAAACAATGCCAGACCCTTTCTGAACAATACGAGGTATTTTGTGCCCTACCCAATGCTGATCCTACTATTGCTCCCGCAATTCATTTTATCCGGTTACCCTACTTCCGACGTGTTATCTGGCGAATTCTGTTGACCTGCCCGTTTATTCTACTTCGATGCCTATGGTTACGCCCGAAACTTGTGCATGTGTATGTACCCGAATTTCTGCCATTTGCCTATGTATTTCAACTGCTGGGAGCGAAAGTCATTTATGAAGTACAGGAAAATCTACACAAAAAAATGCATCTTAAAACCATCAATAATGGTTTTTTGCTGACAACTGTATTCGCTTGGTTTGACCATCTCGCTCGAAAACAATTCTACCTGATTTTTACTGAACATGGCTATCTGAATACCTATACAACGCTGGCCAAGCCTCACGAAGTGATCTACAATTATCCATTACTTCCCTTTCTTGAACCATTTCAACAGCCCTATAGCCCTAACCTTGCGCAGCCATCGTTTTTCTATATTGGCTGGCTCAGTTTCGAGCGGGCGTTCGATACGCTTGTCGAAGCGCTGGCTCAACTCAAGACAACTTATCCAAATTTCAATCTGCATTTGTTCGGTCAACGTAGGTTTACTGAACGTGATCTGGCTACGCTTCCTTTTTTTAGTGATGTTCAGGATAATATACACTTCTATGGCTATACCGATCAACGGATCGCTTTCAAACAGGCCGTTGGTGCAACAGTGGGGCTAGCATTACTTAAACCCGTAGGTGACTATCCTGAATCGTACCCTACCAAGTTATTTGAATATATGGCCCTGGGTTTACCTGTTATTACCTCAGATTTTACTTTGTATCAGGATATAGTCGAACGTCATCAATGCGGATTCTGTGTTTCGCCTTATAAGCCAGCTCAACTTGCAGAAGCACTCATCTACCTAGCGGATCATCCAGATGCAGCGCGACTCATGGGTCAGCGGGGTTTTAGGGCTGTAGAGCAATTTTACAACTGGACTAGTGAGGCTCGTAAGCTGCTTATTTTTTATGAACGCATACTTTCTGGTGTTTAACAAGCCTGGTATTAGGACAAAAACAAGACATATTGAATAGTTTGTGGTATTGTTCCAATGTTCAATACTACGTTTTCCCGGAAGGATTTAACTTTAGACATTAATTAAGGGTTATCTGAGTGATAGCCCAACTTATTTGGCCTGATGTACATTCACGCAGTAAGCCATTACCTACCAACCCAGGTAGTTGGCAACGAACATTTTACCCAGCTCAATGGCCTGTCCAGCGACTGGATTATCGAACGCACTGGAATTGTGGAGCGACGAAAAGCTGCTCCCGGCGAGAATACGAATACCATGACCATTGAGGTTGTTAAGCAACTTCAGGATAAAGCCGATCTCTCCAAAGTTGATTTGATTGTAGGCGGAACCTATACGCCTTACGATACAATTGTTTCCATTGCTCATGAAGCCCAGCATTATCTCGGTATAGCCGATATTCCAGCGGTTTCAATTTCATCTGCCTGCTCGTCACTTCTTAATGCAATTGAGGTCGTTGAAGGTTACTTTGCCTTAAACAAAGCTAGTTATGCGCTCGTCATCGTATCGGAGCATAATACGCTTTACTATAATGAACAGGATACTATTTCCGGGCATTTATGGGGAGATGGTGCAGCAGCCCTACTGATTACGAAGGAACGGCAGAGCGAAGGGGATTTTTCCATTAAAGGCCTCTTGACAGGTGGAGCTGCACATACACCCAAAGCGACTACGGGTGTGATGATGAAACCTGCCGATGGTGGTGTTACTATGCCCCACGGACGCGATGTCTTTATCAACGCCTGTCAATACATGCCTAAGGCTAGCCTACAAGTGCTTGAACGATGCGGACTGACCCTGGCCGATGTAGATTACATTTTGCCCCACCAGGCTAATCTACGGATATCCAGGAACGTAATGAACACCCTTGGCTTACCAGAAGAGAAACTGATTTCTAATATTCAACGCTACGGAAATACGGGCTGTGCCGGTTGTGCCATCGCACTGTCTGAAAAGTGGGATACATTTCAAAAGGGCCAACGGATCGTCATCACCGTGTTCGGGGGCGGTTATTCGTATGGAGCTATGTTGGTAGAAGTATAAATGGAGGAAGGGGAGGAGAGGGAGTAAAGGGAAAAGGAGCTTTTCACGCCAACCTTTTTTCCTTTACTCCTTCTCTTCCCCTTCCTCCATTTATACTCTCCTACTGCGCTTCTGCCCGCCAAACGTTGTTCTTTTCATTGACATCCGGCAGTTTTTCGTCGGGGTCAATAACAACCGTTTTCAGGGGTGAGGTCGAATTGTATTTAAACGTCCAGGAACCACCCCGCTGCCAGACTTCTACAGGCAGATTCACGCGACCTTTCTTACCGTTGGATTCTGTCACTTCAATAGTAACGGGCATGGCCATTTTTTCGAGGTTTTCAATCGAGATCAGTGATCCTTTATCAGCCGCACCGTCAACGTATTTCACTTCTTTAACGCTTTGGTCTAGTTTCCAGGTCTCGTAGAAGAATCCTCGCCAGAACCAGCCTAAATCTTCACCAGCGCCATCTTCAATGCTGCGGAAGAAATCATAGGGAGTCGGGTGTTTGAACGCCCAGCGATTCACGTAATTTCGGAAGGCAAAGTCGAAGCGATCAGGACCGAGAATTACATCACGTAGAAGTTTCAGCCCCATACCTGGCTTGTAATAGGCCAGAATACCCAAAGCCCTTGCCTGCTGAACATCAGGGATGGTCATGATTGGCTCGGCAGGGTAGAATAAGGCGGGTGCCAGATCGTGCATCGTGCCGCGCTCGCGGTTGTATTCGCCCTTATTGAAATTAGCCGTCGAAAGAGTATTGATAAAGGTATTAAAACCTTCGTCCATCCAGGGAAACTTACGCTCGTTGTTTCCCACAATCATCGGGAACCAGTTATGGCCAAACTCGTGGTCTGTTACTCCCCAAAGTGCATCTTTCTTGTCTTTATGATCACAGAAAATAATTCCGGGATACTCCATACCACCCACTATACCCGCCACATTCGTCGCTACAGGGTAGCTGAATTCGTACAGATACTTGGAATAGAACTCAACGCATCCTTTCACATATTCCGTTGAGCGATTCCAGGAATCATTGGTTGCACTTTCGGCTGGGTAAACTGATTGGGCGAGGGCCGCTTTACCACTTGGCAGATTCATTTTGGCAGCATCCCATACAAAGGCGCGTGACGAAGCCCAGGCTACGTCGCGCGTATTCAGGCAACGGAATTTCCAGGTCAGCGTACCAGACTTTTTCGGGCGGCTATTCGCATTCGTCACCTCATCTTTTCCCCGAATAATCACGGTTTGATCACTTTTACGGGCCTGATCCAGTCGTTTAATCTGTTCGGCAGTCAGCACGTCGTTTGGATTCAGTAATTCACCGGAGCCTACCACAATATGATCCCAGGGAGCCGTAACGGTGTATTCATAATCGCCGTAGTCGAGGTAGAACTCACCTGCACCCAGATAAGGAAGCACGTTCCAGCCTTCGATGTCATCATATACACACATACGTGGGTACCATTGGGCAATCTCATAGATTATTCCATCCTTACGCTGAAGCTGACCCATCCGGTCGGAGCCGTATTCTGGAATTTTGAAGCTATAGGCCACTTTGACCTTTACAACGTCACCCTTTGGTTTTACGGGTTCGGTCAGGCGCACCTGCATACGGGTATCCGTAATTTCGTAAGGAGTTGCCACAAACTTGCCCTTGCCCTCATCGACGGTTACGCTTGAGATAGTCAGTCCACCCGCAAAGCCCAGATTCCCAAATCGGCCACCCGAAACAGGTGTCGTTTTAGCCGCCCGTGAGGTATCGCTAAAGGCATTCTGATCCAATTGAAGCCACAAGTAGGCTAGGGACTCGGGGGAGTTATTTTTGTAGGTAATCGTCACTTCGCCCGTAATGGTATTTTTCTGATCATCGAGCGTAACGTTGATCTGATAATCTGACCGATTCTGCCAGTAATTAGGCCCAGGTGCACCACTACCGGTACGATAGTCATTCCCAGGCTGCATGTTAAATAACGGGTGGAATAGCGCAAGAGGGTCATATTTTGAACCCGGCGCGGGTGTTGATGAAGACGTTTGAGCGAAGGATGGTAAGCTTAACAACCACAATCCAGCCCAGAGAATGATTCTTTTCATGAAGTTCTGGTACGTAACAACTGTATTATTTACTACAAATAACGCGATAAAGCCCTAAAATCAGCTAGTTGCTATAAAGACAGGTGCCAATTGATGCCATGATGAACAAGCAGAAAAAGAAACAAGCCGATCCAAAGGATGTCGACAAAATGCCAATAAAGCGTAATTAGTTTGATTTTAAGCCGGTTTGGTGGATTTACACTATATACAAATGAGTCGATATAGGGTCGGCGGAGTAGGGCTTCTCCCAAAATAATCCCAAGGAAAATCAGACCAACCAGAATGTGAAGCAAATGAATTCCGGATATAATGTAGATGAATCCGCCAGCGGGGTTGCTCTTTAGTCCAATACCAGCCAGAACCATTTGCCGCCAACCCCAGCCTTGTAATAGCATAAAGAGAATCCCCAATCCAAGTGTAGTGGCTAAATTAGTTCGGTAGCTTGCGAAGCGTTCGTGCCGGAATGCCAATGTGGCGTTGTTGAGTGTAAAACTGCTCAACATGATCACGACGGTACTGATTAAAAAGACAGTAGGCAGCTTTATTGTGGCCCACCCTGATCCAGTCCGACGAACTACATAGGCCACCAACAACATCGTGAAAATCATTACACTACTGGCAATACCCATCCAGACCATAAAACGGAACGGCTCTCGCCGTTTGGTCACGAAATTGCTCATAGAGTGCTTAATAGTTGGTAATGCGCTGTTGGTAGTTCCACAAGGCAGCCCGTTTCAGGCTTAGTAGTCCGACATACACTACGAACCACAAACTACAAACTTTTTTTATAATTCTCCTTTCCAAACGCGATAGGCCGAAAATTGGTTTGGGGTAACAATAGGGGTATTGAAAATTCCGTACACCGTTGATCCCGAACCGCTCATGCTAGCGTATACAGCTCCAGCCTCATAAAGCTGCTGCTTAATCTGAGCCAAAACCGGATATCGGGGAAACAGGCTATCTTCAAAATCATTATGCACCGTATCGCGCCAGCTATCAATCGGCATTTGTAATTGCTCGAACAACGAGATTTCAGGTTGGCGAGGTCGAACACCAGCGTAGGCCTCGGCGGTGGAAATAGCCAGATTTGGGTAAACGAGCACGATATGGTAGCCCGTCAGGTCAAGCGGAATCTCCGAAAATACATCGCCTTTTTCTACACAGTACAACGGCCGATTCTGGATAAAAAAAGCGCAGTCACTGCCAAGCTGACGGGCATAATCTTCCAATTGGGAAACACTCAGCCCCAACTCAAATTGTTCATTGAGTGCTCTCAATACAAAAGCTGCATCAGCGGAACCTCCACCTAGTCCAGCCCCAATCGGTACAAGTTTATGGAGGTGCATTTGAACAGGTGGAAGATCAACGTCGGCTTTCAATAGTGAATAAGCCCGAACACAAAGATTGCCCTGGAGATCGCCGGGAATGAGTAAACCGCTACTACTAAAGCTAAATTTATCAGCCGGAATTATTTCCAGCACATCACCCCAGCTAACGGGATAAAAGCACGATTGCAGGTTATGAAAGCCGTCAGACCGCTTTTCAGTGATCCGTAAGCCGAGGTTGATTTTGCAGGAAGGGAATGTAAGCAATGATAAATGATGAATGATGAATGACTAATAATTACACCTGGGCCGACACTAGGTCACGCAAGATAAACGCTGCGAAATAAAATATCATTCATCATTCATCATTCATCATTCATCATTCATCATTCATCATTCCTACTTTATCGCCACAACTTTAAATTCCGTTCGGCGGTTACGCTGGTGCTCCGCTTCGGTACAAATCACGCCATCAGTACAGTTGTTCACTAATTGCGATTCGCCCATGCCCAGGGTGGCCATACGCCGACGGCTGATTCCTTTCGATACTAAGTAGTTAGCCACTGCTTTGGCACGTTGCAAGGACAGCACTTTGTTGCGTTCAGCGTCACCCCGGCTATCGGTATGGGAGCGAATTTCGATAATCAGCGTTGGGTACTTGCGCATGGTTGCTACGACTTTATCTAACTCGCGCGAAGCATCGGGCCGAAGGCTGGACTGGTCAAGGTCGTAGTAAATATTGTCGATCGTTACTACATCCCCCACACTGAGCATCTTCAAATCAGCGGACAGCTCTTTAGGTTTGGCCTTTTTAGGTAACCGCTTTATTTTATTGGTGTTCGTGCCAAATGCAGGCTTCGAGGCTACTAATGTATAATCGCAGCCCTCATTGATATCGAATGTATAGCGCCCATCGGGTCCGGTTACGTACTCAAGCTGGGTGCGGTCGCATTCATTACGGAGTTTGACCGTTACTCCCTCAATTGGGCGATGATCCCGTTCACTCACCACCACTCCACGAACCCGCGAACGGGTTAGCGCAACGGTGGTATTTACCGCCGGAATCGTATCCATAATAACCGTTGGCTTTATCAGGCCAATCTCAAGTCGACTGGGTTGATCGTCTGTTATAGCGCGGTTTGTAAAGCCTACCGTACTGTTAATGTAGCCGTCGCGACTGGCCTGGAAAATAAAGTCATTCGTTCCTTCCAGGCAAATTCTGACGTACCCGTTCTGGTCACTGGTCAGGGTTTTATCTGGACGACCCTCTCCCCGTGATTTAACCAAAACGTTAACACTATCCAGAGGCTGTTCGGTATTTGTATCGTACAGTCGGATGACCAGATCGCGACAACCATATAGTGAGCTTTCCCGCACAAATCGGTAAATATCATCATTGCCATCCCGCCGGTTACTACTAAAATAACCTCCCTGACGGTTCGCATCTGTAATCAACCCAAAGTCATCCTGCGGGGAGTTAATTGGCGCGTCGAGATGCTCCACCGATTGAACGGTGATGCCCTGGCTTAAGGTTGCAAAAAACACATCTAATCCACCCAGACCCTTATGGCCATCCGTCGAGAAATACAGGTTACCGCCTTCATCGACAAAGGGAAATAATTCGTTGCCTTTTGTGTTAATCGTACTCCCCAGATTGACCGGGCGGCTCCATCGCCCATCCTGAAAACGGGTAACGTATAGATCAGTACCCCCAAAGCCACCGGGCATATCCGATGCGAAGTAGAGTAATGCATCATCGTGGCTCAGCGCAGGATGACCAACCGAATATTCATCACTATTGAAAGGTAGCTCAACAATATCTGTCCAGGCACCGTTTTGCTGGATCGCCGTGTAGAGTTTAAGCTTATTTACCCCTTCTGTACTCTTATTTGCCCGACCATTGTTGTAATTATTACGGGTAAAAATAATTTGTGAACCATCCTGTGAGAATGTAGCTGGACCTTCGTGATATTTCGTATTAAGTGTACGACTAAATCGTTTCGACGCATTTTGGGGACTCACTTCGTAGCCTAATCCCGATGAGATGTTAATTCCTTCACTAAAATTTGGAACCCTTGGCGAGTCATTAGCCGTTTGGCGTCCATAGTTGCTATTATCAGTCTGTCGATCGGTTTTAGCCCGTTCATTAGAAGCTTTACTGGTGCTACCATCCGCATTAATGATACTAGCTGCTTTCAGGTTATTTCGGTTGGGTATGTACAGCAGATCCAGATAACCTGATCCTCCCCCACTGCCGGTTGTTTCAATAGCCGAGCCACCTTTTTTCCCGGCCACATACACGAGCCCGTCCTGGTAAAAGGCTGGACTAAACTCTTCTCCAGATGTATTAAACGCCAGATATTCTAACCGATATTTTACCGCTTCTTTTCGGCTACCCGCCTTATTCGTTCCCGGTGGCGAAGTGATGGATTGTCGGGTAGGCTCTTTATCCTTTAGTTGTGTATAGCGTTCAAATTGCTTCTGACCTTCCTGAAATTTACCATTACCCACTAGTGTCTGCGCAAACTGTAGTACCTGTTGTGGATCTTCATTAGCACCATTAGCCAGTGCTTCCCGATAATAACGCTCCGCTTTTTGCCCATCACCAACCTGTTTGTAGGCATACGCTATACGGCTTTGAGCTGTTGATTTTTGTGTAGGCGTGAGCTGATCCGCCTGCTCGGTTAAGATTTGCGAGTAAGCTTCTATTGCTCGTCCATACGCTTTATAGTTGAGCAAACGGTCAGCCTGCTGCAACAGAGAATCGGTCTGTGCCCAAGCCGTTATCGAGCCCAGCCACAGAAATCCTCCCAAAATCCACGTTATCCAATTCTTACTCATTGGTGTCCTACTTAGACCCTACGATCAATCGTTTTACTCCCATTCGGCAAACGAATTTGACCTAAAATCATTGCTAAAAAACTTATCGGGCCAGTGTCAGGAATCGGACAAATTCTCGTCCATCACTCAGTCGAACCTGGTAATAATAGGTGCCATCGGGAAGGCCTTGTTTTGTATCAGCTACTTTGACACCTTGATTTGACGAACCATCCCAATCATTCACATAATTTGTGTTTTGATAAACCAAATTTCCCCATCGATTATAAATGTCCAGTTGAATAGTTACCCCAACAGGCACTCGCTGGATAACGAATCGATCATTAATCCCATCGCCGTTGGGCGAAAAACCCTCGGGAATAAATACCGTTTCACTTTCTTCCGATTGTAACGAGTGAAGTACAATAGTTGTTGGTTCATCATTGTCGGCTGGATTGCCATTCTGATCAGGGTCGGCATCAATACCATTTGTCGAACGGTCACGGCAAAGTCCCCCATTGGCGTCGATAGCCTGAGCCGAGGCTATATTCGTGAAGGTTAGCGTGCTGGCCTGACTCACATTTACCTGTACAGTCAACCAGATGCGTCCATGTCCGTTGGCAGGCAGGCTCCCACCAGTTATTAATGTTGTGTCGACACCACGGCCTGTATAGGCTGGATTAATCGCTAAATTACTATCGGCCCGTACACGTACGGAATGGATTTGCACACCTACACCAGAGAACGCTACGTCTAAGTTATCGGCTACCTGAACATGTTTCAGGGCGTTTTTACCCATATTTGCCACAATAAGTTGGTAAGTGAATTCAACCAAACGTTCTTTCCCGTCAACTACCCAGATTGGTTCACTCGCTTTCTTGCTCAAACCTACCAATTCTCGGGATGGCGCACTCACGGTCTGTTGAGCTGACATACCTACACAGGGACCGCTACCATCGGGGTCAGCTACTGAAAGCATAAAAGTAGTTGTACCCCGTTGCCGGTCGTTTTCTGAGAACAAATAGCGAGCATTTACGCCTGTGTCTGTAAACAGCCCTCCACCATCGCTTTGCCAGGTGGGCTGAGTTGCAGAACCACCCAATTGCCCTTTTAGTTGCACAATACCCTTGGTCCAGTCGAGCGAATCCAGCCGGATAGCCACTGTAGCTGGGTTACTCAAACAAGGTGCAATGCCATTTTTACAAGGTGTGCTTGTTACAGTTATGGGTACAGGTTCCGTATAACAACCTTCTGCGTTACGACCGAAAATATAATAAGTTCCGGCTGTCACCGCCCCTGGCGATTGAACAGCAGGTGCTGAACTAGATGGTGCTGTTCGGAATTCATAGCGTACGACTGAACCAATTTGTCCTGTAATGGCTTTCGACAAATCTGCCGTCTGGAAGGGGCAAACATTGGTAAGTGTCGTTAGCAAATTCAACTTCTGATCCACTAAACGCACTACTACCGATACGGCTTTAGCGCTGTCGCTATGGCATGAACCAACCTGGCATACAGCGCTGTAGTGTATTGTTTTATTAGGGTTTACCGTTCGTACGAGCCCCTCGCTTCCATCCATCCAGCGAACGATACCCACACAGCCAGATGCCCGTAACTGCACAGACTGTCCAGCACAGATTTCAGGTTTGTCGGCCGAAATCGTCGGTGCACTGGGGAGGGCTACCTGTACTGAAACAGGAATAGATGGATTACTAATACAGTTGTTCTGTTCACAGGTGGCCCGGAAGGTAGTTGTTGTCTGTAATTTGCCTGTCCATACAGATCCTGTATCCTGCCTACTTCCATCCTGACTGATCCAGTGGATAGTTCCTTTGCAGGTCGATGCGGTTAATGTGGCAACATCGTTAGGACAGATGAGCTTTGAGGAGGCTGTTACCGTGGGAGCGTTGGGCGTATTAACCGTGACCTTCCAGACGTCGGCAAAGCAACTAATACAACCGGGTTTAGCGCGACAAATAGCCGTGTATTTTGTGGTCTGCTGAGGTTTTAGAGTAATGCTATTGCCAATATCCCCATTTGACCAAATAACGGTGCCTACGCAGCCTGTTGCGGTAAGTGTAACCAATTCATTACGGCAAATAGCTTTGGCCGAGCCCGTAATGACAGGCGGATCGGGATGCTGACATGTATCGGCCAATGGGTAGGACATGGCCATGACGTTTGGCAATGCCATTAGCCAAAACAGCGCCCATCCATAATTTCCAATAAATTTATTTAGTAGTTGTTTCGTCATCAATTCATGTCGCTTACCGGGTTATAAGACGAATTTCATGCCAAGCCTTTTGTTAGTAAATAATATCTACTAATTGGATCATTTAAGGGATTGTTCCTTTTATTTTGTCAACAAACGATCATTTCCCGCTGGTATAGAGAAAGGAAGGCGCATTCCTCATAAACCATGCCAAGGTTGGGCACTTTAATCGATTATTTCGGCCAATACGTGAGCGATCTATCTAATGGCTCTTTTTTTGCCAGCTACATGCTATTGTTTAAATTGAAAAGAGTTTATCGATGCGATCAGGAAGCTCACGCTGATTATGGGTGACGAAAAGAATGGTCTTATTCTGAAAGCTATCAATCAGGTGGCGAGCCAGGTGAACATGAAACGAATCGATTGCCTGGAATGGCTCATCCAGTAACAAGACAGGTGCATTTTTCAGAAAAGCCCGAACTAATAAAACCAATCGTTGCTCGCCCGCCGATAATGTACCAAATGAGCAATTGATCAGATGGGTTAATCCAAAATACGAAAGTAAATTCCATAAATCTTCTTCCGTCTCGGGCGAAATCCGGTTTGGGGGCGTAAGGGTATCCGTCAACCCTGTGAGCGCTACCTGCCGGGCAGATAACCCCTGCGGAAAGTATAAATGTAATTCGGGCGAGACAAATCCAATCCGGCGTTTTACATCCCAGATACTTTCTCCCGATTTGCCGCGTCGATACCCAAAAACACTTACATGATTGGCATATGCCTGCGGATGATCGCCGTAGAGCAAGCTCAACAAAACTGATTTACCGGCCCCGTTTGGACCAAATAAAGCCCAGCGCTCCCCCGCCCTAACGGCCCAATTAATGCCGTTCAGTATCACCGTATCACCATAACGAACAGTTACATCACGGAGCTGAAAAGCTTCCTCAAAATCAGCTACCTGAGCAATTGTTTTCAGTATAGGTAAAGTAATTTCAGGCCAGGTAGGAGCCCCAGGACGATAATTTTCTTTAGAACCTGCCCACCGAATCTGGCCGTTCTCCATTTCAGCTATGTGCGTTATAAAAGAAGGAATATCATCAGGTTCTGTTACTAGTACAAGTGTTAAACCATGTTTCGTAAGTTCGCCTAACCAACCCGTTAATTCGGTCCGAAAAGCGGCATCAAGACCTACAAAAGGGTTATCCAGCAATAAAACCGATGGATGCTTTAGGAGCGCTTTACCAATGCGCGCTTTCCGGGTCTGACCATTCGATAGTTTAATAAATGCCCGATCCAATAAGGGTGTAAGACCTAATCGCTCAATTAGCGCCAGTGACTCTGACGAGTCGGTTAATTGTAAAAAAGTACGAAGTGTTGGAATGGATTTATAAGCGGGATCGCTACCTTCCGGGCTGTCGCTCATAGTAGCCTGGTAGCGTTGCTGGTAGAAATAGCCGTTATAGGAAAACCGGCTGGATTCTTCTTTGAAGGAGACAAATTCTGTAGATACCCGCCGGGATAATACGGCAGGACCAGCGTGAAATTGACCGGCAAGCGCTTGCAAAAACGTAGTTTTCCCGCTGCCCGTTGGCCCAATTACCGCCCAGCACTCGTTTGAATTGAGTTGAAATGAAAGTTCCTGTACTAATGCGCGTCCATTTCTCTGGACGGTTAATTTATTCAGCGAAATCAACGAAGTCTGTTCTACCATAAAAAACTGGGGCCATACCCTTGCAAAGGTATGGCCCCAGCCTCATTATTTCCGTTACGATTAGTCACCTACCTTATTTTCCGGGAGGAATGGTAGCAGGTGTAGTGGTCGTTGCGGGAGTCGTTGTGGTTGTTTTGCTCTTGGTACGACGGCTATTATTACCCGTTGATCCGTTGTTCATCCGGTCTGTTGTATTCTGTAGATCGGGCGGTGTCGTCGTGGTAGTACCGCTATTCATGGTCGGTGTTCCCGTGCTATAGGTTGTACCTGTTGTAGTACCTACAGGCGGGTTAACAGTACCTACCGGAGGATTGTTGATACCCGTTTGTGGTTGGGTCTGGTAGGTGCCTGTGCTTGTATTCACGCCAGTACTCGTACTGGCAGGATTTGGATTTACACCAGTTGGTGTAGTTGTATTGGTGCTGGTTGCAGGCGGCTGAGTCTGAATCGTACCAGGATTTGTCTGGGGACTGGTAGTGTTTACGCCCGTATTCGTCTGCGGCTGAATTGTACCTGAGTTTGTCCGGGGGCTAGTCGAGTAGGTACCAGTCGTTGTGCCGGTCGAACCTGCATTGGTTGTTGTGTTCGTGGATTGTGCATTTGCACTTAGGGCCATGCCGGCTACCAGCATACATCCCATGATCATTATCTTTTTCATCGTTGAGTATTTTACTTGTTATTCTATCATATAACTCTACTAATAGTGGATTGTTTTCAGGTCGTCAATTTTTATCTAAAACTTTTTTTCAAATTTCACCTACGTTGTCATTGATTGTCAGAGGAACTTGTGGCATCAATGACAATCCTCCTAAACAAAAAGAAGCCGTAAGCCCACAGAGCTTACGGCTTCAATCAAAGAATAGTTACCTACAACAGTTCCTTACAACGAACCCTTCTTCATTTCTTTCACAGCGAAATCAGCCGCGCGAGCCGTAAGTGCCATGTACGTTAATGAAGGGTTTACACAAGATGCCGATGTCATACAGGCTCCGTCTGTATTGAAAACATTCTTCACAGCATGCAATTGGTTGTGCGCATTCAGAACAGACGTTTTAGGATCGCGACCCATACGAGCTGTCCCCATTTCGTGGATACCGATGCCTGGGTGTTTCGATTCGTCGTTATAGGGCGTTACATTCTTCAGACCGGCGGCCTGCAGCATTTCGGCAGCATCGTTCATCATGTCAATCCGCATTTTCCGTTCGTTTTCGCCATAAGCTGCATCGAATACGATGAGCGGAAGGCCCCACTTATCTTTTTGGTCAGGCGAGAGCGTCATCCGGTTGTTAGGATCGGCGATCATTTCACCGAAGCCACCCAGACTCATTGTCCACTGACCAGGCGTTGTCAGGCTTTCTTTAAAGTCGGCCCCAAAGCCGTCCATACCGTTTCCACGGCCCCAACCGCCCCGGCCAGCACCACCCTGATAGCCAAACCCACGAACATAATCCCGTTTGTCGCCACCCCAGTTCCGATAGCGCGGTACATACACGCCATTAGCCCGTCGGCCGTAGTAGTATTGGTCTTCCATTCCGTCAAATGTTCCGGAAGCGCCCACTGCCAAATGGTGATCCATAATGTTCCGACCGAGTTGATCGGACTCATTACCCATACCATTCGGGAAACGGTGCGACTTGGAATTCATCAGAATTGACGTACTGGCAAAAGCTGATGCATTCAGGAAGATAATCCGGGCGTAGTACTCCCGCACCTCTTTCGTATTCTGATCAATAACCCGAACACCGGTAGCCTTCCCTTTTTTCTCGTCGTATAGTACTTCCGAAACAATCGAATCGGGCCGTAGCGTCAGCTTGCCTGTTTTCATGGCCGCAGGCAGCGTTGCCGCCTGTGTACTAAAGTAGGCCCCATAAGGACAGCCGCGCATACATTGGTTACGGAATTGGCAAGCCGCCCGTCCCAGATCATAGTGAACCTGTTTGGGAGCCGTTAGGTGAGCCGTACGACCCATCGTAACCGTACGACCAGGAAATGCCTTTTCGATGCGCTTTTTGGCTTCTTTTTCCAGGCAGTTCATCTGCATCGCTGGCAGGAAGTTACCATCTGGTAGTACATCCAGACCGTCCTTACTGCCAGATACGCCTACAAACGCTTCAACACGATCGTACCAGGGAGCCAGGTCTTCATAACGAATTGGCCAGTCAACACCAATACCTTCTTTGCCATTTGCCATGAAGTCTTCTTTGTTCCAACGGTAACTCTGACGGCCCCACATCAGTGAGCGGCCACCTACGTGATAGCCCCGAATCCAGTCAACTTTACGTTTTTCGAGATAAGGGTTTTCTTTATCATTCTCAAAATGGTGCCGCCATTCCTCGTTGGCCGTGTAACCGGTACGCATATTGGCCCAATATTCTTCGGCCGCCAGGGTTGTTATACGCCCCCGATGCGGAAAATCCCAGGGATTATTTGTCGCGGTTACGTAGCCTTCTACGTGTTTGATATCCCGGCCGCGCTCCAGCATTAGCACTTTCAACCCTTTCTGTGTGAGCTCCTTCGCAGCCCATCCACCCGAAATTCCAGACCCAACGACAATTGCATCGTAGGTCATATCTTTTTTAGCGTCGATATTGAGATTCATATTTTTTTCAGGAGTGAGGAGTGAGGAGTAAGGAGTGAGAATGGCTGATGCCGGATGAATTCTCACTCCTCATTACTCGCTCCTAATACTAAATTAAATGGCCCAGGCCTTCTGGCCGGGTTTGAGTGTAACACAACCGTCATAACGACCAGGAACGGCCACGTATTCAAGCGCCTGTGTGCAACCGATTTCAGAAGTGAAATAACCGGTTAAAGTCAAGTCTTTCAGAATGGAGAAGAAGGGCGTATACTGTTTTTTGGCAACCGGCATTTGCAGGTCGGCCTGGGAGTTTTCCACCTTAGCCGCCGTTTTAGCACCGGCCATCTGGGCCCGCTGCGCCTTGTCATCCGCCTGGAGTTTCTTTACAATCTCAATACGCTGTGTTGGATCGAGTTGCACAAAGGCTTTTCCGTAGGCCTCCTGGCTCAGTTTGTTGGTTAAAGCAAGGCCTTCTAAAAAGCGTTGCTGATCATCGGGCTTATAGCAGTCTTTCAGAATAATATCAATCACTTCATTCACCTTAGCAGCTTTAGCACCGGGGGTCTTCGTGGTTGGTATAATCGTATCAGCCAGTTCAGCGACGGTCGCATCCTGATCGGCCGTAAAGAAAAGCGGCTTGCCCGTCAGGGCACGTCGGGCAGCCGAGGCTTCGAGCGTATCAGCTAACGCAGGCAACGTCATTGTCGCACCAGCGAACGCAGCTACCCGCATGAGGGCGTCTCTTCTGTTCATAGGTTTAAAGCAAATTAGACTTTCAAATAGAACGATATAAGGAAGTACAAATGTATAACAATCGGAGAATGGATTGTGTAATTTGGAGACTCAGTTTTGGCGTGCTGATTTTATTTAGAAAGTTACTAATCAACTATAAACAACAAGCGGTTTGAAACCGAACTGATGGTTTCAAACCGCCTGGTTATTAATACGCTACTAAGAAAAAGGCTTACTACGTTGATCACGGATTAAACCATCGCCAATTCCCGTACCGCCAGCCAACTCATCAGGCCTGCACCCGTTTCCAGCGCCGATTCGTCGATGTCAAACGTTGGGGTATGAACGCCCGATATAATTCCACGTTCTTCGTTGCGGGTACCAAGTCGGTAAAAGCAGGAATCGACTACCTGCGAATAGAACGCGAAATCTTCTCCAGCCATCCACAAATCAAGATCAACCACGTTTTCGGCACCCATATACTCAACTGCCTGCGCCCGAACGCGCCGGGTTAATTCTGGATGATTTTTCAGGTATGGATACCCGTGAACAATCGTAAACTCGCACGAGCCCCCCATCGCTTCGGCAATCCCTTCGGCAAGTTTAATCATGCGTTTTTTACCCTCTTCACGCCATTCTTCGTTCATACAGCGAAACGTACCCTGAATGGTCACTTCGTTTGGAATGACGTTGGTAACACCGTCGGCAATGAACCGGCCAAAGGATAATACCGATGGGCTAGCGGGGGGGCGATTACGGCTTATAATCTGCTGTAAGGCCACAATAATATGCGACGCAATCAGGACGGGGTCAACCAGATTATCGGGCATGGCAGCATGGCCACCTTTACCCCAAACAGTAAGATACAACTCATCGGTACTGGCCATGTACATACCTTCGCGGAAACCGATTTTACCTACTGGAATATTAGGAGCTACGTGCTGACCAATCATGCTGGCAGGTGTCGGATTTTCGAGCACACCTTCCTTAATCATGAGCGAAGCGCCACCCGGCGCTTTCTCTTCGCCCGGCTGGAACACCAGCTTTACCGTTCCATCGAACTGATCGCGCAACACGTGCAGAATACGGGCAACACCCAGCAAACTGGCCGTGTGCACATCGTGGCCACAGGCATGCATGACCCCGTCCACGGTCGATTTATAGGGAACATCGTTGGCTTCGTGGATTGGCAATGCGTCCATATCGGCACGCAGGGCAACCACTCGCGAACCAGCCGAATGACTATTTCGGCCTTCGATAATGGCGACTAATCCGGTATCGGCAACCCCTTCCTGCGGAGTTATGCCAATCGCTTTCAGTTGATCAGCCACAAAGCGGGCCGTATTTCGCTCCTGAAAGGAAAGTTCAGGGTGAGCATGCAGATGTCGGCGGGTCTTGATAAGGTCAGCCGCGTATTGATGAGCGAGCGATTTGATTGAGTCGAGCATAAGAGTCTGGGCCAAGCTCCGGCTTAGCCCGTTAAATGTATCCCAGGCCAAGCTCCCACTTGGCCCAGACATTACTGTGCTGTTATAAATTGATAGTCATTGATAACCGTAAGCAGAAACTCCCGGTTTCCGATATCGCTGCGAATACCGGTTACTTCCTTTACTTTATCGGCAGTACGCATCAGAACCTGTTCATCGTTCATGCGTACCACATTGCGAACTACACTAATATCACGATCAGAAAGTAGCCGAACATCGGGAAACTGAACGGCGTAATTCTCAACGAAGGGCCGCAGAATTACATCGTCCAGCGTGACGGCTGGTTTTAGTCGAACAACCGTTGTACCTGCTGCAATATCGCCTAATCGTTGCCCTTTCCCGTTAGCGGCTACGGTGATAATTGGCACAATACCACCCAGAAACGCAACGGACTCTATAATTCGGAGTAACCAGCGAATGAGATAGGCACCCAGGCCTGGCGGTGAGCCATCCAGCATAACCACGCGAATTTTCATCGCTATTTTACCGAGGCTTCGCCCGTTGAGCAGCCATTCGCTGACTAAGTCATAGACAACTACGGGAAAGAGGACCAAAAAGCTATAGAAACTGTTAACCCGAAAACCCATCGAACTCGGCAGGGCCAACGTCAGCATAATCCAGCCAAAAATGACAACGTAATCAATGATGGCTGCCAGAATCCGTTCGCCAATGCTGGCAGGTTCGTACTCTACTAGAACATTTTGGGAAGTGCGGATTGCAACAGACATACCAGAAAGTCGTTAGTCAAACGTCAAAAGTCGTCAGTAAGCTTGGCTCGGCAAAAAAAAATCCCAGAAAACTAATGGCCAACTTGGTTACATCAGTAAATCTTTACTAATTTGACACTAACGGCTACTGACTGACGACTAACTTATGCGTGAAGCCCTTTTTGTTAAACGCAACACCGACAAGTGGCGCGATATAGAACAAAACCCAACAAACGATCCTGATGAACTAACGGATCGATTTGTGGAACTGACCGACGATTTATCCTACGCCCGAACATTCTACCCCGACTCAACCGTAACGCGTTATCTCAACGGGTTAGCTGGACAAATGCATCGGGGCCTGATGCAAAATCGCCGAGCCGAACGTAGCCGATTCCTCACGTTCTGGAAATATGAATTGCCGCTTTTATTTCGGCAATCGCACAAGATGCTGGCACTGTCGGCGGGCATTTTTTTAGTGGCCTGTATTCTTGGCTGGGTATCGGCGGCACACGATGACACGTTTGTGCGGTTAATTCTGGGCGACCAATACGTGAACATGACGCTCGAAAACATCAAAAAAGGTGATCCGCTGGGTGTTTATGACAGCCACGATCAGGCCAGCATGTTCATACAAATTACCCTGAATAATATCTATGTAGCGTTCAGAACGTTCGTGTTCGGCCTATTTGCCTCGTTTGGCACAATGGCCATGCTATTCTACAACGGCGTGATGCTGGGGTCATTTCAGTATTTTTTCTACGAACGGGGACTTTTACTCGACTCGATTCTGAAGATTTGGATTCACGGTACGCTCGAAATTTCAGCCATAGTCATTGCCGGTTGTGCTGGCCTGACAGTTGGCAATAGCCTGCTTTTTCCGGGAACTTACTCCCGGTTGGAGTCCTTTAAGCGGGGCATCAAACAGGGGCTAAAAATTGCGATTGGTCTGGTCCCGATTTTCATTACAGCCGGATTTCTGGAAAGTTTTATTACCCGAATGACCCTACCACCCGTAGTTAGTGGTAGCATTATTCTGATCTCTGCCACCTTTATTGGCTGGTATTTTATTTTTTACCCAATTCACCTAAACCGTACACGTCAACCATGATTCAACTCTTTCAACAACGTGATTTTGGCGATAAAATCAACGTAACGTTTCAATACATAACCCAGAACTTTCGCAGCCTTGGCTTAGCTTTAGTCTATATTGTTGGTCCGGTTGCTTTGGTGGCGGGCATTGCCTCGGGCGTGTTCCAATCGAACATGCTTGATTTGGGTAACATGGCTAAAAGTGGTGATATTGATTCAGATAGTCCCTTTGGTGCTGGCTATGCTATGGCCCTAAGTTTTTTCTCACCCGCCTTCTGGTTTACGATGCTCTTTACGCTGTTGGCCATTCTGGTAGTAAGTCTGGTCACGTATGCACACATGAAGGTGTACGCTCGCAAAACCCAACAGTATACATTAAACCAATCTCAACCGGTTGACATTAGTGTTAACGAGGTTTGGGAAGAAATGCAGCCACTTATTGGCCGGGGTATCGTTATCAGTGTATTGAGTTCGATTATCGCCTTCGCGGCTACCCTATTTTTCGTCATTCCAGGAATTTATGTTGGTATCGTCTTATCGCTTGGGTTGGTCGTTACTACGTTTGAAGGAACTGATTTTGGCCAAACCTGGAACCGATGCTTTGTGCTCATTCGGGATAAATGGTGGTCGACCTTAGGAATAATATTTGTCATGGGACTAATCTCGGGGGTTGTTGGCTTAATCTTCACGCTCCCCGCCGGAATTCTTAGTTTTTTAATTACGGCCAAATTGCTGCCCGATATGTCAGGTTTCTGGCTTGTATTGGGGAATGTAGTGGCCACCGTAGGCAGTACGCTCCTGCGGGCTATTATTTATGTGGCACTTGGTTTTCAATATACGAACCTGGTCGAACGGCAGGAAGGTCGGGGCTTACAATCAGCCATCGACTCTATCGGTACGGCTCCAAGTCAACCACGCGCATCGGATGAAGGAACATTTTGATTTACGATTTACGGTTTACAATTTGCGAGCAGGTCGATTGGGTTGGCTGATCTGTTGGTTGTGTCTCTCGTTAGCCACATTACCAGTGGCTTTTGCTCAATTGCAAAAGTCAGTTCCGCCAGTTGTCGTCCGCGATGATCGTACTCCCCTGACGATCCGCAAGCCGCAAGTCGATCACCTACGCGATCTTCAAACCGACCATGACTATCAATATGGTCGCGACGCACCTCCGCCCGAAAATCCGATAGCGCGCTTTTTTCAGTGGTTATTTCAAAAATTCGGGGAGTTCCTGCGTAGTGAAGCCTACCAGAATGTTTGGCAATATGTCATTCTGGCTGCTGTTGCAGGTTTTGTGATTTATCTGTTGATGAAAGCCGAAGTCATGAAGTTTCTGTTTCCAAAAGGTGCCGAATCGATCAGTCTCGATTATGAGAACCTGGCCGAAAACATCCACGAAATTAATTTCGATGCCGCGGTAGAAGAGGCCGTCACCAATCGAAACTTCCGGCTGGCCACTCGCCTGCTTTACCTGCAAACCCTCAAACGACTAACCGATGCCGGTCGAATTACGTATAAGCCCGACAAAACGAATCGGCAATACGTATATGAGCTGGCCAATTCGCCTTTACAAACCGATTTTGAGACATTAACGCGCCAATTCGAGTTTGTCTGGTACGGTGACTTCCCAATAGATGAATCCCGGTTTGGGCAGCTTCGCCAGCAATTTCGACAGTTTAATCAGCCTGTTGCTCACCAATCCTAATCTGAGAATCTGCTTTGCCGAAACCGAATAAATATCTGCTTATCCTGCTGGCAACCGTAACGGCTTACATGCTCTTCGAGTATTACCGCCCAAAGCCGATTGACTGGAAATCAACGTACCAGAACGATGACAAAATTCCGTTTGGAACGCAGGCTTTATTCGAGTTGCTACCGGATGCGTTGCCGAAGTCGACGGTGAAGACTATTCGTCTGCCAATTTATAATTTCCTGGGCGAGACAAAATTGCCAACGCCCAGCAATTATGTCTTTATCAATGACGACTTTAAAGCCGACAGTATTGAACAGAACCAGCTTCTATCGTACGTTAAACGGGGTAATTCTGTGTTCATTTCCGCCTACAATCTGCCCGATTCGCTTTGCCTTAAATTAGGATTCAAAGCAGAAGTAAAACCGACTAATAAAGCCGATACAACGCTCCGTCAGAACTTCGTCAATCCCCAACTGCATACGGCCAAAGGCTATAATTTTTTTCACGATGATGGCCGAAATTTCATAACCATCAAAAAACCTCAGAACATTACGGTGCTAGGTCGTAATGCCCGCAAAGAGCCGGTTTTCATTCGGGTGCAGTATGGGAAAGGTCAATTTTACATCCAGAACCTACCACTGGCCTTTACAAACTATTACGTGCTGGATACCAAAACCTCCGATTACGCCTTTAAAGCTTTTTCCTATTTACCTGCCCAAACAACGTATTGGGATGAATATCAGAAGCAGGGGCGATTTGATGAGGATCAGCAGTCCATTTTCAGGTATATTCGCTCACAGCCTGCCCTGAACTGGGCATATTATCTGGTCGTATTTGGCTTGATTTTCTACGCCATCTTTGCCGGGAAGCGTACGCAGCGAATTATTCCCGTTGTCGAACCACCAACGAATACGTCGCTCGATTTTGTAAAAACCGTTGGGCGCATGTATTTTCAACAAAGCGACCACGACAACCTCGCTCGAAAGAAAATCCAGTATTTCCTGGCCGACATCCGCGAACGTTATGGATTGAACACAACCGTTTTAGACAAAGAATTTACCGAAACCCTGTCCCGAAAAAGTGGCGCATCTATGGACGAAACGTCAGATCTGGTACGGCTCCTGCGCGATGCGCAACGTAGCATCTCGCTTTCAGAATTTGATTTGCTGACGCTGAATAAGGCAATGGAAACATTTAAACAAACTATCTGAACCGGGATTTAGCTGATTTATGGATCTACAGGATTTTGTTAATCTCTTTTGCTAAAAGCAAAATCAGATTAATCTTTTAATCAGCTAAATCCCGGTTTAGAAACCATCTATGGATTCATTTGAAACTCGTTTAGACCTCACATCCCTCACCGCTGCGGTTGATGCCATCCGCGCCGAAGTCGGGAAAGTTATTATAGGACAACAGCAGACGGTCGATTTGCTGTTAACAGCCTTACTCGCCGATGGTCATGTGCTCATTGAAGGCGTGCCAGGCGTCGCGAAAACGTTAACGGCGAAGCTATTAGCGAAAACCATGTCGGTTGGCTTTAGTCGAATTCAGTTTACGCCTGATCTGATGCCATCCGATGTATTAGGCACATCGGTATTTATGCCTAAAACGGGTGATTTTTCGTTCCGACAAGGGCCGATTTTCTCCAATCTTGTTTTGATCGATGAGATTAACCGCGCTCCGGCCAAAACACAGGCCGCTCTGTTTGAGGTCATGGAAGAGCGTCAGGTCACGAATGATGGCACGACTTATCCACTCGAAGAGCCCTTTATGGTACTGGCGACCCAGAACCCCATTGAACAGGAAGGTACCTATCGGCTACCCGAAGCGCAACTAGATCGTTTTCTGTTCAAAATTGTGGTGAGTTACCCAACCGCTACCGAAGAAGTGGACATTCTGCGAGGGCATCACCAGCGCCGGAATTTGGCTGATGCGCTCGACGCCGTCACAGCTGTGCTTACCGCCGAGCAGTTGGCAACATTACGCGGGCAGGTGCATCAGGTGCATGTGGAAGACAAACTATTAGAGTACATCGCCCAAATTGTGCAGGCAACCCGCGCGAATAAGTCGCTGTATTTAGGCGCATCACCCCGCGCGTCGGTAGCCTTGTTAAACAGTGCCAAAGCCCTTGCCACACTCCGAGGGCGCGATTTCATTACGCCCGAAGATGTACAGGAACTGGCAGCTCCCGTCTTACGCCACCGCGTCTTATTAACGCCCGAGCGTGAAATGGAAGGTGGAACGGCTGATGAAGTTGTGGCACAGCTAGTGCAAAAAATTGACGTGCCTAGGTAAGGGAATGGATAATGCAGAATGTACAATGAATAATGGTGAGCAAGCTAATTGGCAATTCCGTTTTAGAAAAGTGGAAGTTAGTCGCCGTGCCACTTTTTTCATTATCCATTGTGCATTTTTCATTATCCATTACTCACTCCTAACGGCCCAAACTCCTTCTAAAGAACAACTAGTTGGCATCTGGATAGGTGTTCATACCGAATGGGACCTTGACTTTACCTGCCCATTACCTACGTATATTCAGCTAGAGGCTGATAGTAGCTATTATCTTGGCATGGTCGATGGATCGGCCCGTAAGTTAACGTCAACCTGGGGAGTTCATGGAGAGTCGGTCCGATTGGATACCATTCATTTTGCCCCTCGACAGGTTAGTTTGCAGACTGATTTGCTTCGAATTGGCACAAACTATCCAATGGTTTTTCGTCGGTTTAACGATATTCCACTCGATTCGGCCACTGTACATCAGCAGCTGAACGGTCGCGTCTGGCAATCCGATAGCCTGACTATTTCGCTCTTTGCCAACGGCCAGGCGAGTTTAGAAATTACGCGAACCAAACAGCGAACGGCTCACTTCTGGCAACTGGCTAAATTTGGCCAATCTATGTTTCTGATTATTCTGGGCAATCAGAATGGCCGTGATAGTGGATATAAAGCGCTTTGGCAAATTAGCAGTGCATCTCTAAAACAGATGCAGGCCATTGGCTGGAATGGTTGTAAAATAGCTGCTGAACCATTTCGATTCGTCAAAAATATATCCCTGAGCGACTCATGCCGACCCACTGGTTTTCAACCCTGCAATAACTGTTTCCGCAAACTATGGGCTGAATCTATGCTTACTCGCGGACAGAAACGGTATGATATCCTTCAGTTATTCACAAAGTATTATCAGCCTATTAACCAGACCGGCGAATCAGGTCTGGTACGCATTCAGTTTGTGGTGAATTGTTCAGGTGAAAGGGACTCGACTGAAGTTAAAGGCTTCGACGAGGATTATTGTCCAAGGCAATTCGACTCCCGAATTACCAGCCAACTATTGACAATCTGCCATGAGCATGTGGCTACCGATCAATCGATTCGTCAGTCAGATAGCCTTAGAGACCTGTTCCGGGATGTTTTCGTTTCGCTTGCAGTTCGGCTTAAAGATGGTCGTATAACGGATATATTGCCATGATACGACTGAGCTTTTTTTATTTTCTACTGCCAATATCTGTGTTTGCTCAGGATAGTGAACGCATCCTGAAATCCTGTGCTTCGATGCTGGCCGCAAACCGATCAACGCAAACACGATTCTTTTTTGGGGAGAAACGGGAGAAGGTTCGCTCAGATACGCTATCAGCTAACGCGGAGAATTTTCGGCATCGAGCCTTTAATTACGTCTGGTCAAAAGAATACGAGCAGGCTGCTATCTGGCTGGAGAAAACGACGACACTTTCGCCAAAAGAGCATGGCATCGTTGGTGAATTTTACCTGGCTCAATTTCGGGATTATCCTCGTGCGCTAACTCATTTCAATGCGTACGACGCCCTTACTCCCAACTTTGATGACATTGTTGGCTACAATCCGGTGAGTTATATGCGCGGCCTGACCTACCGAAGCATGGGCGATCACGAGAAGGCAATTGAACAATTCTCTATGGCGATTGACCCATTAGCCGCTAAACATGGTGCAGAGTGGGTGAACTATCGGCACTTCGTAAGTAGAGCCGTTAGCTATATTGCGACGAAACAACCTGAAAAAGCCTTAGCCGATCTCGAAAAAGCAGCTAAAAATTTCAACCGGAGTGCACTTGTCCAGTACCACCGAGGTCGCGCCTTCCTCTTGCTAAATCGAACGGCCGAAGCTCGAACAGCGTTTCAGGATGCCTCGTTTTTCTTCAAAGCCCTTCGAGCCGAACGTACCGGTGAATACCAGGAAGATGACTTTAATCCGGTGTACGAACCGGAAATTGACGAGGTGATTAGCCAATTAAGACCTAAACCGTAACACTTGATGGAACCCTTTTATGAACGTATAAAGGTCGTGCTGGACGAGGCTCGCCAGAACGCCTACCGCGCCGTTAATTTCGCTATGGTCGAAGCCTATTGGCACATAGGCCAGCTCATTGTTGACGAAGAACAACAGGGAAATAGCAGAGCCGAATATGGTACCGGCTTGCTCAAATACCTCGCAAAGCGACTAACAAACGATTTTGGAAAAGGATTTGATGAAAGTAATCTCCGGTATATCCGGTTATTTTATCAGGCATTTCCAATTCGTGACGCAGTGCGTCACGAATTAAGCTGGACTCATTATCGACTGCTTTCTAAAATCGAAAACACCGATGCCCGCACTTGGTATATGGCCGAAGCAGCCCAGCAACGTTGGAGTAGCCGGGCGCTGGAGCGGCAAATCAATTCCTTCTACTACGAACGGTTATTAGCGACTCGGGAAGCCGACCGCCCCGATGTTCGACTAGAGGCTGAAGAGAAAACCCGCCCGCTTAAGCTGGAACCTAAAGACATCCTTAAAGACCCGTATATTCTGGAGTTTCTGGATCTGAAGCCAAACTGGAAGGTTTATGAAAAAGAACTGGAACAGGCGTTGCTAGATAATCTGCAAACCTTTATGCTGGAATTGGGTAAGGGATTTGCCTTTGTTGCTCGCCAGCAGCGCATGGTTGAAGGGGAAGACAATTTTCGAGTCGATCTGGTTTTTTACAATTACATCCTCCGATGCTTCGTATTAGTTGACCTTAAAATGGGCAAACTGACCCATCAGGACGTTGGTCAGATGGATATGTATGTCCGCATGTATGAGGAGCAGCATAAGCAACCAGATGACAATCCGACCATTGGCCTGATTCTTTGCACAGAGAAAAACGAAACAGTAGTTAAATACTCTGTTCTGAATGGAAGTCAACAGTTGTTTGCGTCAAAATACAAACTTTATTTACCTACCGAAGAAGAACTAATGGCCGAAATCGAACGCGACAAGCTTTTGCTGGAACAAAACCGCCCAACCGAATGATAGCGATCCGCCCACTCTTTGTTGCCTCTCGGTTATGGTTCGGGTTGATCGCGCTCGTACTTTTATTTGTAGCTGCGTACGCCTTTCCACTCCTGTTCCCGATTGTGAAAGTGGCCTTCGCCGTTTTTATAGTGATGATCGGGATAGATTTCTGGCTACTCTTTTTCAGTAAAAGCCAACCTGCCGGATTAGCCTTCTTCGCCCGTCGTGAAGTACCTGAACGGCTATCGAACGGCGATGAAAACCCACTGACTATTTATCTGGAAAACCGGTATTTGTTCCGAACCGATGTAGAAGTTGTTGATGAAATTCCATTCCAGTTCCAACGGCGCGATGTGCTGTTTCGGGCCAGCCTGAAGCCTCGCGAGACTCAGGCAATCCGTTATGAACTTCGGCCCACGCGCCGGGGAGAATATAGCTTCGGCGCTGTAAATGTATTTGTCTTATCGCCATTGGGCTTACTCAAACGACGCTATCAGTTTGAGCAGGGCAAGATGGTGGCCGTTTATCCCTCCTTTTTACAGATGCGGCAGTTTGAACTCCTGGCAGCCACCAATCGCCTGACCGAAGTTGGTGTCAAACGAATCCGGCGCATCGGTCATAGTATGGAATTCGAACAGGTCCGCCCCTACTCCACTGGCGACGATGTTCGTACCATTAACTGGAAAGCCACATCGCGCCGAAGTGATTCGCAGGGAGCGTCTCTGATGATCAACGCCTTTCAGGATGAACGTTCGCAGCCGGTTTATTGCCTGATCGACAAGGGTCGCGTAATGCAATCGCCGTTTGAGGGGTTGACTCTGCTTGATTATGCCATCAACGCCAGCTTAGTCTTAAGCAACATTGCCCTGATGAAACAGGATCGCGCGGGTGTGCTAACCTTCTCTGATCACATCGGCCAATTACTTCCGGCCGAGCGTCGCACCGGGCAAATGCTGAAGATTCTGGAGTTGCTTTACCGTCAGAAAACGCGCTTCCTGGAATCGGATTACGAGAGCCTATACGCCAGTGTTCGAACGCACATTCGCCAGCGCAGTCTGCTCTTGTTATTTACGAATTTTGAGACGATGAGCGGTATGCAGCGACAATTACCCTATCTCCGTCGGTTAGCTAAAGATCACCTGCTGCTGGTAATCTTCTTCGAGAACACCGAGCTACGCGCTCTGATCGACCAACCGGCAGCCGATACGGAGCATATCTACATGAAAACGATTGGAGAGAAATTTTCCTTCGAGAAAAGGCAGATTGTGAAAGAACTTGGCCAATATGGTATTCAAACAATCTTGACTGCCCCGCAAAACCTGACGGCTAATACCGTGAATAAATATCTGGAGTTGAAGGCACGGGGGCTGATTTAGTCGAAACGGAAGTGGGGAGGTCATATGCCATATCTCTAAGATATGGCATATGACCTCCCCACTTCCGTTTCGACTAAATTATATTTAATTATCTCCCAAGCCGCCTTTTACCGATTCATAATTGGACTTAAGGCGTCCCATTTCTTTAGCCAAAAAGGTTTGCAACTGGCGATTGAAAGCTTCCTTTTCATTGTCCGGCAAGGAGTTATAAAGATCTTTTAGCTCCTGATTGATAGCTGCTCGTTCGGCATCGTCGGCCGCATTAATTGAGCGATAATGGTATTTTCGAAAATCGCATTCCATATCTAATTCTCAGAGTACCCCACTAAATTCCTTCCAAGAAAGTCGGGGTGTTCTCTTAACTAATTTTTTATTATACAAAGCAGCCTCCCCCCAGTAGTTTTTAAATGTTTTTTCAAAGCGAAAACCGACTTTTTCTAGTAAGGCCCGCGAAGCAACATTAGCTTCCAGTGGCTCTGCTCTAGCCTTGAACAGTTTAAAATCTTCAGGAAGTCGACTTAATAACTGTGAAAGTGCCTCATAAGCGTATCCTTGCCTACGGAAAGGTTCAGCAATTGCATAACCACACATACATGGAAATCGCTTCCCTTCCCAAAGTTCAAAACTAACATCATAGAGGTGTAATATGCCTACATAAGTGCCATCAGCTAACCGTAGGAACCAATCGCACATACCCCGTTTGCCACTATATCGTCCGATTGCTAATTGATATGCTACATATTCGTCCAGTTTCTCAGGCTCCTTCAAAGACGACATTACAAATGGATTCGTATCCTGGCTAAACAGATCAAGCAAAACGCGATAGTTGTGCCAGTCCAGCAACTCATACTGTAACCGATTAGAGGGCGGTAGATCCCGATAGCACGCTCGGGTTATTGCGTCAGATCTGCGCATCTCTTCATACGCATCAACCACCTTTCGAGCTTTTGGGTGGAGATCGAAAGGTGGTTGATGCATAGACAATGCAGATTACGCTTTTACGAATTCATCAATTCGCGCTGTGCCTTCAATCGCGCCTTCTCAATTCGGCCTGATACGATGATACTGACTTCATACAACATGGCCAGCGGCAAGGCAACCAAAACCTGACTATAAATATCTGGCGAAGGGGTGATGATACCAGCTACCACCAGAATCACAATCCAGGCATGTTTGCGGTACTCGCGCATGAATTTTGGCGTCAGGACACCTACTTTCGATAGGACATAGGCAATCATTGGCATCTGAAAGATCAATGCGCAACCCAACGATAGGGTAACCAGAATGCCAATATAAGATGTTATGTCAAATTGGTTTTTAATCTCGGGAGTGATCTGGTAATTTGCTAAGAAGTTGATTGCCAGTGGCGATACAATGAAATAACCGAAGAACAAACCAAGCAAAAATAACAGCGACACAAAGAAAACTGCCCCGCGTGCAGCCTCTTTTTCAACATTACGCAATCCTGGCTTGATGAATCGCCATAATTCCCAGAAAGCATAGGGAAAGGCAAAGCAAAGGCCGATAATAGCCGATGAAGTCAACGCCATCGTAAACTGATCGGATACGCCCAGCGCCTGCAACTCGAAATTGAGTTTTGTAACGCACAAATCGGTATAGCCAGAAATTTCTGACAGCTTGCACATCATCCGATAGGTCCAAAAATCAGGATTTTTGGGTCCCATGATGACAATCCGGAATATATCTTCGATATATACGAATGCAATCAGGGCAAACACAAAAATGGACCCAACGGCCCGAATAATGTGCCAGCGTAGTTCTTCCAGATGATCCAGAAAGGACATTTCCTTGCCTTCTTCGGATTCTATCTCTTCGTCAGTCAGTTGGTCGAGTGGCATTTGTTTAAAAAGCGAAAGAGTGAAGGAGCGAAAGACCGGGCCGCCGGAGCGGTGAAAGAAAAAAGTTAACGCGAGTTTTTAACCGCACTTTCATTCTTTCGCTCTTTAATCTTTTAATGGTTAACTTTTATAGAGCGGAAATACTTTCATCCACTCATTAATTTCTTCTTTAACGGTCGAGAGCACGCTTTCGTTATCGTGGTTCATCAACACCTTGTCGATATATACGACAATTTGCTCCATGTCCGATTCTTTCAAACCACGAGTTGTCATAGCCGCCGTTCCAACACGCATACCCGAGGTAACCATCGGCGACTTATCGTCGAACGGAACCATGTTTTTATTGATCGTGATGTCTGCCTTAATAAGCGTATTTTCGGCCAGTTTACCCGTCAACCCTTTCGAACGTAAATCAATCAGCATCAAATGGTTATCGGTACCGCCCGAAATGATCTTGTACCCTAAGTTCAGGAATGAATTGGCCATAGCCTGCGCATTGGCTTTCACCTGAACGGCATAATCGTAAAAGTCATCGCTCAGCGCTTCACCAAACGCAACCGCTTTGGCGGCAATAATATGTTCCAATGGTCCGCCTTGTGTTCCCGGAAACACCCCGGAATCCAGCAACGACGACATCAGGCGAGTTTCACCTTTTGGCGTTTTAATACCATATGGGTTCTCGAAATCATTCCGCATCATAATGATACCGCCCCGCGTACCACGCAGGGTTTTGTGCGTAGTAGTCGTTACGATATGTGCGTGGGCGAGTGGATCGTTCAATAAACCTTTGGCAATCAGACCCGCTGGGTGCGATACGTCGGCCAGAAGCAATGCACCTACCTCATCGGCAATGGCACGAAGCCGGGCATAATCCCAATCGCGGCTATAAGCCGAAGCGCCACAAATAAGCACTTTAGGCCGCTCGCGTTTAGCGGTTTCCTCAACAGTATCGTAATTGATAACGCCTGTTTCCCGTTCCACTCCGTAAAAAGTAGGGCGGAAATATTTACCCGAAATATTGACCGACGAACCGTGCGTTAAGTGACCACCATGCGACAGGTCGAAGCCCAAAATAGTGTCGCCAGGCTGTAAACACGCCAGGAATACCGCTGTGTTTGCGTTGGCACCCGAGTGAGGCTGAACGTTTACCCAGGTAGCACCGAAAAGCTCCTTAGCCCGATCAATAGCGATTTGTTCAACCTGATCAACCACTTCGCAACCGCCATAATACCGTTTGCCGGGCAGGCCTTCCGCATATTTATTAGTCAGAACACTTCCAGCGGCTTCCATCACGGCAGGCGACACAAAGTTTTCGGAAGCAATCAACTCAATACCCGACTCCTGCCGGTGTTGTTCTTTAGCAATCAGGTCAAACACCTGCGTATCGCGGGTGGTGTTGGTGACGGTCGTCATCAGTATGAACGGTTTATTTGATTGATTGTCTGTTTGATTCCTAAAATCGTAGCCAACAAACGGGCAGAAAACCAAACATCTATTTTACGCAAAGGTACGGCAGAAAACCATAGAATAGAATGTCGATTTTCAGGACAATTGCCACAAAATCCGAGCACGTTGTTGCCCACCATAGCTGTATAGAGTTTCTATTATCATTAAACCTTCTTACGACAAGGTTATCTTAAAGAAAAGGCTCATTCTGACACTACGAATGGCTTATTACCTATAATTATCTCGTTTCAGTAAACTTAGTTGTAACGATATGAAAACTCTGAAAATTCAGGCAAACGTATGGGTACTGGCCGGATTGCTAGTTTCCGCTCTTGTTTCAGGATGCACAACAACAGCCACTACAACTGCCCAGGGACCACCTCCTGCACGAGTCGAAGTAATTCCAGCGGCACCATCGGCACGCCATATGTGGATACCGGGCCATTATGTACGTCGGGGACGTAATTATGTCTGGGTCAACGGCTACTATCGGGTGGCTCCAGCCCGCTATAATGCCTGGGTACCTGGTCATTGGCAGCAAACTCGTCGGGGGCCCATGTGGATTGAGGGTCACTGGCGATAAGTTAATGTAGGGCCGACCGTCTCGATCGGCCCTACATTAACTCTTTCCTTTAGCCATTGTCTGGTACTGAAAGGGGGTCATGCCTGTACTGAGCCTGAACTGGCGATGGAAATGAGAACTGTTATTATAGCCACATTCCAATCCAATTTGGCCCACACTGATATCAGCGTTTACTAACAGCTTACGGGCATGCCCTATACGAAGTTCATTAAGGTACTCGACAAAGGTCTTTCTCGTACGGTTTTTGAAATACCGGCAGAAAGCCGCCGGAGCCATTCCTGCAACGGATGCAATTTGTTCAATACGAATCTCATCCCGAAAGTTGAGGAGCATAAATTCCAGCACTCGTTTCATTCGCTCGGTTTCGGCAGCACCGGGTGCTAATTGATAACTATCGCTGGCTAATAACTGCGCTTCTTTATCCGTTTCCAGTTGATTTAAAATAGTGAGCAAACTCACTACCTGCCCTAATCCCGTTTGTTCAGTCAACTGCACCATCAGCAAAGCCACTGATTCACTAACGGCCTGGCTGAAACGAAGTCCAAAACGCCCTCGATGAAGCAACTGTCGTACAGCACCCGCTTCGGGCATAGCCGCCAAAACCTGTTCATCAAAAGAAGCCGGGAACTGTACCACCACCGACTCTGCCTGGACTCCAGGCTTGGCTTGATAGAACTCCTCATCATTCCGCCAGAAGTGCGGCAAATCGGGGCCCAGTAATATCAGATCACCCGCCTGAAACGGCTCTACATGATCGCCAACAAAACGCCGGCCATAGCTGCTAATGATGTACGTCAATTCGTATTCAGGGTGGTAATGCCAGGGCGCATCAAAGTACGGCAACTGAAATCGTCTGACCAGTGCCGAACTCTGTTCATTAATCATTACTTTTTCAAAAAGAGCTTTCACCAGATGCGCTATTTTAACCTATTTAATCTCCTCATAGACTTTATAAGGTCAAAATTAGATACAAATCTGCAAAAACTCTATTCTAATCGCGTAATAATACCAGGTAGTTTTGTGGTGTTAAACTATTCTTAAACCTACTCTATCGAACGAGGCAATTGCACAAAGTCGTACTTGAGTATACTAGTTTGTACTACGGCACGGCTTTGTGCGAGAGCCTTTTACCCATCAATTCATAACTCATTAACACATGGAAGCTACGATTGATAAGGAAACTCTACTCAGCGAATTGAACGCATACTATACCGTTAGCCCTGACGCTATCGCATTTTATCGTAAAAATGGCTACGTAAAACTCAAGCATGTTTTGAGCCCAGAAGTACTGGCGTATTACGGCGACATCATTACAGATCTGGTGTTCCGGCTTAACACGCTCATTAAACCGATGGAAGAACGTACTACCTACGAACGGGCGTTTTTGCAGATTATGAACCTCTGGCGTGAAGATGAGCAAGCTAAAGAGTTCGTCTTTTCAAAACGATTAGCCAGAATTGCCGCTGACTTAATGGGTGTTGAGGGTGTTCGACTCTACCATGATCAGGCCTTATATAAAGAACCATCGGGCGGTATTACGCCCTGGCACGCCGATCAATTTTACTGGCCGCTGGCATCGCCTAACACGGTTACAGTGTGGATTCCCTTGCAGGACACGCCCATGGAAATGGGACCGCTGGCTTTTGCAGAAGGTAGCCAGCATGTGGAGATTGGCCGCGATTTGGAAATAAGTGATGATAGCGAAAAAATCCTGGCCGACACACTTCAAAAACAGAATTTCAATGTTCACGACACGCCCTTCGAACTGGGCGAGGTTAGTTATCACGCAGGCTGGACGTTTCACCGAGCTGGACCTAACCAGTCGGATCGTCCACGAAAAGTGATGACAATGATTTATATGGATAAAGACCAGATTGTGATGCAGCCAAGGAATGAATACCAAATCGCCGACCATGCAACCTGGCTCAACAATGTACCTATCGGTAGTAAGCCACAGGACGAGCTAAATCCAATATTATTTAGCTACTAAACAGTACTTTTCCTGCGTTATAAAGAAACCCTGGCCTAAGCCGGGGTTTTCTCTTGTATAGAGGCTCTAAAAATGGAATATTTTTGCAGTATTTCTGTTCTTCAAACAAACCATCACTTACCCAAAGCGGGATGAAATCAATTCTTACGCTTGCGGTGTGGCTCTTGCTACCCCTCGCTACGTTTGCCCAGATTCTAAAACCAGTCACCTGGACCTATAAGCCGGTCAAATCATCAGCCAACGTTGGCGAGGTCATTGAACTCCGGTTCACCGCTAATGTTCAAACTGGTTATCATATCTACTCGTCGGATGTCAATCCAAAAATTGACGGTCCTCTACCAACGGTCATTAAGCTTACGCCTAACAAAAGCTTTGAGCTGGTGGGGAAGGTAAAACCTGTGAGTAAGGTCGAAACTAAATATGAGGAGGTATTTGAGGGCGATACGTATGTAATGCACGGCGCAGCACAGTTTTCGCAACGTATCAAAATTCTCAGCGATAAGCCAGTTATTGAAGGCAATGTTGATTATCAGGTCTGTACCGATAAGGATGGTCAGTGCATTCCTGGGAATGAAGATTTTTCTATCACGGGCTTAGTGGTTTCTGCACCGGCTACTACAACAGCAGTAGCCTCAACGCCAACAACAGTTTCTACAGTTACCAAACCAACCTCCGAAACAGCAGTTGCAGCTATTACGCCAGCACCCGCACTAACAGCAACGGAAGCAGCTAAACCCGAAGAGACCACAGTTAAGGAAGCGGTCAAAATTCCGGATTTATCGGTAGAAGGGTCCAAGAATACGCCACAGGAATCACTGGGCGGATTTCTGTTAGCCGCTTTTCTGTCAGGTCTGGTTGCTTTGCTCACGCCTTGTGTGTTCCCGATTATTCCAGCAACGGTTAGTTTTTTCACCAACCAGCAGGGCGGCATGTGGAAAGCCTTTCTGTATGGTGCTTTTATTATTGGTATTTACGTGCTGATTGGTACAGTTGTCTCGCGGTTTAACGGCCCGGCTTTTGCCAACTTCGTTAGCACGCACTGGCTGCCGAACGTTTTGTTTTTTGCCACCTTCTTCATTTTTGGACTATCCTTTCTGGGCCTGTTTGAGATTGTATTGCCAAACTCACTCATCAATCAGGCTGATGCAAAGTCGGAGAAAGGCGGCATTACGGGGATTTTCTTCATGGCCTTCACACTGGTACTGGTATCATTTTCCTGCACAGGGCCTATTGTTGGCAGTTTGCTGGTAGCATCGGCTGGTGGCGAGGTTGTTAAACCTATTTTAGGAATGGCCGCGTTTTCGTCGGCTTTTGCCATACCGTTCACCTTATTTGCGGCCTTCCCACAATGGCTCAAAAACTTACCCCGTTCGGGTGGCTGGCTGAACTCGGTAAAGGTGGTTCTGGGCTTTCTGGAGTTAGCGCTTGCCTTCAAGTTCCTAAGTGTGGCCGACCAGGTTTATCACTGGCACCTGCTCGATCGAGAGGTTTTTCTATCGCTATGGATTGTCATTTTCGCGCTGATTGGCTTTTATTTCCTGGGTAAACTTCGTCTTCCTCACGACAGCGAGGTTAAGTTCATCAGTGTACAGAAACTCCTGCTAGCCATCGCGGCATTCTCATTTGTCGTCTACATGATTCCCGGTTTGTGGGGCGCTCCGCTGAAAGCCTTATCAGGTTATTTACCGCCCGAAACGTCGCAGGACTTCAATTTACATGGTCAAACTTCTGGAGGTAACCAGCAGGCAGCGTTAACCGGAAATCCGACGATCAAGCATGCAGATTTATTTCACCTGCCGCACGGCTTACAGGGCTTTTTCGATTACAAACAGGCATTAGCTTACTCTAAACAAGTAAATAAGCCCGTATTTATTGATTTCACTGGTCATGGTTGTGTAAACTGTCGGGAAATGGAAGCCCGCGTTTGGTCGGACCCGGCGGTGATGTCGCGATTACAGAATGATTTCGTGATGTTGGCCCTTTACGTGGACGACAAAACCGAACTTCCCGAAACTGAGTGGTATACCTCCACCTACGATCAAAAAGTTAAAAAAACGATTGGTGCTCAGAATGCCGATTTGCAGATCACGAAATACAATAACAACGCCCAGCCGCATTACTGCCTGGTAAACGGCGATGGCAAACTACTTGTAGCTCCTAAGAACTACGATCGGGATATAGCCAACTTCGTTGCGTTTCTGGATTCAGGAAAAGCGAAATTTTAGAAGTGTAGCGCAGACGTCCTGTCCGCATAATTATACTGAGGCTAAATTATAGCTGAATTCTTAGTAAGTTAAGCGAACAAGATGTCCGCGCTACAACAAAAAATCCCCGCCAGAATCTTCTGGCGGGGATTTTTTATAAGAAAGCAGATTGACTAAGCGGCCGTTTGGGCTGGTGCTTCCTGCGCTTGTATCAACTCCATATCGGGTCTCGATTGATCGGAAACCAGGACACGACCACGTTCCTTACGAACAATTCGCGAAAAAAGCGATATCTCCTGATCGAACAGGAAGAGGAAAAATAGCTTCACAAACGATGTATGATATTTCAGCGACTCGTAATACTCGGGAGCCGATTTCTTAATTTCTGGTAGCTTATTCCAGGGAATAGACGGAAAATCGTGGTGCTCATTGTGGAACCCTACGTTCAGATTAGGCCCGTTAAGGGGACCATAATAACTGTAGGTCTCTTGTTGTGGATCAAGTGTCAGGAAGTGCTCCTGGGCCCAGCGGGCACCCAATGGATGAAGACCCACCGAGAAGAACAGACACAGCACCATAAAGGCCAATGCTTTCCAGCCAAACAGGGTTACAATCAGCACATCAAATGTAATCTGAACAATAAAATTGGCAATTACCCATTTGTCAAAAACGGCTAGTTCTTTCATCCGCAGCGTACGAATACCCTGAAAAATAGGATAGAACAACAACCAGATCGCCTTGCCAATGGCGTAGTTTTTAATTAAGCGAGCCTCGTACCAGTCTGGCAAATCGGCATCCAGTTCGTGAACCCCCTGAAAAGCATGGTGCTTGATATGGAAATTCTTAAACGTTAATGCCGTTGGGAATACGGTTGGGAGGTTGGCAAAAATAGCCGCCCACATATTAGCCGTCGGTTTGCGAAAGATCAGATTATGAGCCGCTTCGTGAATACAAACGAATAGCGTGTGTGCCGGGAAGGCGCCAATAAACCAGGCAGCCGCAACCACAATCCACCACGATTGGTCACGAACGAGCCAGGCCATACCCGTCATCAGAACTACACAAAAGGCAGCCACCCAAAACGTATTCGGGTTTTTCTGACCAATCAGTTTCTTGATTTCGGGGTGAGATTTAAGGATTTGTCGGGTGCGAATTCGGTGAGGTTCGGAAGCGTTTGAACGTACAAAATCAGTTAACGTTGCCATAGATGAGGTGTCGCCGTACAAATTCGGTGAAAAATGAAGAGTAAAATTAACACATTTTCAATGGATAACGCCATTTGCCCCTCCTTAAATTTCCTGACTTTAGTCATATTTTCATCATTAAAACGAGAAAGGCGGAACTGAGCAGCCCCGCCTTTACTGATTCAGGTTGATTCAACAATTCTTGAAGTGTATGGCGGAATTAGTGAAGTAGGTGGAGTTAGTGAAGTAAATTATATAGTCCTGTTTTACTCACTTAACTTACTTGACTAACGCCACTTAATATCCAATCGGGAAGGAATAGCCTAAAGAGACGGCTACACCCCGATTCCGAACATTTACATTGACAACGGGCACCTGTATCTGCCGGGTGAAGCCCTGCGTATAGCGGCCTTCGATAAAGAACTTACCCGCACCTGCATCCATTGCAAGCCCCAGACCGCCGACAGCACTCACATCCCAGCGACTTAATGTACCTCCGTAGTTTACGTCAATATCATAAGGTTGGGTCGTAAACAAGGCCGAAGCCCGCGTCCGAATTCGACCATCCAGGGCATAACTTGCAGCAGGTCCTGCAATCAGATAAGGTTGAACAGGACCATCGCTCAGATTGAATTTAAACAGCAGGGGCACTTCAAGTTGTTGCGATTGGTAGGCAATGGTGGCACCTAGTGGAAGATTAAACCCACCCAGATTAAGATCGAAACCTTCTTTTATAGCGACACCTTTCTGTACATACGCCAGTTCGGGGCGGAAGGAAACACGGTCACTCAACGGAATATCCAGGAAGATAGCGCCGGTTGGTCCAGCCGTTGGATGAAAATCAGGAGTCAGGCTACCCAGAAAGTCGGGTTTAGAGGCAAAGCCCCAGTTGGCACCACCCCGGATACCGACCTGAACCTGAGCAAAAGACGTTTGGATAGAAAATAAGCCAAAGAAGGCAAGAACACCGGCAAGCACAATTCGTTTCATGGTATTGAAGGGATAATAGACTAAGAAATGAGAACCTGAAATTGATTGTGTAAAGCGTAGGCGATAGGCGACGTGATTAGTTATTGGCGTTTTCGTTGGTTAGAGGACACGACTTCAGAAAGGATTAATCCCTATCAAAAAAAAATATGGCGATCCGTTTAAAATCTTTCCATGTAGCGTCACTACCGCACGTTTTTCTCTGGTAATCAGCCAATTGTATTTTTTGTTGAAAACATTGTAGCGGTCTCGTAACTTTACCAATAACCTACGATCCTTAACCTAACGATGAAGTACATTAAGCCAACTAAGTTCAGCTATCTGCCTAAGTTCCTGATGCCGCTAGATGTGCTGGGCCTATTTGAGTGTGACCCTTTCGGCAGTTCGTTGCTAATCAGACGAATACTGATTGGCACGGTTGGTTGGCTGACCTATGCGCGTTATACCGTAGTGAATCGGATTCAGATTGAAGGAACCGAAAACTTAGAAAATCTGCCCATCAATAACGTTCTGTTTCTATCAAATCATCAGACCTACTTTGCCGATGTCATTGCGTTTTTCCACATCTTCTGCGCCGTAAAATGGGGGTTTCAGAACACAATGGTACCACCTGTTTATCTGTTCGGCCCTCGTGCGCGGCAGTATTACGTGGCGGCTTCTGAAACCATGAAAAAAGGCTTCGTGCCCCGTGTTTTTGCTGCGGGTGGCGCCCTGACAATCGAACGATCCTGGCGGGCAGAAGGGCGTGAAGTGCAGCGAGCAGTTGATAATACTGCCAATGAGAAAATTGGAAAAGCCTTAGCTCACGGTTGGGTAGTGAGTTTCCCACAAGGTACTACTACGCCTTATGCCCCCGTTCGGAAAGGGACTGGGCACCTCCTGAAAAACAACCAGCCAATCGTTATACCCGTTGTTATCAATGGCTTTCGTCGCGCCTTCGATAAAAAGGGGTTACGCTTCAAAAAACGAAATACACTCCTGACAGTCCAGTTTAAAGCACCTTTGCATTATAGTCCCGATGATACGGTCGATGACATTGTCGCCAAAGTTCGTCATGCCATTGAACAGGACGCTCCTGAGTGGGCGCAGGAAAAAAGTTGATTGGAACAACCGCTACTTTTGATAACCTATACCCCCTTTGTCAACCCACCTTATTTATAAGCGAATGACAAAGCCCCTTTATTCCTAAAGCCGAACTGTTATGAAACCGTTTTCCGAAGTAAACCCGGATCGCAAAAGTTGCCTTTTCTCTGTCTTTCTTCTTGCACTCATCTTCGTTTCCGTTAGTTGTAACAAGTCCTATAAAACGTCTTCCAGCAAAGACTTTACCCGAGTCGTACTGGATACAAATCCGTCTGTAGAGCCCTTATCGCCGGAAGCAAGTATTGAAAAAATTCAATTACCGCCCGGATATCATATTGAACTGGTAGCCAGCGAGCCCATGATTCAGGAGCCGGTTGCACTGGCCTGGGATGGCAACGGCAGACTGTATGTAGCCGAGATGAATACCTACATGAAGGATGCCAGCGCTACCGGTGAGTATGCGCCAACAAGCCGGATTAAACGGTTGGAGGATACGGATGGCGATGGCAAAATGGACAAATCAACCATCTTCATTGATAGTCTTGTTTTACCCCGCACCATTTTGCCTGTGGGCGATCAATTATTGGTGGGTATAACCAATGTTCTGCACATCTGGAGCTACCGGGATACAAACGGTGACGGAAAGGCCGATGAGAAGAAAATAGTCTTTAATAACGATGCCATCGACTCCCGAAATCTGGAACATCAGAATGGCGGGATGATCTGGAATCTGGATAACTGGATTTACCCCACGCGTGATAACCTTCGGTATAAATACAGGAACGGAAAACTGCTGGCCGACACCCTCGTCGACAATATGATTGGCCAATGGGGAATGACGACCGACAATTACGGTCGCTTATTTTACTCAGAAGCTGGCCCTGGATTGCCGGCAGTACAGATTCAGCAAAACCCAGCTTATGGGGCCCTGAACTTTGCCGATCAATATTCAGAAGGCTTCACGAAACCATGGCCAATTATCGGGACTGTCGATGCGCAGGGAGGACGAGAAGCGTTACGACCCGAAGATAATACGCTGAACAAGTACACGTCGGGCTGTGGGCAATCTATTTTCCGTGGCGACCGCCTGCCTACCGATATGCAGGGCGATTATTTCATTCCAGAGCCTGTAGGGCGGATTATTAAACGGGGGAAAGTGAGTAACAAAAACGGGAAAATTTACATCGAAGATGCCTACAAACAGCAAGATTGGCTGGCATCGGCCGATATGAATTTCCGCCCCATCAATACGTATACGGGTCCCGATGGCTGTTTTTACATTGTGGATATGTACCACGGCATCATTCAGGAAAGCGAATGGACAAAGCCCGGTTCGTATTTAGGGGGGATCATTCAGCAAAAAGGACTATATAAGAATCGGGGAATGGGCCGTATTTACCGGGTGGTGCACGACGACTTCAAGCGCGACACACGTAAGCCAAACATGCTCAATGAATCGGCCAGCCAGTTGGTTACCTACCTCGATCATCCCAACGGCTGGTGGCGCGACAATGCCCAATTATTGCTGATCATAAAGAATGACCAATCGGTTGTGCCGAGCCTAAAACAGATAGCCACTGGTGAAAAAGCATCGCTGGCGAAAGCACCTAGTCCATTAGCCCGTATTCATGCCTTATGGACGCTGGAAGGCTTAGATGCCATTGACAAACCAACCCTTTTTCGTGCATTTACCGACGCTGATCCACAAGTCAGAAAGACAGCCGTCTGGGTTAGTGAGTATTATCTAAAGAAAAAAGACCTGGAAGTAATCGAGAAACTGGCCTCCTTAAAAGCTGACCCAAGCGCCGATGTTCGCATCCAGTTGGCGTTATCACTTCGGAGCCATAAAACGCCCCAAACGCAGTCACTTGTCAAAACGCTGCTGGCCGAAAATCCGAAGAACGAACTCATGCAGTTCTCATTTACTACGTTTGCCGAATCCCAGAAAATGCTCCAGGCCGAGCAGGAACGAACCCGCAACCTAAGCCCCGCCGACCGCGCATTGGTAACGCGGGGAGCCACGATTTTTAAACAACTCTGCGCTACCTGTCATGGCCCCGATGGAAAAGGAATCGCGATGGGTGGCAAGCAAATGCCAGCTCCTCCTTTGGTCGGCTCGCCCCGCGTAAAAGGCGACAAAACACTCCTGATGCAGTTGCTACTAAATGGTATGCGAGGTCCCGTTGATGGCAAGACCTACCCGGATATGATGCCCTCAATGGCCAGTAACGACGATAAATGGATTGCCTCAGTATTGAGCTACGTCCGAAACAGCAGCGAACTAGGTAATAAAGCCTCCGTTGTTACGCCAGAAGAAGTTGCTTACACGCGTGCGAATACGCCCGTGATTTCGGCGGGGATGACCCAGCAGGAACTGGAAATATTTAAGTTAGGCCGGGCCGAACGAACAAACTGGAGCAAACCCGAAGAAAAGGATAAGTCTCATAAATAATCGCTTGTCATGAACCTGTCCTTCTTAAAAAAATTTCCGGGTTTTCTGCTCTTACTTGGCACGCACGCCCTATTTGCGCAGGAATCCACGTTTACGAATCGAATTGGAATGGAGTTCGTACTCATTCAGCCGGGGAGCATGATTGTTGGACGATTTCAGCCACCCTATCCGCACCAGCCTCAGCCAACAGAGGCATCTAAAAAGAGCGAGCCGGGCATACCGTGGACTCAACAAGATTATCAACTCGCCGAAACGTTGGTTAAGCAGGATGCACGGCCCGGCTTTACGGTCAAGATCAATCGCCCATACTACATTGGCAAATTTGAGGTAACTCAGGCCCAATGGAAGCAGGTTATGGGCATGAACCCATCCGCTTTTCAGGGGAGCAAGGTTAAGGACGAGGCAGACCAGCATCCGGTTGAGCAGGTTTCCTGGCAGGATGTTCAGAAATTCCTGACGAAATTAAATGCGCTGGATAAAGACCATCATTACCGGTTACCTACCGAATTCGAGTGGGAATATGCCGCTCGTGCAGGTGCTCAGGATGATATTTCGTGGAAAGCCATTTGGGCATCGGCACAGATGGGCTCAACAACAACGAGCAAGATAGGTCAGAAAACACCTAATGCCTGGGGACTTTACGATACGCTAGGCAACGTTTGGGAGTGGGTTCAGGATTATTACAACGAGAAACTCTTTGCCGACCCAACCGGCTCACCCCGCACAGGTAGCCAGCATGTGCTGAAAGGAGCCTCGTTTGTGGGTGATGTGAAAAATGCGACCTACATGACCCACGCAGCAGGGCCAGGCAACGGCTGGGATATTGGATTCCGGATCGTCATGGAAGTCAAGTAATCAACCCAACAACAAGATGGTCGTATCTATGACTCGCAGGAAATTAATTAGCCTCCTCCTACTTACACTGATAGTAAGCATTGCCAATGCTCAGATTGGCAAAATCCCATCGGGCTTCACACCACTTTTCAACGGAAAAGACCTGAAAGGATGGCACACCAGCCGAACATCGCACCAGGGTACTACCGGTAATTTTTACGTAGAAAACGGCGTCATTACGCTAAAACAATACCCGTATGGGCAAGGTGGTGTTCTGCTAACCGATAAAAAATACGGCAATTTCGAATTGTACCTGGAAGCAAAAGTTGACTCGTTTTGCAACGGGGGTATTTTCATTCGATCTACCGAAAGCGGGGCTGCTTATCAAATAGAACTGGCTATGCCCGGAGGCTTAGGTGATCTGTTAGGTGAGCGGATGAATGTGAGTAAGGGCGCTCGTGCCGAAACGATTGCTAAAGTCTGGAAACCCGGCGAATGGAATTCATTCCGTATCCGTATGGAAGGCGACATTCCCCATATTCGCTTATGGGTAAACGATCAATTTATGTGGGACGTTACAGAACCCGTAAACGACTTTGTGGCGGGTGAAACAAAAGGCATGATTGGCCTTCAGGCGCACTGGTCAGCCGTGTATTCGGCGGCAGCGGAGTCTTTCAATATGGCCAATTCCTGGAAACCCGGTGCTGCCCACCGCTTCCGGAATATTGCCATTAAAGAATTGTAACGTGGCCCTCTGGTCCGCATAGTTGAAGAATATTCTTCAACTATGCGGACCAGAGGGCCACGTTACTTTACTACAAAAGCCAGCGGAAGAAAATATAGAGGGTAAACGATAGCAATATCGAAACGGGTAGGGTAAGTACCCAGGCCAGAGCAATGTTCCGAACAGTAGAAGCCTGCAGGTTTTTAACCCCTTTACTGGCCACCATACTCCCGGCAATTCCAGATGACAAAACGTGTGTGGTACTAATTGGCAGCTTCAACCAGGTGCCAACTCCAATCATTGTTGCAGCCACTAATTCGGCAGATGCACCCTGGGCGTAAGTCAGGTGTTGCTTACCAATTTTTTCACCCACCGTTACCACAATCCGGCGCCAGCCAATCATGGTACCCAGGCCTAATGAAAGTGCAATCATCAGGATAACCCAGAAAGGGGCATAGTCCGTAAACCGACGCAAGCCACTTTCTTCACCAAGGCTTTTGTTCAAAGTCGCCATTTGGCTTGCACTTACGTTGGCACCTTCGTCGGCCGTAATTTTTTTCATATTGCTGTTAATCAACAGCAAATCCTTCCGGACATCCAGACGTTTTTCGTTCGGAATTTTCTTATCAACAAGTGCTCCGTTTATTAGCAGCTTTAATTCAGTCAGTTCAATACGGGTTTGTGCCAGCCGATCCCGGTTAATGGGCGAAAGCTGATTGGAATCCAGCACTGCAATGGTTTGCTCGATACCCGTGATGTTCGTCTGCATCAACCTTGGATCGAGGTCAGATTTAATGGCAAAGTGGTAAGGCACAATCCCAATCAGGATAAGCATAATCAAACCAACCCCTTTCTGTCCATCATTACTACCGTGGAAAAAACTCACTAAAGAACAGGTAGCAATCAATACAGCCCGAATCCAGGTAGGTGGTTCGCTGTTTTTCTTAGGCTCTTTAAAAAGCTGTGCTTTCACGTCCTCGGCCACTAACCGGCGAAGTACAAACATCAATACGATGGCGAGACTGAAACCCAGCAATGGCGATAGTAATAAGGCTTCGCCGGTTTCGATGGCTTTGTCCCAGTTAACAGCGGCTCCGGCTGTATTTTCAGGCAAGGTTGAGAAAGCAAGGCCAACGCCTAGGATGGAACCAATGAGTGTATGCGAGCTTGAACTGGGAATACCAAAATACCAGGTTCCTAAATTCCAGATAATAGCGCTCAGTAGCAAGGCCAGCACCATAGCCACGCTATGATACACGTTCTGATCAACCAGTAATTCAACAGGTAGCAGGTTTACAATACCCATTGCAACGCCAATACCACCCAGCAATACGCCAGTGAAATTGCAAATACCGGACCAGACAACGGCAACAGTGGGTTTCAGCGAATTGGTATAAATGACGGTTGCTACAGCGTTGGCTGTATCATGGAAACCATTTACAAATTCAAAAGCACAAGCAGCAAATAAGCTGATGAAGAGGAGGATAAAAACATCCGTTTCTAATCCAAACATGAGTGGGTGTCTTCTGTGTACAGGCAAACAGTGGGTCCGTAAGCCAATGATTGCCACAAAAGTAAGACAAACTTAGGAGAGCAGTATTACCAAATTGTTAAGTAGAGCCGCAAGTAGGCAGCTCTACTTCTTCCCCGCTAGTTGACCACAGGCCGCATCAATATCTTTGCCACGACTCCGACGCACATTTACCGTTACGCCTTTAGTTTCTAAAAAGTCTGCGAATTTATCTAGTGTCTGGGGATCGGTATTTTTAAAATTAGCCTCGGCAATCGGGTTGTATTCAATAATATTGATCTTAGCCGGAACGCGCTTTGTGAATTTCCAGAGTTCCTGGGCGTCCTGCAAGGTATCGTTGAAATTATAAAAGAGGATATACTCGAACGTAATACGGGTTCCCGTTTTCTTGTAGAAATAACCCAGTGCATCGCCCAAAGCCTCCAGCGTATTACTCTCGTTGATGGGCATAATCTGATCCCGCTTCTGGTCATTGGCGGCATGGAGTGAAAGCGCAAGATTGAACTTCACGGCATCGTCGCCAAGTTGCCGAATCATTTTAGCAATACCCGCCGTTGACACCGTAATCCGCTTCGGCGACATACCTAACCCATCAGCCGACGTAATGCGGTCCACGGATTCCAGTACGTTTTTATAATTCAATAGCGGTTCACCCATGCCCATGTACACAATGTTGGAGAGGGGAACATCGTAATTATCCTTCGCCTGCCGGTCAATGGCTACCACCTGATCATAGATTTCGGCAGCGTCGAGATTTCGCTTTCGATCCATGTAGCCCGTTGCGCAGAACTTACAGGTCAGCGAACAACCCACCTGGCTTGATACACAGGCAGTCATACGATCAATATCATCGTGACGTAACGATGGAATCAGAACGCCTTCCACCAGATTGCCATCAAAAAGTCGGAATGAGGATTTTATGGTACCGTCGTTGCTGCGCTGCTGCTGATCGACGGTTAATGGACGAATCTCAAAGTTTGTATTCAGCAACTCGCGCGTTGGCAGCGACAGATTCGTCATCTGCTCAAATGAAAGCGCCGATTTTTTCCACAGCCATTCATGAACCTGTTTGGCCCGGAATCCCTGTTCTCCGTTTTGAGTAAACCAGTCTTTTAACTGAACCGCAGTCAGTTTACGTATGTCTTGTTTCATGATACAAAGAGCGAAAGAGTGAATAGCGAAAGAGCGAAAGCAGAAAAACCACTCCTTCACTCTTTTACTCTTTCGCTCTTTACATTTTCTGCCCGCCATTTTTTTCCGGCTTCGAGTCCTTTCGGTACCCAAACGGCTGCTTTATCCATCACTTTGGGCGCAATAGGCCGTATGTAAGGATACAAGAATGCCGTTTCTGCCTGGCGAGCGGGCATTTTTACGCCCATATGGCTTAACAACCAAAGGATAACACTAATTCCAAAGACCCATGTAAAAAGACCTACAGCGGCTCCTGCTACACTATCAAATGTTCCTAGTACAGAATACTTAAGCGACCGTCGGATGGCCAACCCCATCTGATTGATCATCAATACAGTTGGGAAGAAAATCACTGAAAAGCCTAGCCATGGCAGGATTTTCCGGGCCAATTCGCGGCTGATGTAGGGACTGAGCAAGTCAATACCAAAAGCCAGAAATTTAAACCCGACTATCATGGCTACCACAAAGGCAATAACGGCTACGATCTCCACCAGGAGGCCTTTGCGATAGCCGTTAAAAACGCCCCAGGCAAGGGGGATGATCATGAGCAAGTCGAGGGTGTTCAAATTTTTAATGAGTGAATGAGTGAAAGAATGAAAGAGCGCAAAGAGCTTGCATCAGCAATCCACTCTTTCACTCATTCTCTCTTTCGCTCATTGTAACAATACCTTCACCATGGCCGAAATGGCTTTTCCATCAGTCTGGCCAGCTAGTTCTTTAGTTGCTACGCCCATTACTTTACCCATATCCGATGGCACGGAAGCACCAAGGCGGGTAATGATGGCCTGTAGTTTTTCTTTCAATTCGGCTTCGGAAAGTTGCTTGGGTAAATACTGCTCAATAACCGCAATTTCTGCTTCTTCTACAGCCAGTAAATCAGGGCGATTTTGTTGGCGATAGATGTCGGCAGAGTCTTTCCGTTGCTTTACAGCTTTGGTCAGAATTTTAGTTTCGTCTTCGGGTTTTAGTTCGCCTGTTTGACCTTCTTTGGTTTCTTCGAGCAGGATCATGGACTTCACGGCTCGTAACGCGCGAAGTTTGTCCTGATCTTTAGCCAGCATAGCCTGTTTTATATCGGCGTCAATTTGTGCTTTTAATGCCATTGTCGTAATGAATAATGTAGAATGTAAAATTGATAATGATTTATTGGTCGTAGCACCATGAACCATCATCGGTTTGGCAAAGTTAAGAAACCAGTCATTGTTCATTGTACATTACCCATTTTTCATTAGCTGATGACTCGTTTAAGCGTTAATATCAACAAAATTGCTACCATCCGGAATGCACGGGGTGGAAATAATCCAAATCTGGTACAGGTGGCTCTTGATTGCGAACGGTTCGGAGCACAGGGCATTACGGTTCACCCCCGTCCCGATGAGCGGCATATCCGTTATCAGGACGTTCTGGATCTTCACGACGTTGTTACAACTGAATTCAATATTGAAGGAAATCCCGATGATCGGTTCATCGAACTGGTAAAGCGGGTGAAGCCTGCTCAGGTAACACTCGTACCCGACGCTCCCGATGCCATTACCTCCAATGCCGGTTGGGATACCATTCGCCATGCCGATCACCTACGTCAGTTAATTGACACCTTCAAAGCCGATGGCATTCGCGTGTCTATTTTCGTTGATGCCGACGAACGTATGGTAGAAGGTGCCAAGGCCGTTGGTACCGACCGAATCGAGTTATATACAGAACCCTACGCAACGCACTATGCCGAGAATCGAGAAGCTGCGGTGGCTCCGTTTGTTCGGGCGGCAAAGCGAGCGAACGAACTAGGTCTGGGCCTGAACGCTGGCCACGACCTGAGTTTAGAAAATCTGCGTTATTTCAACGAGCAAGTGCCTGGGCTGGAAGAAGTTTCCATTGGCCATGCGCTTATTTGCGATGCGCTTTACTTTGGATTAGAGAATACGATTCAGATGTATTTACGCTGTCTGAACCGGGATTACACTGATTAAAGGATTTATCTGATTTTGCTTCCAACAGAAACGAATAAATAACAAAATCCTGTAAATCTATAAATTTGCTAACTATCGGCCGCGTCGGCGGTCCGACCAGAATGATTCATAAGTTATCCGTTGATGCTTTTTTAGACAAAGCCCAGGACCTACCCGTTATTGACGTTCGGTCGCCGGGAGAGTACGACCATGCGCATATTCCGGGTGCCATCAGCATTCCACTGTTTGATAATGAGGAACGGGCGCTGGTCGGCACGAAGTATAAGAACGCGGGGAAAGATGCGGCTGTGCTACTTGGTCTTAGTCTGGTCGGGCCAAAACTTGCCGATTTTGTTAAGCAATCGAAAAAACTCAATCCCTCAACTAAAGAAGTACTTGTGCATTGCTGGCGGGGTGGTATGCGTAGTGGCTCCTTCGCGTGGTTGTTAGATACGGCTGGCCTGACGGCTTCCACACTTATCGGCGGCTACAAAGCGTATCGCAACACGGTTCTGGCAGCCTTTTCAGAACCCCGAAATCTGATAATTCTGGGCGGAAAAACAGGGAGTGGCAAAACGGATATACTAAAAGAACTGGCCCGACAAGGAGAGCTGGTCATTGATCTTGAAGGACTGGCGCACCATAAAGGGTCGACCTATGGTGCCATCGGCCAGTTACCGCAACCTGCCACGGAGCAATTCGAAAATCAGCTGTTTACGAAGTGGCGACAACTTGACCAGCTCCCCGAATCATCCTCCCGCCGAGTATGGCTCGAAGACGAAAGTAGAAGTATAGGCTCCTGCTTTATTCCAATGCCACTCTGGCAACAAATGAGGGTTGCCCCTGTAGCCTTTATCGACCTTCCCAAAGAAATCCGTATTCAGCGACTAGTAGCCGAATACGCCGGAATCGACCCAGCGGCCCTCGTTGCCGCAACCGAACGCATTCGGAAACGACTCGGCGGAAAAGTGACGAAAGACGCGCTGGATGCACTAGCCCGCCAGGATTACGCTACCGTTGCTGATTTGACACTGGATTATTACGATAAAGCCTACCTGCACGGGCTGTCTCTGCGCGATGCTGACCGTATTCACTCAATAGACATTAAGGAAGATAACCCACCAGAAACAGCACGGCAACTAATTGAGTGGGCCAATGCCAGCAGTTTGGGCTCGCCAGTCAACGCTAATCGCTAGGATTGTTTCTTTTTCTTGGTATCGCTCATCCGCCGAACCACTTCCCGTTTCTTAAAACCCAGGTGCCAAACCGCAAAGGGTGTCTCCTGGTTGCCAAAACAGGCTGCACAAATCAGGCTATTGACCGCAACAGGTACATTGTACACGAATGTTGTATCCGTGATTTTCTGAATGTTAGAACTAGATACCATTTTCTGTTTGGTGCCGTACAGATAAGCATCCAGGATTTCCCGCTCTTTAGTGCTTAACCCTTTATTCTGGATATCAGCTTCGCCTAGTAAGCGGATATCCAGTGCATAGTTTTCGGCAATAGCTTTTGTACGAGGCAGATTTTGTAGCTGACAGAGTTTGGCTCGTTCAGCAGGATTTGTCGTTTTCTGGAGTTGAGTGGTTAGCTCTTTTTCAACTGCGACACTGACTTTCGTGCCAAGATTATCAACAGTTTCAATGAGGTCAGCATTCGTAATCCGTTTAATCTTCGAGTCGGCCATTTCTGCCTTTAGCTCACTGGTATAATGCACCCGTTCAGGATTACAGGCCCCTAAAAAGCTGGTTAACAGAGAAAACAGAAGCAAGGAGCGTATCATATAACAGGAACTTAATGCGGTTACGTTTCGTCATTTATCAGGAAAACCATCCTGGCGTCGGCTTGGTTGCAATTACGCAATACAAAGCTGAATTGCCGGGATGCCAGACCACGGGATTTTCGTAATTTTGTATTTCTTAATTGTCACATCGTCTTGTCATTCTATTAGAACGACAAATAAAGTTATAACTCATGCTTGACCAGTTAGAAGCCATTCGTGAACGCTTCAACGAAGTAGCTCAACAAATTGTGCAGCCCGAGGCCGTTTCGGACCAGAAGCGCTTCATGAAGCTTAGTAAAGAATATAAGGATTTAGAAAAGATTGTTGTGCAGTACCAGGCGTACACCCAACTGCTTGAAGAAATCGAGAATGCCAAGCAAATCATCGCAACCGAGAAGGACGAAGATTTCCGGGAGATGGCCAAAGGCGAATTAGATGAGTTACTACCCCGCCGGGATACGCTGGAGGAAACACTCAAGGAAATGCTGATGCCCAAAGACCCCAACGACAGTAAAAACGTTATCCTCGAAATTCGCGGGGGGACCGGGGGCGATGAGGCCGCCATTTTTGCGGGCGATATTTTCCGGATGTACCAACGCTTCTGCGAGAAAATGGGCTGGAAAATGTCTCTCGTTGATTATACCGAAGGCACATCGGGTGGTTATAAAGAAATTATCACCGAAGTAGAAGGGGAAGATGTATACGGAAAGCTCAAGTTTGAATCGGGAGTTCACCGTGTGCAACGCGTACCCGCAACCGAAACCCAGGGCCGGATTCACACGTCAGCCGCCAGCGTAGCCGTACTTCCCGAAGCCGAAGAGGTAGACGTTGACATTAACATGAACGACATTCGCAAGGACACGTTCTGTTCATCGGGGGCGGGTGGTCAGTCGGTTAACACGACCTACTCAGCGGTTCGTTTGACCCACATTCCAACGGGTCTGGTGGTTCAGTGTCAGGACGAACGATCGCAGTTGAAAAATTTCGATAAAGCCTTAACGGTATTACGTTCCCGCCTGTACGAAATCGAGTTACAGAAACACAATGATGCTATTGCTTCGCAGCGCAAAACGATGGTAGGTAGTGGCGACCGTTCCGATAAAATCCGGACCTATAATTACCCCCAAAGTCGCGTTACCGATCACCGCATTGGTCTTACAGTATATAATCTCCCTGCCGTTATGGACGGTGGTATTGGTGAATTTATCGAGCAACTCCGCATCGCTGAAAACGCCGAGCGGCTGAAAGAAGGCGCAACGGCTTAAGCCTAGTTGTACCCACGGGCTTCAGCCCGCGCAAATGTGGATAGGATTGAAATACGGGCTTTATCCGTGGATACAAACAGGAAGGGGCAAATCGAGTCGATTTGCCCCTTCCTGTTTGTATCCACGGATAAAGTGGTTCATGACTACGAACCCCAGCAACATTTATAGCGCAACCTGTTGCTAAGCCGTTAACGCGGTCATTCGCTGAATAAAACCCGTTAGCCAGCGCGTTTTATATACTTGATTAAAAAGCGTAATGCCGATCACAGCGCAGGTAATGCCCGCCATGACATCCAGTACATAATGATGGCTTGTATAAACGGCCGAAAACCAGATACCCACCATCACAACCGCAAAAAATAGATTGACCAGTCCCAGCTTATTTTTTATGCCGTAGTACAAAACAATCACGGGATACGACGAATGAAGCGAAGGCATAGCCGCAAACACATTCGAGCTTTTGGCATAAATACCACTAAAGAGCGAAATACCAAAATACTGATCAAAATTGGCTAAGCCAGCGGTGTTTCCGGGTGTGTGCGGATGAAAGGTAAAGCCATACAGCTGTACGTACCAGGGTGGAGCAGCGGGATATAGATAGTAGATAATAAAGCCAAGCAGATTAACCAGCACAAACGTCAGCGCCAGGGGAAAGAACGCTGGTCGATTTTTGATGAAAAGGTAGGTAGCGAACAGCAGAGGAATAGGAATCCAGCTTACATAAAACAGCCCGGTCAGTACGTTTAAAAATGTTGTTCGGTGGGCCAGCCAGTATTCATTGGGCGTTAGAACTGAAGAGTCGGCGGGAATACCAAACAGGCTCTTTTCAAGTAAATACAGGGATTTGATGTGTACATCATTGTATTGGTAGTTTGGAAACGCTTTCATGTAGTCGAAAATGATCCAGTACACAATGAAGATTGAAAACCCGATTAGAAACTTACGGCTCTGGTCGGAAGCAAAGAATAGCGCATTCACTAGCCCAACCAACACCAACTGATCTGACTTAAAGCCAACCAATATAAAGGATAGCAACAGATAACCCAGAGAGACGATACTTAGTGTTAGAATCTGTTTGTAACGAGATGGGCTGGTAATTGAGGAAGTAGGTGTCATTTTATTACTAAACACGGTACTAGACCATAATACGTTCAACAGTACTCTCTCCCGTAGACGCATTGATCCCTTCAACCTGAATATACTTTACATTCGGCTTCCACATGGTCCCGCCTTCTATATGCAGATAAAGGCGTCTTAGAATTACCTTTTTCTGATTCACGTTCGCGTAGACGTAGTAGCCTGCATCCCGTTCCGATTTAGCCAATCGTAAAGGGAATTTTTTATAGGATACAAAGTTCAGTTCATACTCCTGGTTTGAGAGCGCCCGCGCTTTGATCCCATACGCAAACGTACGTTGAATGTACGAAAGCTCCTTCTGCTGACTTTCTTCGGTATAGCGAATCCAGAAAACATGAACGGGGTCCTGCTTATCCAACTGGCCATTTTTTACATTCAGCGCACAGATAATCGTATTTGAATTCGGGTCTCGCTGAAGGTAAAACAACTGGTTAGGAATATTTCTAGGTACCGGAAAGCTGGTTATTGGCTGATCGTGGTCAGACGTCAACTTCTTCGGAACTGCCGATTGGCTCAATGAAGGAGCCAGGAGCAAGAGTGCCAAAACCAGAGCACCCGGCAAAGAGGCTGACTTTTCTTTTTGCGTAAGTGCTTTTTTTGAATCCGTCAACCGCTTATAGGCCGTTATATTGGTCATAAACGCCATGATCGTTAGCGGTAGCGTAAAAATGGACATTGTTTCAAAAACGTGCACAGGAATACCCGGCACATACAGCTTAAAATCAGGCCCGAGCAGAGGGGCCAGACAACCACATGCCAGCGCCGACACGCCAATGGTTATGACCCGTTCGGGGCGCTGCATAAGACCGCCTTTGCACTCGATGCCTAAGCCCTCGGCCCGGGCGCGAATGTAGCTGACCATCATGGAACCGATCAGCGCAATAAATGCAAACAACGAACCCAAAAAGTAATGCTGGGCAATCAGGTAATAACAAATACCCAGAAACATGATCAGTTCACTATAACGATCCAGTACCGAATCGAAAAGCGCACCATATAGCGAACTCATCTTACCCAGACGCGCTACCTGTCCATCCAGCATATCAAATAAACCGGCAAACAGTACCAGCGCTCCGGCCCAGCCAACATAGCTTAAATCGCCCCGGTTGCCTTGCTGAGCCCCCAGAATGAAGATACCCGCTACGCCTATGTTTAACACCAGACCAATGGTTGTGATCATGTTTGGTGTTAGCCCTAACCGAATTAGTAATCTAACGATGGGATTGATGACCGTATAAATCCCGAATTGAATTTTTGTGCGAAACGAAAGTGCCTGTTGCATAGTGAGTAGGCGTCATAAGTTAAAAATCAAATGTGGCCCGGGCGCGTATACCCCATTGTGACACATTTGGATGATCTAAGTAATTGAGTCGTTTAACCAGGTCGACCCGGAAAAACTTAAATACGTTGGCAACACCTGCACTGGCTTCAATGTAAGGTGTTTTGTTTAACGTGTACGTGTACGGTACCCCCGACGCATCCGTTGGGAATTCGTACAGCGATGGATTCTGCTGAGGGTCATTCTGACTCCGTAAACCACCATAGAGCGCTTTAAATGAAACGGCTTCCCGCCATTTCAGTTTTTTAAACAAGGGGATTTTATTAAAGAAAAATCCATTGAATGAGTGGTCAATACTCAGGCTGGCATAGTGGTCGCTAACGAATTCCAGAAAATTCATCAGGTTATACGAATTCAGTTGATACGCATACGTTTGGTTAGCCCGGTGAATTGTCAACAGAGGGAAAGGGACTTGCCCGAAAATATAGCCACCCTGCAACGTTACATTTGAATACCCCAGCTGGGATAACAAAAAGCGCTTGCTAATGCTCCCCATTAAATTCTGATAGTTGTATTGGCTACCAAGTAAGCCCTGTACGCCAGCGGCAAAGCGGAGTGTGTATACCGGATAGCGGCCCACAATCGGCACGCGGTAAATCTTACCCTGATAGAATTGCTCATTAGGCGCCCAACGCGTTTCTACTGAAAACTCAGACGTTGTTAGCGTATGAGACGGTGCAGCATCGCTCTCATCAATTCGCTTAAACTGGAGTGCCCCAGCTGGTGACTGCTGCCAGTTTTTGAAGCCAATCGTATAAGAAAAGTGGTTCTCAAATTCATGAACGTAGTCAATCCGCCAGGTATCGTTATAGAGCCATTTATCATTAACACCCCGTTTGAACGACAGTAGAAAATTATCCTCCTGCACAAATTGAAGTTCCTGACCTGGAATCTTCGTATCGCGCTGAAAACTGGCCCGAACGTAATTTTGCGGAAACTGGTAAATAGTCTTATTGTTAATAGAATACGTTCCACTCAGAAAATACTTCCAGCGCTGGTCTTTAAACCCATAAGCCGCATAGGTTTCGGCATAGTAGCGTTTGCTTAACTCAGGCGTGGTACGTCCGCCCAATCGGAGCCGAAACCCCTCAACCGGATTGAAACTATAGAATGTATTGGCCGGACCTACTTCAAACGCATTGAATGATTTGTAACCCGCCAATAAGAATGTCAACGTACCCATCGTGCGCCTGAACGAGGGCATTTGTTTCAAACTATCAATATTGGCATACACCTTCGACTCGGAGGCAGAGAGCGTATCATGGCGGTTTTCTTTCCAGAACAGGTCAGTTTTTGTGGCCGCATCAGCTTCTACGACCTGTGGTGGACCCGTATAAAAATCATCAGAGTGTGCTTCGTTCGTTATATAGTTCCGATACGACAAGGTTCTCTCACCGAAGATACCCCCGCCTTTTCCTTTGCTAATGCCAAAATCGGCCAGTAAATCACTCTTACTCAGGAAGTATTTCCCGTCTGTATGCTGATCAAATTGCAGTCGAATCCGTAGATCGCGAACCCAGTTCAGGTTAATTTTGGGGTTTACCGTTAGATCTATTTTCTGAACCGCATAATTACTATCCAGGGTCACGTACATTTTCCCTTCAAACAGCATGTCGGTCCCATTACGGGGCACAAAGTTCAAGCCGACCAGCTTTGTCGTACCAATCACGAGTGTATCGGCCAGATAATACTGATAGAAGGTTGGGGCACTACTGGCAATGGGGCTGAGGAACTGGTTGGTCATCAAAAAGATCGAATTCGAATAAATATCGACCTTTGAATACATCCGATTCAGGTAAAGACTAAGGCCATTGTTGTCGAAATACTGGCCAAAATCGACCCGTTTTTTCGCCTTAATAATGGTTTTTTCCTTCTCTGGATTTTTACGATAATACGTATCGGATACTTTTTCTTCCAGATAAACGGGCAACAGGGATTTCCCCGGCAACGTAGTCGTGTCCCGATTGTTCAGTAGAAAGCGGTACTTCTGAAAGATTTTTCGTTCTGCTACTTTGGTAGATAAACTACTGAGCGAAAACTGAAGTTTATCGTATTCTTCATAGGCCGCATACTCGTAATGCCCGATCTGATTTTGTTCTTTGTGACTGATTACATTTCTGATCAGTTCAACAGCCGGATTATTTTTATTCCGATACCGTTCCTGCTTGCTTTTTCGAATGACAACTTCATTCAAAAGCTGGGAATCCGGCTCCAGCCGAAGGTTTACCTGCTGTGCTGAGCCAGGTTTAATTGATCTGACGATTGATTTATAGCCAAGAAATGAAACGGAAACTTGCATAAAGTTTCCGTTTGCCGTTAACGTATAAGTCCCTCGTTCATTACTGGTCGTACCAATTGTGGTGCCCACAAAAATAATGTTGGCAAACGGCAAGGGCTGGTTGGAAGCCCCGTCGATAATGGTTCCAGTAACAGTAGTTGTCTGTGCGCGGCTCAAACCAGAAATAAGCAACAATAAGCCGCACAGGAGCGAGACTATACGGTATGGTGCGCAACGGTATAAATGATTCATGACATGGTGAAGACGAAGTCTTTCTGTAAAAAATAATTGTAACTGACGCCAACCAGTATACCTACGATAGTTTTGGCTACCAGGTACTGGACACCCAGGAAATGAGTGGCGACGAAAAGTCCGGTTGCATTAGCGCCTGCATTGCCGAGCCACACAAGGACAAACCGACTGAACTGTGAGGCAACGGGCTGATTACTATTGGCAAACGTCCACTTTTTTGAAATAATAAAACTGACAAGCCCACCACCAATTGCCCCGCTTACACTACCCGATAAATACCAGAAGTGCCACAGACGCACACACAGAATAGTCGTCAAAAAGTCGACCCCTGTAGCCATAAGGGATGTAGCCTGAACTTTAATAAATGTTTGCATTCGATTTATAAAATACCCAAACCCAGAGCAACCTGTAACACTATGTTCGCATAAAGACCGGCGAGCAGATCGTCCAGCATAACGCCCCAGCCTCCACTCAATTTTTCCAGCTTTCGAATACCGAAGGGCTTGGCTATATCAAACAGACGAAATAAAAAAAGTCCTGCCAGCAGGGTCTTTTCGTTAATCGGGATAAACAACAAACTCAGACACATACCAGCGACTTCGTCAATAACAACCCGGTAGCTGTCTTTACCCCACTCCGCTTCAACTACATTTGCCGACCAAATTCCAATTACCGTAATCAAGCCAGTGACTAGTAACGGAACGAGAATCGGATCGCCACTGGCCTGCGCCATAGCAGGCCAGGCCAGATACCAGACACCGCAACACACAACTGCGGCTACCGTGCCTCCGCCTTTCCGGATATAGCCAATGCCCAGGCCGGTAGCAATTAGTTTATGCATTGATTATAGCCTTTATCCAATAACAGGTTGTGTCCATTACTTGTTAGTTAACCTGCTGTAATTCAATGTCACTTATAGATTCAGGCATTGGTTCAGCGATGAATAAAAAGTTAATAATCATCTCCGTAATAAACCGTTTATGATCATCAGCATAGGTATTAAATGCCTCTTCATCCATTTGCCAGGTACTCATCGTAATGGCTTTGCCCAGAAAAATAAACTGCGTGTTCGACAGTAAAAGGCTCAACACATGTTGCATTTTAACGGGACGCACGATGCCTTGACGAATCGCTTCGTTTAGCTGCTGCTCAAAGAGTAAAGCCGCCTGGGTTTTAGCCGTCTGTATAAGGTTTATTAACTGATCTGGGTCCCGGTGTAACTCATTCAGGATAAAGATGCACAGGCTCGGATTCTGCTTGAACGTCTGAAAATCGTGTTCTATTAATTCAATAATTTTCTCTTTCAGACTAATAGGCTTATTGAGCACTGTTATCATGCCTTGAAAGAAGAGTTGAAGCATTTCCTCGAAAACAAACGCGAACAATTTTTCTTTACTACGGAAATAGTAATTCATCAAGGCACAGTTCAGCCCAGCCTCCTTGGAAATATCGCGGGTTGTAGCTCCAGTAAAGCCTTTTTCCAGGAATACTTTTCGGGCTGCTTCTTTAATTTTCTCTTCAGTTGAACTAACCATTTGCATCATTACTGGGTTTTGTTGTGTAAAGATACGGATGCTTATTTATATTTGTCAACTGTTTTAATCAAATGTTTAAACTATGTGATTAAAGCAATTCATTATATGAAATTATTGCGAGCGTTGACCAATTTCATTCGTTTATAGAGGTCGACACCCCTTACCCTAGTAGCTCGCGGTACTGGATAACAGTAATAGTATCAACACTCAAACGTAGTCTGTCAAAAAAGGCTAGACATCAATTATGATCGACATCTGCACAATTGGCCATATATCACTGGACAAAGTCGTCACTCCGCATTCGGTGACTTATATGCCGGGCGGAACTTCTTTTTATTTTTCTAAAACGCTTTTACAGGCGGATATCGAGTATAAACTAGTCACGGCGCTTGCCTTGCAGGAACATCATATTGTTGATGATCTGCGGGCGGAGGGCGTTGATATTTACACCTTACCAAGTACGCACACTGTTTATTTTCAAAACAGTTATGGCGACGACCAGGATTACCGCGAGCAACAGGTACTACGAAAGGCCTCTCCCTTCAGTGTTTCGCAAATGCCCGAATTGCGTGCCAAGGTATTTCATCTGGGACCACTGCTTGCCGATGATATTCCGGTCAAGCTAATTCAGGATTTATCAAAAAATGGGCTGGTATCGTTAGATATACAAGGCTACTTACGGCGTGTCTGGAATAAAAAAGTAGTCTATCAGGACTGGCCCGCCAAAAAGAAAATCCTTCCGTATGTCAGTATTTTAAAGGCCAATGAATTTGAAATGGAACTTGTTACGGGCCGAAAGAATACGAGGGAGGGAGCTATGTATCTGGCCGATCTGGGCGTGCGCGAGGTAATTATCACGCTCGGGAGTAAAGGGTCTCTCATTTATACAGGAGGTATCTTTTATGAAATTCCAGCGTTCAAGCCTAGGGCTGTAGTGGATGCCACTGGCTGTGGCGATACCTATATGGCAGGTTATTTACTGAAACGCGTTAAGGGTAGCCACGTGCAGGAGGCCGGCGAATTTGGAGCGGCACTAGCCACATTAAAAGTTGGCTCATCAGGTCCCTTTTCTGGCCCTCTTGATTTGGTTACTACATTAGGATTAGGAGAGCAAGGCGTTTTAAGTTAACGCCCTAAGGCTTAGTCACAAAAAAGCGTGCATTGACTAGCTAGCAGGTAAATTTTCAGAAACCATCAGAAAACGCGAATGGATTGATAGCATATCAATCCATTCGCGTTTTCTGATTACCAGGAATCTGATGTTTGTAAACCCTGTGGTCTAAGCGCTTGCCAACTCCATCTAGTCGCATGCGGTTATACATACGTTTTCGTTTGATAAGAGTAACTTTATTTACCGAACAATCCCAACAGAGAACGGTTAACTTAGATGATCCTACCGCCATACAACCAGCCTCCGAAATCGTTTAATTCTTAAACCCGTATTCTCCGACCAATTGCATGCAGGACGAAAACGAAACACCTCAATTGACAGAGGATGAAAAGAAACTATTCGAAGAGTTGATGCCAGAAGATCTGGCCGAAATTCTCGATATAGGTGTCAACAGACGTCATTTCCTGAAGTTAATAACCCTGGCTAGCGGAGGAATCCTGGCTGCGCAGTCAGCGGTTGCAGAGCAAGTACTAATCAGACCACTGAGTGCACCGTTACCAGCCGAACTCTCTCCCACAACTATCGAAAACGGTGTAACTATATCGTTCAAGGTCAACGGTACCGTTCGTAAGCTGATGGTTGATTCCAGAATGACCCTACTAGACACGTTACGGGAAAGGCTGGAACTGACTGGCTCCAAAAAAGGCTGCGACCACGGGCAATGCGGTGCCTGCACCGTGATCGTAGACGGACGACGGGTATTATCCTGCCTGACCCTGGCCGCAGCCTGCGAAGGCAAAACGGTTAAAACGATTGAAGGAATCGCCCAGGGGAATGACAGTCGGAATGCCGCATCACCAACCGTTCGGCTTCATCCAGTGCAGGAAGCATTCCTTAAACATGACGGATTTCAATGTGGGTTCTGTACACCTGGACAAATCTGCTCGGCGGTGGCGCTATTAGAGGAGGCCAGAAACGGCGAGCTAAGTTATGTATCGGAAACCATCCGTAAAAAGGCGGCCCCGCTTCAGTTATCAACCGAGGAAATTCGGGAGCGGATGTCTGGGAACATATGCCGCTGTGGGGCTTACCCAAATATTGTTGCCGCCATTCAGGAGGTTCAGAGCGGAAAACCCGTAGAACAAACCTGGCACATTATAGGCTAATCGCTCTGAACCAGCATACTATGAGACCTTTTACATACACGACGGCCAAAGACCTCCCCTCGGCAACCAAACTTCTGACGGGGAACCTGAACGCAAAATTCCTTGCTGGCGGGACCAATCTTCTGGACCTGATGAAAGAGGATGTCGAACGGCCCAATGAGCTGATCGACATTACCAGGCTAGGCTTGAGCGAGATTAGGCCCATAACGGCCGGAGCTAATACTGGGGGCGCATCGATTGGCGGGCTGGGAAAAAATACCGATGCAGCCAATCACCCTTTGATCCGCCAAAACTATCCGTTACTAACACAGGCCATTCTGGCGGGTGCGTCCGGGCAGATCCGTAATATGGCGACGAATGGAGGTAACCTGCTTCAGCGAACGCGTTGTCCGTATTTTTATGATGTATCCATGCCCTGCAATAAACGCGAACCGGGAACAGGCTGTGGTGCACTGGAAGGCATCAACCGGATGCATGCCATTTTCGGTTGGTCAGACAATTGCGTTGCGGTGTATCCATCCGATATGGCGGTCGCACTGGCGGCACTGGATGCCATTGTTAAGGTCAGGAATGCCAGTGGCCAGGAGAGAGTCATCCTATTCGCAGATTTTCACCGGTTGCCGGGCGATACTCCTGAAAAAGATACGAACCTGAATCACGGCGAACTGATCACCGCCATTGAGCTGCCCAGGAACAACTTCGCCGACAAATCCTACTATCTGAAAGTGCGCGACCGGGCTTCCTACGCCTTTGCCTTAGTTTCGGTGGCAGCTGCCTTGGAAACTAGTGGAACCAAGATCGTACAGGCCAGAATTGCCATGGGCGGTGTGGCCCACAAACCCTGGCGGGCCTTGAAGGCGGAGCAAATGCTTATTGGTAAAGAAGCGACCGAAGCGAATTTCAAGTTGGCTGCCGATGCCGAAATGGCCGATGCAAAGCCGTTGGCACACAATAAATTTAAAGTGGAGTTGGGCAATCGAAGCATTGTACGGGCGCTGCAAATGGCGATGAACGGAGGTAAAGCTTGAGGTTAATGTCAATAAAATCCATGCAACAGAAAAACAAATTAGTCGGCACTCCCATCAATCGCATCGACGGGATACTTAAGGTAACTGGGAAAGCAGACTATTCTACGGATCACCCGGTTAAGAATCTTGCTTATGCCGTTCTGTTTAAAAGCACCATTGCCGCCGGAAAAATTCTGACTATTGATACGACTGCTGCCGAAAAAGCACCCGGTGTTCTGGCCGTTATTACCCATAAGAATGCCCCAAAGCTTAAGGTCGATGGTGGCCTGCGCGGTGGGGCTCTGCTACAAAGTCCTGAAATAGAGTTTTATGGGCAGCATATTGGTTTGGTTGTGGCCGAAACTTTTGAGCAGGCCCGGCACGCTACACGTCTGGTAAACGTGGAGTATGAAAAGACAACACCCAAAGTTGATTTTGACAAGCTGGCCAAGGAGGCTGTACTACCCAAAGACAAAGAGAAGGCGGATGCCAGGCGCGGAGACGCAAAAGCAGCCCTTAGCAGTGCCGACTATAAAGTTGAAGAAGTGTATGGGACCCCCATTGAGCACCACCACCCGCTGGAACCCCACGCCACTATTGCCGAATGGACCGGAGACCATGTTACCCTCTACAATAGTGCACAGATCGTAAATGCGGCACAAAGCGCAGCCGCAGCTACCCTAAACCTCAAGCCAGAACAGGTACGTATCATTTCGCCCTACATCGGTGGTGGTTTTGGCTCCAAAGGGGGGCAATGGGCTAATCTGGTGCTAACAGCCGTTGCGGCCAAGCAGGTTAATCGTCCGGTCAAACTGGCCCTAACCCGTCAACAGATGTTTAATTCGGTAGGGTTGCGGCAGCGCAACTTCCAAAAGGTGAGTTTGGCAGCTACCAAAGATGGTAAGCTGACAGCCCTGGCCCATGAAATTACAACCCATGCGGCCATCCACAGTGAGTTTGTGGAACCCTGTGGCGATTGCTCCAAAATCATGTACGATGCACCCAACTCGCTCATTACGTACCGGGTGGTGCCCATGAATTTGATTCTGCCAACCTACACCCGAGGACCCGGAAAATCCACGGGAAGCTTCGCCCTTGAATCGGCGATGGATGAACTGGCCTATAAGCTAAAAATGGATCCAATCGAGCTTCGCATCAAAAATGAGCCAGCACGTGACCCATCGGATGGTAAACCCTGGTCATCGCGGGCAACGGTTCAATGCTTACGGGAGGGGGCCAAAGCCTTTGGCTGGGACAAACGCAAGGCAGAACCGCGCCAGAACCAACAGGGAAATTATCTGATTGGCTACGGCGTAGCCTGCGGTACCTATCCCGCTCACCAACGACCCACATCGGCCATCGTAAAGCTTAAACGCTCCGGCAATGACGTTACAGCCACCGTTGAACTGGCTGCTGCGGACCTGGGAACCGGCACCTACACCATATTGACTCAAACGGCGGCCGATGCCCTGGTGCTACCCATCCAGAACGTTAAAGTACTAATTGGCGATTCAGACCTCCCCCCTGCTGCCGGTGCCGTGGGTTCGGTTGGGGCCGCTAGTTATGCCAATGCCGTTAATGATGCCTGCATAAAAATAACCGATGAGCTAATTGCTAAATCAGGTAAGCAGTTTTTTGCCCGACCAACGGCTACACAACTGATGATTTCTGAAAAGATCACCGATTTCCAGACCCGAGTGGATTCCAAGCCACCGGGAAATGTAGACGAATACTCTTCTCACAGCTTTAACGCCAATTTTGCGGAAGTAGCCGTAAATATATCGACGGGTATGGTTCGGGTTACCCGTTTTCTGGCCGTGACGGGAGCTGGTACTATTCTGAATCCGAAAACAGCCCGCTCGCAAATTATTGGTGGAAATGTGTGGGGAATTGGCATGGCGCTGACCGAAGAATCCGTTGTCGATCCGCGCTGGGGCAATTTTGCAACCCGATCCTTCGCCGATTATCACGTTCCGTCTAACCTGGATATTGGAACGATGGACGCTATTTTTATCCGGGAAGACGATCAGATTATCAACAGGATGGGGGTAAAAGGAATTGGGGAAGTAGGTATAGTTGGTGTGGCTGCTGCCGTTGCCAACGCCGTTTTTAACGCCACTGGCAAACGCGTTCGGGAATTACCAATAACACCCGATAAGCTCCTGTAACCGCATCAATTAGCAAGGAAACACCTTCCCCGAGGAGAGGATCAATGATTACTTTGCATTTAGTGGATTGACTTCATAAACAAAAGAAGCCGCAACCAATTAGATTGCGGCTTCTTTATGTGCCGAAGGCGAGACTCGAACTCGCATGTCCGTAAAGACACACGCCCCTGAAACGTGCGTGTCTACCAATTTCACCACTTCGGCAGTACGCTTCCCTGTTTGGGATTGCAAAGATAAGAGTCTCTGCGCTGATTGCACAAGGTTTTTGCGTAAATTTTTTCCAGGCTATCGGGTAAATAATAATCGTTCGCCCGGCTGATCCGTTAGGAACTGGCCATTTTCATAAACCACCTTACCCGACACAATTGTATGCGTTACGCTGGCTCCAAATGTATGGCCTTCTAATGGTGACCAACCACATTGATATAGAACGTTTTGCTTCGTAACCGTTGATGGCTGATTCATATCTACCAAAACCAGGTCGGCCCAATAGCCTTCTCGAACGTAGCCTCGGCGGTCGATCTGAAAGCAATCGGCTGGAGCATGGCTCATTTTTCGCACAACCGTTTCGATGGGCAATTTGCCCTGCGTCACAAAATCAAGCATGAGTAACAACGGATGCTGAACCAACGGCAAACCCGAGGGTGCCTGCCAATACGGTTGCTGTTTTTCCTCCCAGGTATGGGGCGCGTGGTCAGTAGCGATGATGTCCAGTCGGTCGTCCAGAAGAGCGGCCAATAGCGCTTCTTTATGATGCGGTGCTTTGATAGCCGGATTACACTTGATCAGGTTGCCCAGGGTTGCATAATCCCGGCTGTCGAACCAAAGATGATGCACGCATACCTCTGCTGTAATTCGCTTCTCGGTAAGGGGAATAGTATTATCGAACAAAACGAGTTCGTCGGCCGTCGAAATATGTAGTATGTGTAACCGGGCGTTATGCCGACGCGCCAATTCAACCGCCATTGACGACGATTTCAGGCAGGCTTCCTCATTACGGATCAAGGGGTGAAGATCCGCCGTTGCATAGTCATCATATTCCGCTTTGTATCGTTCGGTATTGGCCCGAATGGTGGCTTCGTCTTCGCAATGGGTAGCAATGAGCATGGGACTTTGCCGAAACAAACTATCCAGCACCTGCTCATTGTCAACCAGCATATTGCCCGTTGAGGAACCCATGAATACTTTGATGCCGCAAACAGTCTTCGGATCGGTGCGCAATACTTCGTCGAGGTTATCATTCGACGCGCCCATGAAGAATGAGTAATTCGCCAGCGATGTCTGCGCAGCAATTGCGTATTTATCCGCCAGCAAATCCTGCGTCAAGGCATTCGGAACCGTGTTGGGCATCTCCATAAAACTGGTGACGCCCCCCGCTACAGCTGCGCGCGCTTCGGACTTAATTGTGGCTTTATGCGTTAGACCCGGTTCCCGAAAATGTACCTGATCATCAATGACACCCGGCAACAGGTATTGACCAGTTGCGTCAATAATCCGGTTAACAGTACGATCAGACAGTCCCGACTTAATTTGGGAGATGAAGCCGTTTTCAATCAGTACGTCGGTCTCAACAATTTGACCTTCATTCACTAACCGAGCATTACGAATTAATAGTTTACTCATAATAAGCGGGCGGCTTCTTTTGCAAAATAGGTCAAAATTAAATTGGCACCGGCCCGTTTTATGGACATCAACGATTCCATCATAGCGCGTTCGCCGTCGAGCCAGCCGTTTTGCGCAGCCGCTTTTATCATGGCATATTCACCACTGACATTGTAGGCAGCAATGGGCAGATGGAAGTTATCATTCAGAAGTTTTATGATATCCAGATAAGCCAGTGCGGGTTTTACCATTAAGAAATCGGCCCCCTCTTCAAAATCAAGTTGTGCTTCAATGAGTGCCTCACGACTGTTGGCAGGGTTCATCTGGTACGTTTTCTTATCGCCAAACTTCGGTGCCGAATCAAGGGCGTCGCGGAAAGGGCCGTAGAAGGCACTCGCGTACTTGGCTGCGTAGGACATAATCGCTACGTCGTGAAAGCCGCCTTCGTCAAGCACTTGTCGGAGGTAGCCCACGCGTCCATCCATCATGTCGGACGGGCCAATAATATTAGCGCCAGCCTGTGCCTGGGCGAGGGCCATTTTACCCAATACTTCGAGTGTGGGGTCGTTCAGGATTTTACCGTTTTCAACAATGCCATCGTGTCCATCCGAGCTATAGGGGTCCATCGCTACGTCGGTCATGACCATTACGTCCGGGAAGCGATCTTTAATGGCCCGAACAGCCTGTAAATACAGACCATCTGGATTATAACTTTCGGTAGCGTATTTGTCTTTTTTCGACTCAGGCAGGTTCGGAAACAGATCGAACGTCTTGATACCCAGATCGACACATTCCTGAATTTCATCCAGCAGCAGATCCAGTGATAGCCGGTAGATACCCGGCATAGAAGCCACCTCCGACCGAACGTTCTGGCCTTCCATGATAAAAACAGGCAGGATAAAATCAGTGACCGACAAACGGGTCTCCTGCACCATGTCGCGGATAACCGCCGATTGACGGTTTCGACGCGGACGACGTAGTATATTCATTGGTTTTCGTGGAGTGAGCGAAGTAAGTGGAGTGAGTGGAGTAAGTGAAGTGAGTGGAATAGGTGAAGTGAGTGGAATAGTTGCGAACGATCTACTCCACTTATTTTCCTTACTTAACCTACTCTGCTCACTCCACCTACTACACTCACTTCACCCACTACACTATTAACTTAAATCCTTCCCCGTGTACGTTCACCAATTGAACAGTAGGGTCTTCTTTGAGATACTTGCGCAGTTTAGTCACGTACACGTCCATGCTTCGGGCGTTGAAATACGAATCGTCGCCCCAAACCATTTTCAGTGCAAAACTACGACTGACGGGCTGATTGAGGTTCTGTGCCAGCAATTTTAATAATTCAGACTCCTTACTGGTCAACTTCTGCGGTTGCGACTCGGTTGTTGCATCGGTATTCCGGGAAAGCAATTGATGCGGGTAATCGAAGGAAAGCGAGCCGATTTGATAAATAGTAGCTTCCGCCGAATCGGTTGAGCGTTGGTATCGGCGCAAAATAGCCTGAATGCGAAGTAACAACTCCTCCATGCTAAATGGCTTAGTCATGTAGTCATCAGCCCCAACCTTAAAGCCCTGGATAGTATCTTCCTGCATAGATTTGGCCGTCAGAAAGATAATGGGCACATCGCGGTTACCCATCCGAACTTCTTTAGCCAACGTGAATCCGTCTTTCTTGGGCATCATTACGTCGAAAATGCAGAGGTCGTAATTGCCCCCCATGAACAACTGTAATCCCTGATCACCATTGATGGCGCGGTCGGTAGGGTAGCCTTTCATGGTCAGGTATTCCTGCACCAATTGACCCAGATTCGGGTCGTCTTCAACGAGGAGAATGGTTGGCATAATTTCAGTAATTAGTGCAGTAGGTAACCTACGTGAAGTATGTTTCGTATTCGTTTTCACGACTCCACTTAGTTCCTTACTTCACTACTAACTCTTGTTTATAAGGTAAAATCACTTCAAAAGAACTGCCTTTGCCTAAGTGGCTTTCGACCATAATCTGGCCGTGGTGTTCATCAATCATCTTTTTCACATAACTCAATCCTAAGCCGAACCCCTTTACATCGTGGCGGTTGCCGGTTGGCACTCGGTAAAACTTCTCAAAAATTCGGCTCGTCTGGTCTTTCGACATGCCCAGTCCCTGGTCAGTAACCGTAATACTAACGCCTTCAGGAAGGCTTTGTGTACTAAGGGTAATGTGCGGGCTCTCAGGCGAGTATTTTAGTGCGTTGTCCAGCAGATTGTAAACGATATTGGTCAGGTGTAGTTCATCGGCCTCAACCACTTCCCGATCAGCATCAAAATGCAGGTCTACCTCTCCCCCACGCTGCTCAATCTGCAACCCCAGGTTGTTCAGCACCTTTTCGATTACGTCGTGTACATTCACGGGCGATAGGTTGAGTTTAATTTCACCCCGGTCCAGTAAAGCCATCTGCAATACCTTCTCCACATGCGAACCCAGCCGCCGGGTCTCATCGCGGATAATGCCCATATAGCGGGTCAGCCGCGAGTCCACTTGTTCAGGCGGTTCGGAGAAACCCATGCCCCCCTGTCCGCCAGAAGCCATCCCAACTGGCACCCGCCCAACTTTTGACTGGGCTTCCGACCGCAGTTGCTCCTGTGCCATTTCGACGGCCAGCGAGATGGTCGAAATGGGTGTTTTAAACTCGTGGGTCATATTATTAATGAAGTCATTCTTGATATCGGCTAGTTTTCTCTGCCGAACAATCGTGCTAATGGCTATGTAAAAACATGCCAGTATAACCAGAATGAGTACGACCGACGCACCAAACGTGAAACCCAGCCGACTTAAAATGAACTGCTGTTGCGTAGGGAAATAAACATAGACATAATTCCCGGTTTCGAGCAGATTATTGGGAAACAATGCCGCTTTGTAGCCTTCTGCATCGAGTTGGCGGGCATCCATACCCAATGAGGTAAACAGAAATTTGGGTTGTTGCCGAGTTCGAACTCCATAGGCAAATGGAATGCTGATACCTCGTTCAACCAGTGCCTGCTGTAGTAGAGTGTCGAGCGCCAGCCGGTTAACCCGGTCTTCAATGGGCCGATCAGATAACAATAGGCCTTTAAGGACATCTTTAATCCGGTGCGACTGTTCTTCGGCCCGATGTTGACTCATGCTTGCCGGATGGGTGGGAACTCCAGGCTTAACCGACCCGAGCGTATTTTCCGGTAGAGCCTTCCGCTGTGGGGGCGACTGACGAAGGCGCCTTTTGGCCGCTCGTCGGAGTGAATCCCCATTGACCTGCTTATTGATACGGAGTAGCTCGGAACTGAGCACATTTTCGACCCAATGATCGAACTGTTGTTGTTGTAATAGCTGGGTCTGCCAGTCACCAACGGCCATCAACTCTTCCTGCTGCCGAAAAAACTCAACCACAACAGCCGACTGCTCAGCTGACAGTGGCTGAACCGTTGGGTGAAGCACATCCGATTGTACCACAACAGCACCAGCAGGGGTCATTCCAAGCGTCATTGTCTGCCGTGAGTTCGGTGGAATAGCCTGCGTTCGATTCTCCTGTTTCGCTTCGGCCAACCGATCGGCTTGCTTAGCAGTCATGCCATGATAAATGGACTCTTTAGGAATTGACTTTCCTTCTTTTTTGGCAATAGCCATCAGGCGATCCTGTTGCTCACGAGCTTGAATACGCTGCTTGGTCAGGTATACAATTTCCTGCCGTTCCAGTGTCCGAACCACCTCCTGCAACGCATCGGTAACTTTGTAGGCGAATTGTTCTTTCTGCAAGCGCAAAGCACTCCCAATCCAGAATAATTGCAGGCCTACAAGACCCAGCAACCCTATGGCCATTAGTGCAACAATCCAGCGTATACGTTGTCTCGACATTTTTTTACTCGCTCATGCAACCTTCGTCCAAGTTCTGCATCTATTCAAAAACTGGGCGTGGTATGTAAAAGTACGAACGGGGTAGCCTACTCATTGGCGCGTTAACAAACTTTAACACCCCCACTATCAATTGGTTTCACAACTTATTGTTCCTTCGTTTGCAATTATCCTGTACTATGAAAAAAACAGTTTTAGCGGTCTCCCGGTTCACACCGGCCCTGCTTCTGGCAGTCACTTTCAGTGGTGTTGCTCTGGCACAAAAGGCGGTATCGCCATCGCCGAAATCTACTACGAATGACGTAAATGTCCGAATTATTGAACGTAATGGTGATGAAGTTCGGGAAATCGAACGCACGTATAGCATGGATGGCATGAGCGATCCACAACGCGATAAGATGGTTATGAAATTAGTGGATTCGCTCAAGGCAACCCGCAAGGATGGTCGCAAACGGCAAATGACGATCATTGTAGAAGATAATGATAGCGACCGAATTGTATCCCGCAAGCGCATTGGCCCAGGTATGAAACGTATTCCGGGAGACATCTATGTTCAACGGAATAAATTACCCCGTAACAACCGTGAATCGTGGGACAACCAAAACTGGAACTACGAACTTCATCGGGGAGTCGATTCCATGGCGGATCAAATCCGTCGGTTCAAATTCGAGTTCCCAAGAGATTTTGATCGACAGTTAGTTCAACCTTTTGAGAGTTGGTCCCGGAATATCGGCGGCAAACCCTCTACCATTCGGGGATTAGATGCATACCCCAACAATCCTGACCGCGACCAACTGAACGTCCGCTTTACGGCACCCACCAAAGGCGACATAAGTATTATTGTTACGAATCCGAAAGGGAAGGAAGTGGCTAAACGAGAGATAAAAGACTTCTCAGGCGAGTTTGTGGGACAGATTGATCTGGGCAAAAAAGCGCAGGGAATCTATTTCATTACGGTTACCCAAAATGAAGATGGAGCGGTAAAACGGGTTATTGTGGAGTAGTAATTCGTGAAGTGGTGGAGTAGGTGAAAAGAGGGTATTAAGTTGAGTCGTTGATTAATACCCATTCGCTTACTCCACTACTTCACTTACTTCACCCACTCCACTAAACTCAAAAATAATTTGAAAAATTTAGTACTATGTATTGCAAGATACCAAACTAAACATATATCTTTGTAGTGTAATTAAGATAGAGGTCATGAAAACGTTAGTAGTTATCGGCATTTTACTAGTGGGCATCAGCAGTCAGGCATTTAGCATGGGGCACCCACACAATATGTTTGCGGCCCGGAAACAATTGCGGGCTAAAGCATCAGCATCAACAGCCAGACCGAAAGCAACATCGACTATTGGATGGCAACATGCTGTGCAGGTTACAAAAGCTGAGTTCAGCGAGCGTCTTCTGTCGGCTCTGTCACATATACGCCCAGCCAGAGCTTATTAGTCATTACGTTATCCATTATCCCTCTAGTTTGGCGAGCTTCCTGATTCGCCATGTCCCTACTTTAAAGCCTACAGCATCGGCTTCTTCCCTCTGGCCCTTCGGGCCTTTTGTTATTGCCGGTTCGGCACACTACCCAACAAGGATTTCCCTTACACTTACTGGCTGATTTCCGCACATCCCCAACGAGTGTCAACACCTGGGCGTTCGCCTTTCAACTGGCTGCTATCTACCAGCGGCATCATTTTTGTACTTATCCTCCCTACCTATTCCTCCAAATCAACTACTAATTTCCTATCCGTACAGGTAAGGCTCAACCAATCAATACTTTTTAAGTCATAGATGCGAGAACGAATCGTTGGTGTCGTTCTTGCCGTATATAGCGAACGTGTTAACCGTCTGAATTACAGTATGGCCTATACATTATGGTTGACAAAAAGAATTAATTTTCAACTTTAATTTTGTATTAATCCGTTGGCAATAACATTTGTTCTACATTATTTCGTTTAAAATTTAGATAATTCAATGATGAGTGCCAATTTTCGGTAGGGTTTGGCTATTTTTATGGTTTGCCAGAAACTACCGTTAACTGACCTAGACTTTTTTACTTTCAGAGTGCCCATGCGGAACATCGCTGTACGACCAATTTTACTTGTCGGCCTTCTGTCCGTCAGCTTGTTAACGGCTTTCGGTCTAATGAGGCCAGGCCGTAGCTACTGGGCACGACATGCTCATGCGAGATCGCACAAAGCGAAAGCCAAAGTCAAACGACCATTGCCAGTTGTGACTCCTGTTGTTGTTTCGCCCTATAAATATGGGGAAGCCGCTACACCTGTCGAGGTTTTTATGCTTCCCGATAGCGGACGGCAATGGGTAGATAGCGTTTTCCAGGGCCTGACACCTGAGCAAAAAATAGGGCAATTTTTCATGGTCGCGGCCTTTTCAAATCGCCATGAGAATCACTACCAGTACATTGATCATCTGATCCAGAACAATCACATTGGCGGATTAATCTTTTTTCAAGGCGGTCCTTACCGGCAGGCTATTCTGACTAATCGCTACCAGGCTGAATCAAAAGTACCGCTGCTTATTGGTATTGATGGTGAATGGGGTCTGGGCATGCGTCTGGATAGTGCCATGGACTTTCCCAAACAGATGTCGCTGGGTGCTATTCGGGACAACGAGTTGATTTATCGAATGGGGGCCGAGATTGGCCGTCAGTGCCAGCGTTTAGGTATCCATATCAATTTTGCCCCCGTATCCGATATCAATAGCAATCCGGCTAACCCCGTAATTGGAGTTCGCTCATTCGGTGAAGCCAAAGAGAACGTAGCCTTGAAAGCGTCAGCCTACATGCGTGGTTTACAGCAAAACCATGTCATTGCTACTGCCAAGCACTTCCCCGGCCACGGCGACACTAACGCCGACTCGCATCATACACTGCCCACCGTTTCCCGGTCGTCGGAACAAATGCGCGAAATTGATCTGTACCCATTCCGCAAACTTATTGCCGATAGTTTAATGGGAGTAGTAACAGGTCATCTGCATGTACCTGTAATGGACAACAGACCGGCGCTGGCCGCTACATTATCCGAAAAGATTGTTACCGAACTCCTCAAAAAAGAACTCGGATTCCGGGGGCTGGTTTTCACTGATGCGTTGAATATGGGCGGCATTAGTCGGTCACCCAAAGCAATGGACGTGAACTTACAGGCGTTAATTGCCGGAAATGATATTCTTCTCTATCCAGAAAATGTGCGAGAGGCTGCGGCAACGATCCTGAATGCTGTTCAGCAGGGCGTAATTACGCAGGAGTTTATCGACGAGAAAGTCAAAAAGATTCTTAGGGCCAAATATTGGGCTGGCCTTCATCACTACAAACCTATTAACCTGGGCGGTTTATCAGCAGAGTTGAATTCTCCCGAAGCTCAATTGCTCAAACAGGAACTCTGCGAGCAGTCGGTAACGGTGGCCGATAATCAGAACAATCTTCTCCCGCTCAATCGGCTGGATACCCTGCGGCTGGCCTCGATAGCTATTGGAGCCGAACCCGGCAATGTATTTCAGAAAACCCTGAACCAATATGCACCCTTCCAGACAGTGGCTTTCCCGGAAAAACCACTGTCGGAAGCAGACCTCACGAATATGTTAGCTCATGTGGGGGATGCAAACACGGTTGTCATTAGTTTTCACCGAATGAGCGAATCAGCCGCCCGTCGATTCGGGATTACCAAACCTTCTCTGGATCTGATCACCCGCCTGAAACAGCGCGGAACCAAAGTAATTGTTGCAGCCTTTGGATCGCCCTATAGCTTACCACAATTTGCCGGTGCCGACGCCCTTGTCTGTGCCTATCAGGATCTTGATGATATGCAGCGGGTAGTCCCTCAAGTGTTATTTGGCGGACTGGGTGCCCGAGGCATGTTACCCGTCTCAACATCGGGCGATATGAAAGTGGGCATGGGCCTGAGAACCAATCCGGAAGGTAGGTTGTCAGCCGGGTCGCCGGAGAGCGTCGGGATGAAATCGGCCGTATTGAATCAGATCGATGCCATTGCCCAGAGTGCAGTTAAGAATCATGTTGTTCCAGGCTGCGAGATTCTGGTAGCTCGGAAAGGCAAAGTAGTATACAGCAAAAACTTTGGTGCACTGACCTATGCCGCGGGTGCCGAGAAAGTAACGGATGAGACTTTATACGATCTGGCGTCCCTTACGAAAGTACTGGCTACCTTGCAGTCCGTGATGGTGTTATATGACCGGAAACAGATTGATCTAACCCAGAAAGCATCGCTTTATCTACCCGAGCTACGGAATACCAACAAGCAAAATATTACCCTTCAGGACTTGCTCTGGCATCAATCCGGTATGGTATCGTATTATCCAACCACCTGGGATCGCACCCGACTACCAGGCGGAGGGTTGAAAGCTCAATATTACGCAGCTACACAAGACAGCCTCCATACACTTCAAATTGCCCCTACACTCTGGGGTGTCCCCGCCCTGAAAGATTCGGTTTGGAAATGGGTGATTCAATCGCCGATGTCTCGAAAAACCGATGAAGCAGGTAAGCCGGCCTATGTGTATAGCGATCTGAACTTCCTGACCCTACAGAAAATCGTTGAACGGGTCAGCAAACAGCCATTAGATAAATTTGTTACGGAGAATGTATATAAGCCGTTAGGGCTGCACCAACTTGGCTTTACCCCGTTGCAACGGCTACCTCATCCGCAGTGTGCTCCAACGGAACAGGATACCTACTACCGAAATCAATTGCTGGTGGGAACAGTACACGATCAGATGGCGGCAGTGCAGGGAGGTATTTCGGGGCATGCCGGACTGTTTGGTAACGCCCATGACATTGCTACACTCCTACAGATGAATCTTCAGAAAGGCGTTTACGGAGACCAGCGAATTTTGAATCCAATGACCGTGCCTTACTTTACCCAAACTCTTAGTAATCGCAGCTTCCGGGCCCTGGGCTGGGACAAACCTAATCCCGAAAGCGCGGGCAGCGTGTACATGTCACCTAAGGCATCAGCCCGGTCATTTGGTCATACGGGTTTTACGGGTAACGTTGTCTGGGTCGATCCAGATGAAGAGCTGGTTTTTGTATTCCTCTCGAACCGTATTTATCCAACAGCGGGTAATAACTCCATCAATACAACGAAACTCCGCCGACGGATTCATGAAGTAATCTACAGCGCCGTTGAGTAATGGTTTCTTGAGTAAGCGGTAGCGTATTCTTAAGTTGCCCTGCTGGTTAAATTAGCTTATGCCACTTCAATACTGAAGTGGCATTTTTATTGCAGCAACTTATAGGTATGTGTGTCTTCAGCTAATCGAATGGAGACAAAATAGCCGTATACTTCTACTGATCAATCAATTAATCATATATTTATCCTCATAGTTCTGTCTGGTATACTTAGGCAGTGGCTTAGCGCATCCGCATATCAAGCATAAATGCATTAACTTTAGAGTCCAAAATGGATTCATTACTCAATTTTTTATGAAGGGACGTATTTTTTACTCCTATTTAGCGGTTTTGCTGTGCCTAACTGGCCTAACAACGCACGGCTTTGCCCAAACGATTACTACGGTCACATTTTCCCCAGCTACGGTTTGTGCAGGTAGTGGCCTTACGGTAACTTTTACAACAAGTAGCTCATTCGCTGTAGGCAATGTATTCACCGCTTATTTATCTGATGTTGTTGGAGGAACCTACCCAACAACATTAGGCACTCTTGCCTCAAGAACGGGCGGAAATATTAGTGGAACAATTCCCTCGGCAGCTGTTAATGGGGATGCCTACCGTATTCAGATAGTGGCTAGCAATGCTACAAAGGCTAGTAGTTTATCAACCCTCACAATTAGTGTTCCAGCGGCTCCAAGTGTAACTACACCGTCCCCTTATTGTGAAGGCACAACAGCCTCAGCGCTAGTAGCTACCGGCCAGAATCTAAAATGGTATGGTACTAGCCAAAGTGGGGGGACTTCATCTAGTATAGCTCCCGTCCCCAGCACCGCTGCTGCTTTTATAGGCAATTTCAACTATTATGTAAGCCAGACGGTTGGCGGCTGTGAAAGTCCAAGAGCCGCGATTACGGTTACAGTGAAAGACGCCCCTCCCACACCGGCCACTAACCCAGTGACCTATTGTGTGGGACAAACAGCGAGTGCTTTAACCGCAACGCCAGTCTCTGCTGGAGCTACCCTTAACTGGTATGGCACCTTGGCTAGTGGCGGCTCACCCTCTTCTGTTTCTCCAGTTCCTTCAACAACAATTGCGACTACAACGACCTATTACGTCAGCCAAACCCTAAATGGTTGTGAAGGCCCCCGCGCCAGCCTGACGGTAACCGTAAATGGCATCCCCTCTGCCCCAACTGGCACTTCTGCTACCTATTGCGAAGGGAGTACAGCCCAACCATTGACGGCTACTGGTCAAAATCTAAAATGGTATGGAACCAGCCAAACCGGAGGCTCTGGGTCGAGCAATGCCACCGTCCCCAACACGGCAACCCTTGGTACTACTGCCTATTACGTAACTCAAACAGTGAATGGTTGTGAAAGCCCGCGTACGGGTATATCTGTACAGGTGAAAGACAGCCCTAATGCACCAGGCACGTCAACCATTGAATTTTGTCAGGGAGTTGTTGCCCCAACCTTAACAGTAACCCTTACTGCTGGTGCCACCCCAAATTGGTATGGCACAGCTGCCAGTGGAGGCTCGCCTTCAGGGACGGCCCCTATACTTTCTAGCTCCACCGCTGGCACTACAATTTATTACGTCAGTCAAACACAGAACGGTTGCGAAAGTCCTCGTGCCAGTCTGACTGTACGGGTGAAAGCTACCCCAAGTGCTCCGGGAGTCAGTTCAATTGGCCTATGCAATAATAGCACCGCAGTACCCTTAACGGCGACAGGATCAGGCCTTAAGTGGTACGATGCCGCTGATGCTCCACTAGGAGGAGCGCCCACACCAAATACAAATACCTTGGGCAGCCAAACCTATAAAGTTTCCCAAACTGTAGAAAGTTGCGAAGGCCCTAAAGCCACTATTACTGTCACCATCAATGCGATCCCTTCTGCCCCAGTCGGTACCTCTGTTACCTATTGCGAAGGAAGTTCGGCTCAGCCATTAGCAGCTACGGGTCAGAACTTAAGATGGTATGGTATTAGTCAAACGGGAGGTACTTCATCAGGAACACCCAATACTCCTAGCACTACAACTTTGGGCACTACGCTCTATTACGTAACCCAAACGGTAAACAACTGCGAGAGCCCACGGGTAGGAATACCAGTGTTCATCAAAGATACACCTATTGCCCCTGGCACTACGGCTATTGATTTCTGTCAGGGAAGTGGTGCACCAACCTTAACCGCAACACTAGTAGCCAATGCGACGCCTAACTGGTATGGCACCTCAGCTAGCGGTGGTATAGCGTCTGGCACTGCGCCAACGCCCTCGAACTCCACTGTTGGGACAACTGTTTACTATGTTAGCCAAACCCTAAATGGTTGTGAAGGACCAAGAGCGAGCCTGGCTGTGCGCGTAAAAGCAATACCCGGCGCACCAGGCGTTAGCCCAGTAAGTTTCTGTAACAACGGTCCAGCCCAGCCCTTAACCGCGACGGGTTCAGGGCTTAAATGGTATGACGCTTCTGACAGTCCGCTAGGGGGAGCCCCAACCCCAAACACAGGTACTGTTGGCAGTCAGACATATAAAGTCTCTCAAACCGTTGAAAGCTGCGAAAGCCCTAAAGCAACGCTTACCGTCACAATTAATTCGATACCAGCTTCGCCTACCGGCACTTCTCCTAGTGCCTATTGCGAAGGAAGTCCGGCACAAGCGCTGGTGGCTACTGGTCAGAATTTGAGATGGTATGGCACCAACCAAACAGGTGGTTCAGGGTCAAGTAATGCCACCGTCCCTAGCACAGCAGCCTCCGCCATTGGCAGTATTACGTACTATGTAACGCAAACAGTGAATGGCTGCGAAAGCTCACGTACGGGCATACCTGTACAAGTGAAAGACACACCAGATGCACCAGGCACCTCTTTAGTTGAGTTTTGCCAAAACTATGGCGTACCCACACTGACTGCTACCCTGGTAGCCAATGCGACTCCTAACTGGTATGGTACTTCTGCCAGTGGTGGTACAGCTTCTAGTAGCGCACCAGTTCCCACAAATTCCACAGTTGGTACTACGATTTATTATGTCAGCCAAACTCTGAGTGGCTGTGAGGGTCCTCGTGCCAGTCTGAGTGTACGGGTAAAAAGTACCCCTGGCGTACCGGGCGTCAGCCCAATTAGCTTTTGTAACAATAGTCAGGCACAGCCATTAACAGCTAACGGCACCAACCTAAAATGGTATGATGCCTCGGACAACTCAATAGGTAACACGCCAGTACCAAATACAGGCACTGTTGGTAATCAGGTTTATAAAGTCTCCCAAACCTCTAGTGAGGGCTGCGAGGGGCCCAAAGCAAGTATAACCGTTGTTATCAATCCACTTCCTGGTCAGCCGAGCGTATCGAATGTTAACTATTGCCAGGTCCAACAAGATCAACCACCCCAAAATGTAACCTCATTGGCGTCTAACGCCAGTGGTCAAAACCTAAAATGGTATAATAGCGCAGGCAGTCTGCTTTCCGGCGCACCAATTCCTTCTATTACCACCGCTGGCACACAGTCTTATCAGGTAAGCCAGACTGTCAATAATTGTGAAGGAGGAAAAGCAACTATTCAGGTTACAGTTAATACGTTAGCAGCCCCTACTACACCAAAACCGCTGGTTGTTTACTGCCTGAATGATAAGGCAACCCCACTGGAAGCAATTGGCGAATCAGGAAGCCAGCTAAAATGGATTGACCCCTATGGCCGAGTTACTAATGACGCTCCTACGCCATTAACGCTCAACACAAATGTTCAGCCGGGGGGAGATCCTTTCTACGTGTATCAGATTGGGACAAACGGCTGCTATAGTCCGCGTGCTACGATCAAAGCTATTGTTACTTCACCACCCACACTGGCACTGGTTGCGCCCGTATCCACCGTCAATCTAGGACAGAAAGCTCCCTTACAACTGAAGTTTACCAGTTCAGGACCGTATAGTTATACCCTAACGGGTGGGTATTCGGGCACATCACTCAAGGCAGATACAACTATTTCGGTGTTACCACGTGGCAACACCATCTATCAGGTAATTACCGTCTCGAATGGATGCGGTATAGGTTTACCAGGTAGTCCGGCAACTGCCCAGGTCAATGTCATTGTTCCAACTGTTTCAACCAGTTCCCTATCCACAACGACCCTATGCTCTGGAACATCGCTAACTGTACCCTTTACTACAACGGGTCAGTTTAACTCAGGGAATGCATTCAGAATGGAATTGGTGAGTACAGCCGATACATCCAAAAAGTATGCGGTCTCGGCAACAGCCACTAGCTCACCTGTTACGGGTAGCCTGCCTCTTACACTTCCGGGAGGACAGTACTTCGTACGAGTGAAAGCTGATAATCCAGACATAGCCATTATAGGAAGTAACAGTCCTACGTCACTCACCGTGCGCTCGGTGGCTAGTGCAACTTTGACGGGTACACAAACTATTTACGAAGGGACCCCAGCTAACTTAACCCTGACATTTGGGGGAGATGGCCCCTGGACTGCAACCTATGCCGATAGTCTTCGTTCATACACAGCTACAACATCCAGTAGCCCTTATATTTTTGAAGCACGACCTGTTCGAAGCACAACCTATCGACTCACAGCTGTGAGAAATGTCTGCGGTAATGGGCCAATTTCTGGTACGGCAATAATCACAGTAGCACCATTACTAGGCGTAGATGATAACTCGCTTGATCCCCTGGTAAAAACCTATCCAGTTCCTACCCAAACGGTACTCAGCGTAGAATTAGACCTACCACTAACTCGCGATCCAGCAACCCTATCGCTTATGGATGCCCAAGGCAGGCCCGTTCTACAGCATACCACACGGAATCAGCGCAATGAACTCGATATGACTACACAGCCTAACGGTCTCTATTTCCTACGTATACAAGTAGGCGACCGACAAACGGTTCGTAAAGTATTGAAACAATAACATAAGTCGCTACACACAAACGATTATCATGCCCGACGAATATTTTATGGATATTGCCCTTGGTATGGCGGAAGAAGCTGCTGATAATGGCGAAATTCCTGTTGGGGCCATCGTCGTTTGTCGCAACCGAATCATTGCCAAGTCGCGCAATCAAACAGAACAATTGACCGATGTAACGGCTCATGCTGAACTTATGGCTATTACAGCAGCTGAGCACTACTTAGGCAGTAAGTACCTGACCGATTGCACCTTATATGTGACACTGGAACCTTGTGTAATGTGTGCAGGTGCTTTATTCTGGGCACAGCTGGGCCGGTTAGTTATTGGTGCACCCGATCCCAAGCGTGGCTATAGTCGTGTGAATCCATCAATATTACATCCTAAAACCCGCTTAGAATCCAGTATATTAGCCGATGAAAGCCAAGCGCTACTGGCAAAGTTTTTTAATCGCCTAAGAACATAATTTGGAATAGGCTTGTTAACAGAACCGAATAATCTTACATTCTAACTAATCAATACAATGGCTTTTGTATTAGATCCGCTTCCTTACCCAAGTGATTCGCTCGAACCGAATATTGACAAGCAGACCATGGAAATTCACCACGGCAAGCACCACAATGCTTACGTGACGAACCTGAATAATGCCATTGCAGGCACAGATATGGAAAATAAATCCATTGAAGATCTGCTGGCCAGCGTAAGCAAAGCACCAGTGGCTGTTCGTAATAATGGCGGTGGTCATTATAACCATACGCTGTTCTGGAATACAATTTCGGGAAGTGGCGGTGGCCAGCCAACAGGCACGCTGGCTGATGCAATCACGCAGAAATTTGGCTCATTCGATACCTTTAAAGAAGAGTTCACCAAAGCAGCAGCCACCCGGTTCGGGTCGGGTTGGGCCTGGTTGATCGTAACGCCTGAAGGCGAACTGGCAATCACCTCATCCCCTAATCAGGATAATCCATTAATGGATATTGCCGAAGTGAAAGGCTTCCCCATTATTGGTCTTGATGTGTGGGAACACGCTTATTATTTGAAGTATCAAAATCGTCGGCCGGATTATATTGCTGCGTATTTTAACGTAGTCGACTGGAATGCAGCTGAGAAACGGTATCAGCAAGGCAAGCAAGCCTAACTTATAAAGAATGATAAGTGAAGAATGAAGAATAGGAATTGAAAAAATACTTTTCATTTTTCACTCTTCACTCTTCACTTTTTATTACCTTTGCACTCTCAAAAATGGTGATTGTAGCTCAGTCGGTTAGAGCGCCGGATTGTGGTTCCGGAGGTCGCGGGTTCGAGCCCCGTCTTTCACCCTGGATCAAAGCCCTGATTTTATCGGGGCTTTTTTTATTGCCCTACCCTTCTGTCTACAAACTGAGATTCAGTATTCAGTCGACGTTCAGGCTGGCTGGACAGTAAGTAGAGAAATAAAAATTATTGTTTGTGAATCTAGAGTAAGTATTATTACCTATTGATTATCAGAATCTTACCTATAGATTAATTCCTTACAAGTTAATAGTCAGCCCTTACAGCCATTCCCCTCATTTGCTTTATACCGATTAGGCGGTAATTTTGTTTATCTTTTTAAGACAAACATTAAACAAGTCAGTTTAGTTATCATATATGGGTTTGATTGATTAGGGAAAGAAATTATAACGCTTCTTCACCTTCTTTCCTATCCATGCGGCTTGTTTGGTCATAGCCATCTCATCTCATGAGCACGTATTCCATCAGAGACTTAGAGCAGCTTTCAGGCATAAAAGCCCATACGCTGCGCATCTGGGAGCAACGATATGCAATTATCGCTCCCCAACGGACCGATACCAATATCCGGACTTACGATGATCAGGACTTGAAACTTGTTCTGAACATCTCTTTATTGAAAGATCATGGCTACAAAATTTCGGAAATCTCCAAGCTATCGCCAGATGAGTTAGCCAGCGAAGTGGTTAAAGTCTCGGACAGACAAGTTACTTATCCAGATCAAATCCATGCTCTCACCTTGTCTATGCTGGATTTGGATGAAGACCGATTTGAAAAAATCATCAACACAAATATTCTTCAATTTGGATTTGAGAACACGATGATCCATATCATCTATCCATTTCTGAATCGAATCGGTACTCTATGGGTCACAGGATCCGTGGGGCCAGCGCAGGAACACTTTATCACAAACCTGATCCGGCAGAAAATCATTGTAGCTATAGATGGTCAAAGCAAACACACTGTAACTGGCAAGAAATACCTGCTATTTCTACCGGAGGGAGAATTTCATGAGATAAGCCTGTTATTTGCGAACTATATTATTCGTGCCCGCTCTAATAAAGTTATCTATCTGGGGCAAAGTTTACCATTTGAGGAGTTAGCTTATGCCTACGAGCGACACAAGCCTGATTATTTATTTACCGTTATAACGTCACACCCGTCAAACCATGAAGTGCAGCCTTACGTAAACCGTCTGGCGAAAACCTTCTCAGATTCTCATATCATTATGACAGGGTATCAGGTTGTAGGGCAGGACATTGATAGTCCAGATAATACGACGATTATTAACCAGATTAATGATTTGGTCCGAATTGCCACGAATTGAGGTTTTCCAATTTTTCTCTCCAGTTAGTTGCCCCGTGTGAATGATAAGGCACGACGTTCTGCATACGTATATATGTCGCGGGCAAGTTGAAATCCAACGTGACCACCTACACGGGGCGTTTCCAGAAAAATTGATGCATGATGTTCCGCCAGCCAAGCTGGCGAACACTCAGGCGATAGCAACGGGTCATTCTGTGCATTCAGCAACAATGTCGGCACGGTAATATCGGGCATAAAATTGACGGCTGATGCCTGCGTATAAAAGTCGTCTGCATCAGCATAGTTATTGACCGGAGCAGAAAAAAACTCATCGAAGTCCCGCCATTTTTTTACGTATTGCAACTGAGTCATATCCAGCCGCCCGGGAAAGAGGGTAGCTTTCTGGCTTAATTTGGTGATTAGCTTTTTCATAAACCGATTCCGATAGAATCGGTTGGCGGGTCGATCGAGCAGTACGGCACTAGCGCCTAAATCAGTTGGCGCTGAGATGGCAACCCCACGCTTAATTACATCGGGAAGTTGCTTTCCATGAACGCCAAGGTATTTGAGCATAATATTCCCTCCCATGCTATAGCCAACTAGTGCCACGTCATTATAGTGTTTAGTGTGGAGTGCATGATTGATAACCTCCCCTAAATCACCAATTTCGCCATGATTGTACAATCGAAACGCTCGGTTCATTTCGCCACTACACGATCGACAATTCCAGGCCAGTACATCATAGCCGTGTTGAGCAAACAATTTAGCCGTACCTAAAATGTATTGGCGACTACTATCTCCCTCTAACCCATGCGTCAAAACAACCAGGCGATTTCGGCTAGTATCAATCCAATCCAGATCAACAAAATCGCCATCAGCTAGTGTTAACCGCTCACGCTCATAGGTAACGCCCGTCACCTTACGCGTCAGGCTGGGAATAACCGTTTGCAAATGACCATTGTATTGATAGGCAGGTGGACCGGGGTAAGTAGAATGAATCAGCGGCATATAAATTGAACAACGGATACATTTACGTCGTTGTTCCAGCACAAACCACAGTTATGCATATTGCCAAATACCTTTCCGTTATCATTGCCAGCACCATTAAGTTTGTTGGAGGGCCACTTTCGGGTGTCGCACTGGGGTTAACCTGGCCCGAAACGGCAGTATGTACAACACTGGGCATGATGATAAGCGTCATCGTGGTTGCATATGCTGGGGCGGCCTTACAGGCTTTGTGGCGTCGATATCGCCCAGAGCCACCTAAACGATTTACGAAACGAACACGACTGGCCATTCGTATCTGGCGACGGGCGGGTCTGGCGGGTATTGCTCTACTGACTCCACTGATTCTGACGCCAATTGGCGGAACGATCATCGCCGTTTCCTTTGGCGTTAAACGTGGCCCGCTCTTACTCTATATGTTTATTAGTGGTGTTATCTGGGCCGTTGTTCAAACACTTGCCTTTTACCAGATTCCAGGCCTTAAGGGGATTTTTGGCTAGTTGTGAAGTAAGTGAAAGTGAGTGGAGTAGGTGGAGTGAGTACTAGAAACACTTAATGTTCCAAATACTTACTTCACCTACTCCACTCACTTTCACTTACTTCACCAATTTCACTACCTCACCGGCTTACCGACTGAGGTGGCGCTGTGGCTGACTTTTTGCGAAAATCACCCTGAGAGAAATATTTTTCGATCAGGCAGTACATCAGAATAAAGAAGTACCGACTACCCATTTCCTTAATCTTCAGTTTCGACTCACCGTATTTTCGATTTGTCCAGCTATTGGGTACTACCGCATAGGAATACCCCCGTACAATAGCCTTGAGTGGTAATTCGACTGTTAGATTGAAGTGGGGTGCCAGAAACGGTTTAATGCCTTCAATCGTCTCGCGTTTGTAAAGTTTGAATGCATTGGTCGTATCGTTGTATTTAATTCCCATTACGATCCGCACAATGAAGTTGGCAACCCGATTGATAAATTTTTTCAGCTCAGGGTAGTCAATTACTTTCCCATCTTTCCCCCAGCGTGAACCGAACACCGCATCGACATCGGTTTCCAGCATTTTGTGGTAAAATTTCACTAAATCTTCTGGATCATCAGATAGGTCTGCCATAAACACGGCCACGCAATCGCCCGAAAAACGTTCCAGGCCATAGCGTACGGCGTATCCAAATCCGTTCGGGCCTGGGTTCGTATAATAGACCAATGTTGGAATCTCAGTGGCGGCCAATTGTTCCAGTACCTTTAGCGTACCATCTTTCGAATTATCGTTTGTAACGCAGATTTCGTGAGGAACTCCGTGCTTGGCCAATGTTTGATAGAGAATGCGCAGTGTTGGTGGCAGCGACTCCTCTTCGTTATAAGCAGGGATAACAACGCTTAATTTCATAAAAAGTCATGTGCGGGATAAAACCGCAATTGGGGTTAAATTCATCCCGCATTGGCTACCGATAAGGCAATAGGCGGATTGTACTGTAGAGTTTAGCCAGCGGTCCGGGCACAATATAGTCTCTAATCACGTCTTTTGCTTTATCCCAGCCGGGTTTTGCCATATACAGATACTTGAAAGCAAGTCGAGCGCGTCGGAAATAGCTACCTTCATATTGTTTGGCATCAAGCATCATCCGATAATAGCGAGCCATATTACGGCGAAGAATCGCATCGTACCGATAGTCGAGCTCACGGTTTATATCGCTGTACATTTGGATGCGGTTACGCAGAAATGTTTCGTTTCGATAGTTGTCATGAAAACTGGCACCTGCCCGATTTTTCCGATATACCGACATAACATCGGGTACATAACCAATCTTACCGAGTTTGGCTTTCAGAATTAAGCGCGGAATATCGCCACTCGACGATTCCCTAAACCAGGAGGGATACTCCTTAATGCTATTCCGATACATGGTACTCGAGGTAGCCATAAACCAGATTTCATCCTCACCAATCAGATCATCAACCGTATAAAACGGCTTCATATCATTCCCATTGAGTACATGAGAAGGGCTACCATCCTCATAGGTGATCAATGCATTATGAAATGACATTGAATAGTCGGGATGGGCATCCAGTTGATCGGCCTGTTTCTGAAGCTTTAGTGGATCGGTCAAGTAGTCGTCCCCATCAATTAAGGCGTAATAGTCGCCTTTAGCAAGCTTCAGGGTCTCCAGAAAGTTAATCCCCCCATTTTTACCCATATTATGCGGATGCAAAACGCCAATAACCAGGCCGGGATATTGACGTTCATATTCCTGAATAATCTCCCGTGTACCATCACTCGAAAAATCATCTCCGACTAATATTTCAATAGGGAAGGTCGTTTTCTGCGCCAGAACACTATCAATAGCCTCGCGGATGAAATTCTTCTGATTGTAGGTGATAATCAGGACGCTAACTTTTGGCATAACGTTTTATAATAAAGAGTAAGACGTGAGATGTAAGGAAACTCCTTACGGTTTCTCACGTCTTACTCTCATCTATTCACTTCCTATACGGTTACTTCTTTAGCCGTTTGGATATGGGCTTTCCAACCCTGAGGTTCATCTTTTTCAGCAGGTTTGGCCCAGGGATCGTAAAATGGCAAAATGGCTACCCAACGTCCTGCGGGATCGTCCCAACTAAACCGGTCAGCAAAGCTGGATGGACTAACCCAATGCGGTAAGTCGTAGCGGAATAAAATCAAATCACCAATGTCCTGAAAGCCCTCTGTCTCAACAATATGGTCGTTGATCACATAGCCCGTACCACCTGAATTGTAGTCTTTCCCGTATTGATTTAATGCCAGAATAGTGCCTACTTTTTGTGGATTAAGTGGGTGCCAGTGCCGACCGAAGAAACTGCCGCCTAATGGATAATGTGTTACCTGTGGATGGAAATAAGGCTGTCCCTTACGGATACCATATTCTTCATTATTTCCGGTCAGGTTATTCCAGAACTGACGCATGGGTGTAAAAACGCCCATCAACGTCTGTTGTGTTGGCTCTTCAAGGTCAAGGATAGCATCGAAGGTGTGATCATGAAACAGTTGCGGGGCCTGCTGAATCTTGGCAATGTGCAACCGTTGCTTATGCTGGTTATTATCGAATGGATCGGGAACTTCGGCCAGAGGGGTTTTGGACGCCCAGGCGTGAGTGGCTTCAATCACACCACGGAGTGTCTCTTCTGGAATACCGGTTTTGATAATAACAATATTTGGTTCGTTGACTAACCGCATTACCTCTTCATACGGAATCTCGGGCACGATCTGGCCATCCTTGAATTGAGCGTCAACTTTTATAAGGTATTTTGCTACTTCTTTCATGGTTATTCGCTTACTGATTTGGTACAAAGTAGGATGCTGTCTATATAAAATGCAAATTCCACTAGCCTGATTTTAGTCAGTTTTGGGTTGCGTTGCATAGCCGAATCCAGATGCGCCGAAGCCATTTCCATTGTAAAACATTACCCACTGATTTTGATGAGAAAAAATGTGGCAATAGTCCATCATCATTGAATCCCAACCATCAGCCGAGCGCTCTATGCCTGCCAATTCATCTTTCCTTACCCAGTTAATACCATCTGTTGACTCGGCATACCCAATCCTGTAACTACGCTGCACGTCGGTACGGTAGTTGGTTGCGTTCCGGTAGGAAAAATACATTTTGTACAAATTCCCGTCCTTATAAACCGTAGGCCGACCAATAGCATCGGTAAACTCATCGTAACCTACACAAACATGCCCTGTTCGCTCCCAATGAATACCATCTGTTGATTCAGCATACTTTACGTCATAAAATGGCTCCGGATGACCGTTTATCACTTCAATTTTGGTGCAGGACAGGTACCACATCCTCCACCGAATTGAGCCATCGGCCTGCTCCTCACGCATGACACAGGGCTGAGCTACCCAAACCTGATCGAACATATAGCGGTCGAGTAAAGGGCCGGTAAACTTACGCTCAAACGTCAACCCACCATCCCGACTAATGGCCAGACCAATTCCAAGCCGATAACTAGCCGTTTCACTCTTATTCCAGCCGGTATAGTATAACCAGATTTCGTCACCCGCATCGGCGGACCGTACTGGCAAAAACCAGGAAGGCATTGTTCCTGTTTCGTCAAACATGCCAACGGCCCCTTTTGTTAAGCAGGGTTTGTCATGTACATAGACGACTTCGGAAAGATTATCGGGATTCAGTTCAACAAACGATACCGCCGATGAGACGTTTTCATCGCGTGTAGAGAAATAAACCCGCACCTTATCCTTCATGGGATATCCAAACGGAACCTGAGCGTGGGTTCGGCTAAATGGCTGCGAGCCATCGGGTTTATAAATCAGTCCTTCTTTTTGCCAGATCATTAAATTCAGGTATTGCTTACAATGTTAATAAAGCAGGCCGACTACCTTACAAGTCAACAAAATTAAATCGTTGCTAATCAACCTGTCTTATTGCACTTCTTGAACGGTCAATTAGTTTACAAAGCCAGGCGGGCGGCCATGCTATCATGAATCTGGCTCATCGTTTCTTTCAGATCGAACGTCCAGTGCCAACCAGGATAATGTTGTTTGAATTTACTGAGGTCAGAAATGTACCAGATATGGTCGCCACTCCGGTTCGTTTCTGAGTACTGATAATTCATTTTATTACCCGAAATTTCTTCGCAAAGGGCAATTGCTTCGAGCATCGAGCAGTTGGCATACCGGCCACCGCCCGCATTGTACACTTCACCTGGGCGTGGGTTCTGATAGAAATGCCAGAACATGTTCACTAAATCCCAGCTGTGGATATTGTCGCGAACCTGCTTGCCTTTATAGCCAAAAATGGTGTATTGATTTCCCGTAATAGCACATTTCATCAGGTACGAGAGGAATCCATGTAACTGGGCTCCCGAGTGATTCGGTCCTGTTAGGCAACCACCCCGGAACACACCGGTGTTCATCCCGAAATAACGACCATACTCCTGCACCATAATATCAGCCGCCACTTTCGAAGCACCGAAAACAGAGTGTTTGGTATGATCAAGGCTCATGAACTCATCAATACCATTCTCGAAGTACGGGTGGTTCTGATCGATTTCCCAGCGCGTTTCCGTTTCAATCAACGGCAGGAAGTTAGGATTATCACCGTACACTTTGTTGGTAGAGGTAAATATAAAGACTGCTTCGGGGCAGTGTAGGCGGGTCATTTCAAGCATATTGAGGGTGCCAACGGCATTCACCCCAAAATCTGTAAACGGCTCACGGGCAGCCCAGTCGTGGCTTGGTTGTGCTGCTGTATGTAAAACCAGCTTAATATCCGTACCAAATTCCTTGAAGATCACTTCCAACTGAGGAACCTCCCGGATATCAGCGGTACGGTGTTGGTAATTAGAATAGGCGTCAGCCAGACGATTACGGTTCCATTCCGTTGAGCCATCAGCTCCAAAGAAGTACTGCCGCATATTATTATCAATCCCAACAACGAGATCAAATTTGTCAGCAAAAAAGGCAACGGCTTCACTGCCAATTAAACCAGCAGAACCCGTAACTAATGCAATTTTCATGATTTTATGGTGATTTCTTAAGAAGGAATCAATGAAAAATACTATTTATCTCGGTAAAAGTAGCTCAATAAACCCGAAAGATTATAATTTCCCCTAAAAACCTAGCGCACAAAATAGCCAACGGTAATAGATTATGTACTACTTAGTAAGGCTTTTAGCGACAACTGATAAAGGATAATAGGTTAAAGAGCCATTTTTTAGGCGTGCAAATCGAATTTTATCAAAGTGGCTCAGGCAAGGTTCATTTAATGCATTCCAGTCAATAACTGCGTTAATACTCGTCTGTTGAAACCTAAACCGTAGTATATCTTTCCAGGAACGATCAGACAGTACGGGGAAATGATATTGGTAGCCTCCACAGTTTACAACGAAGAATGCATGTTCGGAAAATGGAGAATAAGTCAAATTTTCTGCACGTAAAATTAGACCTGACTTAGTGGAATCAGCATTGGCTTCGTAGCGAGTATTAGTTTCGGTAAAACTTGGTTCAATCTCCGAATAATACCCTTTTTTAATTACAGCGTTAGATACAGTATTAACAAACTCATACTCCTTTTTGCCCTGTATCACTGGATAAAAAAGCCACTTTTTTGTTGAATGGTAGTTCAATGCATCAGCTACTTGGTTAGTAAAATGGGTATACATTCGGGGAATATAAATCGTATAATTTACCAGTGTGATCAAAATACTTATAGCCACGAAAGAATATTTCCAGAAAGTTGTTAAACTTTTTTGTTCTGTACAATAATAGATTAGAATGCCTAAAAAAAGGCAGGGATAAATTTTGTAGTGATCAATTACATTGGCATTTAGTCCATTAACTGAAGACCTTAAAAAGCTAATTAAGGCCATCGATAACGAAAGGAATAGCAGGTAAACTAATAAATATGATTTTTCAGACTTATAGTAAAATGGCTTATTTTTTATCACTAAATAACCTACTATCAATAAAAGTCCGGTCCCAATAAGTAGTGGTATCCAGGGCAGGGCATAATCTGGCCAATTGACAAAATAAGCATGAATTTGAATGAAGTAGAGAAGAGCATGGCTGATAAATTCCACATCGATAACACGCGGAGAATCTGCCTGGCCACCTTGTAGGGAGTAAACTAGTACTAATAAAGAAAGCGTTGCGCCGTAAACAATCAATCGTTTACCATCTTTCTGTACAAGTGAAATAAGTATCCCCAGTAGCCAGACCAATAGTCCATTTCCATTGGAGAAGGTGGCCAGAAGACCTAACAGTATAATCCATCTTAAGGTCCCTTGCTGAACCATTAATCGAATACAGAGTAATGAAAATAGAAATACGGGTAAATTAAAAAAAGCAAAGGTATAATAATTCATAAACGAAATAGGCTGAAAAGCGAGCCAAACTAATACAGCACTACCAATTAAATTGGTTTTTCGTATAATAGTAGAAAGAAAAGCGATAAAGGAAATATTACCTATTATGATAAAAAAAGAGATATTTATTTGTCCTGTTAAGTAAACAAATGGGATGATTAGAAGCCGCTGAAAATAATGACGATGATTATTATACGGATCCAGAAAGGTATGTAGCTTATCCTGAAAAGCGTTTGCACTATCAAATTTATTTATAAAATTAAAGTACCATGAAAAGTCATCTATATAAGGAATATTTGTCAAAAAATGAAAAAATAAACTATAAAATAAAAATATAGGAATTAATATCAGTAAATAGGCAGCATAGTTATTTAATGTAAATTTTGTAGAGTTTGAATGGGTATAGACAGGCATAGGAATGGGCTGATACAGAAATTAGTTACGGCTAACCAGCTGCAGCTCTTAAATTTACTGTAAAATTTAAGGTGCAAATTATATTGTACAACCAGTTACTATAAACTTGGTACAAAAAAATATTTTTCGAGCCTGGGGGTCGGAATTTCAAAAGATGATAATTCCGACTCCCAGGCTCGAAAAATAAAATTTCAAGGAATAACTAACGGTGCTTATACTACGTACCGGTGTAGCTCTTAGTTACCTTGTGCAATAGAACCAGCACCGAATAGCTTCTCGCGAATTTTTTGAGTCCTTGCCTCTAGCTCAGGATTAGGCGTGTACGTATATTTTGATTGAACGGCTGCCGAATCTTTACCTGTTCCATATACTTCGGGGTCCCCAGCCCGGTAATCGGAGCGAAAATCTTCTGCCCGATAATCCGCCTGACGGACGGAGTTATACTTTTGATAGTCGCACGATGCCATCGATACTACTACTACAGCCAACAAACTTATATTGAGTACGCGTTTCATAGCCACTTGATTACGAATTAATTCGACAAAAATAAGAAACAGTCCCTTGTCAATCGTAGTTAGTCGTCAGTTTTTTTCGCTCACATCCGTATACAAGTACCTCAGTTAGCCTAATTTCCTGATTTCATCTCCCACAAACTGCATCAATTCCCGTATATAGTCACGGGAAAAATCGAATGGAACATTGGCGGCTGCATATATTTCACGGATAGGGGCCTTGTAGCCCAGACTCAGTGCTTTTTTATAACCTGCCAGCCCAGCAGCAGGGTCACGTCGGTAGTTCCGCCACACACCAATGGCACCCAATTGGGCAATTCCGTATTCGATATAATAGAAAGGCACCTCGTATAAGTGAAGCTGCCGCTGCCAAATGTACTCCTGATAAAAAGCGAATCCATCCCAACTTGTCACCGTATCGGCAAACTGATTGTAAATCCGCAGCCAGTTTTCACGTCGCTCCGCATCGGTATGCGTTGGGTTTTCGTAAATCCAGTGCTGAAATTTATCAATTGTTGCTACCCAGGGGAGCGTTTCGATAATAGATTCCAGATGCTGCAATTTGGCTCGGCGTAGCTCGTCAGGGTTATCGAAAAATACGTCCCAGTGATCCATTGACAGCAATTCCATACTCATAGAGGCCAGCTCAGCTACCTCCATAGGCGGGTTTCGGAACGCTTTTAGAGGCAGTTCACGCGTTAGAAACGAATGAACGGCGTGGCCACCCTCATGAACCATCGTCACTAAATCGCGCAAACTGGAAGTAGCATTCATGAAAATAAATGGCACACCAATTTCCTCGAGCGGGTAATTATAACCACCAGGCGCTTTGCCTTTCCGCGACTCCAGATCAAGGTGACCCATGGCCCGCATAATGCGCAGATCATCCCCTAATTCCTTATCAAGTCGATCGAAACAGGCAATAGCTTTTTCCAGCAGTTCATCACCCGTTGCGAATGGCTTTAACGGGGGCCGACCTTCCACATCAACCTTTGCATCCCAGGGCCGCAATGGATCTACCGAAGCGTCGGACCGAGAAAGCTTCTGTTCTCGTTCGCTGGCCAGATCATTCAATAATGGTACAATAGCTTCGGCTACTGATTCATGGAAATTGAAGCAATCCTGGGGCGTGTAATCGAACCGGCCTAAAGCCGCAAACGAATAGTCCCGAAAATTAGCAAATCCGGCATTGACCGCTATCTGATGCCGGAGCGTGCGTAACCGATCAAACAGTTGGTCAAGGGCTTCATGATCCTGATAACGTCGTTCCCAGATTTTACGCCACGCTTCCTCGCGCACAGCCCGATCTGTCGATTGCAAACGGTCACTTGCTGCGGGAAGGGTCATTTCCTTACCATCAATAGTCACAGTCATAGCACCAACAATGGCTCCGTATTTGCGCTCTTCGGTCTGTAATTCGGTTTGAAGCGGAATGTTTTCCTCACGAAAAATTTCGATCGCTTTTTTCATACCCCGAACCATAATATCGTAGCCTTCGTCGGTCAACTCACTCAAAAATGGGCTGTTAACTGCCTTCAAGTCTAGATCATTGCCATAAGCAGTCATGGGTGGCTGAATCTCGGCAATAAAGAAGTTGAGATTATTAACCAGTTCTTCATTAGCCGTATCGCAGGTCATCCGAATATAGCGCCATGCAAAATCTTCAGATAAATACGATTCGAGTTCACTCCGATCGATTAACCACTGGCGCAGGTCCTGGGCATTGTGCAGCGGTCGTGCCAGCAGGTTATCAAAAAGCGATTTAACATCATCCCAGCTTTGCAGGGTAAGTGCCTCGCCAATAAATGGCCGGGCAGGACGAGTTGGAATAGGTAGTGTTTCGTTCGTAGTCATTGTTAACTAATAAAATTCTAGAGATCCTTTTGATGCTGTGGACCTACTCTCTTTGAATGCGATTTGTATGTAGTGTATATAGAGCCTGTCACCCGTACGGTCAAAGAAACATAGACCAAACAGAATCCACAAGAATCAATGATAAATAAGCCATTGTAAAACTTTTTTGTTCATAAACTTGCAACTACGAAACGGTTCGTATATGTTTGCTACGAAATTATTCGTAGATCAATTATGAAACCAACCGACTCCGAACTGGAAATCCTGCATGTACTCTGGACCAATGGCCCCAGCACGGTACGTCAGGTACACGATGCATTGAGCCAAAGCCGGGATATAGGCTATACAACCGCACTGAAACTTATGCAGATCATGTATGAAAAAGGGTTGCTTTCCCGCCAGGAAGATGCTCGTTCTCATACCTACACCGCAGCGGTAAGTGAGGAAGATACTCAGCGAAATTTAGTAGATCGCTTTGTTGAAACGGCTTTTCGGGGGTCGGCCTCAAAGTTAGTGATGCAGATACTGGGTCAGCACAAAGCCTCGCGTGAAGAATTGGATGAAATTAAAAATCTGCTAAGTGACCTGAACCGGGACACCGGCCGCCAGGATTGAGCTGATTGACATGATTTTTCTACCGTTTGCGATTTCCCTTGTCACTATCCTCTGATCTGAAGGCTTGTTATTAGTCTGATTTTGTAAACTAACAAACTGATTTTACTCACACTTAACGATTTCCTATAACTCATGAACGCTTTCCATTTTCTGTCGAATCCGGTGGTGGATGCATTGGGCTGGACGCTGCTTCACGCACTTTGGCAGGGTTTTGCATTGGTTCTACCCGTTGCGGTGATTCTGCATTTCCTTCGGAATCAATCGAGTACGCTGCGCTATCGGGTAAGTGTATTTACCTTACTAACCCAGTTGCTGGCATCAGGCGCTACATTCGTCTGGTATTACGAGCCAGCGGTGGTTAATCCGCCTATAGTCCCCACCACTATTCATTATGCGAAACTGGTTCGATGGCAGACCGTGACCCAAACTTTACCCTGGCACCAGCAAACGCAGTTATTTCTGGAAAATCACCTGAGCCAGTTTGTTCTGATCTACCTGATTGGAGTGGCCTTGTTCGGTCTTCGGCTAGCAGGTGGCTGGCTGTATCTGCAACGGCTCAGTAAAACGGCTACAAAGCCCGCTACAACAAACTGGGGAATCCTGACCAACCAACTTCGTTCGGTATTGAACATCCAGTCAGTTGTGCAGGTTCGTGAATCGGCACGTATTGCCGTACCAATGGTCGTAGGTATCCTCAAGCCTGTTTTACTACTACCAATTGGCTTGGCAACGAGCTTATCCCTTCGTGAAATAGAAGCTGTCTTAGCGCACGAATTAGCGCATATAAAACGGCACGATTATGCTGTCAATCTGTTGCAATCGGTCGTTGAGGTGCTTTATTTCTTTCATCCGGCCTTGTGGTGGTTATCAGCGCGGGTTCGTGAAGAGCGCGAACATTGCTGCGACGATCTGGCGGTTCAGGCCTGTGGGGGCGACGGTCGCATACTAGCCCAAGCGCTTGCCCGAGTAGAAGAACTGCGGCTTATACAAGTGGAGCAAACTCCCGCTCTGGCCATGGCTTTTGCCTCAAAACGGCAGCACTTGCTACACCGGGTACGCCGGGTATTGGGTGTACCAACCCGCCCCTTCGTCTCGAACGCCAGTCTGGCCGGATTAACATTCGCTACTATTCTGCTGATGAGTGTGTCTGTCTATGCTGTACAAAAACACGATCAGCCAAAGGCAGAGGCCAAACAACCTAAGCCAGCCCATTCGACCCGCCGACATAAGGTAGATAGCAATTCAGAATATGGTATGGTAGACGGCCAGAAGATTGGCTATGTTGTCTGGAAAGGGCAGAAATTACCCGCTGCCCGTGTCGCGAAGTTGCAACGCCAGCTTAATCAGGTTATGGCTGGCCAACTCTCCCTCGATACCGTTCAGCAACCGGATCGTGACATTCTGTTAACGATCATCGAAAAAAACCAGGCGTTTGATGGAGGTATGAATTCATTAGCCGAAGGGTTATCGCATATTGACTATAACTCTATTGTAGCATCGGCCTTGAACAATGTTCCTCTTAGCCCGGATGGAACGGTGGAAGGACTGGCCAAAGTTGACTACAATAGTATTATTAATGATGCCTTTGCTTCGATTCCTACAGCTAAATCCATCCACGATACGTTAGCCCCACAGCGAGCTTTCCAGCAACGGCAGCTCGATAGCCTGAGCCAGATTATGGCTGAGCGATCACGGCAACTTCAGGCGCTACATCTTCAGATGGAGAAAATGCAGTTTCCAATTGAAGAATCAGAACGAAGCCAGCAGATTGTGGAATGGCGAAAACAAAAACTGATGGAGCTTCGAAATGCCCTGATCGAAAAACAACGGCGGGTGATGTATCAGGATGGAAAACAAAAGCAGAACCTAGATGAACTAGAGAAACAGGTAGCGGCTCTGGAACCAGAAATTAAAAAACAGGAAGCTAGCATTGAAGAAGCCAATAAGCAACTGGAAGCTACACAGGCTAAATTGATGGAAGCGCGAAAACCCCTGGAAAAATTAGAACGCGAATCCCAGCAATTGAATGAACAAATGGAACGCTTATCAGAAGAAATGGAGCGGCACGGAGAAAGTTTATCTCGACTATCTGTAGACTTATCCGATATGGACATGGATGTTAATGTTGATATGCGCCGGTCGGGCTCAATACGTGCCCCTCGCCCTCCACGTGCTATGCGTATGCGCACACCTAGTCCTATGGTAGCGCCAGCACCAGTGGCTCCAGCTTATCCAAGTGTTAACGTAGCTCCGGCAGCACCCACACGCGGCACAGGACGTATCCAGTCGGCTCCTGCCATCGCCCCTACCCCCCCTGCCCGAGCAACCGCTCCTCGGTCAGCGCCAAAACCCGCCGTGGCTCCGAAAGTCCAAGAACCGGAGTAAGGTAGTACCGGACGTCCCGCCGAGGTGTGAAAGAGTGAGGTAGTAGCGATGGGCTATACTTGCGTCTTCAACACCCCGGCGGGACGCCCGGTACTACACTATTCTATCTCAATGACCACATTTGGCCCAACGGGATGAGCTACACAGGTTAATACATAACCTGCTTTCAGTTCCGATTCAGACAGACCATCCTCTTCGTCCAGTTTTACCTTACCCGAGGTGCAACGGCCTAGGCAGGCCGTACACATGCCCGCCTGACAGGAATACGGCAAGTCAATATCGAGATCCAATGCCGCTTCCAGGATAGTCTGATGGGGAGCAACGGCAAATTTATACTCGCTGCCTTCATACAGGACTGTGACTTCGGGTGTACCACTGTCAGCAGCTGTGAGGGGTTCCTCCACCACATCACCCGCCATAACCGGCGCGGTTGCATAACTTTCTTTGTGAACGTGCTCCGTCGAAATACCAACTAGAGCCAATGCAGATCGAACTTCGGCCATCATGCCATCGGGTCCGCATAGGTAAAAGCTAGCATTCTGGCGTTCGGAAGCCGGTAACTGATCCAGCAATTTGGTTAGCGTGTGCTGATTCAGGCGCCCTTCAGGCCCTGTCCAGCCGTATGTGGGCTGGCTCAGGATATGTGTCACCTGGAAACGTGACCGGCCATACCCCTGCTCCATTGCATCCAGATGCGCTTTATAAATGATAGACTCCTGATTCCGGTTACCGTAAATAAGCCAAATCCGGCTGTTGGGTTCAACGTGCATCACCGACTTGGCCATCGAGAACAAAGGCGTAATGCCGCTACCTGCTCCAATCAAAATAATGGTTCGTCGATTCTGTGGATCGAGCTTTGGTACGAAGGTGCCCATAGGCTCCAGGGTTTCCAGTATGTCGCCGGGTCGGATACGATCGCAGAGATAATTGGATGCCAGTCCGCCCGGCACGCGTTTTACAGATACCGATAAGGACACATCGACATGGGGCGATGAGGCCATTGAATAAGAACGCCGAATTTTCTGTCCGTTGATATTGAGTAAAAAGGTCAGAAACTGACCAGGCTGATAGCGAATTTCCTCGTTGATGGGGTGCCAGAAACTTATCGTCACCGCATCGGGCGTTTCCCGAACGATGTCTTTTACTTTCAAAAAATACCGATTTGCCATTACTATTCAGGTTGTTGTACTTCAAACACAGAGGAACAGAGAATAGCAGGAATACTCCTTGACCTTTATGTTTTTCTCCGTTCCTCTGTGTTAAAATTTTCCCACAAAGGTACATCAAGCGGGCGATTGATGAAACTGAACTAACTGTTCAGCAGGAGCTTTCAGGATACTACCTATTGTTAAGCCTGTTTGTTTTACAGCCTGTTGTAACGGCTGAGCGAAATAATAGGCAATTGAACCCACAAAATGAACCGGCCAGAAACCCGCTTCGGGAAACCGTTTGACATAGGTTGTCAGAAATAGGGCAAAGGCTTCTGTTACCAAATCAGTTATATAAGGGTGAGTGAGGTGATCAGATAAAAAGGGCGTGAACGAAGCGAAATAGCGGTTAGGAAACGGTTTTTGATAGGCATTTTCCAGCAGCGTTGGCCGATCAAGTGCGTAGCGGGTCTGGAAAGCCTCACGGAGATCAGTTGGTAAGCGCTCCTGAAAAAAATCCCGGACGAGCGTTTTGCCCAGATACCCACCACTCCCCTCATCGCCGAGCCAAAAGCCCAACGACTGTATACCTCGGGTTAACTGATTACCATCATAACAGCAGGCATTTGACCCTGTGCCGAGAATACACGCTATTCCAGCCTCATGGCCAATCGCGCCCCGAGCGGCTCCCAGCATATCGCTATTCACCTCAACAAGCTGCAAACCGGGTAGCACGTCCTGTAGCGCATCAGCAACAATATGATTCACTGCGGGGCCAGTACAGCCCGTTCCGTAGAAAAAAACCTTTGTAACCAGGGCCTCTTTCAGGTGTGGAATCAGTTGATTCTGTAGTGTAGTCGCCATTTGAGCGGCTGTCTGATAATATGGATTGAATCCATCCGTTTGAATAGCATGAACGATTCCGTTGTCGTCAACAAGACGCCAGTCGGTTTTCGTGGAGCCGCTATCAGCAATAAGGGTGTTCATGGTTTATGGGTAACGTTGACTTATACCAATTTCCCAATTACCGGGAAACGGTTGAAAACGGCGTTTGTATGGGGCGCATCGGCTAGTTCGTCGGTGAGGTCCTGCCCGGCCCAGTGTTCGTAGTGTTTACCATTGCGCCATAGTCGTGATGCCGACAGATCGTAAATGGTGCCCTCATAGGCACACCAGATGTCGTCCCGATCCTGTCCATTGCGTAAAGCTAACTGTGAGCGAGTGAAAGACGGCAAAGAAGTAGGGGTTGGCGGCATACGTCCGTAAACTCAAACAAATGAATTATTAGGCATTAATTTTGCGAGTGCCAACAAAATTAGCGTAACTTTAGCCACTCTGATTACCTTGTATTTGATTAACTATGAGAAAGACTCATTTTACCACTTTCCTTTCAGCTTTAGCTTTATTTAGCCTGTTAATGGGCTGCAATGGCAATAAGGTTCCTCCTGTTTCGGAACGCATCGCCAAAGTCTGGACAGCTAGCAAAGTGGATGAAAACAGCTCAACTGTTTATACGAAAGGAGGCACCAGCAACATTCGAAACTATACCAGTTTCAAACTTGATTTGAGCGCTGCACCAACGGTTAAATATACTGAGTATGACGGCAATACATTCACCGGACAGTATTCTCTACCCGACGATAATACCCTAAAACTGACGAACCTGAACCCTTCGCCAACCGGCGACAATGGAACAATCACATTTACGATTAACTCCATTGATGATAACAATTTGAAGCTTACCCGGACAACAGCCAGCCAGAAAACCGGCAACACCACAAACGTGTACACGCTGACAAATCCCTAAGATTTCCGCAAACCAATTCGTAAAAAAAGCCGTTCCGTATGTCAATCGGAACGGCTTTTTAATGGATAATGATTAATGTACAATGGATAATGAACACACTAATCCATTCATTATCCATTGCACATTAATCATTATCCATTGTTTGTTACTATGACTGATTTAAATACGCTTGGTGAAATCGGCTTGATCGAACGGATTCGGCAGGCAACACCTATACCTACTCACACTGAAACCATTTACGGTATTGGCGACGATGCCGCAGTATTTGACTGGGGTGATGATTATGGGTTACTTACGACCGACATGCTCGTAGAAGGCATTCACTTTGATTTGACTTACGTACCACTGAAACATCTTGGCTACAAAGCCGTGACGTTTGGCGTGTCGGATATTGCGGCTATGAACGGCTTACCGATACAAGCAACTATTAGTGTCGGACTTAGTAGTCGGTTTCCGGTCGAGGCTGTTGATGAACTGTATGAAGGGATTCGGGCCGCCTGTGAAGCCTACAATGTAGATTTGGTGGGTGGCGACACCTCATCCTCACGATCAGGCCTGATTATTTCGGTCTCTGTTTTGGGAAAGGTACCCAAAGACCTGATCACCTACCGAAATACAGCCCAACCCAATGATGTTATTTGTGTAACCGGCGATCTGGGAGCAGCTTATCTGGGATTGCAATTACTAGAACGCGAGAAGCAGGTTTTCCTGGCCGACCCAAATATGCAGCCTAATCTGTCAGAAGAGCGGGCTTATCTGGTTCAACGGCAACTTCGCCCCGATGCTCGCACCGATATGGTTCACGAACTTCGCGATTTAGGCGTTCGGCCTACGGCTATGATCGATATTTCGGATGGACTGGCTTCAGAACTTCTCCACCTTTGCCATCAGTCGGGAACGGGAGCGGTGGTATTTGACGAGAATCTACCCATCGACGACCAGACACACTTAGCTGCCGACGAATTCAAAATCAGTCCTATAACGGCTGCATTGAATGGAGGTGAAGACTATGAGCTATTGTTTACGGTCCGTCCGCAAGCGTTTGAAAAACTGGAAACGAACGCCCGCATCACAGCCATAGGCTACCTTACTGCCGACCCAACAAAAATTGTACTGGCAACAAAAGCCGGTCAACAGACGCCTATTCGGGCGCAAGGCTGGCAGCGGCAAGGATAAGTTTCGTTAAGAGGAATCTCAAGCTTTACACTAGTCAAGTTTGAGATTCCTCCTGGCGTCGGAAAGATTAAAACGTATAAACAGGATATTAATCATAAGCTTTTCGCTAAAGCCGTTGCCCGGCTTTAGCTTTATTTCCTATTCCTATGCGCTTAAACGTAACATTCCTTACTAGCTGGCTTCTCGTGTTGATTATCTGCTTACTAGCTGGATGCAAAAAAACAGAGACTATACCAGACCCCGATATGGCCTCCCGGGTTTCTGGTCGATATGCGGTAACGACCATTACAATTACTGGAAACAGTCAACCCATTACGGTTGTGAATGGTACGGTCATCATGGTTCGAAATGGGGTGGCGCTGGATACAGTAGACCTAACGCTTTCTTATGCAACAGCAAGCACATCAGGGAGTTCAACTTTTTCGGAGACAAAAACGATCACGCTGCAACAGTCGGGAAACGCTATTGACTTATACAGCGGTACAACTAAAGTGGGCAGTTGGACTACAGCCCTGTTAACAGTAACGAACTATCCGTTCAACAATACAACCGTAAGCTTCACCGCGGCTAAGCAATGAGGTAGTGGCTCACCTCACCCGGACGAACTTTGAATAGCAGAGTCTGTCGCAGCGGGGAAGTAGCGTCAATACATCCCCTTGAAAAGCTACGCCCTGTCGAAATGGAACGGTAGCCCGATTGGTCGTAATAAACAGATTAATACCCAAGCCATCCGAGATGGTTGAATCGACCCGAAAGTATTTTATTGGATAGTAGTACGACATTTCGGCCCCGTTGGCGCTTAACTTACCATCCGCACTAAAGGTGAGCGTCTGGGCTGGATTTACCGAATACTTCTGGGTTGAATCGATTGATTTTGAGACCAAAATCGAATCCCGTTGATAATGGTCTTTCACAAAAACAGTATCCTTTACATAATGACCGTTGGTAAATGTAGAGTCTACCACATAGGCTCCTTTCACAAAAACCGAGTCAAATAAGTAATACGCACTGTCAACGGGATAACGCCGTTCGGTCAGACGCCATGTACCCGTAATGCGTGCATCGCTCGCTCCGGGCGAAAACTCATTGGTTTCCTTACACTCAATGAGAAGAGTGGTCAGAAGCAGGCTTAGACTTAGGTATAGAACTTTTTTCACGGGTTAATCAGCGGCTCGTAAAGCTAACGAACAGATGGTTTCTATCATTGCCCTGGTGGCTAGTTGACGCTATAACCAATACCGCGCCAATTTTATACAAATCTATCAAGAATCGTCTACCCCTACAATGCTACAAAAAAACTGTGCCATCCCTACTAAGGAATGGCACAGGGAACAAATCTGATTGTAGCACTTCCTACCGGCTTAAATACAGATTCCGCTCCGAGTATACTTTCTGGAAATAATCATCGGTGAGATCATCAATGAAGTAAATGCCCTCTCCGGTCGATTTCATTTCGGGACCAAGCTCCTTGTTTACGTTCGGGAACTTGCTGAACGAGAACACCGGAATCTTGATTGCATACCCTTTTTTAACCGGCTTGAAATCGAAATCCTTCACCTTCTTGTCGCCCAGCATCACCTTCGTAGCATAATTAACATACGGTTCCTGGTACGCTTTGCAGATGAATGGTACGGTTCGGCTGGCACGGGGATTGGCCTCAATAATGTACACCACCTCGTTTTTAATGGCAAACTGAATATTAATCAGCCCGACAGTTTTAAGCGCAATGGCAATCTTTTTCGTGTGTTCCTCAATTTGTCGGAGCACGTTTTCGCTCAAATCGAAGGTGGGTAGCACAGCGTACGAGTCACCAGAGTGAATACCAGCTGGTTCAATGTGCTCCATGATGCCAATAATGTACACGTCTTCACCATCGCAGATGGCGTCGGCTTCCGCTTCGATGGCGCTTTCGAGGAAGTGGTCGAGCAGGATGTTATTGTCTGGAATATCTTCCAGAATCTTCATCACGTGCTGCTCGAGTTCGTTCTCGTTGATCACGATTTTCATGTTCTGGCCTCCCAGCACGTAGCTTGGCCGCACCAGCAAGGGGAATCCTAATTCGCGCGATAATTCCAGTGCCGCTTCTGACTCCCGTACCGTTCCGAATTTTGGGTATGGAATATCCAGTGTTTTCAGCAATTCCGAAAAATGACCCCGATCTTCGGCTAAGTCGAGGGCTTCCCAGCTTGTGCCAATGATCTTAATGCCGTAACGAGTAAGTTTCTCGGCCATTTTCAGTGCTGTCTGCCCACCCAACTGCACAATAACGCCTTCAGGCTGCTCGTGCATGATAATAGCATGTACGTGCTCCCAGAAAACCGGCTCAAAGTACAGCTTGTCGGCAATGTCAGGATCGGTCGATACGGTTTCAGGATTACAGTTGATCATGATGGTCTCATAACCCGCTTCCTTTGCCGCCAGTACGCCGTGTACGCAGGAGTAATCGAACTCGATACCCTGTCCAATACGGTTTGGCCCCGAACCCAGCACCACCACTTTTTTGCGGTTACTCCGAATCGACTCATTACCGGGCAGGTCAGAAACTGGCTCAGCGTGGTCGGTTGTGATAGGAACCTGGTTGTTGAAGGTCGAATAATAATACGGCGTTTTGGCCTCAAACTCAGCCGCGCAGGTATCCACACACTTATATACCCGACGAATGTTGTGTCTCTGACGGTAATCATACACCTTGCTTTCTTTTACCTGAAGCAGGTGGGCCAACTGTCGGTCGGCATAGCCTTTTTGTTTGGCCGTACGGAGAAGTTCGGGCGGAATATCGTCCAGGTCGTACTGCTGAATTTCACGTTCCAGCTCAATTAATTCTTCGATCTGGTGTAAGAACCAGGGGTCAATTCGGGTCAGTTGCTGAATCGTCCGGAACGACATTCCTGCTTTAAACGCATCGTAGATATGAAACAGCCGGTTCCAGCTGGGGTGTTGCAGACTTTCCGTCAGAGCCGCCCGGTCGGTTAGTTCATGTCCATCGGCACCAAGTCCATTTCGGCGAATTTCGAGCGACTGACAGGCTTTTTGTAGCGCTTCCTGGAAGTTTCGACCAATACCCATCGCTTCCCCAACCGACTTCATTTGCAGCCCCAATGACCGATCGGCTCCCGGAAACTTATCGAAGTTCCAGCGGGGTACTTTTACAATAACATAGTCGATTGCGGGTTCGAAGAAAGCCGAAGTGGTACCCGTAATAGGGTTGATCAACTCATCGAGGTTGTACCCAACCGACATTTTTGCGGCAATCTTAGCAATCGGGTAACCCGTTGCTTTTGATGCCAGCGCCGACGATCGGCTCACCCGTGGGTTTACTTCAATAACGATGATGTCGTCGGTTTGTGGATTAACCGAAAACTGGATGTTACAGCCGCCTGCAAACTGCCCGATGCCTCCCATTACTTTGATGGCCAGATCGCGCATTTTTTGGTACAGCGTATCGGGCAGCGTCATGGCCGGGGCAACGGTAATGCTGTCGCCGGTATGAATACCCATTGGGTCAAAATTCTCGATGGAGCAGATGATAATGAAGTTGCCGTTATTATCGCGCAGCAATTCCAGTTCATACTCTTTCCAGCCCATCACACTTTGTTCGACCAGCACCTCATGAACAGGCGATGCGTGTAATCCGGCGGTAAGTGCCTTATCAAAATCTTCGGGCCGGTTAACGAAACCGCCCCCTGTGCCACCAAGTGTATACGATGGCCGGATAACCAGCGGAAAGCCAATTTCCTGGGCAATTTCTTTACCTTCCAGAAACGAGCGGGCCGTGCGGCCTTTGCAAACGCCAGCACCAAGTTCAAGCATGAGCAACCGGAATTTCTCCCGGTCTTCAGTTGTTTCGATGGCTTTAATATCCACGCCAATAATCTCGACACCGTATTTTTGCCAGATACCGGCCTTATCGCAGTCGATAGCCAGATTCAGAGCGGTTTGTCCCCCCATCGTTGGCAGAACGGCGTCGATGGGCCGCCCCATTTCCTGGTGTTTTTTCAGGATTTCGACGATAGATTTTTTCTCTAACGGCAACAGATACACATAATCTGCGTTGATAGGGTCGGTCATGATGGTGGCCGGATTGGAATTAATCAACGCCACTTCTATGCCTTCTTCCCGAATAGAGCGAGCGGCCTGTGAGCCAGCATAATCGAACTCACATGCCTGGCCAATAACGATGGGGCCTGAGCCAATAATAAGAACCGAGCGAATGTTGGTATTTTTAGGCATTTTTCTGCAGGACAATGACCGCATGGGCGGCCCTGAATGAATCGTGAGTTGAGCAAGCTGCCTGACGGATTACCAGGCAATTCAGGGTCTGGTCAAAAATCCTGCAAAATTAGGGGTTTAGCAGGTAATGGAAAAGGAGAATTTTAGAATATAAAGGCAAAGTGGCGATTCCTTGCCTTACAAGCTGTTTTTTTAAGTGCGTTTACATTGAGAAATAGCTTTTGACCAGAATGAAATCAGGTTTTTACCATGCTACGTCTATAAATCAGCTATGAAACGAGTTGCCATTGTGGGTTGTGGAGGAGCCGGGAAGTCAACTCTGGCTCGTCAGCTTGGCCAATTGACCCATCTCCCGGTCGCTCATCTGGATGCCGTATTATGGCAACCCGGCTGGATCATGACAGACCAGGCTACCGAACTGGTTTTACAAAAACAATTGATTGACCAACCCGAGTGGATCATTGATGGAAATTACGGCTCGTCAATGAACTTACGTTTTACCATGGCCGATACCATAATCTTTCTGGACTTCCCTCGCTGGTTGTGTTTGTGGCGGATTATCAAGCGTTTGGTTACTTATCAAGGGCGAGTTCGTCCTGATATGGCTCCCGGTTGCCCTGAGCGCTGGAGCTGGGATTTCCTGCACTGGATCTGGACATTTCGACAGACTCAGCGCGCACAAATTCTGGCTAAAATTGATCAATATGCTCCAGGACGTACAGTATTGATTTTTAAGAAACCAGTGGAGGTAAACCAGTTTCTGCATCAATTGATGCCAGAGACTTAGCGATACAGAGTGAGTAGAGCGATAAAGGCCAGTGAATAATAACTATTGCAAAACCCTTAACATACCCCTATTTTTGACTAATCTATTTCCTAATACGCTGCGTTTATGGTTCGTCCTTATATACTGTTAGTTTGTGTATTGGTAAGCAGTTTGGCCGTCACCTGCGTTCGTGATTACCCGTCTACCGATCCTCATAAAGCACCCGTTGTGTCGAACCCACCATCCGGCGGATTACCGGGACAGACGCAGACATCTCCCCAAAAACGGCTGTATCTGGACAATGATAAGATACGCGTTGGGATCGATCTGAATGCGGGGGGGGCCATTACGTATCTATCAGAAGCGGGTAGTAGCGTAAATATGGTCAACAATAATGACCTGGGTCGGCAAATACAGACATCGATCTATGCGGGTCCTTACCCCTACAGTGTAAACGGTAAAGATCCAGTTTACCAATGGAGATACCTTGGCTGGAACCCAGTTCAAACAGGCGATTATTACAATAATCCGGCTCGGGTTGTTAGCTATCAGCAGGGCCAAAACACGCTGTATGTTAAAACGATCCCTTTGATTTGGCCATTACTGAATGAACCTGCCGACTGTGTATTTGAACACTGGATTGAATTGAAAGGCAATACCATTCACGTACGCTGTAAGATTGTGGTTAACCGTTCCGATACCACTCAGTATGAGTCCCGGACTCAGGAGGTGCCTTGTGTGTACCTGAATGGTCCCTATTATCGGATGGTAACTTATGGTGGGGTAAAGCCATTCACGAATGATGCGGTATCGGAGTATACCGATCGGGATGTATTGAATCGATATGGGAGCGAAAACTGGATTGCCTTGCTGAATGCTGAGGGACGGGGAGTTGGTTTGTATAAGCCCAATGAGGTCCGATTTGGCTCAGCCGGTTTCGGCGTTACCAAAGTTGGGGGCGAGTTTGATGTGTCGGCAGGATACATAACCAGCCAGCCGCACTTGCTCATTGATCATAATGGGCAGTACGAATTTGAATACACATTGATTGTTGGTGACCTAACTGACATTCGGCAGTTTGCCTACGCCCAACCCCGGCCGCCTACCGGCCCTACGTATAGATTTGTCAATGATCGGCAGGGCTGGTACTTTAACCGCACCCGCGACAAAGGCTACCCAATTCAAAATGAGTTAAATGTTCTCTGGATGCGGGACGATCCGACAATCAGGAACTTTCGGGTTATGAGCCCAATGTCGTTCTGGCACGCAAGTAATGTTCCAAAAATTTACATACAGGCTGCTTTTCAGACAAAAGGAACCATGGCTCGATTTTCGTGGCGAAAGCCCGAAGATTATGACTTTCTGGACATACCGGGTCGGTACGTCGATTTCCCTATTGTGGGTGATGGCCAATTTCGTACCTATGAAATCAATACAAGTCAGTTAGCAGGCTGGGACGGTGCTATTACCCAAATTTCGCTGACAAGTCCTGAGAACCAGCTTCAATTCGAGAATGGATCAATTTTGCGATTGCGAAGTGTAACATCTACCAATTAGAAAAGTCTTGTAGACAAAAAATGAGGGATTCATTTCGTTAACCTAGTTGCTGGTCGCTCAATGAATCCTTCATTTTTTGTTTATGCGTGAACAATCGTGCGTACACCTAGTTGTAATTTCATTTAACAACTCATAGAAATTCAACTGTTATGATCACGAATAAAGAAATCGTTGATGATCTCAACGACCTGGTAAAAATCAACAACGATCGCATTCAGGGATATGAAAAAGCGATTGAAGACAACGAAGATGCGCAACTGGACGATCTGTTCCGCCATTACGTAATTCAGAGCCAAAATTTCCGTAGTCAATTGGCCGATCATATCGTACGCATTGACGGAACGGGCGTATCAGACGCAACGTCTACCGACGTAACAAGTAAAATTCACCGCGCCTGGATCGACATTAAATCAGCGCTGACGGGCAAAGATCGCGATACGGTATTAAGCTCCGTTGAATTTGGCGAAAATGCCGCTATTGAAGCCTATCAGGACGCAATTAATAAAGACCATATTCCGGCTTACATCAAAGAGGATCTTCAAAAGCAACTTAGTGAATTACAGGTTGCCTTTGATAAGATCAAGTCATTGGAGAATGCATAACCTGCATTAATCAACAAAAAAGGATGCTCTTCTAGAAAGGCATCCTTTTTTGTTGAAAATTCTCGTCTTTACCGGGCTTCTGTAACCTGTTTTGACGTCTCTTCGAGTACCTGAGCCAGCTGAAGTAACTGGCCTACCAAACCAACATCCGATGCCTCGTTAGCAGCCTGCTTCGTTAGTTTGCTGAGCGTATGCAATGACCCGGCAATTTTTGGAGCTTTCCCTTCTTCTAAAGCTCGTTTAAGCGAGAACAACTCATCAGCCACGTTTTCGAGTGTCAGATTTCCTTCACCCAATGCATCACTCCACTGATTGATCAGCTCATTGACCGGATTAATGTGTTCAGCCCCTTCCTGCAGCCTATGTAGCGTTGATGCCAGGAGTTGCTGTGGATCTAGTTTGGTTTGTGTTAGCATACAGATTGACGATTTAGGGTTACAGTATTTGGTATTCGGTTTAAGGTATACGGACGCGTAGATTGCTGGCGTCAGCTTACCGTATACCTTAAACCGAATACTATAAACCTTAATTAGGCAATGGCATATCCTGCAAATCTTCGTCAGTAAGTTTAATAGCGGCAGCTTGCAGATTCTCCTCCAAATGCTTTACCGACGATGTTCCGGCGATGGGCAACATTACAGGTGATGCGGCTAAGAGCCAGGCCAGTGCAATCTGGTAATCTGTTGCACCGTGACGGGCAGCTACTTTTTTAATGGCATTTTCGGCAGCCACGTTCCCCGCGTTGAGCGGAAACCATGGAATAAAGGCGATGTTATTTTGCTCGCAGTAGGCAAGCACATCATTCCAGCGTTGCTCGCCAAAGTTGTACATATTCTGTACCGATACAACCTCGAAGTATTTTTTTGCTTCTTCGATCTGGTCAATACCCACTTCCGATAAACCAATATGCCGGATCTTACCCTGTTGCTGGGCTTCCTGTAGAAAACTCAGGAATTCTTCGGACGGTACTTTCGGATCGAAGCGGTGAAGTTGATACAGATCAATCCGATCTAGTTTTAAGCGTTTCAGGCTACCATTAAGTGCTTCCTCCAGGTGTTTTCGGCTGCCATCAACCGGCCATTGATTCGGGCCTGTACGGAGTAGTCCACCTTTCGTCCCAATAACTAAGCCATCGGGATAGGGATGCAGAGCTTCAGCAATGAGCTCTTCCGATACGTAAGGGCCGTAACTATCGGCTGTATCAATAAAATTTACGCCAAGTTCAAGGCAGCGTTTTAATACGCGAATGGATTCGTCGTGATCTTTGGGAGGCCCCCAAATTCCGTTTCCAGTAATCCGCATGGCACCGTAAGCCATACGATTAACGGTTAAATCACCACCAATTGTGATGGTACCAGCCTGTGCGGCCACTTGTGATCCAGCTGGTTGTTCAGTTGCTTGCATAGGTTTACTAATGATTCTGTTTCGGGACTTGCCAATTCGTGGCGTCTTATGATATAAACCAATAGAAATCCGTTTTGTGTCAGCAACCGGAAAAAGTTTTACTTTTTTACCGTTTCTCGATTCCGTCCAGCACGCGTCGAATGACGTTGGCCCGTTGCATGAAATCCAGCGAGGTAGTAACGTCCTGGCTGTCAATTACCTCTTTAAACTGCTGTAAAAAGTCGATATAAGCCGCCAGCGCGTCGGATACATTGGTTCGGTTCTGATCGAAAATAGGCGCCCACATTTGCGGAGAGCTCTTTGCCAATCGCACCGTTGAACTAAAGCCGGTACTGGCCATATCGAAAATGGCCTGCTCGTCTTTTTCTTTTTCCAGTACGGTCAAGCCCAAGGCAAACGCACTAATATGACTTAGGTGTGACACATAGGCCAAATGCAGGTCGTGTTCTTTTGGCGTCATATAGAACAATTTCATACCTATATCCCGAAACAGACTTTCAACCAGCATCAAGCTATCGGCGTTACTTTTCTCCCGATCGCAGATGATGAGGTTTTTACCTGCCAGCAGTTCCTTGAACGCGGCACCAGGCCCCGAATTTTCGGTGCCGGCCATAGGATGAACAGCAACAAACTGGGGCCGTTTAACATGTGCATCAACCAGATCGCAAATCAATTCTTTGGTAGATCCTAAGTCAATGACGGTAGCAGCCGCAGGTAGGTGATCGAGAACCGTAGGCAGTAAGTCGGTAATAATGTTAACGGGTGTAGCCATCACTACGAGGGTACTCTGTGCTACTGCTTCAGCCAGTGGCAACACCTCATCAACAATGCCTTTTGCCAGCGCCAGTTGGCCATTTACGTGGGATGTATCAACGCCAATGAAGCGCATTTTGGGGTATTTCTCGCGAACCGCGAGCGCGAACGAGCCCCCGAGTAGGCCTATGCCAATAATGGAAACAGTCATCTGAACCGGGATTTAACAGATTTAAGGATTAAAACAGATTTTGTGCCCCACGCGGAGATTAAGATTTAGGATGGAATCTTCGGAAATGAGGATTGAGGACACGCTTAAATTCCAGGCTGGAAGCCCCAAAATTTATTAGTAATCCGATTTCCAGATTATACGCTTCCAGGTAGTTGATGGCCTGTGCCAAATGAACTTCTTCTAACTTAATGATCGCTTCTAATTCAACCATAATCGTTTCTTCAATCAGGAAATCAGCTCGGCGGATACCCATTAGAATACCTTTATAAAAAATCGGCATGTCCACTTCTCTAGCAAATCCTATGTTGAATTGCTCAAGTTCATAAGCTAGAGAACGCTGATAAATGACCTCCTGAAAGCCATTACTCAGCACTCGATGTACTTCCATTGAGCACCCGGTAATACGGTGTGTTAACTCGCCATATTTGTAATTTGGCTGCATCGCTACAATCAATAATTCTTAATAATAAGAGCCTATTCATTCAGAAATTTATTGAAAGAGCTATAGAGGAGAGCATTCGATTTTAGAGCAAGTAATTTACTGACAGGGTAAAAACAAAATCTGTTTTATCCTAAAATCCGTTCAATCCCGGTTCGGATACGGTTTTCTGGCACACACAACGATACCCGTACGTACCGATCTCCTTTGGGGCCAAAGATGAAACCAGGCGCAATGAACACATGTTTTTGTCGAAGCAGATCATTCACCAGCGTTTCGGCCGATTCAACGGAGTCGGGCAGTTTGGCCCAGATAAACAATCCCTCCTGATCGGTTGTATAGGTGCAGCCCAGGGCATCCAGAAACGCATGAACGGCATCTAACCGACCTTGATATACAGCGTTACGCGCCCTATGCCAGTCGTCAGAATTACTGAGCGCTTCGGTTGCGGCATCCATGAGCGGCTTAAACTGTCCCGAATCAATGTTGCTCTTGATCGTTAGCACCGCATCGACATAAGCTTTAGAACCCGCCATCCAGCCAATGCGCCAACCAGCCATATTATGCGATTTACTTAAGGAGTTTAGTTCCACGGCCACGTCCTTCGCGCCATCCACCGACAAGAGGCTGATCGGCGGCTTTTTATTCAGAATCAGACTGTAGGGATTGTCATGGCACAACAATACCTGATGCTCATGGGCGAACCGTACCGCCCGCTCAAACAGGGCGCGGGTAGCAGGTGCTCCTGTGGGCATATGGGGGTAGTTCAGCCATATAATCTTTGTCTTTTCATTGGCTGGCTGGGCTGCCAGTAAATCAGTCATAGCTTCCCAATCGGGTTGCCAGCCAGCGTATTCCAGAAGTGGATACTCATGAACAGTAGCTCCTACCATACGGCTTACTGCCCGGTAGGCTGGGTAACCAAGCTCAGGGACTAAAACACCATCGCCTTCGTTCAGGAACGTCAGCGAAATATGGGTTATTCCTTCTTTAGAGCCAATAAGCGGCAAAATTTCGGTATCAGGTTCGAGTGTGACGCCGTATGTATGGCCATAGAAGCTAGTAATGGCCTGCCGTAACTGTGGGGTACCTTTATACGGCTGATACCCGTGCGCAGTTGGTTGCTGCGCCGAACGTACCAGCGCATCAATCGTATTGGCAGAAGGCATCAGATCAGGGTTGCCGATACCGAGGTTAATAATATCATGACCAGCCGCCTGTAACCGACGCACTTCAGCTAGTTTCACCGAAAAATAATACTCCTGCGTTTGGTCAGCGCGGAGGGCAAGGGGAATAATCATTCTGAACCGGGATTGAACAGATTTTAGGATTGACAGGATTTTGGCTAAAATCCTGTCATTGTATACATTGGGATGGCAAAGATACTCGTTGGGGGTAATGCAGTAAATAATCAGGTAGATAAACAAAATCAGGTTAATCCTAAAATCTGTTCAATCCCGGTTCAGACAGGTATTTCAATAACGGGGCCAAATGCAAAGCCTGCATCATCTCGCCGTTATTGATAATCTCCATGGCCCGTTCCCGCGAAATAACATGCACCGTGATTTCTTCGGTGTTTTCGAGATGTTGCGCCTGCTTCACCTCAACCCCCGTTGCCAGAAAGGCATAGGTCAGGTTTGCATGGGTGCCCGGATTTGCAGAGAGTGTCATAAGGAGCTGCCAGGTGCCACCACCAAAGCCCGTTTCTTCCAGCAATTCGCGCTGGGCGGCTACAAGAGGCTCTTCGCCGGGGTCAACCACGCCTGCACAAAGCTCATAGTGAACTCCGGCAATGCCATGGCGATACTGCCGAATGAGTACCAGTTGACCTTCTGTGGTAACGGCCACTACGTTGATCCAGTTAGGATACTCAAAAACAAAATAATTAGGAATAACTCCCCCATTCTCCATCCGAATGGCATCTTTACGAACTGTAAACCACGGTAACTGATGAATGTATTCGGAGGATTCAACCTGCCAGGGCTGGGGATCATTGTCTGGATTCATAGCCGCAAAGGTAGGCACTGCTGGTGGACAAATTGAAGGCTTTTTCGCCAGAGTCATATCAACCGACCTTCCCAATTCGTTGTAAATGGGATTTTTGTCTCCGCTAGTATCGTTCGTCCAACTCACGACCTGATGAAAAATGCCATTGCCCTTTTTGTTGCCGTCTTATGTCTTTTTCTTTCATCCTGCCATCGACCTGTCGCTTATTTTCAGCGCTCATCCCATCCGGCAGCAGCACGAGTAGCCGTTGAAAAGTTAAAAGAGCGAAAGAGCGAGATAGTGAAAGAGCGCTACACATCCCTGGAAATGGTGCCCATTTTGGATTCAACAGAACAAGGCGATCAATCAATTACAAACTTGCCATTAGTTGGTAATCCTGTTGTTGCTAGTCGAAGTCGCCAGCCTGTACAATCGTCGACCAATGCCGGTGTGGTGCGGCATATGCAGCGAGTTCAGTCGATGCTACCGACCCCAACGGAGTCTACTGACAAACAACCGGACCCGAAACCCAAGAAAAAACTCAAATTAGGCAATCAAATTCGGCAGAGTCTGGGTATGAAACTACGCCCCGAACTCAACTGGTGGCAGCGGATTAGCTGGAAGTTGAAAGCCTCCGTCCTGATTATTCTGGTAGCGGTTGTATTCGCCATTCTGCACGTCACAATACTGGCGATCATCTTCGGAATATTGGGCGCATTCCTGATGATTAGTGGCCTGAAGCGGTCATTTAAAGTTAAACGTCCCTGGTTTTAAAATAAAAATGGACCCGCACCGGCGGACCGGCAGATGACGCTGATTATTATGATTTATACTGATAAAAATCTGCGTAAATCATAATAATCAGCGTCATCTGCGGTCCATCATTAAGGCAGTTTTTGAACAGCCTCATAAATCAGATTGATGTATTTCTCCCGGTCAATGTCGTAAACGAACTCAGTATTCGGGGTTTTCTTCAACACATCGAAAAAATCGACGACCGTAGTACCCAGGGTCAATTTCCCTGCCACTTCAACATCCACAAAACACGACTTTGACGTAAACATTGTTGGGTCAATCAGCCAGGCAATAGCGCAGGGATCATGCAAGGCAGCCCCGCCTTCCAGTTCCGGACGTTCACGGCGGTAGAAAATGGAAAAGAAATCCATCAGTTCTGCAACCACCTTTCCCGATTGATTGCCGATGGATCGGAACCGTTCGATATCCTCCTGAAAAACCAGCGCCTTGTGTGTCACATCCAGGCCACACATGGTAATAGGAACCCCGGAATTGAACACTATAGAAGCCGCTTCAGGGTCTACGTAGATGTTGAACTCAGCTGTGGGCGTCATGTTCCCCCGGAAGCCACCACCACCCATCAGCGAGATTCGTTCGATTTTTGGTTTCAAGTGTGGATAAGCCAATAGAAAGGTAGCAATGTTGGTAAGTGGGCCGGTGGGCACAAGCGTTATTGGCTCCTCGCTTTCAGCCAGAATACTCGCCATCGCTTCTATAGCCGATAAGGCCTCTGGCTTTAGCTTGGGATCAGGTAATATCGGGCCATCCATACCCATCTCACCGTGTACATAATCGGCAATGATCAGCTCCCGAAAAAGGGGTTTATCGCAACCTTTATAAATTGGAATATCAGAACCAAGTAATTCTTTAAGCTTTAAGGCGTTAGTAAGGGTCTTCTGCTGAGTCTGATTTCCGGCCGAAGTGATTATAGCTTTGATATCGAAAAAATCGCTGCCAATGGCCAGCATAAGCATAACAGCATCATCGTGGCCGGGATCGCAGTCGATAAGTATGGGCACCTTTTTCATGTTCGTTGATTTTACTGATTCTCTTCGATAAATACCACTACTTATCGCCCTGTTTGGGCGACGAATATACTATCAATTGAGCAAGTGTACGGTTAAGCAACCTAAAGTTGGTTAAGCCAGGGTTTCAATTTGTTCTACTAAAACTGTGGCCTATATTCGCTAATCGTTTTTCGTCTTAGCTTTCCTCAATGCGACACGTTACAACAACTTTATTACTTAGTATAGTCATTAGCCTGTTGGGCGCAAGCCTGGTTATGGGCCAATCCAATGCAATTCCTGCCGATGTGCAGCGAGTGGCCAAAACTGTTCGACCTGAAGCGATTCATACGCATATGGGTATTTTGGCAAACGACTCACTTCGGGGCCGGAAACCAGGTACCCGAGGGTTTGCCATGGCAGCAGATTATGTGGTTGCCCAACTAAAAGCGTTAGGTCTCCAGCCCGCCGGAGAAAACAATGCATTTCGGCAGAATGTGCCTCTCCGTAGGTGGCAGGTAAAGGAAAGCAATAGCTCACTCACGCTACTGACAAACGGGCGTGAGCAACCGCTTACTTATGGGAAGCAGTTTATTCTGAATCCGAATCCCGACCATCCAGCCAGCGACGTAAGCGCCCCAGTTGTTTTTGTTGGTTACGGTGTTTCAGCCCCTGATCTCGGTTACGATGACTACACGGGCATTGATGTGAAGGGAAAAATCGTGGCGTTTCTGAATGGAGCTCCAGCTTCGTTTCCATCCAATCAGCGCGCTTACGCTTCTTCATCAAAGGCGGAAAATGCAGCCGCGCACGGAGCTGTAGGTACTATTGCGTTCAGTTTGCCTACCGATCTACGAAGTCGTATTGAAACGGCGGCTCCCCGCGCCCGGCAAGGAATTACGCGTTGGGTAGACAAGCAGGGAAAACCAAAGAGCACCTATCCTGCGTTGAAAGGGGCCGCATCCATCAGTGATTCGCTGGCACGCTTACTTTTCGCCGGTGCGCCAACTTCCTTTACCGAAGCCATTGGGCAGGCCATGAAAAATCGCTCGCAGGCATTTCCGCTTAACGTTTCGGTTCGAATGAAAACGCAGACCGATATAGCCGAAGATATAGCCGGCTTTAATGTAGTAGCCGCGTTGCCTGGTTCAGACCCAGCGCTGAAAAATGAATACATCGTTCACGTGGCCCACCTCGACCATCTGGGCGTTGGCCGTCCAGTAAAAGGAGATTCCATTTTCAACGGTGCCCATGATAATGCATCGGGCGTAGCCATCATGCTCGAAACGGCACGGCTTTATGCGTCGCTACCCAAAGCCCCCCGGCGCTCTATTTTGTTCGTGGGCGTAACGGGCGAGGAAATGGGTCTGCTGGGGTCCGATTATTTCGCAAGTAATCCAACCGTGCCCAAGGAGAAAATTGTAGCGAATTTGACGTTAGATATGCCCTTTTTCTTTCATCCCTTACTCGATATTGTTCCTTATGGAGCGGAACATTCGAGCCTTAGCAAAGAAGTTAAACAGGCTGCTTCATTTTTGGGCGTCCAGATAAGCCCGGACCCGATTCCCGAACAGACTGTATTTATGCGAAGCGACCACTTTAGCTTTGTACGGCAGGGCATTCCGGCACTTTTCATCAAAAGCGGTTCGCAAACGGGTAATCCCAATCTGGATGGTACCAAACTCAACCTCGACTGGCGGGCAACCATCTACCACACGCCACAAGACGACATGAATCAACCGTTTGATTTCAATGCCGCAGCCAAACACGCGCAATTGCAGTTTCTGGTTGGCTATTTAACCGCACAGGACGATCAGCGCCCCACCTGGAACAAGGGCGACTTTTTCGGGACTAAATTCGGGAAGGACGGTCTGGTAAAATAACCGCAAGGGTCGCAACGGAAAACGCAAAGCACGCTAAGAAATCTTTTCTTGCGTGCTTTGCGTTTTCCGTTGCGACCCTTGCGGTTAGAACTACGTATTTTTCCTCTTAATGCCGCATCCAACAGCTCTTGCCGAAGCCGTTGTTACAGGTTTACCGGCAATTAATTCATTGACAGCCATTTCAACCTATTTCTTGTCACCCGCAGTTGCATCGTACTGATTATTGTCGATAGCACCGATATAAGCAACCCTATAGTGGCTTCCTTCCCGTTTCACAACAAACATATGGGGTGTATTGGTATCCCCAAACGTGCGGGCTACTACCTGACTCTCGTCATATAGATAGGGAAAGGCATAGTTTTTGGACTTAGACCGCTACTGCATGGCCGTATAGGAATCGCCGGAGTGACTTACTGCAACAAAATTGGACTACCCTTCAGATTTAGGTCTTTTACCCGACTCCTGACTTTCCGCATGAATGATTTGCCAGGGTCGATTTTGCTGGTCAGATAATTCGGGTCTGTTTCTTTCCAGAGTGGTGTACCAATAAAGTCTTTATACTCATAATGCCCAATCAGGTAGTCAATGCCTTTGTAGCGACGTTTCAGATAACGAACCAGTTGCACATTGGCTTTCATCTGCGCTTTGGTCAGGTCATTATTGCCAATATTTTCGATACCAATGGCACAGTAATTCAGACCAATACAATGGCGCGCAAAAGTTGTATCGGGAAGTAATCGAAAAATGGTACCATCCCGATCAACCAGAAATGGGACCGACGTATTCAGGCGACTGGCAACCTGAAGATCGGGTCGACCGGGTAATACCGATGGGTTGAATACATCGAAAGTTGCTTCAAGTGTTGGCACGGCTGTCCAGTGCAACACAATCATTTTGGGCTTGATAAATGGTTCCTGTTGTTGAATACCATGCCGTTTCGCTAAGTACTCAAGTGATAGTTGCTTTCGCTCATCATCAAAAATGATAGGCTTATCTACTAGTCGAAAGGTCGGCCTGGCGCAGGAATTTACTAGTAGAAGGAAGGTAACGAAAAGGATAGAAAGAAGATAGTTCACAGGTAGTTGACGGTTGTACCGGTTGAAAAAGTGTGTTATGGTTGAATTCCAGCAAAATAAGGAAATTAGCCTGTAGACATTACTAGGAATTTGAGCGAACAGTAAGTATTAACTGCTAATCAACTTTTATGTATAACTGGAATGTCAGCCTTTTTCCCAGGATTCTGAACTCAGGCGTTAAGTATATTTAACTATCTTTTAATTAAGATTTTACGGGTTTGGGGCCTGCGGATTGTTACTTTGTTACGTTCTTATAAAGCGAATGACGTTAAAAATTGCCTCATATCAACTGTTGTGCTTTAGTCTGTTCTGGGTGTCGGCTTCGGCACAAACTACATTAACCTTACGACAGACTCTTCAACAAGTGCGTACAAATAGCCCAGCTCTAAGAGTTGAACGGCTAAATATAAATGCAGCTCAGGCTGATCAAACGACGGCCAACCTCCGCGCTAATCCTGTTCTGAATAACCAGACGCTGTTTCAATTAACGCCTACGCCCGTTATGCCTGGAGCCGATGCCGCCGGTTTATTGAGTCGGCAGCGACGGCAATTCTGGTTGCAGGCTACCAAAGAATTCGACATTTATAACAAGCGTACCTACCGGAATCGGTTTGCCGAAGCCAACACGAACCTGGCCGTTCGGAGTGTGGCCGAAACTGAACGCAATTTACTGTTCGATGCCGCGAATCGCTATCTCGACGCCTGGTATGCCCGTATCCAGTTGGCCCTATTGCAACGGGCAAAAGCGAACGTGGATACGCTGGTTCAATTAAATAGAGTCCGCCTTAAAGATTTAGTCATCACCAGTACTGATCTGACCCGAACACAACTGATTTCGGATCAATATGACATTCAGACGCGTACGGCGCAACAGGATCTTAGTAATCGGTTAAACGAATTACGCTTAGTGCTCGGCACTCCCGACAGCATCAACGTAGCCATGAACGATTCCATTATTCAGCCCAACTTCACGATCCCATCCCGGCTGTACCCAACCGTGAATGCCTCGGCGGATAGTTTGTTTCGATTGGCTTCTACAACCCGAACGGATGTACAGGTAGCCGAAGCAAATATCGAATCGGCCCGTAGAAACGTAGATTTACAACAGGTACTAGCGAAGCCTCGAAACGAAGCGGGTTTGATCTGGAACCCACAAAATTCCGTTCCCTACGCCGGTATATTTCTAACGATTGAATTACCCGTCTACAGTCGTAATCAGGGTGAAATTCAGAAGTCCAGGGTCTTACAGGAACAGGCCGGGCAGGCAGCCCAATTGGTACAAACCCGAATCCGATCCGAAGTGGAAACGGCTTACCAATCGTTTTTGACCAGTAGGCAAAACATTGACCGGTACTCAATTATCCGACGCGATGCCGACCGGGTACTGGCCTCTGTCCGCTACGCCTATTTGCGGGGTGCCACTACCCTAATTGACCTGCTCCAGGCCCAGACTTCCTGGTTCGATACCCAAACGGCTTATTATCAAACGCTTTATACCTACCGTCAAAATTACGTTCGACTGCTGTACGCAACCGGACAGATTAATCAGTATTAACACAATGAATGTTCGTCTATTAGTAATCGGGCTGTCGTTTCTGACACTGGCTTGTCAGGAAAAGCCTAAGTCGGTGGTTAAGTCGATACCACGCCCGACAATCAGCACCGACGGTAGTCGGCTTACGTTTCCCGACGCCATGATGATGCGTTCTTTTCCAACGCAACCTGCCCGCCTGGCTGCTATCCGTACTGATTTTTCGGCTCCAGGTCATGTAGCCGCAATGGTGGTGCGTTCCGTTGAAACCCCCTCCGAACGATTGGTACTGTTCGATGATCCGGGTTTATCGGATAACTACACCGCTATTTTACAACACCGGAACAACATTCAAACCCAGAAAGGAAACCTGGACCGGGTAAAGGATTTACAGGCCCACGGGGCAGCATCGGGTAAAGAAGTGATTGAAGCGCAGACTCAATTGGCCAACGAAGAGGCAGCCATTATCTCAGACGAAGCCACGCTTAAACTCGCTGGCTTTGACCCGAAGGCGCTCCGTCTAGCGCGCCCAAACACAATCCTCGTCGTTTGCGAAATACCTGAAAATCAATTTGGTAGTATTCGGCAGGGGCTGGTCTGCTCGCTCAATTTTACCGCCTTCCCAAACGAGCGATTTGTGGGACGCATCGACAATGTTAATGACTATGTGGATAACACCACTCGTCAAATTAAACTCCGTATCTCGGTAGCCAACCCGGATGGACGCCTGAAGGCGGGCATGTTTGCCACCGTTCAGTTTGGGGTTACAGAAGGAAAATTTATGACGGCCTCGCGCGATGCGGTCGTAACCGTACAAGGCCGCGATTACGTATTTGTAAAAACGGGGCCGCAAGCTATCGAGCGTAGAGCCGTACAACTCGGTCAGCAACGCGATGATCGGGTTGTGGTTCAAAGTGGCCTGAAGGAAAACGATCAGGTTGTAACGGAAAATGTACTGCAACTGAAGGGATTAAGCTTTGGGTATTGATGACGAAGGGAGAAAAGGGAAGAGAGGGCGGAAAGGGACGAGAGGAATAGCTGATATCAGCCCTTTTGTCCCCTCCTCCCTTTCCTCCTTCCTCCCTCTCCTCCTTTTACATTATGATTCAGAAACTAATAACATTTTCCCTCAAAAATCGCTGGATCGTAGTCGGGCTGGCGGTGGCGGTTATGGGGTTGGGATTGTGGTGCTTCAAACTGCTGAAGATTGAGGCTTATCCCGATATTGCCGATACCAACGTCATTGTGATTGCCAAATACGACGGACGAGCGGCAGAGGAGGTTGAGCAACAGGTTACTATACCGCTCGAACGGGTCCTCAACAGCGTCCCACACGTTACGGATCGTCGTTCCCGAACCATTTTTGGCCTATCGGTCGTGCAGTTGAATTTCGATGAAACGGTTACCGATTACTTTGCCCGTCAGCAGGTTATCGAACGACTTAGCGGTGCGCAACTTCCCGATGGTGTTTCACCCGAGCTAGCTCCGCTCACCACAGCAGTAGGCGAGATTTACCGCTATGTAATTGAAGCCCCAGCCAGTATGACGCCTATGCAACTGCGCGATTTGCAGGACTGGGTCATTATTCCGCAATTACTCCAGGTACCGGGCCTGGCCGACGTAACCACCTTTGGCGGCCCGATTAAGCAGTTTCAGGTTATCCCGGACCCGGCCAAACTCCGGAAATACGATCTGACATTGCAGGATGTGATTGATGCCGTTCAGAAAAACAACCAGAATACGGGTGGTAATGTCATTGCGCGGGGTGGTCAGGGTTTTGCTGTCCGAGGTTTGGGGGCACTCAAAACCCCCGACGATGTGCAACATATTGTTCTGAAAGCCAACGAAGGGGTACCCGTGTTACTCCGCGATGTGGCCAGCGTGGAAATCAATCCGCCCTCGCCATCGGGTATTTTAGGCTACCGGATTCCTGACGAGAATTTAGATGTAATTGGCGCAACGGAAGGGATTGTACTGCTGCGTCGGGGTGAAAATCCGAGTGAAGTACTGGAATTGCTTAAGGATAAAATCGCTGATCTCGAAGCCCGTGAGTTACCCAAAGGCGTGCATTTGCGGGTACTGTATGATCGTGGATTTTTGATCGACCACTCACTCGAAACAGTAGCGCATACGCTTATCGAGGGTATTTCCATCGTGGCTATTCTGCTGGTCTTGTTTTTGGGCAGTTTACGGGCCGCTTTGGTCGTTACCGTTACCATTCCGTTCTCGTTACTGTTTGCCTTTATCCTGATGAAACTGGTGGGTATTCCAGCTAACCTACTCTCATTGGGCGCTATCGACTTCGGGATTATTGTGGATGGAGCTAGTGTCATGGCCGAGCACCTCATAAGGCGCTATCGAGCGTCCGGCCCCGCGGATCGAAACCAGGGTATCGTGAATGTCACGGCTCGGTCGGCGGGGGAAGTGGCCAGAGAAATTTTCTTCTCGGTTACCATCATTATTCTGGCGTATATGCCCATTTTATTGATGCAACGGGTTGAAGGAAAGCTGTTTAGTCCAATGGCCTTGACGCTCTCCTTTGCCGTTATTGGTTCATTAATCTGTGCGCTGACGGTAATTCCGGTGCTGATTTCGTTTGCCTTCCGTAAGGTGCTTGCGCCAGATGGTAAGCCGTTGAAAGGACATAAAAACTTTCTGCTGTCGCCCCTGGAACGAGGCTATCAATGGCTCCTGAAATCAACGTTAATGCGGTCACCTAAAATCGTGGTTGGCGTTGGTATGACAATTGTTCTTATTATGATTGGCTTCGGACTAAAACTGGGTACTGAGTTTCTGCCGGAGCTGGACGAGGGGTCTATTTTCATGAGGGCCTTTATGCCATCGGGCATCACGATTCAGGAAAACGCGAAGATTTCGCCCAAAATCAGAGATATCATTAGTGAGTATAAACCGGTCAGTTTTGTTATTACACAGGCCGGTCGCAACGACGATGGAACGGACCCCTTCCCAACAGACCGTACCGAAATTCTGATTGGGTTGAAAGATTACAGCACCTGGTCGGATACGATTTCGAAGAAAGAAATTGTGCGCTCCATGCAGGGAAAATTGCAGGAAGCGTTTCCGGGCGCGTTCTTCTCATCAGGTCAGCCTATTATTGACCAGGTCATGGAAATCGTAACGGGCAGTGCCGCCGATTTAGCTATTTCAGTAGTCGGTAACGACCTGACGCTGATGCGGGCTAAAGCCGACAGCATTGCCAGTCTGGTACGGGCCATGAATGGTGCGGTATCTGTGAACATTGAACAGGAAGGCCCTCAGGATCAGCTAGCGATCAAGATTAATCGCCCGGCTGCGGCTCGCTATGGGATCAACGTTGCCGAAATTGAGAACATGATCGAAGCGGCTATTGGCGGAAAAGCCATTGGTTCCATCTATGATGAGGCCAAACGCTACGATATTGTGGTACGCTTCACGCCTGAGAGCCGGGGCAGTATCGACGCCATCCGGTTGTTGCAGGTACCTTCAGCAACGGGCGCTCTGATTCCGATGAATGAACTGGCTGATATTCGCTACGTGCAGGGACAGACAAACATTTATCGCATCAACGGAAAACGGATGGTTACGGTCCGTACAAATATCCGGGGGCGCGATCAGGGTGGTTTTGTGAAAGAAATCAGCCAGAAGGTACGCCAGCACGTCAAAATTCCCGAAGGCTATAGCGTGATCTATGGCGGCCAATATGAGAATCTGGAGCGAGCTGGTGGTCAATTAGTTATTTCGATTCCCCTGACCATTGTGGTTGTGTTTCTGTTCCTGTTTATGCTGTACGGAAACGTTCGCGATACGCTGCTGACACTCACCTGTTTGCTGTTCGCGCTGGGCGGGGGGATTGGTGCCTTGCTGCTGCGAGGTTACAACTTCAATGTATCAGCGGGTGTGGGATTTGTGTCGATCTTCGGCATTTCGGTGATGGCAGGTGTATTACTCGTATCGGCGCTGAACCGTAACCTGATCAACAATCCGAAGTCGCTGTTAGAAATCACTATCGAGACAGCTCAGGAGCAGTTCCGGGCCATTATGGCCATTATGGTCGTCGCCATTATCGGTCTTGTACCAGCGGCTATTTCGAGCGGTATCGGTTCCGACGTACAACGTCCGCTGGCTACAGTGATCATCGGTGGTTTGACAACAACCTTGTTGTTCGCCCCACTGATTATTCCGCCTTTATTTTACCTTGTCAACCGAAAACGGCCTCGCCCAACGCCGTTAGATTCTACGGGCCATCACATTCCCGAGCCAATTGAGGAAGGGACGGAGATTTAGTGAATAATGTAAAATGAATAATGGTTAATGTATAATGCAGGCTAGGCTTTTCATTATACATTAACCATTATTCATTTTACATTAAACTTCAGGCGAACTTCTCCAACTGCTTTACCAGCACGTTAAAATCCTTTGGATAGGGGGCCACAAAGGTTTGCTCTTCGCCATCCAGTAGTGTAAATGTCAGGGAATGAGCGTGTAAGGCAACACGGTGAATGAGCGGCAGCTCCTCCGTACCTTCCTTTAAATTAAATTTACGCTTCACTTCCGATAGATAGACTGGCTTTCCGCCATAGGTTGCATCGTTGACGATCGGCGCTTTCAGGCACATCAAATGCACGCGAATCTGGTGCATACGGCCCGTAACGGGCATGCACTCTACCAGCGTCGTTGTTCGATACGCCTGTAAGGTATTGAAAATCGTTTCGGCAACTTTCCCCTTTTCGCGATCAATCCGCACAGCCGTGCCGTCCTTAATCGGAGAAATAGGCAGATAAACGGATATACCCTCGAAATTATGCACCCCGTTCGTTACGGCATGATACCGCTTTGTGACTTCGCGGTGCTCGAACTGCATGGCCAAGTGCCGGTAAGCTTCCGGATTTTTAGCAATTGCCAGAATACCCGAGGTTTCTTTATCTAACCGATGGCCAAGCTGTGCATCTGGATAGTACGCCTTAGCCATCCGCACAATGCTTTGACCACCCCGGTCGGGCGTCCGTTCATCAAGCGACGCCACATGGGGCGGCTTGTTAATCAGTATATAATCCTTATTCTCAAAAACAATGAGGTCTTCAAAATTCAGTTTCACAATTCGAAGTCTGTAGTTTGAAGTTATTTGTTAGCGTAAGAGGTAACTTCGAACTACAGACTTCAAACCTCAAACTATAAACTAAACACAAAAAGCCTCCTCCTAACCGGAAGAGGCTTGATGGACTATCTTGCGAAAGACTATACGGACAGCGTGCCGCGTTCGTAAGCCTTCTGAAGTGTAGCTTCCAGACCGTTTTTGTTGATGGTCTTAATGGCCGATGTAGCCACTCGTAACGTAATCCATTCCCCGGTCGATTCAACGAAGAACCGCTTCTTTTGCAGGTTCGGGAAGAATTTACGTTTGGTTTTATTATTAGCGTGAGAAACGTTGTTCCCCGTGCGTGTGCGCTTTCCTGTGATTTGACAAACTCTGGCCATTACCGTACTCGTTTTCCGTATGAGGGCGCAAAATTCGCTAATTAATTCATAATCTGCAAGTCCTTATTACTTTTTTTTGAATCCATAGGGGCAGTGGCGGCATCCGTTCTGGCAACAATAGCCCCGTTTGAGGTGATACGTTGCCGTAAAAACGACATAACCTTCGGGCGTGTAGTAATAGTCATCATCCGCCAAATGGGGAATTTTTTTCTTCGGCGGTTGAGATCGCATCATGTTTGGGCGTCTGTTGAAGAAGACGTATTTTTGAATATAAACGGTCAGGTTGACCAATTGGTTGCAGATTTTAACCGCTTCTCACTATGATAATCGAACCTACAGAACCAGTCTCTTCTGCCGATAAGGCTATGGAACTGGAATGGCATTACGGTGCTCATAATTATCATCCCATTCCGGCGGTATTAACCCGGGGCGAGGGCGTCTTCGTCTGGGATGTAGATGATAAACGGTATTTTGATTTCCTGTCGGCCTACAGTGCCGTCAGTCAGGGACATTGCCATCCGCGCATTATCAATGCCATGATCCAGCAGGCACAGCGGTTAACCCTGACATCGCGAGCTTTTTATAACGACAAAACAGGTCTTTGCGAAAAATACCTTTGTGAATACTTCGGCTTCGACAAAGCCCTGATCATGAACTCCGGAGCAGAAGGTGGCGAAACCGCCTTGAAACTGACCCGTAAGTGGGCCTATAAAGTTAAAGGGATTCCGCAGAATCAGGCAAAAGTAGTCTTTGCAGCCGGAAACTTCTGGGGACGAACATTGGCGGCTATTTCATCATCAACAGATCCCAGTAGTACCAACGATTTCGGCCCCCTATTGCCGGGTTACATTGTTATTCCATATGACGACCTGACTGCGCTGGAGGATACGTTTAAAAGCGATCCGAATATTGCAGGTTTTATGGTAGAGCCGATTCAGGGCGAAGCGGGCGTTGTTGTGCCCCACGAAGGCTACCTACGGGGTGTACGCGACTTATGCACGCAGTACAACGTCTTGTTCATTGCCGATGAAGTCCAGACAGGCATTGGCCGTACGGGCAAGCGCATTGCCTGCGATCATGAAGGTGTTAAGCCAGATTTGCTTGTGTTGGGTAAAGCACTCTCGGGCGGAACAATGCCGGTATCGGCGGTACTAACGTCCGACGAAGTAATGCTAACCATTAAACCCGGCGAACATGGCTCGACGTATGGAGGCAACCCGTTGGCCTGCGTCGTTACTATGGAAGCTCTTCAGGTAGTTGAGGATGAGAAGTTGACGGAGAATGCAGCGGCTATAGGTGAAATTTTCCGCGCCCGGATGTCGGCCCTGAGTCAGAAAACCGAACTTGTGAAATCAGTACGTGGAAAAGGCTTGCTGAATGCCATTGTGATTACAGAACGGCCTGATCTCGGTGAAGAAACCGCCTGGGAAATCTGCCTGAAACTGAAAGACAATGGTCTGCTCACTAAACCAACCCACGGCGACAAAATCCGCTTTGCGCCCCCGCTCGTTATCAATGAAGAGCAAATGCATGAAGCCTGCGATATAATCGAGAAAACTATTCTTGAGTTTTAACTGTGTTGTCGTACCGACCCTCCCAGTCGGTACGACAACACAGTTTGAACCGCTTCTATGTTACTTGTACTCACCCAATTTAGATTCTATTTTGGCAAAGCACAAGTAGCGCTTAGTTAAGGCAGCTAATTTATTTAGGCTAGCGCTAACAAGCCCACAAGAAGCAGGCCTAGCAGAGGGGCCAGATAGTGGATCTGCTCACGAAGATGAGAAAGGGCTTTGTGAAGCGTATTACGAACAGACTTTTCAGTAATGCCCATGATAGCCGCAATTTCGCGCGTCTTAAAATTCTCATAAAAACGAAGCGTAACCACTTCCAACTGTCGTTGGGGGAGATCTTGAAGTAGCTGGGTTAACCGTTGGGCTAACTGTTCTTCCTGCTCCTGCTCTACCAGCAGTTGCTCTGCCGAGTGAAACGTAGTATCAGCAAAGGCCGATGAAGAAACGGTATCGGATCGTTTCTCTTTTTCGCTCATTCGGTAGAGCTGTCGGCGGAGGGAGCGAAACAAATAGAACTTCACGGAATCGGCCGTTGACAGGTTTTGCCGCAGACGCCATAACTCAATGAATAGATCCTGAATGGCATCTTCAACCGAACCTACTTCAGGGAGTAATTTAAAGCCATAGCTGTAGAGCGGGCTATAATAGCGTTGATACAATTCGGCAAAAGCCAGCTTATCGCCCTGTTTGAGGGCATTCCAGATGAAATCGTCAGATTGCCGTTCAATAGTCATCTATTGTCTGTAGACTGGAAGTAAGATGTAAGCCGATAAACCACCCAAGAAGATTGAAATTTTCACAAATTCAACCTCTATAGTTATATTCTTGATAGATTAAACAAAAGTAATAAGTTTAGCCGATAGCATCAATATACCACTCAGTCGGTAATTTTCACTTCCTTAACCCGGCTTGGTAACCATACCTGCATAGGACTTTTGCCCCGGTTTGCCCACGCATAATAGGGAATGGCGGTGATGGTTCGTGGGCTTGTTTGCACTGCCAGCCCGTCGGGAGACGCTTCAACAACGGATAGATTGGCCTGAATAGCGATGACGGGTTCGTCAAGAATCTGGTGAGGTTTCGTAGCAAATGTGGCTTTAGCCGGTACAAGGATATTCCACGCCCGACCACCATTATCTGCGCCTTCAACGCAATACACTAGCGGACCGCGCTGGAGAGCAACCCGATCCTGATTAGCTTTCACATCAGCTCGGGACGTAACCTGCCGAACGTCCATTGGCAGGGCCACCTCAACAACATCGCCTTTTTGCCAGGTACGATCGATCACCAGATAGCCCTTTTCCTTGCGATAGGCAACTGGCTTCCCATTTAGCAGGACATTTATGGCTGTTTTGACACTATCGGTAAATTGGTAAAGTTTGCCAGGCGCAGGTACGTTTTCTGCCCAACCTGGTAGCCTGACGTGTAAGGCATACGCGACTTTTTTTGCTGGATTAACGGTAATTTTTATGGCCCCTTGCCAGGGATAATTCGTATCCAGTTGAAGCGGTATACTAGTTTTTCCAATTGTGACTGTTGTATTGCTGGCCACAAACAGATTTACCCAGATTCCCTGCTCCGAACGGCCATAAATATAATCGCCCAAGGAAGCAACCAGCCGGGCAATATTTGATGGGCAGCAGGCGGTTCCAAACCATTCACTCCGGCCATAATTACCGCTTGACGATAGTGGGTTGCCATAAAAAAAGCGATCTCCGCTCAGGCTTAGGCCGTCTAAGGCCCCATTGTATAAACTCCGCTCCAGTACGTCAATGTATTTGCTTTCGCCCGTGAGCAGGTTCATGCGCTGATTCCAGAATACCATGCCTACCGATGCACAGGTTTCGCAGTAAGCCGACTCATTGGGTAAGTCATAGTCTTCCGTAAATCCTTCGTTACGGCCCGAAGAACCGATACCGCCAGTCAAATACATATTTCGGTAAACAACGTCTTCCCAGACCGTTGTCATGGCAGTCAGGTAACCGGGATCGTTGGTAGCTGCGGCTACGTCGGCCGCACCCGTGTACTGGTACATAGCACGCACAGCGTGACCAGTAATTTCTTTCTGCTGCTTTACGGGCACATCATCCTGACAATACTTGGGGTTTTTCCACTGATCCCAGATAACACCCTTACCAAAGCCATGACCACGCTGGTCCAGATACCAATCGGCCAGTTTCAGATAGCGATCCTGATGGGTTACGTGGTATAAGCGCATTAGGGCCAGTTCAATTTCCTGGTGCCCACTTACCCAGGGCCGGTTTTTAAGCCGAAATGTCGAATCAATATGATTAGCAAAGCGGATGGCCACATCGAGCAGTTTCCGTTTACCGGTTGTATTGTAGTACGCAACAGCCGCTTCAATCAAGTGACCAGCGCAATAATCCTCGTGCTTTTCCATATCGGTCCAGCGTTTGTCTAAGCCCGTCAGCGTATAGTATGTGTTGAGATAACCATCAGGCAATTGGGCTGCGGCAATCTTGTCAATCCATTCATCGGCTTTCTGTTGAACGGCTGCATCGGGGTGATTTTTAAGCGAGTACGCCATGGCTTCAATGGCCTTGTATACGTCGCTATCATCGTAGTAAATGCCCTCGTGCTGAATGTCGCCCAGCTTTTCGTTCTGTTTACGGGCCACTTTTTCGAAGTTGCGGATACGACCCGTTTTTTCTTCCGTCTGCACAATACAGGCGCGTAGGGTTGCCGTAGCCACTTTGTCTAGTTTAGGCTTCCAGAATTGATCCGTGATATTCACCTGAGCAAACCCAACCGGCTCAAATCGTTGAACAAGCAGTTGAGCGTGCGTGGCTATTGTGGCCGAAATCAGTAAGGCAAGGGAAAGGGTTAACTCCCGTTTGATACGTGTCATAGTTGTAAAAGCAGTCAGGTACATTCTAAAGCAAGTGCCGACCTGGTTTTACGCAGGTGACCAGTTCCATGACCTACCTACCCACCTGACTTTAGGTCAAAAGGCGCTTCTATGGCTTTATTTCTATAAATTCGAATGCAGAAATAGCCGTGCCATGAAAATTCTGATTATTGAGGATGAAGTCAAAACGGTTCAGAGCATTAAGCAAGGGCTCGAGGAGCACCAATGGGAGGTCGATGTAGCCTATGACGGAACGATGGGGTTTCAGTTGGCCGTCCGGTCAGCGTACGCCCTTATTATATCCGACATTATCCTACCCGGCATGAATGGCCTTGAGCTTTGCCGGAAGCTACGGGAAGCCAATGTATCTACCCCTATTTTGATGTTAACAGCCCTAGGTACTACAGACGATAAAATTGTAGGGCTCGATGCAGGCGCGGATGATTACCTGATCAAACCCTTTGAGTTTCGGGAGCTTATGGCGCGAGTCAGGGCACTGACCCGCCGGAGTAACGGGTTGATTCCAACCGCCAACCTGCTAAAAATTGCGGATTTAGAACTCGATCCGGATGCCAAAAAGGTGATGCGGGCGGGCAAAGAAATTTCGCTGACAGCCAAAGAATTTCAACTGCTGGAATACTTCCTGCGGCATCAGGGACGGGTAATTTCTAAGGTTGAATTGGCGGAGAAACTCTGGGACCTGACGTTCGATACCGGCACGAATATCATTGAAGTGTATATCAATTTCCTGCGCAAAAAGATAGACAAAGACTTCGATCCTAAATTGCTCCATACACAGATTGGTATGGGGTATGTTGTAAAGTTATTGTCGTAATGATAAACATCCGCACTCGACTTACTTACCAATTTGTCTTTCTGGTAACGCTTATTCTCCTGTTTTTCTCGCTTGGTGTTTATTTTTTCAGTCAGCTTTATCTGGAAAAACGGTTTTTCAAGCGCCTTCAGGATCGCGCTATTACCACCACAACCCTCCTGTTTGATTTAAAGCAAACCGATAGCACCGTTTTGCGGCTCATCGATGCATCGGGGAAAGAGCCGTTGCTCAATGAGAATATTTCGGTTTACAATGAAAAGACCAAAGAAGTCCTGTTTTCCACCAACCCGGCCAATACCAGTTTCCACGAGCAATTCATCCCGCAACTCGATTCGACTTCGCAGACGCTGTATCTACACAAAAATGAGTATCAGATCGTAGCCATTCACCTAACCAATGGAAAAGACAGTAATTGGGTGATTGTGAGCGGCATTGATCAGACTGGCCGAGAAGCACTGGATGACCTGAAGAAGATATTGATGATCATGATTCTGGCCGCTATTCTTTTGCTTGGCATTTCGGGCTGGCTTTTTGCCGACCGGGCTCTGGCTCCCATGTCGGGCATTATCAGACAGGTCAAGACCTTTTTCCCCGCGAACGTGGAGAAGCGGGTAGAGCATCCGAATCGATCTGATGAAATTGGGCTTTTGGTGGCTACCTTCAATCAGTTACTCGACCGAATTGAGCAGGCGTTGAACACCCAGAAAATGTTTATTGCCAATGTATCGCACGAGTTAAAAAATCCGCTCACTAAGATCAATTCGCAGATTGATGTGGCGCTCATTCAGAAACGCAATCCGGAGGTATATGAACGAACGCTGCAATCACTTCAGGAGGATACCCGCAACCTGACCCAACTTACCAATACACTGCTGGAACTGGCGAATACATCCATTCAGAGCAATACCATGCTATTTGAGCCAGTTCGGATGGATGAACTACTCTGGGAAACAAAAACGCAGTTGCAGCAGTGGCACGATGATTACGTAATCCAGCTTACGTTTACTGATTTTCCGGACGACGAAGAGGCTCTGATCACCCACGGCAACAGGCCCTCACTTAAGGTATTGCTGATGAATCTTATGGATAACGCCTGTAAGTTTTCCCCGACCAAAACAGCTACCGCCGATTTTCGATCCACAGGGGGTAACATAACAATAACCGTTTTCAATGAGGGTGCTCAGATTCCAACAGCCGATTTACCATTTATTTTTCAGCCTTTCTTTCGGAGCAATGCCACTGCACTGTCGAGCAAAGGACATGGCGTTGGGTTAGCCATTGTGTCGCAGATTATCCAGCTCCACAAAGGCGACATTGCGGTACGCTCTACACCCCAGGGTACTACGTTTATCCTGACGCTGTCTAGTAATTGACCTATTTTAATGCTAATCTTATAGAGGTCTCACGTTCTCGCTTGGCTTCGCCGAGTGATGGCTATTTTTTTAACGGCCTCTGGCCGGAGGATAGAAAATCAAAAACGGGCCAGAGGCCCTTGAAGGAATAGTCCTCACTCGGCGAAGCCAAGCGAGAACGTGTGTCAAAACCCCAATCAATGCCTGTATATCATTCACACGGAACCCCTGAAAGGTGCCCCTATTTTAAGGTAAATTTAAGGTTAGATTAAGTCCTGATTAAGTTCGGTTTCGTTGCTTTGCAGATGACCAACTCAACCAGGAGCATGGAATCAGAAGCCACAAGTAATCAGCAGGGAGCCCTGAACATGACAATCGGAGCTTTAGCCGGTATACTGGCCTTGCTAGCCTACCTGTTTATTGGCTCCCGCAACGAAACCTTAGAAGTCCAAAAGCTACTAACGTCTAAAGTAGAGCAATTTGCCTCTACGCAGGTTAAGCTCGATTCAATTTCAACGGTACTGGATGCGAAGATTAGCGAAGTCCGTCGGCTTGGGGGCAACCTTACCGAGCTGGAGCGCATTAAGCGGCAGCTTGAGAATGACAAGAAGAAGTTAAAATACGACCTTACTTTCTCGATTCAGAAGTACAGTTTGAAAATCCGGGATTACACTAATTTCCTGAAACTCCACGAGAGCGATATCCATAAGCTAAAAGTCGAAAATGGGTCATTATTAAGCCGAACCCGTGCTCTTGAGGAGGAAAAGGAGAGCATCCTCAGCGAAAACGAAGGGTTAAAGAACGAAAAGGCAGCATTAGCCAAAACGGTGATTGACTACTCCGTCCAGAATGCCAACCTGCAGAATCAAGTGACGCTGGCTTCGGCCATGAAGGCGATCAATGTGGAGGTAACTGCGCTGGCGGACAATGGAAAAGAACGCCGGGGAGGCACCTACAAGGCCTCGCGTATTGATCGGCTGAAAATAACGTTCATCATGCCGTCGAATCCTATAGCGGAAACAACTAATAAAGATATCTACCTACGCATACTGGATAGCAACGGAGCCGTTGTCAGCGAAAACGGGATTGGTGGCGTCATGTTGTTCAATGGGCATGAGCTTGGCTATAGTGCCCGGCAAACAGTACCCTTTGAGAATAACGACCAGCGGGTTGATCTCTTTTTTCGCCGGGATATTTCTTATAAACCAGGTACTTATACCGTCGAGTTATACGCAGAAGGCTTCCGAATCGGTGATAGCCGTTTCGATGTAAAGTAACCCACAAGCCTTTCCGGCTCGTATTATTTACCTCACTACTCAAGTTATGGAAACTCTATACAAATTTTCAGGCTCTCTATCGCCGGCCTTGCAGCGTTTAGGAGAAATGCTGCGCGACGGAGGCCGATGGCTGCTTGATAAATACCGCCAGTTCCCAATTGCTTACACAACCCTCAGCTATCTGTTTTTCACGATGGCGTTTAGCTACTACCCGGTAGATGGCCATTGGCTGACAGGTTTTGTGATGATGACTTTACCACTGGCCATTCCCTGCGGTTTAGCAGCCTGTATTTACCTGTTCTATAAGCAACAGAAGGGGATTGCGTCTGCCGGGCTGATCTGGGTTTTATTTTCGTTTGTGGTTGTAAAACGACTATTGGGCGTAAGTCCCGGCGATATGGATATCCGTCAGATGGAGAGCCTGAAAGTGCTGAGTTTCAATAGTGAAACGTTTCCCCTTAGCGCAGATAATGGCTTCGATGCCTCCCCTCTACAAGCCGACATTGCCTGTTTTCAGGAATATTCGCCCAATGCACAGATCGAAGACCAATACACAACCAAATTTGAAAAGCTGACCTGTTTCGATAAGGGCCGGGAAATAGGGTTGGCCTTATTTTCCAAATACCCGATTGTGAATCAGTACGGTCGTATCTGGAACCGAACCTTGGGGCCAGATATTAATGGTTTCCTCTGTGCCGACATCGCGTACGGAGCTGATACAATTCGGGTGGTAAACGTACATTTATGGTCGATGGGCGTGCGAACGAATGAAGCCGTAAGCGCCTTGAAGGCAGGTAAATTAGGTACATTTTGTGCAGCCCTATCGGATACTTTTCACAAGCTGAAAGAAGGATTTGAACATCGGAATGAACAACTAAAGGAGGTAGAATCGTACGTAGTGGGCAGCCGCTATCCGGTCATTATTTGCGGAGATTTTAATGAAACACCCATTGGTTATTCGTACGGAAAACTTAGTCAAAACTTCCGAAATGCGTTTGAGGAAGCGGGACAGGGCCTTGGCTTTACCCTTAACCGGCACCCCTATTGTGTACGAATCGATCAGCAGTTTGTGAGTAGTGACTGGCATATTAAAACCTGCCAAACCCTTTCGGGCATTTCCTTCTCCGACCACTTCCCCGTAGTAGCACAGTACGTGCTCAAAAAGTCGTTAAGTAACCCACCCGATATACTGACACAGCGTAGGCAGCTCGGTCATGCCATGGCCAGCAACTGAGCGTATTTGCGCAGAAACGCCAGAAATCATCAGTAAATGGTTCGTTAGCGCCCCTTTTCGAGGGGTATTAATGAATTACACACGATGAAGAATTTAGTCCTACTCATAGTCCTCATTGGTTTAACCAGCTCAGTTACCCACAAAGACCTTACCTGGACGGCCATTGGGGACTCGATCACCTATTTAAATGAGCATCTGGACGAAACCGGCAACCGAATTACCAAAGGATACATGACCCGAGTCGTTGAGCGACTGCCTTATATCCATTATACCAACCAGGGGCATAATGGGTGGACTTCAGGCGGCATTGCAAATTCAATTGACAAATTAGGACTAACCAAAGCCGATATCTACTCCGTCTTTCTGGGTACCAATGACTGGTGGGCAGGCCGTCCGTTAGGTCGTCTGGAGGATTATCAACGCAACACGGGTAACGGTACGGTGTACGGTTCGTTCCGCATTATTGTCAACAAGCTTCGTAGCCTAAACCCTCAGGCCCCGATCATTTTAATCACCCCGATGCAGCGGGTGGATTTTGTCTATCTGGCAAATTTCAAAAACAATGCATATGGATCATACAAAGCCAAAAATGGCCAATACCTCGAAGCGTTTGCCAATGCCATTGACTCAATAGGCCGCTTCGAGCATTTGCCTGTTGTTGATCTCTACCATATGAGTGGCCTGCAAGCGAAGAAGTTAGTGAAGTACAAGCGGCTGAAAGATCCCCAAAGTGGTACATACACCAATTATGCCTATCCTAAATTCATTGACATACCGTTTAACCCCGAAACGGATGAGTACCCCTACCCTACCGGAGCCATTGATAAGACCTATGATGGCTTACACCCCTCCGATAAAGGGTATGCGTTGATTAGCAATCGGCTGATAAAGGTTATCAAACAATATTGAGGCTCCTAGCTTAAATCTACTAAATTCTAGTTTAGCAACTCACTATCGATCTACACCCGTCTTAGGAAGGCCCGCCTGGTTTTCGGGCATGGCCATTGGCTGGGTATACGCGTGTTTGATCGCCGGGAAGTCCTGCCGAATCGAGTTGTGGATGCGCACAATGGCTTTATTGATTGCATCCGTTGTTAAATCAGGCTGAAAGACCACGCCTTGTGCAAGCGTAATCTCTTCCGGACCCAGGTAGATAGTGGCTATCTGGATTGCTTTCAGAACTGCCGGATCGGCTTCGGTTAGGGCTACCAGTTGATTCGACGTAGCTGCGTCGACGCCTTCGCCCAGCAACAGGCTCTTACTTTCGCGGGCCAATACTACAGCCACTGCCACCAGCAATAGACCAATAAAGATTGACGCCAGGCCATCCAGGTATGGGTTTTTAAAGATATGTCCCAGAAATACACCCAGAAAAGCAATGATCAGCCCTAATACGTCGGAGGCATCTTCAAATAAAACAGTGAAGGTAGCTGAGTCTTTACTGTCTTTTATGGCCGCCCAGAACGGCTGACTTCCGCGCTGGATCGTAAAGGCTCGCCAGGCAGTAATCAGGGAATAGCCATCTAAAACAAACGCAATGCCCAACACAATGTAATTCCAGAAGGGGTCTTCAATCAGTTCTGGATGCTGCATATGGGTTACGCCTTCATAGAACGAAACACCCCCACCCACCGCAAAAATCAGGAGTGCTACTACGTACGACCAAAAATACTGTTCCCGGCCGTAGCCAAAGGGGCGTTTCTGATCGGGTGGTCGCTGACTTCGGCTAATCCCCAACAATAACAGCACTTCGTTTAAGGTATCAACCAGCGAGTGAATACCCTCCGAAAGCATGGCCGAACTGCCTGTTATACTAGCTGCTACGAACTTAGTGGCGGCAATACCCAAATTAGCAGCTAGTGCCGTGTATAATGGTGTTTTAGAGGAAGCCATAGTAGTGAAACTGAACCTGGTTCCAGATGTTCGAACCCCAAACTACTTCTTTTTATGGACAATGGCACTCGCGATGTCGGTTACTATTACTCGTGATGTCGGTTCCTTATAACCGACATTTTTAGGTTTCTCAAAACCTACTGTTCGCACTGATAGGTTTTGAGAAACCTCATTTGTCAGGTTCAAGAACCTGACAACACAAATATATAAACACGAAACGCTACAAACCGGCGCTGGTGAACGTATACACGCCCGATCCAATTTTTAGTACTACGTAACCCGGTTCACTACCAGACGCTGTCAAGCCTGCCGCTGCTAGCGATTTTCCACTTTCCAGAACAGTTTCGGCACTTTGGGCAGGTACATAAATGGTAGCTATTGTATTGGCGGGTACTTCCACGGTTAGCGTTAGATGACCCGATTCTTTTTTCCAACTTGAGCGAACGGTGCCATAATACGTTTGCAGACTCGCATTAGCGGAGGTCAGTTTGCCACCCGGTTGGGGTTTGATGATGCTATGTTTATAACCCGGCCCGGTTTCATCGGTGTCAATGCCCGTAATGGTCCGGTACATCCAGTCGCCGACAGCACCATATGCATAGTGGTTAAAGGAAGTCATGGATGGACTTTGGAATGTACTGTCGGGCTTCATAGAGTCCCAACGTTCCCATATTGTCGTCGCGCCCATTTTGACTGGATATAACCACGACGGATATGTTTCCTGCAAGAGCAGGTCATAGGCGACATCGGTACGCCCGAAACGGGTTAGCACATGGCATAGAAAAGGCGTTCCCAGGAAGCCCGTCGTAAGGTGATTCTTGTATTTTTTTATATTCCCGACCAGCCGATCAACGGCCTGTGGCCGCAAACTTTCGGGCATCATATCGAACTGTAATGCCAGCACGTAGGCCGTTTGTGTATCCGAAATCAACCGTCCGCTTGGGGTCATGTATGCATTCTGAAAGGCTGCTTTGATCCGACCCAGAAGCTCCGTGTAATGGGCAGCGTCTTCGGTTTTTCCCAATAGCGTTGCCGCTTTTCGCATTAGATCGGTACTGTACGCATAGAAGCACTGCGCCACTAAATGATTGTCGGTAAAGGCCGACTTGGCTTCGGAGGCCGGGCTGCCTTCGGTTGTTACGTAGGATAGCCAGTCGCCAAATTGAAAACCTTCGCTCCAGAGCGCGTTCCTGGCTACGCTTTCCATGTGGCTTTCATAGGCTTTCATGCTGGCATACTGTTGCTCCACAATTCGTTTATCGCCGTAGGCCAGGTACATATTCCAGGGAATGATGATACTCGCATCCGACCAACCGGCTGCCCCTGCGGGGTCTTCTTTAAGAGGACGTTTATTAAGCACATCTGGAATGATAAACGGAACAGCTCCGTTCGGGAACTGATCGGCAGCAACATCTTTGAGCCACTTCGCGAAGAAACTATTAACGCCAAAGTTGAAAGCCGCCGTTCTGGAAAACACTTCGGCATCCCCGGTCCACCCAAGCCGTTCATCGCGTTGCGGACAGTCAGTCGGCACATCCAGAAAATTACCTCGCTGGCCCCATTGAATATTGCTCTGTAGCTGATTGACCAGGGCGTTCGATGTGGTGAACTCACCCGTTTTCGGCATATCAGAGTACAACGTTATCGCGGTAAAATCGGCCGGATTGATCGGCCCCGTTAGCCCATTAATCTGTACGTAGCGAAAGCCGAAAAAGGTAAAATGGGGTTCGAGCGTTTCGGTTCCTCCTTTAAGCAAATAAGTGGCCTGTGCCTTCGCTGTACGCAGGTTTTCGAAGTAGGGATTACCGAATTTATCGAGCATCTCGACATGTGAAAGCACGATTTTATCACCAGCCTTTCCGGTTACCTTGAACTTTACCCAACCAACCAGATTCTGCCCGAAATCCAGCACGGTTTCGCCCTTTGGGGTAGTTAGCACTTTAATTGGCTGGCGGGTCTCATGCTGCCGAATGGGCTCATTGTAATTCGCAACCAGGTTTGTGTACCCAAACGGTTTCGTTGTTACTCCCGACCAATCGGAGTCAGAATAACCGGGGGTGGCCCAGCCTGTTTTCTCGAGCCGGGAATCATAGAGTTCACCATCGTAGATTTCGGCAAAACGAACAGGGCCGGTCGATGATTTCCAACGCTCATCGGTACTAACCGTTTCCGAACTTCCGTCGGTATACGTAATAGCCAATTCCCCTAATAGTGCCAAATTTTTGCCGTATATATTCTTTTGGTGCTCCCAAACCAACCGTCCGCGATACCAGCCACTGGCCAGCGAAACCCCAATCGCATTCTGACCTGGGATCAGTAAGCTGGTTACGTCGTAAGTCTGGTATTGAAGATGGTTGTTATAACTTGTCCAGCCGGGTGTCAGGTAGGCATCGCCGACGCGTTTACCGTTTATCTGGGCTTCATAAAGGCCATGCGCCGTGATAGACAAGGTAGCCGAACGCACTTTTTTAGAAGCGGCAAACACTTTACGTAATAATGGGCTGGGCCGGTTCACGGTATCTTCAACGAAACCCGGCTCTATCCACTTCGCTTTCCAGTTGGTGGCAGCCAACATACCCGTTTGCCAATAGGCCACAGGACTCCAGGCAGAGGGGTTCTCCGCTGTGTTATCCCAAATACGAACCTGCCAGAAATAGCGCTGTCTGGGTTTTAAAGCTTGGCCTGCATAAGCAATGTGTACCGACTGATCCGATGCCACTCGGCCGGATTGCCAGATCGCCCCTTTGGTTACGGAGGCTGCATCGGCACTTACCCGAACTTCATAAGCTGTTTGGCGGACATTCTGTTTGGTGGAATGAAGCTGCCAGCTAAATCGAGGCACGGCTACATCCAGCCCAATGGGATTGGTGCGATTTTCAGTCAACAGATTTTGAACATTCGACTGCGCAGATGTCCAGGTGCTTAAGCAGATAAGCAGTATGGAAAAAGGAAGTAACTGTTTCATATAAACGGCAGGCACCCTGATAGGCAGCTACATGATTTTTCAAAGGTAAAAAATGCTTATTCAACTACTTGCTCATACTTTCTTATCGTTCAGTTGGCCAATTTCCTCACAACCTAACGTGCTTAGGTGCTCAACAAAAAGCCATACAACCAGTTTAGCAAACTAGTGAACTTGTTTCGAATAGTCTTGAGGCCTTCGTACATACAATCCGTTACTTTACCAACCCTCAGACCAAACTATTCTTAACTTTTCGAGTATATACTTAGGAATCCCACGTCAAGTCTAACTAAAATAATGAGGCAAAGACGTTTATGAATATCATTTGTAGATAAAGCCGATGATTTTAGAATCAGACCCCTCTATACTTAGATGAGTTTAACGAGATCAAACAAACACAATAGCCCCTTAAAGCCCCTGCCTAAAACGCCAACTGGTATTGTAGGGCTGGATGAAATAACGCATGGAGGTCTACCCGCAGGCCGTCCAACCCTCATTTGCGGCAGTGCTGGCAGTGGTAAAACCCTGTTCTCTATTGAATTTATTGTTCGAGGAGCAATGGATCATGATGAGCCGGGTGTCTTTATGGCTTTTGAGGAAAAAACGGAAGAACTAGCCCAGAATGTGGCATCGTTGGGATTTGATCTTGACCAGCTTCAAAAAGATAAGCTGGTCAAACTTGATCACGTCCATATTGAACGAAGCGAAATCGAAGAAACGGGCGAATATGACCTGGACGGGCTTTTTATCCGCCTAGGCTATGCTATTGATAGTATAGGTGCCAAACGAGTTGTGCTGGATACAATTGAAAATCTGTTTGCTGGCCTAACGAATCAGGGCATTCTACGCGCCGAACTAAGACGCTTGTTCGAATGGCTGAAAGAAAAGAAGGTAACCACTATTATTACGGGCGAAAAAGGAGATGGAACCCTAACCCGTCATGGGCTTGAGGAGTATGTGTCTGACTGCGTTATTTTACTTGACCATCGGGTTACCAACCAAATTTCTACCCGACTTCTGCGTATTGTCAAGTATCGAGGATCAACGCATGGTACGAATGAATATCCCTTTTTGATTAATGAAAAGGGGATTTCTGTATTACCTGTTACGTCCTTAACGCTGGATCATCCTGTTTCGTCCGAGCGAATTTCGTCGGGTATCTATACCCTGGATAAAATGCTGGATGGCAAAGGCTTTTTTCGCGGAAGCAGCATTCTGGTCTCCGGCACGGCAGGTACGGGTAAAACCAGTATTGCGGCCTCGTTTGCCGATGCCTCCTGTCGGCGCAATGAACGATGTATCTATTTTGCCTTCGAAGAATCTCCGCAGCAGATCATTCGAAATATGCGCTCTATTGGTCTCGACCTGCAGCATCATATTGATAAAGGGTTATTGAAATTCCAGGCTTCCAGGCCCACCCTTAATGGACTGGAGATGCATCTGGTATCTATTCACAGCCAGATTCAGGAATTTAAGCCATCCACGGTCATTCTGGACCCAATTACTAATCTGATTACGGTTGGTTCAGTTAGCGATGTGAAGTCGATGTTGATGCGGCTGATTGATTTTCTACAAGCCGAGCAAATTACAGTTCTATTCACGGCGCTCTCCTTAAACAATGTTGTTAACGAGCAAACTGACGAAGGCGTATCATCGCTGGTGGATGCCTGGTTATTGGTTCGGGATATTGAGTCTAACGGTGAACGTAACCGAGGGATGTATATCATGAAGTCCAGGGGCATGAAGCATTCCAATCAGGTTCGGGAATTTATCATTACTGATAAAGGAATGGAAATGGTAGATGTTTATTTAGGGCCAGAAGGCGTATTAACCGGTTCGGCCCGGGAAGCCCAGCAACTACAGGAAGAAACAGGTATTGTTCTGCGTGAACATGCCCTTAGCCGGAAAGACCGTGAAATTGAGCGTAAGCGGTTAGTTCTTGAATCGAAAATAACCAGCCTGAAAGAAGAATTCGAATCGGTACAGGACGAGTTAAATAAGACCTATATCGAGGATGAACTACGTAAAGAGGTACTAGATAAGAATCGGGAGCAAATGACTCGTAGCCGCCATAAGGAGTAAATCTAGCGTTCCACCAACTCACTATACATGAAAACAAAAGAAGAAATCTGGGAGTTGCGACTCTACATTGCCGGAAATACCCCTAAATCTCAAACGGCTCTGAGCAATTTAAAGAAGTACTGCGAGGAGCACTTAAAGGGTAAATACATTATTGAGGTGATTGATTTATTGGTGAAACCCCAATTGGCCGAAGGCGACCAGATTTTTGCCGTGCCAACCTTAGTGAAAAAAGTACCCGAGCCCATTCGAAAGATTATTGGTGACCTATCGAATGAGGAAAAAGTCTTAGTAGGATTGAACATTCGTCCGGCAATTAAGTAGATGATTGAGCCATCAAGAACCGGGGATACCGATCCAGATTCGGAAGATTGTCTCTATGTATTGCATTTATTTGTAACTGGAGCGTCCTTGCATTCAACCCGGGCCATTACGAACATTAAGCACATCTGTGAGTCATATCTCCCGGGTAAGTACTCGCTGGAAATAATTGATGTGTATCAGCAAAAGGAGCGGGCAGAACAGGAACAACTAATTGCTCTGCCTCTATTAATAAAACGTTTGCCCCTGCCTGAACGAAGGTTAGTTGGTGATCTGTCCGATACAGAAAAGGTACTCAACGGATTAGGAATTTCCAGGAAATAAGAATGAGTGCGTCTAAAACATATGAGCAACTGGTAGCAGAGAATGAAAGTCTACGCTGGCAACTCGAAGAAGCAAATGAAACGATACAGGCGATTCGAACCGGCCAGATCGATGCATTGGTTGTGGAAGGCGAAGATGGCCATGAACTTTATACCCTAAAAACTGCGGATCAGACCTACCGTATTTTTATTGAAACAATGAATGAAGGGGCCGTAACCCTCAATAGAGATGGCCTTATTTTATACAGTAATTCAACCTTTGCTTTAATGGTAGATTTGCCTTTATCGAAAGTTATTGGCTTATCATTTGATCAATTTATCGCTCCTGATTCCAGGGAGGAATTTGACGCTTTGTTTAAAGGTGTCTGGAAAGGTAATCGGAAGATTGAATTTACGCTTAGCAGTACTCAAAAAGTAGTACCCTGCCAGCTCTCCGCCACTGCCCTAGAACTAGATGGTGGCGTTTGCCTGAGTATGATTCTTACTGATTTGACGCTACAAAAGGAAACTCAGCAGTTATTAAAAGTAAACAACGAGCAGCTCGCCAGAGCAAATACAGCACTTCAGGTTAGTAATCAGGCGTTAAATCGGTCCAATAGCAATCTTCAGCAGTTCGCCTACATTGCCAGTCATGACCTACAGGAGCCTCTACGAAAGATCCAATCCTTTGGCGATCTGCTAAAAAGCCAGTTTGCCGCCCAGTTAGGTGAAGGAGTCAACCATCTGGAGCGTATGCAGGTTGCGGCCGGCCGAATGTCAACCCTAATTAAAGACCTACTGAGTTTTTCGCGCATTTCTACCCAACAGAATACAACAGCCCTTGTTTCATTGACGGGGGTAGTCAATATGGTCTTAACGGATCTGGAACTACGCATCCAGGAAACAGGTGCTGTGGTAAAAGTTGACCCATTGCCTACTATACAAGGCGATAAATCGCAGTTGGAACAGTTATTTCAGAATTTACTGAGTAATGCACTGAAGTTTCGCCGGGCCGATGTTATCCCTCAAATTCAAGTCAGCTCTCAAACGATAGCTGCTTCAGAAATTCCCGATTCAATCAAGCCAACACACCAGGCTGATACCTACTACCAAATCAACGTTTCAGACAATGGAATTGGCTTTGATCAGAAGTATGTCGATCGCATATTTCAGGTTTTCCAGCGGTTGCATAGCAAAAGTGAATTTGCAGGCACAGGTATTGGCTTAGCCATTTGCGAAAAGGTAGCCGCCAATCATGGCGGGGCAATTACGGCTCATAGTGAACCTAGCAAAGGCACTACATTCCAGGTTTATTTCCCCACAGAAGGTAACATATAGTAAATCAGTTCATACAAATAATTAGCTACTAACATCACCGTGTTACTGGCTAATTTAATCATCCCAACATGTCTGTAGGCTAAATTTGTTCGTCTATTAGCGCATTAAAGTATATGCATTACTCGAGCCCCAACTTATTCCAGCAGTGGAACGAATACATAACTATCTAAAATAGTGCACATTACAATAGGATAGAGTCAATTAACTAATTGTATTGAATACCAAAATTAAAAATACTTATATATAAACACCGCTTAATAAATTCATAGCACCAATATTAACCAAAAGAAAATATTAATGTCTATTAACCATATAGATACATTTAATTTGTAAACTAAAACTAACCCATAATTAACAATTTCTCATGCAGGTTGCGTTAACCGACGAAGAGATGATTCGGCAGTACTTACCTACTCAGCCCGATCACTGCTTCGAAGCCCTTTATAACCGGTATGTCAAGAAAGTTTACCGGCGATGCCTGTCAATGACCAATGATTCGTTACAGGCCGAAGATTTTACCCACGATATTTTTTTGAAAGTATTCCATAAACTGGATGCTTTTCAACAACGGTCAAGCTTTTCGACCTGGCTTTATTCAATCGCATATAACTACTGCGCCGACCAGATCAAGCTTGCCAAACGATTGCCAACCACCACCCTGGAAGGAGGTCTGGATTGGCACGGAGCTGACCCAATGGAAGCCCAATTGCACGAAGAAACGCTCCAGATTGTCAGACAGGCGATGGAAACCCTTTCTGTTGATGAGCGTAAGCTGCTCCGTTTAAAGTACGAAGACAATATGAGCATCGAAGAAATTGCTCAGTTGTATGATCTCAAGCTTAGTGCGGTTAAAATGAGACTTAAGCGGAGCCGGGAGAAGGTGCAGCGTTTGTGTGCGCAACAGTGCCATAGCTAATGGATTTTGCCTACAGAAATGATAAGTAGTGATTTTGATTCATAGTAAAGCCCAATCATCAACATGATTGGGCTTTACTATAAGCGGGCAGTCTGATGGATTAAGCCCTACCGGCTAAAAAATCAAAAAGCCGCTTCCGTAAAAGCGGCTTTGAACTCATCTATAGGCTACAGGACCCTCAAGTCCCGGAAGGAGTGCAGCGGTAATGATTAAAATAAGTTTTTGATGTCGATCCTACGATGCAGATGCTCTTCATCTTTGAAGGGCAGCATGACCAGAACCCTACCGTGTTCGTGAACGGCCTCAATATGATCGGCGTCAATAAAAGACGGAATGTCCAGAACCCGTAAAAACATCGGTACAGCCAACCGTTGGCTCGTGCCCTCTTCCTGACGCTCAGATGTACTGACCAGCAATGTATAGAGAACGAGTTTACTGCCCTCAACCAACACATTGAATGAGTTGGCCTTTACGCCCGGAGCAGATAGGGTTATAATTAAGCGTTCATCTTCCCGCTCAACGTTCATGGTGGTCTGACTCGACCCACCATATAGGGTATTCAGCAAGTCGATCTGTCCGCCGGTTCCCTTAAACACGTTTTCTATCGCTTTCATAGTGGATGTTGTTTACTGCTTTATTCAATTCTTTTAAGTATTAGACAAACCTCGTGCCTAATGGATTAATCCTACTTATATCGGCCAGGATGGCAGCCCAAAAGCACTCTTTTTCGTTGAATTATGCCGTTTTGACACTGGAGCCGTCTATTCTGCCACTTTTATTATCTATGTACGGAAAAACAATAGTGTTGCGATTTATGGGCTCTGTGTGGCTCTCTTTCTACACTTTACCACAGTGTATCTGCGTTACTAAAACCTGACTTTCCTACCGTATCTTTGTCAGATCATGCATATTAAAGTTGGAACGCGAAGCAGCCGATTAGCCATCTGGCAGGCAGACTACATACAAACGTTACTTCAGCAAGCGGGCTTAACCTCCGAGTTGGTACTCATTGAAACCAAAGGCGATTTGGTACTCGACCGGTCGCTAGCTAAGATTGGGAGCAAGGGCGTATTTACACAGGAACTTGAAGACCAACTGCGCGATGGCAGCATCGATATTGCTGTTCATAGTGCCAAAGACCTTCCCTCAAGCCTCCCTCCCGATTTGGGAATCATTGCCTTTACCGAGCGTGAACTGGCTAACGATGTGTTGGTTAGCCGAAACAAAGAGGTATCTCTGCGCGGAGGCCCGGTATTTCGCATTGGCACATCGTCTACACGACGGGTAGCCATGCTCAAACACTATTGCCCACACCTGACTACGGTTGATATGCGCGGTAATCTGCAAACGCGTATTCGCAAACTCGACGAAGGTCAATGCGATGCATTGCTGCTTGCCTATGCGGGCGTTCATCGGATGGGGTATGATGACCTGATTGTAGAACACCTGCCCATCACCGAATTTACGCCCGCTGTTGGCCAGGGGAGCGTAGCTATTGAGGTAGCCACTTCGCTGGATAGTCAGGTTTCTGAAGCCCTCACCCGAATCATTAATCATGAGCCGACTGCGGCCTGTTTACGGGCTGAGCGTGCATTTCTGGCCAGACTGGAAGGCGGATGTAGTATTCCATCGTTCGCGCTGGCTCAGTGGACCAGTGACCAGATGATCAGCCTAACGGGTGGTTTGGTTAGTCTGGACGGTAGCCAACTGCTCCGCGAAACCTTTTCCGGCACACCCGAAGAAGCCCCATTATTAGGCCATTCATTAGCCGAAAGCATTCTGGAACGTGGGGGTGATGAATTACTACAACAAATCCGCCAACAACTATGACCGTAACGATTGCTCAATCCGATGCCGATATTCGGCGCTGTGTGCCTGCTATGCTGGCCTTACGTTCCCACCTGACACCTGACCAGGCTTTTGACCGAATTCGCGCTCAACAAGCCAGCGACGGCTTCGTACTTGCCTTTGTGGATACGGGGAATCCATCGGAAACGGTTCCTGCGGTAATTGGCTATCGGTATTTGAATTTCCTATACAGCGGCAAAACGCTGTATATCGACGATTTGTCGACCCTACCCGAAGGACGTGGTAAAGGATACGCCAACGCCTTACTTGATTTCGTGATCGATCAGGCACGGCAATCGGGTTGCCAGTGTGTATCGCTCGATTCAGGACAGAATCCGGGTCGTTATGACGCCCACCGCTTATACCTGAATAAACGATTTAATATTGCCAGTCATCATTTTAAACTGGATTTGTAATGTGTTTATTTAACCGCAAAGGACGCAAGCGATAGCGCAAAGAGCGCGGAGAAAACTTTACTTTGCGTTCTTTGCGCTATCCCTTGCGTCCTTTGCGGTTAACTCTTAAAATACTATGAATCTTTTTCGAATTAGTTGGAGTAATCTAAAAGATAAGCCTCTAAGCAGTTTTCTGAGCGGGTTGCTGATGACCTTTGGCATCACGATTATTTCGCTGTTGTTATTGCTGAACAAGCAATTGGACGACCAGTTTCGGAAAAATATCAAAGGAATCGATATGGTTCTGGGTGCCAAAGGGAGCCCACTTCAACTAATTCTGTCGAGTATTTATCAAATTGATTCACCGGTCGGTAATATCCCGCTCGATGAAGCCGAACGGCTCACCCACAATCCGATGATTAAAACGGCCATCCCGCTGTCTATGGGCGATAATTATCAGTCGTTCCGGATTTTGGGTACGAACAAGAAATACCTCGATCATTTTGAAGCAACGGTTGGGCAAGGGAAGTTATTCGAGCAGAATTTAGAGGTAGTCATTGGCCCCCGCGTTGCTGCTGTTACCGGCTTAAAAATTGGCGATACCTTTTCAGGTTCACATGGCCTGGATAAAGAGGGTGAAGTTCATGCCGGCTCAAAATATAAGGTCGTGGGTATTCTGAACCCAACTAATACAGTTACAGACCAACTTATTCTGACTCCTCTTTCAAGTATCTGGGCTATTCATGACCACGGTCATGAAGAAGGTGAAGCCCATGAGGAAGAAGGGCACGAGGAAGCCCCTCACGAGATTACGAGTATGCTTATAAAGTTCCGAAATCCAATGGGTATGATGGTTGCCAGGGGCATTAACAGCAACTCAAAACTTCAGGCAGCCTTACCCAATATTGAAATCAACCGGCTGTTTACGTTACTGGGCGTTGGCGTTGAAACCTTACGTGGATTAGCTATTGTGATTATGCTTATTTCGGGCGTTAGCGTATTCGTATCTCTGTACAATTCATTGAAAGAACGACGCTACGAAATGGCCCTGATGCTATCTATGGGTGCTACGCGAGCTCAATTATTCGGCATGCTCTTACTCGAAGGGCTAGTATTGGCATTAATTGGTTTTGGCTTAGGCATTTTGCTGAGCCGCGTTGGCCTGTGGCTCTTTTCAAGCAGCGTTTCAGAAGATTATCATTACAACCTGGCCGCATTTGGCATCCTTCCTGAAGAATGGATCTTGTTGGGCGTAGCCATTCTAATTGGCTTAATAGCCGCTGCCCTCCCCGCCATAGGCGTCTACCGCATGAATATTTCCCGAACCCTGGCAGAGGATTAATGTAAAATGAACAATGGTTAATGTATAATGCAGCTAACATGCGTCATTAACATTAACCATTGTTTATTTTACATTAATCCACATTATCCCACTACGTTATAAATTACGACAGGGGCGGATTTATTCTTTAGCGTTACTTCACCAATGCGTTCGCAGGTGAAGGATTCGGCAACTTGCTGCTGTGCCGACTCGGCAATGACAATTTGACCGGGTTGTGCTACCGATTGTAATCGCTGAGCGGTATTAACCGCATCACCAATAACGGTGTAATCTAATCTTCGTAGGGCTGTTGAACCAATATTGCCCGATACCATCTCGCCCGTATTAATCCCGATGGAAACTTGCGGATGATAAGTGGGATTGGTAACCAGACTATCTTCAAGCGTAGCAATCTGCGTCCGCACCGCCAGCGCAGCCTCAATGGCCCGATCAAAATGGTAGTCTCCCCGGAAAACAGCCATTACCGCATCGCCCATAAATTTATCGACGTAGCCACCCTGCCCAAGAATCTCCTTAACCATCACATCGAAATACCGATTTACCAACCGGACAACCGTATCAGGTTCTTCTCGCTCTGAAATCGATGTAAACCCGCAAATATCAATGAATAGGACGGTGGCAACTACGGTTTCACTGGCCGAGAGCGACGTCTCAAATTCGGGCTTGTTCATAAACGTCAGCACCGACTCATCCACGTACATGCGCAGGATATTGTTTTCCTTAATGGCCTGCAATGTTTGCCGGAGCTGCATGATGTACTCCATCGTTTTAGCCATTGTCAACTCCAGATCCTCGAAATTGACAGGTTTGGTAACGAAGTCAAACGCGCCCCGATTCATAGCTGTACGAATATTATCCATATCGCCGTAGGCGGATACGATCACCGCTTTGAGCATTGGATTGCTTTCGTGCAACTTGATCAATAGTGTCAGGCCATCCATACCTGGCATATTAATATCGGTCAGCACCATGTCTGTATCGGGTTGCTGAGCCAGCATTTCCAGTGCTTCTACACCATCATGGGCAAAGATGAATTCGTATTTTTTTTCCCGAATCTGTCTTCGAAACTTTTGCTTGATCAGTAATTCAAGATCCGTCTCGTCGTCAACCACCAATATTTTGGCATTCATGCTAAATCGTGTAGTTTTTGTTTGAGAACCGTAAAGTCGAGCGGTTTCGTCAGAAAATCGTTGGCTCCCAATTTAACAGCCTGTTCCTGTGACTCCGGGTCACCGTAGGCTGTAATCATCATAACAACGGGTGGTGGAGGTGTCTTAAAACCCTCCCGAATATGGCGTAATAATTCAAAGCCACTCATACCGGGCATATTGATATCAGACAGGATCAAGATAACCTCCGATTGATGATCGGCCAGGTAGGAAAGAGCCTCTTCGCCTGAATTGGCAAAGTCTAATTTAAATTCTGCATTACGAATTTCGCGACGGAACCGCTGAAGAAACAAGTCTTTTACGTCTGTTTCATCGTCAACAACTAAAATTTTCATCATTGCTCGGAAGGGTATGACTCAAAGATAGAAAATTTGCCTCAGGCATCATAGATTTGTAAACTTACTACTGAATAACACCTCATCCATGGCTCCAACACCGCAGGAAAACCAAATTGACGTAGGAGCAAACCCGCCCTCCCCCACACAAATACCTGAAATCCCAACGCTTAAAAAGTCAAAAAAAGAAAAAAATAAGAAAGCCAGTAAAGGGGTTGAAACACTATTTCGAACCACACTGTCGAACCATATGAAACTCAGTGAGATGGCCGATCGAAAGGCTAATCTGATGATTTCTATCAATACCATTATTGTTTCCATCATCATTTCAGCTTACGCCCGAAAATACGATGCCCCAGATAACCTGCTTATCCCTAGTTTACTATTGCTGGCGGTCTGTCTGGTTACCATTATTGTTTCATTGATTGCAACCAATCCAACGATTTCGCCCATAAAAAAGCGGAACAGTATACCGGAGGATCGCCCAATTGATTTGCTGTTCTTCGGCTACTATTCCCAGCTTTCGTTAGACGAGTATCGCAAAAAACTGCGCAAACTGCTCAGCAACGATGATGACCTTTATACTAGTCTGATCAATAATATATATGCTCAGGGGCAGGTTCTGGCCCGAAAATACCGGCTACTCAAATTTGCCTACCAGTTTTTTATGATTGGCTTCTCGGTGGTCGTCATCACCGTTGTGATAGCCCTGCTCGCTACGTATTATAGCTAATTCAGTTTAGCCCTTTAATGACCACGCCCGACTGGACATTCTGGCGGAATATGGCTCGTGCCGATGCCGGTTTGCTGAGGAGCGCATAAAAATCATCCAGGTATCTTACTGTACGCTTTACATAGGTTTTATCCAATCGGCTATCGTTCTGATAGAGCGCGTAGACTTGAGGTTTTATCTGATTGAATTTATCGAATACCTGTTGCAGAAGCGGCATCGGGTAAGTAGGCCCCCGGTAGACCCGCTCCCGAACCGATGAAAGACCGAGCTGTTCCGCAGGTTTTGCATAAGACGCTTCAACAATACCGGCATGATCAAAGTCATAGGGTACTGGTAGCGAGCTCGTTACGCCATCAGCAAACAAGCGAATGTTGTGCAAATAAGGCACTGACCAATCAGTATTCCCGATCATGTATTCAAAAACGGCAACGGTAGCCATGCCCAGCGAATCAGCATAACCCATCCCTATTTGCTTCATGGTATTGAGTTTTACGTTATTTCGTTTTGCCAGATCACTCTCATCTTCGAGCAGAAAGCCCCAATGTGTTTCAGGCGCGCGCTTCCCCAGCGAATCGGCATAGGTAACCCGAGCCAATTGAGCCCGGAAGCTTAAGTCTGTGAGCAGATTGTAGAGTTTATACACCAGGTATTCACGTACGACCCATTCGTCATTCTGGCAGTGCGTGACCAGTTTCATCTTATTCTGATGCGCAAATAAAGTCTTCTTAACTTTCTTTTTGGGGAGATCAATCAATAGGGGCGGAAATGTGCAGTTGACTTTACTTCTCCGAAAATTCCCCCGGACTTTCAGTGTCAGGGGTAAGGTATCTAGCTCACTCCCATTCGTATAGGTTAGCACTGCAAGGTGGGTAATCGGCTTATCACCTCTATCTTTTGTCAGATCGCGCAGATTGGCAGTCAGTGTAAATTCTAGCTCACGATCAAGGTCAAATAGTGAAGGTTGCTTGTTGGTATCGGCAGCAATCCTCTTTTTAGGTTTTAAGGCCGAGCTTTTCGTGCTATCCTGAGCGACCGCATCTGGTGTAACACAGGCAGCCCAAACCAGCAGCCCAAGGAGGTAATAGGGTTTCATAGTAGCTTAAAATATGGGCAATTTAATGGAAAATGGGGCGCCAGTCTACTTCATAAAAGCCCGTGCCGATAGGTTCAATAGCGACACGGGCTTTACAAGAAAAACGAACTGGATAAAATGCCGTGTTTATGGCTAGCTCATTTTACAGCAGCAGGTGGCGTCAGATAGCGGGCCAGAAACTTGTATATCTCTTCGCGCGAATCACGAGCCAGTTTAGTATCAAGTCGATTGAAGCTATGCCCACCCGGCGCGTCCTGATAAATCTTGTACTCGAACTTTTTCTCGTGTGCTTTCAGAGCATTTATTAGTGATTCAACCTCCAGTACATTCACATCTTCATCATTCGTGTTGGTATGAATAAGCAGGGGCGTTTTCAGTTTCTGCGCATTCCAGACTGGCGACCGCCGACGGTATTCGGCCACATTATCGGAGGGGTCTTTACCAATGTGGGTAGCTGCCGAGAATATGGTTCGATAGCTGGCGGGTTTGTATCCCAATCGGGCAATGATGTCGGTAACAGGAACACCTGCATACGCCACTTTGTAATCTTCGGGATGGTCGAAAATATTCATCAATGAGATCATTCCTCCGTGGCTCCATCCGATAATACCCACCCGGTCGGCATCTACCTGGGGCATGTTCTCAACGGCCCATCGTTTTCCTGCCAGTACGTCGTCGTTTTCGTAATCGCCGTAATCTATTTGATTATAGAAGGTTCCGCCATAGCCAACGCTCCCTCTATATTCCGGGGCCAGGATGAGGTATCCCTGATCAACCAACTCCCGAACAACATGTGCATAGAGCGTACTGAAATCGCCATGTACACCATCGTGCACGAAAATAAGTAGAGGTAGTTTTTTGGCCGATGCAAACTTCCGGGACACAAAGGTGTAAGCTGGAATTACGACAGGGTTATTGGCTCCCTGACCGGTTGGGTTTTTGATGACATGCGGAGGCTTACTGGCATATCGGACCTTGTCAATAATGGCTATGTCGCCCAGTTTTTGGTACCATAGTAAGTCATCAATGCTTTTTGCCAACCCCTGATCTGAGAAGCGTAGATTTTCTTCCAGCATCCGAACACGTTCGTTCAAATCAACGGACGCGGGTGATGCCGTTTGGCTGGGTGGGGCTGTTTGTCCATAACTACAGACGTGAAGGAGGAAAATTAATGTAGCGAGATACAGGTTGTACATAAGTTAGTTGATTGAGTTATTGGCAAAATACTATTGTTTCTACCTAAGCTCCATCATCTAATCTGTTTCTTAAGCAGGAAGGGAAATTACGAATTTTGTCCCTTTTCCCTCTTCACTTTCAACGGTTAATGTTCCACTATGGCCCTTTGTTACAATATCATAGGCCAGCGATAAACCTAAACCTGTGCCCTCACCCGTGGGCTTGGTCGTGAAAAAAGGCTGGAAGATCTTCTGTTGTACCGACTCAGGAATCCCGGTGCCATTGTCACTAACCACAATCACCGCCTGGCTGTTGTCACAACGAGTGCTGATCGATACCGTTGGTTGGTAGGCCAGGTCTGGGTGCTGCTTCTGACGTTGCTGAACGGCATAAAACGCATTGGTGAACAGATTCAGCAATACCCGGCCAATATCCTGGGGAATCATACTGATCTGACCCAGGGATGCATCAAAGTCCGTCTTCAATACGGCGTTGAAGGTCTTGTCTTTAGCCCGCAAGCCGTGGTAAGCCAGCCGTAGGTATTCATCAGCCAGCGCATTCAGATCCGTTCGCTCTTTACGACCCGTACTTTTGCGCGAGTGTTCCAGCATTCCCTTTACGATACCCGATGCCCGGTTACCATGCTGACTGATTTTTTGAAGGTTATTCGATAAATCAGTTAATAATTCATCCTCAAGCTCTTCATCCCGATCCGCCCCCTTTTTTCGCTCTTCTTGTAACTCCTGCACCAACTCAGTACTTACTTCGGAAAAGTTATTGACGAAATTGAGGGGGTTTTGAATCTCATGCGCAATACCGGCCGTCAACTCGCCCAATGAAGCCATTTTCTCACTGTGAATCAACTGATTTTGTGTAGACTTCAATTCGGCTAGTGCTTGATTCGTCTGATCGCGCTGGATCTGAATTTCTGTCTTTTGCTGCTGCAGGAGGGCATTGGCTTTTTGCTTCTGGCGATTGTTGCGGTAGACCAGAAAGAGTAAGCCCAGGACTAGCCCCATGCCAACGAGGGTGCCAATTAGCAGTTGCCGTTGTCGCTGTGCCGTGGCGGTTTGTAAGGCTTTGTCTTTTTTTAACAAGGCAATTTGCGTTTGCTTTTCGGCAAGCCCGTAATTGTATTGCAGGATAGCCAATTGCTGCTGTGTATTTCGCCCAGACAGCGTATCTACGTAAGCAATGTACTTCTGCTGAGCCGCATAGGCATCGACAAACTTGTTCTGGGCCGCATACACCTGTGCCAAAATTTCATTAGCATCCCGAGATGCCTCTCTGTAACCGATTTGTCGACTCAAGTTCCAGCTACGAAGCGCGTTAACCAACGCACTATCAAGCCTATTCTGCTTGAGATAGGCTCGGGCTACTACCGTTTGAGTCCACACAACCACATCCGTTTCGGGTATTTTCGTTAAAACCGACAGCGCACGGCGGGCCATATTAAGCGCATCGTCATAGTTACCCTGTGCCACATATACAGCCGCCAGATTGCTCTCGGCCTGAGCTGCCAGACGAGGCCTGTTTAATGCATGGGCCAACCGGATCGACTTGTTGTAATAGCGATCAGCCCGGTCATAATCCTCCTGAAGTCGGTAAAGGTCACCAAAGCCATTCAACGACCGGCAAACGCCCTCCTGATCATTCGTACGCTCAAATAACTGAATAGCTGCCGATTGAATAGCTAAACCCTGCTGGTAATCGCCCAGTATAATGTGTAAACTACCCAAACGAGCTGTTGTGCGGGCTAATAGCTCCAGATTAGCTGCTTTTTCGGCTAACTGCTGTGCTTGCAGATTGTACGTTAGGGCCAACACATAATCGCCCCGTTGCGTATAAAACCAGCCAATTTGGCTCAGTACGCGCGCCATACCTGTCCGATCATTCAATTGCCTGAATAGTGCCAAAGCCTGATTCAGGTAAGGGAGCGTTTGTTGATACTCTCTATCCGTAGCATGGCCAATTCCCAGATTATAGAGCGCCGTGGCTTCTCCCCGCTGGTAATTGAGTTTTCGGGCTACTATCAATGCTTCCTGAGCAAACAAAAGGGTTTGTTGCGGCTGGTCACCCCGGAGTAGATAGGCTAATGCATTCAGCCGGTTTACCCGGATCGTATCGGCCTGTAGATGGCCGGCCAATTGGGTACGTAGTGCGATCCGTAACGAATCCTGTGCCTGTACGCTGGTTGCCGTTGCGGCCAACCAAAGCAATAGACTAAACAACAATGGGCGAATAGGCATAGTAACTAGCTGAAACCGGCACCAACTAACTAGTCAACCCTTAAGCCGGTAATGTTATGGTAAATGTTGTCCCTTCTCCTTCCTTACTTTCCACCTCCAACGTTCCCCCATGCCCCTTTGTTACAATATCATACGCCAACGATAAACCTAAACCTGTGCCCTCACCCGTGGGCTTGGTCGTGAAAAAAGGCTGGAAGATC
>NZ_BAAHBG010000004.1:200513-207855 GCF_054776855.1 Spirosoma migulaei | reverse complement strand
TGGATTTTGGGTCGGTCATGCTGTATGGTTCGTATGATTTCTCTAAAAATGGCCTGCCTACAATGACCAAAAAAGACGGCTCAACGTTTATAGGTCAACGTCAGGGCTTGTCTGCAACAGATATCAAAACAATCGGATACATGTATCCGTAACCTGTTGAGCAAAACCAGCCTATTGCGGCTAAAATGATGTAGACTTGCAATGAATTTTTGTAATGATCTATGTTCGTTTTATTGCCTGTTGGATGGTAGGTAAACTAATTGTTTTTGAAATGCTGTTTATGTACATTTGCATTCTTGCTCTACTAGCCCGTAAGTATCTAATTTTCTTTTCAACCGGCCTATAGTAGTTCTTCAGGCCTACGAAACGGTTTCAGCGTAACTACCTGCAAGCACGCCAGACACTCAACAAATTTTATTGGGTTTATTGTAAGCATATCGCTAGCGCAAAGGTTATTGTTCTTATCCAAACTGCCTACCTAAGTAAAAAGCGATCTGTGATACTCCATTGTTTATTATTCACACATGTCAATTCAACTATTGGTCATTGAGGATGTAGCGCAGATACGGGAAAACTTAGCCGAACTGTTAACCGCCAATGGTTATGAAGTAAGGACGGCTGAGGATGGCATACAAGGAATCCATGAGGCTAAAGAATGGCAACCCAATCTGATCGTGTGTGATATTATGATGGCCAATATGGACGGCTACCAGGTTCTGGAAACTATACGAGCCAATCCAGATATCGCTCATATCCCATTTATCTTTTTGACTGCCAAAGCAGATATGATGGATTTGCGGCAAGGAATGGGTTTAGGCGCCGATGATTACCTGACCAAGCCATTTCAGGTAAACGATCTGTTAAATGCGATTGACAGTCGACTCAAAAGGAACCAGCAACAGCAAGTTAATTTGGCTCCCTCTACCAGTCATTTAAAAACCATCCGTGGTCGCGATGATAAAGGGCATATGATCCTATCGACGGAGGAGTGCGCTTACTTCTTCACCCACAAAAGAGGGTATTTTGTGTGGCACCCACTGGGCACCTTTCAACTGGATATGAGTTTGGATACCTTAACGACTAAGCTCGACCGAAAGCAATTTTTTAGGGTTAACCGAAATGTCATTCTGCATCGGAAAAGTGTTCAGAAATATTCCTACTGGGATAAAGGTAAATACTGTTTGTTTGTCAGTATTGGCGGAAAACCTCAGGAGGTCATCTTACCTAAAGCGCGGTTTCGGTCTTTTAAAGAATGGTTGGCTGGTTAGTGTTCGTTCAATTTAGGGTCTATTGATTTTATACGAATTGATCAGAAGCGATAAAATCAGCTGGGCCTACATCGAAAGCGTGCTAGTCCAGTCGACTAGGTTACCCTGGTTAGACATGGAGAAACTTTTAGAATTTTGGTTTGATGCGTCGTTGCAGGGTGTCGCTTTTCTAGAGCCTGTCCGGAATAGCCAGTGCGAAGTAACCGATTTCTGGTATCGGCGAGTCAATACGGCGTTTGCTCACCTGCTTCGACAAACGAAGGAGGAACTGGTTGGTCATATCGTCAGAAAAGTCTATGAGCCAACTCTGGAAAATGATTTCTTTCATCCGCTGGTAGCCGTTCTGCAAACGGGCGAAGCACAACGGCTGCTAAAACAGTATCGGCTGGATGGAGAAACTGTATGGCATGATGTTACCTTAACCCGTCTGGACGATCTGGTGATGGTTAACGTACAGGATGTGAGCGAACAGAAAAAGTCGGAGTACAACTTACAGCGACATCTGGCCATGGAGTCGATTTTGTCGGCCGTTGCAAGTCGGTTTATAACCCTAAAAACCGAAGAGGTTGATGACTATATTGTTGACGCCCTAGGTCAGGTTAGTGAGTATATCGGTGCCGAGCGAGCGTCGGTATTCATCTATTCAAACGACTACCAGGAAGGACGCTGCCTCCACGAGTGGTGTGCTCCGCGCATAGCTTACAGGAAGAGTAAAATTCAGACCAGACCCCGAGAATGTTTTGACTGGATGCGCCCAACGCTGGAAAAAGGGGAGACCATTCGCCTGCAGGTTGATAAGCTTAGTCCAGAGTCAATCCATGAAAAAGCCTTTTTTGAGTTTATTTCGGTTAATTCAATGATTGCTGTACCACTGCTCCAGGAACAGAAAACACAAGGATTTGTTGGATTCTATACAATCAATAAGCCGCAAGCCTGGGATCAAAATGTCGTCTCTTTGTTAGAAACTTTTAGTACGCTGGTTGCTAATGTACTGTATCGCTTAAAACAGGAAGCCGCGATCCAGCGTGCCAATCACCGCCTGGAAGGCTTACATGCCATTGATCAGGCACTGCTTAACCATCGGCTAGCCGATCAATCTCCGCTGTCGATCGCCATGAACTATATGCATTTCATGGTTCCCTGTAACCGGATAACAGTGTCTCAAATTAATAGTGCCACTGGCCAGATTGTAGTTAAGTGCCGGGTATTGGAGGGAAAACTGGATATGAATCCAGAGTTAACCGTGGCATCTCATTCTTTGTATGAGCGGTTCCTCCGAAACCATAAGCCCAATCAACCCATTTATTATCCTGATCTGGAGACAGATTCAACTGGTATACCCGATGAAATAAACCCCTACCTGCGAGGTTCCCGTTCGCTGGTGATCATACCTTTATATCGTCAGGAAGAATGCATTGGCGGTTTTTCTCTATCATCGGTTAATCCGCATTTCTTTACGGAAGAATACCAGCAAATTGCTCAGGAATTGGCCGGTCCTTTAGCCGTTGTTTTGTATCAGCAGCAATTGGATGATCAGCTTAAACACTACACCGAACAACTTGAACAGCGGGTAGAGGAACGTACGGGGGAAATCAGACGCCTGTCGACTTTGCACCAGGCAATTTTAAGACATGCCGGGCAGGCTATTATCTCGACAGACATTCACGGGGTAATCCAGACCGCTAACCAGGCCAGTGAAAATTTGTTAGGCTACCGGGTCGACGAACTGATTGGGCGAATGGCTTACCTTGAACCCGGATCTCCCAGCAATCCACTGCCTACCATTGCGTATCGGTTGGGGGAACAAGCTCTACCCCTTGCTAATATCTTCGCCGATGCGCTGGCCACTCAGGGCTATTTTTATTGCGAATGTGTGGCTATTACTAAAGTCGGGTATCGGGTACCTATCCTGTTAGCCGCCAGTGCCTTACAGGATGGCGATGGGGTTACTATCGGCTATGTGGGAATTTCTACGGATATCTCTGCTCTAAAAACAGCTGAAATACAGCTCCAGCGGAAAAATCAGGAGCTGAATACCTTCTTTGAAGGGGCTCTGGATATGCACTGCATTTCTGATAGTCAGGGGAATATATCGGAGGTTAATCAAGCCTTTCAGGCAACGCTGGGTTACTCGGCAGCCGAGTTGAAATCGACCCCGTTCTTAGACCTGATTCATCCTGATGAGCAGAAGTTTGTCTATAAAAATTTACTGGTAGACATCCTCCAGCAACCGGTTCGCAATCAGATTAACCGGATGCGTAGAAAAGATGGTAACTATCGAGTCATTGAGTGGAATGCCATTGGTATTGATAATGTCGTATATGGGTCTGCCCGTGATAGTACGGAGCGGCAGGAGAACGAAATACAGTTACAAAACCTGAATCAGCGGCTTAAACTGGCTACTCAGGCGGCTGGCCAGGGGATTTGGGAAATTGATATGGAAAATGATCGGGTAATCTGGGATGATCGGGTATGGGAAATTTTTGGCCTTGCCCCTGGACGACCTTACCTAAGTTATCAGGAGTTTGTGAGCAAGATTCATCCCGATGATCGCCCCCCATTTCTGGAACGTCATAATTTTAAATGGCCGGAGGATACAATTTTGAATGTAACCCGCATTGTGCGGCCAGATGGAGTAGTACGTTATGTTAAAGCGAGTGGTAAAGTAATTCGAAATGAACAGGAGAAGCCTATTCGGCGTATTGGTGTGATCTGGGATGTAACCGAACAGGAACGGGCCGAAGCCGCTCTACGGGAAAGTGAACAGCGATTTCGGGAAATTGCTGAAAATGTTGATGAAGTTTTTTGGATTCATTCGGCCAATCCATTCCGACTACTCTATGTTAACCCAGCTTACGAGCGGGTATGGAATACCAGTTTTGAACGCCTGCATGAAAATCCGTACTCATTCATGGATACCGTACTGAAGGAGGATCTGGCAGCTGTTCGTCATCTTGTTGAGCAGTACAAAGCGGGTGAGGAAGGTCAGCTGTATTTTCGTCTAAAAGAGAAGAATAAGTCCGTGCGCTGGCTATTTGTTCGCACCTTTATTATTCGCGATGAAGCAGGTACAGCCATTCGGCAAATTGGTATTATTAATGATGTTACCAGTCAGAAAGAGAAGGAACTGGTTTTACAGCAGGCACTAGCACGGGAACAGGAATTGAATCAACTCAAGTCGCAGTTTGTCTCTACGGCTTCCCATGAGTTTCGAACCCCGCTCACAACAATTCAATCCAGCGTCGATTTAATTCGGTTGTACCTGGATTTGCCGGTAGCTAAGGCCCAGGTTTCTATTCAAAAGCATCTGGCTGTGATCGAAAAAGAGATCGACCAATTTAGCAACTTGCTTACCGATATTCTGACCATTGGTCGAATTGAAGCGGGGAAAATAAGCTTTAGGCCTAAGCAAGTGGATATTGTTTCGGTTTGCAAAGAAATCATTGCTACTCATTTCAATCAGCGGGGCGATAATCGCACTGTTCAGTTTACAGTAGAAGGAATACCCCGTCAGGTTTTTATTGATGCTAAATTGATTAGCCATGTTATGGTTAACTTGTTGTCGAATGCGTTTAAATTTTCCAGAACCAATCCATCATTATGTATCTTATTCAATGATAATAACTTTGTTTTACAAGTAATTGACGAAGGAATTGGCATACCAGCTAAGGATCTTTCAACGTTATTTCAGGCATTCTTCCGGGCCAGTAACACAAACGGTATTCCAGGAACAGGCTTAGGACTGGTTATTGCGCGGCAATTTGTACAATTACATAGTGGTCATTTTAACATTGAAAGCGAAGAGAAAAAAGGGACTACGTGTACTATTGTCCTGCCGATTGAATTAGCCAGTCCAACACTTCCTGGTCTGGTTACTGCTTCTTCCTCACTAAACGAACGTCCTCACAATCAGAACTGAACGCATGGCTACTCAAATCTTACTCATTGAAGACGATGTTCAGATACGGGAAAACATAGAAGAACTACTGATGTTGCAGGGATTTCAGGTAGAAACCGCTACTAATGGTCGGGAAGGGATAAGTCAGGCCATGTTGAAACCACCCGATCTGATCCTTTGTGATATCATGATGCCAGAGGTTGATGGATACCAGGTACTGGAAGTAGTTCGAAATAATCGGTCGATTGCTACGGTGCCGTTTATATTCCTAACGGCTAAGTCGGACCTGGCCGATATGCGCCGGGGAATGGATCTGGGGGCAGATGATTACCTGACAAAACCTTTTACGCTGGAGAACTTACTGCGCACAATTGCAAGTCGTTTGCAGCGGGAAGCCTTGCGGAAAGCGGACTTAACTACCCGGTTAGAAAAATATCGGCACACCTTAGCCTCCGTTACGGCACACGAATATAATACAGCCCTTGCCGGTATCATTGGCTTTTCTTCCTTATTGATTGATGATTTTCAACAATTTAATAGCGAAGAAACAGTATCCATGGTGACGATGATTAAGCTAAGCGGCCTGCGCTTAAAACGATCATTAGATAACATTCAACTAATGGATGTCTTGCAGCAGGTTGATCCATTCCATATTGATTATAATTATTTTTCAACGGGATGTGCAACCATAACAGCAGCCCTTGCTGATACGTACATGCTGGCGGTTGAGCATCGGCAGGACCGGGAGATTGCCTATCAGCTTGACGTGGAAAGCGCTCAGCTCCAGATTTCGGAGGAGAACCTTAAAATATGTTTGGGAGAGTTACTCGATAATGCCGTTAAGTTCTCCGGCTCAACGCAAACCGTTCGGCTGGTGGGCAAACCTGATGGAACAGACTATTGCTTTACCTTCACAAATAAAGGACAACCCTTTAAGGAAGAATATTGCGATCAGATAGCTCCCTACAAACAATTTGATCGAAATAAGTACGAGCAGCAGGGCTTTGGCCTGGGGTTATCCATTGTTAAACGGATTTTAGAATTAAACCACGGTCGATTAACCATTGAAAGCCCATCAGAAGGTGAAACGACCGTATCTATGTGGATACCGCAGGTGATTGACTGACCCTCAACGCCTACCCGCCGGTAGACTAGTGCGTGTTGTGTTGTATACGCCTGGATGGTTGCTAAAGACCATATCCACTCTGTTTCATCAGTTTTTTTATAATAAAACCGGCCAGATATATAGTTACTAACTTATCAACCTTATTTTCAACCTCTGCAGTTCAGCCTGGCTCTTTTAGTGTTTGTAAATTTTCAACAAATAAATTTTTGTGGTTCTTGGCCTTAATAGAGAATTTTCTTTAGCATAATACAGTAACACGTACAAATAATTATCTGGACAAACAGCCAAGGAATTTATATGGCGCTGGCGATGTAGGTGCCTGCCCGACTTTGTTACTTTTTTAATTCATCGTCAATTTTTTTAAGAAGATTTATAGTTGTCTTTTTAGTGAAGATAAAAGTGTTTATAGTCTCTTTTTTATATACAGCATTTGCTAGAAGTAAATTTCTTAATTTTTTTATCCTTAATGCTTTAATCTTTTCTTGTGAAGAAACGAGGTTTAATGAGTCAATAACGACTGGGAAGTAGCTACTCATTTCTGGAATTAATTGTGTCATCGTGTGCGTTTCATCTATTTTACACCATTCTATACAATAAGGTATTGTTGATGTATAATAGGATAAGAATAACATTTTTAACGAATCATTTTTGATTAAATTTGTATGTGCAGTTTGTCTAATTTCCTCATAAGCCATTTGATTTGGCTTGAAAACCAGATAACTGCCTGCGTTGTCAATGTGAAAACTAATACTATCTTTTATATCTGAATCAAGTTTAAAATAAGTCAGTTTATTGATGCTATTTACTAATTTACGGCCATGGTTTATCATAACTGTTAGTTTCAGCGTGTCTTGTATTAAATTTGTTCTTAAAACAGTAAAATGTTTTTTTACTGTTTCATCATCTTTCCTATTTTCTCTCCATTCATCAAAGAAAAAGGAAATTGAAATGCCAATAAAAATAACAAGAATCTCGGAAATATATTTTTCAAGAATAATTTTAAAAGGATGTTTTACTTTTCTTTCTTCCATATTCATAAAATCCGTTTTT
>NZ_BAAHBG010000004.1:114052-200401 GCF_054776855.1 Spirosoma migulaei | reverse complement strand
GTGCACACCGAGTACTTCTTGGTTTGAGCTAGTTTTACGTGATTTATAAACCAAATCGGATTTGCTAGTTCGACTTGGTTATTTTATCCAACGCTCACAGGGGCTGATGGATGAGAAAACTAGGATCCTGCCCACGAGCTACTTGCCACCTTTATACCCCCTGCTGGATGTATACAATGTTTTTAACGTACTGATAATCAACAGAAAAAAATATTGCATTTGCTGGGGGTTTGTTCTTCAGAACACGGTGGTGGTTGGGTGGCAAACTTGCCTTCGGAGGCCAGCAACCTGTCGCACGAAAGGTGACCGCGCAGAGTAACCAGTAACCAGCCTAATTTTCATTCATTACCCAAACTTCCAGTTAGCGTGTTTACAAGTTCCTTCAAAATCAGGAAATATAGTTCGTGCATTAATGCCGTAATCATTAATTTGTTCTAAAAGTTTTCTCTTAGAACTCTTAACAATCTTTATTTCCGTGAGATATTTTGTCATCTCTGGATCTTCTTCAAGAGGACTAAATCCATCTATGGAACTATGTATTGTAAACCACCCAGACTGAGCAACTATCCGGTCATTATTCAGAGTTGGACGAAGGACTTTAGTCTCTGAAATATTAAATGGATTTTCTTTTACAGCATCTATCTCTTTCTTTTTGTCTTTATCAGAGAGAATTTTCCCTTTAGGAACCTCCAAAATGTACACGTAAGAATCTTTGTCCATACCGTACTCTTTCTCAATAGCAAAATAAAGTGCTGCTAAAGGATTACTTGTCCAATCTAAAAGCCTCGTTTTTAAGCCATAGTGTTGAGCCGTAATTAGTAAATCTAATTTGTTGTCATAGTCGATTTTTAAGTGTGCTACTCTTTCAATGTAACTTAGCATTTCATCTTCAAGGTTGCGCGTATCGCCTTTGCGTTCCCTCGCTATTGAAGGGAGTAAAGGCTTACAGGCAAGCTGTCCGCGATACAATATTCGCTCTGCATTTTTTCGCTCTCGTTCTGCCTGTTTTTGGTCAATTAAATTAAAAAAATCAAGCAAATTGCTTATTTCCAAACCTGTTGTCATTGTGTTACGGTTTACATTTTTTCATTAATGACTGACAATCAGCATCAGATCTTATATATGTTGAACGTTGTTAAAGCTGCCTTGTCGGAGCGTTCGGCCTGTCAGCTGAAACCCGGAAATGGAAGCCCAAACCTGCTCACGCAGGGCGTTCAAATTGCCGCCCGAAAGCCCGAGTTTGAATCACTCTATGGACCCTCATCCAACGGTTTAATATACGATGTGCGACGTTTAGGTGCATAGGCGTATATTAAACCGTTAGGCGTTAGTTTATTCCAGACTGCGTACATTCTCTGCGTGTGGCCCTTCCCCTCTATCTGCAATCTCAAATTCAACTCTTTGCCCTTCCTCTAATGTCTTAAAATCATCAGTTTCATCAGTTACTATTGCTGAATAATGAACAAATACGGCGGCTGACCCATCGCTTGGAGTGATAAAACCATAGCCTTTTTCTAAACTAAACCATTTTACAGTTCCTCGTACCATATATTATTTTTGCCCACAAATACGCTTCGTTTGGCAGTGTTGCGCCCTACTTTCTTTCCAAAACAGAGGGGTGTTCAGGTTAAGCCCCTTTTATTTTTATTCTTTTTTGTTTCGCCTAACGACTCTGAGTGTTGATAGTGGGCGAATCATTAACTGAACGGACGTACCCGAACCTTTACACACTCATCAGATTGGCTGCCAACTTTCCTTTGGGACGTGCGTCTTGTCAGCGGAAGCCTGCCCACGCGAAGCGAGCAAAACGCACAATTCGAAAAATTGTCAATTTCAAGTTACTTACTATTGAACATTGCCCAGTTGTACTTATTTGTTACAATTTTATTTTCTATTTGAGCAGTTGTACCAATAACAGCAATACTGCTGCTAATTATAGGTGGTAATTGAAGGTAATATTCCAATGCTGATACAGGAATAGATAAATACGTGAATACGGTATTCATTAAATAATTTTGATTAAGCTTATCTAAGGCACTATTTGCTCTCTTTATTTCATTTTGAAAAAATATAATATCTCCAATATCGCCCTTTATTATTGCTTCTGACCATTCTGCAAGAATCTCTCTAAAGGCAATACTAGCGGGTTCATTTGATAGTTTTAGAGTATCTTTTATTGTTGGCCTATAATGAAAGCGCCCTAACTCTTTCGAGGCAATACGTATGATTGCGACTTCATTCATGTATTGATTCCCTATGCTATAATTTGATGTTGCAACAGGCACTTTTAATAAAGCATTATATTTTTCTGCAAGTGCTGCAATCTTTATAAATTCAGTAATTGTATTAATGATAGGTCTAATTTTTTTATATCTTTTATTAATACGATCAAACTTTTTCTTTTCTTCAATCGTATATGAAGGAGTAAAATTTTTCCAATTTACTAGTTTCATTACTTCATCTACCATGTATGAAGCAGTTGATGGAGGTTCTTTTCCTATTTTATTGATATATTTTTCTTGGTCTATATTGATTTTTTTAAGCTCTTCTATAGCTTTAAATCCATCTTGTTCTGTAATTTTCATTCCCTTACTTTCAAGCATTCCTACAACAAACGACATAGGAAATTGCTCAAATTTTATACCATGATCTACTTGGTCTGAATTATTCGTGATATAATTATTATCAATTAGATTTCCTTTTAGCTTCTCAAAAAGCGGTATATTATACAGCATTATTGAAGGGGTAATAGATATTTGTTCTAAACAAAGGATTTTTAAATCTATTGGTACAGTTTTATTTTTAAATCTATCAAATACACCATCTGTATCTAATCTGTTAACCTCTAATAGTCCTTCTTCAAATGCCATGCTAATAAACGCGCTTGACAATGTACTATTCAAAATAGATATTTTTCTCATTGTTTATTAGTTCACAGTCATTAAAATCTACTTTTAGTATGCCGATGAGCGAAGAACAACAACACAGGCTTCGAGTTATTTTAACGAGCCCAGAACTCGATTGCTAGGATGTTCCCCTTGTCGCACGAATGCTGCCCCGCAAACCAAGAGGTTGACTGTCGAGATATTTTCCCTCTCACCCGAAACTCGCCCAATGAGCAATAAACTAAACTCCTTTGACCTGCAACCTGTCACCGGGACGCTGCCGAACAAGCACTACTTGTATGGAACACCCAACGACCTAGAGGGCTGATGGTGTACGAGTTATCTGACAGAACACATGTGCCCACCCCTTTGCACCCCCTGTTTGATGTATGCAATGTTTTTAACAGATTGATAATCAACAGACAAAAACATTGCATTTGCTGGGGGTTTGTTCGTCAGAATACGGTGGTGGTTGGGCTGCCACTTTCCCACGGGACGTGCTGCCTGTCGCCTGGAAGCCTGCCCACGCGGAGCGAACTATGGTTTTAAAACTCCTCAACAGTTCCTAAGAGTTGGGCATTATTTGAGATTAGCACAATTACACTGGCCTTTCCATTCAACTCGCCCAACTGAAGCGTCACTTTGTAAGGACCTTTATAAATGAAGAGACCGTTAACGTAATCTGCGCGCTCAGGTCGTTTAATGGCTACCAGTTCTATGGTGCGCTTCATAGGTAATCCATCAGTAGTTCGATATTCACGGCTAGCAATATCGTTCTCTCGCCCATACAACTTTTCTACGCCTTCTTGCTTCTTGGCCGCTTTGATGAACTCATCCCTGATTTTATCGTACAACAAATTGGCTTCACTTAAAGTGAGGTTATGTTGTTCAGCACGATAAGTTGTACCATTAAACCGATTTTGATCAATAGCTGCAACCGAGTTTGCTTCTGTGAACAGGTTTACCAAAGTCCTGTACACTTTGTATGTGTAATTGATATCGGAGCGTTCGCCTGTTCCTTCGCCAATAATTAGGCTAAAATTGTCGGCAGCCAGATGGCCCAGAGTGATGATTTTATTTGAAAATTCATCTGTACTAAAACCCGCTGGTAGTGCTTTTGAGCTTTTGACCATTCTGACCTCAATTTCTCCTTTGGTTGCTCCACTTTTCTCAGAACAATACAAGACGTAACGCCCCGCTTCGTTGGTCAACAAAGTGATGGAATTACCTTCTTCGGGTAGCTGTACTTCAGTTGTTACACCTCCGGGGCTTTTCCATAGTAAAGCGGGTTGGGCTTTTTTGGGATAGCGTAGAGACAAGCGAACCATTTCACCTGTTGCGAGCATAACCTCAGTTGAATCAGGTGAGGCCGATTTGTTTGCCAGATTAACCTTCCGAATTAGAATCAATGCCGGGCTGACTGAAACTTGTGCCAGTAAGTGGTGCGCTCCAATAGTGAGCAAAAACAGGAGCCCAATGATTTTAGACTTCATGTAAAAAAGTGTTAGTTACGGTAATAGGTACTGTATTAAAGAAAAAGACGGTTACCCATGCAAAAAGTTACCCTGTCACTGCCCACAAACCTAAACCTGCCTTATGAGGGCGTTCGCACTGTCGCCAGCCACCTGCCCAACAAGGCAAAGCCTGACATTTGGGGGGCGGTTGGCTTGTCGACCGATACCCTCATAACGAGCCTCAAGCTGGCCTGTCGAGCCGTGCGGCTTGTCGCCGGAACGATGGCATACACGCTTTTCTGTTTGGGCACCCAACATACTATTGTACGCAATTACGCTTAACATCAAGACATTGATAACGAAGGGCTTTAGGTTAAGCATCGGAATTCCTTAAGCCTTATGAGATGAGCCAATAGTTTAAACTAGGGTTTCTACCGCCTACAGGAAAAAGCCCCTTTTTCATAGAATTAACCCGTTTCAATAATAAGCGAATTAAGTAAGATTAATACTACTTTTTAAAAATAATAATTTCCTAATAAAGATAACAATATGTGAAAAAAGTATAAAAAATGAATATCTGCAAAATAGTTTAGTTCTTTCGTTTCTAATTTCTTGAGTTACACCGGAAGTTTAAGGTTAATTCCGTACAAAAAACTGTATATAATTGCACACAAAAAGCCCTTAACTATTTGACAACAAAATAGTTAAGGGCTTTTTGTGTAGTCTCGACGGAACTATAACCTACTTAATTTAGCACTTGCGCCTATTAGCAGAAAATCAGGTAAAATGCCCTTTATTTAATCGTATTAGCCGTTTTAAGTCTCACCGCCGATTAAGTTGAATATGGTTAAATTAAAATAAATTAAGTGATTCCGTACACAATTCCGTATACCGTCCTATATTTGGTGTACGGATAATAAACCTTTGTGTATGGCCCGTTCGTCAGATTCCCCCGTTACTTTTTTACTCCGCGACCCGAAAGCTAAGAAGCCGACACCAATCAACTGTATCGTTCGATTTGACAACCAGCGAATCAATGTTGGTACGGGTTTCAAAGCCCTACCCACTCATTGGAATTTGAAAACGAGTCGGGTTAAGAATGTTGTTGACGCCTTGGACAAAGACGATATAAACAGCTTTCTTGACAAACTGGAAAGCGCGATAAAAGAGATTGTTACAGAGCTAAGGGCATCTCGTAGTTTGACCGTTAAAGCCGTCCGGCAACGAATTGATGCATACTTGAAACCAGTAGTTGGATTGGAAGAATCGAAGCAAGCAACTCTGTTTACATTCATCGATAAATTTATTGAGAATTCTCCCCAACGGATCAATCTTGAAACAGGGAAGCACATCAATGAGCGAACTATAAAGAAGTATCGAACGACCGTTAAAGCGCTCCGAAACTTTGCTAGCCTCTATAAGCGGCCAGTTGATTTCGATACAATTGATTTAGACTTCTACAGTGATTTTACTGCCTACCTGACCACAAAAGAAGGGTTAGCGATGAACAGTGTTGGTAAATGCATCCAAATCCTCAAAGTGTTTTTAAACGAGGCTACAGCTAAGGGGGTAAACACTAAATTAGAATTCAAAAGCAACCGGTTTAAAGTCCTGAAAGAAGATGCTGACAGCATTTATTTGACAGAACTCGAATTACAACGATTAAACGAATTAGACCTTTCCAATAACCTCCGCTTAGAGCGGGTTAGAGACCTTTTCCTAGTCGGATGTTATACGGGCCTTCGCTTCTCTGATTTTACAGCTATACGCCCTGAATACATCAAAGAGGGGCTAATCCGAATGGAGCAACTCAAAACTATGGGTAAAGTGGTTATTCCATGCCATCCTGTAGTAACAGCTTTACTTCAAAAGTATAACGGCAAGCTACCCCAGGCAATTAGTAACCAGAAGATGAATGACTACATAAAAGAGGTTTGTCAATTGGCTGGATTTACTAGCCATGAGGGTAAAAGTATTACGAAAGGCGGGGTCCGCGTCTTTCGTTCGGTCGAAAAATGGCAATTAGTTAGCACCCATACGGCCCGCAGGAGTTTTGCAACCAACATGTATTTATTGGGTGTTCCGGCCATTACGATTATGCGGATTACGGGTCATAAGACCGAAAAGGCATTTATGCGATACATTAAGCTCGACGAAGAGCAACATGCTAAAATCATTGCTTTGCACTGGCAGAAACAGCTACAAAATACGCCGTTTCCAGTTGCCAGTTAACTAATAATAAAAAAAGCCCGCTTTGGTCTGGAATACCAACAGCGGGCTAAACTTTAAAAACGCGAATGCAAGATTACACAAAATTTGAAATCCTAATTGAATCGCTTAGGCAATCGCTCAATCACTGTCAGTACGAAAATTTAGGCATGCCTTTCAATAAAGACCTTCAGTTTGCCTTCGGTGCAAATTGGTATGGCGCAATGACTGACTTTTGGAAAGAGTTTAAAGGATCACTACCCTTTCTTCCCAAAGAAGAACAGAAGTTATATTGTAATGAAGTGTACTATAAAATTGCTTGGTATGGCATATTGTTCGGTCATCTAAAAGCTGATTACGAGCGCAAATTACTAGGCAATAGTCGCTCTAAGCTATCAGTAGAAACGTATAACGTTGTTTTAGCATACAGTACAGCTATTCTTGATTATTCGCGGATAATACGTGAAGAAGCTAAACTTCGTGGAGTCGCTTTATTATTACCCGATGAATTAACTATAGAAAGCTACAAACCTGGCGGTACGTTTATCCAATCAAATACTTTGGATGCTGAGTACTCGAAAAAAGAGTGTGAACGCCAAGTCGCTACAACTTCTACATCTTCAACATTTATTTCAACTACGGAAGGCACGTTGAGAAAGGGAAAACAAGAAGCACACGATCAACCATACGAGTCCTTTGTTGACCTATTTATTAATTCCGCAGACATTGAGCCTTGTTTACAGGCATTACGTAACTATAGGCCGGATAAACCTATTTTAGGTGAGGGGTTAACCTGGACTGGGAGTATAAAAGATAAAGGTTTGATTGTTGCTTGGATTGAGCGTCTAGAAACAATGGAGCCTAAAAAAATTAAACGGATTTCAAATCGAAAGCAATTGGTTGTACTTCTAAACACTTATTTTGAAGACCTTGAAATGGGTAGGGATGCCAGTGTTTTTAATAAAGTTGTAGACCCCTCTTTTCAAGATGCCTTTAAGGCATTGTTGCCTAAATGATACGAATCGTGCGAATGGTACATTTGTGCATAATTCGCACCTGTAAGTGTAGCTGACCGGCCAAATTGCACCATGTTAAATGCTAAACAACGCTAAACATGGAAATGGTATTAATGCCAGCCGATCAGTTACGAACAATGATGATTGAAGCGGCAAGTATTGCCCTTAAGTACAACACTCCCAAAGTTACTACGGTCACTGAAGTCGATGAACTACTAACCCCTGAAGAAACAGCGAAACTCTTAAAGGTTTCAAAAGTGACCGTTTGGGACTGGGAAAAACGCGGTATCCTCAGCGCCCGACGTATAGGCAACCAAGTTCGATATTTACGAAGTGAAGTACTGGCATCTGCCAAGCCAAAGAAAGGAGGTGTGCAAGCATGAGCCAACTACCTGCTTTCCGCGAACTCCAAAACTTTATTGGTGAACAGACTGCCCGAAAACCTCGCAAAAAAGCGCCAAAGCTAGAGACTGCAAACGAGCTGACTCGGCGAATAGTGGCCCATTTTCAAAATTACGGCCACTTCGCTACCCGATTACAATCAACGGGTACATATCGCGACGATTTAAAAAAGTTTGTCCCAAGTCAGCAGCGCGCCGGATTACCTGATGTATTAGCCGTAGTCAATTCAAACGCCGTATTCGTAGAAGTTAAGGCCGGGAAAGATTGTTTGTCTGAAGTGCAAAATTCAGCCATTAACGACCTAGAAAATGCCGGGGCTAAAGTTTACGTTGCCCATACGTTTGAAGGCTTTCGAAAGTGGTTTAGAACTCAATTTCGTGACTTGTCTTGCTAATGATCTATAGTGATTCGTTGGCCTTGCTGTGGCCTCTTTGGCTCTGCTACCGTTCCGTTGGCACGTCGGTACCCCACAAAAAAAGGCGTTCCGCCGAACGCCCTTAACTCTCTGAAATAATGTCTGTTGAACACGACAAAGATACGTTATCGGTATCAAATATAATAGCCGAAGTTACCAATGATGCCCGTACACTTAAACACTCCGCGTTTGTAGGTCAACCCCACGAACAACTAATGGTTAAGTTGTTAGAGCAAGTGCAGAAAGTTGACTTTCGGACATTGGCCAAGATTGAACCTGGTGATGAGAATGCGAAATTGAAAGTGAGCGATTATCACGTACTTGTTTCGCAACAAGTTCTAAAGTTGGCAACCGATAATCAATGGAATATTTGCCGACGACATGACTTTTTTTACCTCTATAACGGCTCGTTCTGGCAAGTGGTTGATGAAAACGACCTACGCCGGTTTCTAGGGGTGGCTGCCGAAAAAATGGGGGTTGCCTGGCTGAAAGCCCGGTCGGTTGATTTTACCAAGAAACAGTTTGAGCAGTTTTCTGAAACGGCGTATATGCCTGCTCCGGTAGCCGACGAGCATACTGTTAAGATTAATCTACAAAATGGCACATTCATAATTAGACCAGATTGCCAGCTTCTACGCGCCCCCGATGCCGCTGACTTTCTAACACATCAATTACCTTTCGCCTATGACCCGGATGCAATCGCGCCACTGTTTCAAACATTCTTAGACCGTGTGCAACCCGATACCGACTGTCAAAAGCTGTTAGCTGAATATTTGGGGTACGTCTTCATCAATCCGGCCCGGCTGAAACTAGAAAAAGCAATGCTCCTCTATGGCTCAGGGGCGAACGGCAAGAGCGTAGTGTTTGAGATTGTTATGGGGTTGTTAGGTAAGCAAAACGTTAGTAACTATTCGCTTGAGAAGCTAACCACTGAACCAGCCTACCGCGCACAGATTCAAAACAAACTGTTGAACTACGCGTCTGAAATCAGCGGCAATCTGGAATCGACTTCGTTCAAGGCGTTAGTTTCCGGTGAACCTGTTGAAGCTCGATTGCTTTACGGTCAGGCTTTCACGATGACCAACTATGCCAAGTTGTTGGCCAATACAAACGAGTTACCCAATTCGCCCGAACATACTAACGCTTACTTTCGTCGGTTCCTGATTGTACCGTTCAACGTAACTATTCCTGAAGCCGAACAAGACAAGACATTGGCTGATAAAATCATTCAATCGGAGCTATCAGGGGTTTTTAATTGGGTATTGGCCGGATTACGTCGGTTGTTGGAGCAAGGCAACTTTACCCCTTGTGAAGCCGTACAGCAACAGTTGGAAATCTACAAAAAACAGTCAGACAGCGTACGGCTATTTCTAGACGAAAGTGAGTATAGCCCCGATAATGACCGTTACATTTTGCTGAAAGAATTGTACCGCGATTACCGGGGGTATTGTCAAGAATCGGGTATGACTCCCGTCAAGAAGCCCAACTTTCAAAAGCGGCTCAATAGCATTGGTATTCTAACTGGCCGACGCAATATTGGTAATGTGGTCTTTGTGCATCGGACTGATACACCCTATTAAAAAAATAAACTCTTTTTCAGAGAGTCACTTTTTACACTTTTTTCACCAACCCATGCCTACTAATTCTTGTAAGCGTGAAAAAAGTGTAAAAAGTGAAGGCTCAAAACAAAAGACTTTTTTTATGCCGACACAAATCAAGTCCTACCGCTATCAACTGCCGAAGAAAGCAATCAAATCAGATTGTCCGCAGTGTGGCCCAAAGTATCGAAAGACTTTAAGCCGTTATGTCGATTCACAAACCGGGGAAACCTTACCCGAACAGTACGGCCGTTGCGACCGGGAAAGTAATTGTGGCTATAATCTTAGTCCGTATACAAAAGGGCAATCCGGCAAAAGTTATGCGGATGACATGAACCAATTAAGCAGTATACCCCGTGAATGGTTTAAGCTGGCGGCTACTTGGAAACAACTTTCTATAAAGCAGGAATCTATTGTTAATAAGTTGATTCAAGAGGTAGGCGCAACCATAGAGCAAGCTGAACAAATAAAAAATTATCTTTTTTCTCAGCCTTCACTTTCTACACTTTTTTCACCAACCCCTATTTATTCGTTCCCGGATGAGGTAGTCAATCCGTCGTTAGGGCATTACGACCAAAACCAGTTCGCCCGGTTACTTGTCCGCCAATTCGGTCAAACCAAAGCGAACGAATTGTTCAAACAGTTTCGGATTGGTACGTCTACTCATTGGCTGGGTTCGTGTGTATTCTGGCTAACGGATGAACAGCAACGGGTTCGAGCCGGGCAAATTGTCCTGTTTGCTGAAAACTGGCACAAAGCCCGGTATACCGATCAGGAAGGCAATCAAAAGGTTTGTATCAGCTCAATAAGCCACAGCCTAGTACGGTGGTATAACCAACGAAAAGAAACGCTCCCTGATTGGTTGATTAACTACCATGACAACGCCCCTCGTTGGCCGGTACTGTTTGGACTTCACCAACTAGCAAACGCGCCCATAGATCAACCCGTAGCGATTGTAGAAGCGCCCAAAACAGCGGTTGTCTGTTCGGCCTTAATGCCGGGTTTTATTTGGTTGGCAGTTGGTGCTTTATCCTACCTCAATGCTGAGCGATTGGCACCCCTCCGTAATCGTGCTGTGATGTTATTTCCTGATTTGTCAAAAGACGGAAAAGCATTTGCACAATGGGGCAAAGTAGCCGACGAGATGAACGCTAAAGGCTACCAGATTAGCCTATCGAATTTACTGGAGCTACGGGCTTCTGACAAACAAAAAGCCCAGGGGTTAGACCTGGCTGATTTTCTATTGCAACAGCCGCCAAAACCGGATTTGCCCAATAACCGAATGGCATTTCCATTGGCCCCGCTATCATTCGATGCTAACGAGCAATTGGAACGTATTCGGTGGTGTGTACTGCCAATTGATGGAATTGACTAATCTAGTTCTTCAAATTAATCAACCCGAAAATCATGGCTTATATCAATCTAAAATTAATCGGCGAATTAGTCGAGGAAGCCTCAACCAATTATGGTATGCTACAAAGCACAGGTTATCGTGCCGATAAGACCGATCCGCTCCCTGACGATACGTTTGTAACGATTGTTAAAACCCATTGGCAAGCTGAAAATTTGCTTGAAAAATTGACTTGCCTCCATCAGGTTTGTAGCGACTTCTCAACCGGCAACTTCGATTTCTATATCGTTGCATTCAATCAGTTGAAAGAAAGTGGAGATATAGAAGGAGAATTCGATCCATTTGAAGAACTGGAAATTTGCTTTGGTGGTCAGAGTGTAGACGACTTGCCCCGCCAAATCGAACAGTACCTTGAGCTACTATGTTTTTCTCGTTCGTTTGCTTCTATCCAACAGCAAAAGCGAGCCGCTAACCGGCATCTATATCGCAAACTTCCCCTGTATTATCCGACGAAAAACGAAGCCGGTGAAACTGTGATGATCAAGACAAGCGATTTACCAGAATCGTTTTGCCATCAGCAAGCCGTAAACCGGGAAATTACAGAGGTGGAAATAGAACACTGCTTGGACAGGTATAATGAGTTTTACACGCATGCTACGGGGTTACTGAGTGCGTTTCCTGACGGCGATATACAAGGTTGTGCCGAAGCTATTCTAAGCCTGTTTAGTTTGCCCAAATAGCTAATAAATCCGGGTCTAGTTATGACTTTACTCAACACAACAAACGCCAAACTCTGCGAATATCTGCTCGATAATTCACCGGTCTTGATCTTCTGGAACGAAGCGACCAACGAGATACTAATTGAACTAACCAGCTTAGCGCTATATCTGGGCTATCAATCGGTTGAGGAAATGATGAGCGATACCCAAGTACTTGACATTATTAACGATCAGTTAAACGAGTTCGGAGAAAGCCCGTTTCGGCGGCTGTAATCCTCTAATTCCCCTCTAAAATAGAGACACCTATGCAATTCGAAAAAGGGCGTGAAAAGACCGGGGGCCGCAAACCCGGCAGTACAAATAAAGCAACGACCGACATAAAAACGAAGATTGCGGTTCTGATTGACGAACAGTTTGATGCTATTAAAGGCGACTTGGAAACGCTTGACCCGAAAGAGCGCGTAACGGCTTACCTGAAGTTTTTAGAGTACGTTTTGCCCAAGCAACGGGAACAAAAAATTGATTTTGCTTCGCTTTCGGAAGAACAGATAGATGAACTGCTAGAAAAAGCCCTCAACAAACTAGGCTAAACCATGAATCGAACCCAAAAGAGGGCCATTTTAGCCCAACTGCTACAGGGTAATCTAGCCAGGCTACAAGCGCTAAAACAGGAGCGGGACGAACAACCAATTATGTTTAGCGTTGACATGCCACCTAAGGGCTGGATTGGTAATCCTAATGATGAACGCGCCGTCAAAGTTTATTATCAACTAGGCGACAAAGAAGTAGTTGAATATTTGACCTATGCGCAAATGCGAGAAAAAACGAAGGGGGTAATTTGTATCCTACCCCATAATCAAAGGTCTGGACATTTGGTAAAAATGTTCGCTACAATTCCCCCGCTTATCGAAGAGTAAATTAACCAAGCCAAACGTAAACGGAACGAATCCATGAAACGAGCCGAAAAGATTGCCGCCTTGACCCACGCGCTACAGGGTAACGTGGCTAAGTTAAATAGCCTAAAACGGGATCAACTCCAAAAGGTGTTTTTGTTTATCGTTGACGAGGTTCCTAAAGGCTGGTTCGGTAGCCCGGATACGAATGATACGCCAGTAAAGGCAACTTATAATTTGAAGAATGGAACACGGGTAACAGAATACCTAACCTACGCCCAAATGAAAACTATGGCGAAAGGCGCGGTGCTAACTATCCTACCTGACAACCACCGACGAAGCAAACCTGAATAAGGACCAAGCTAAAGCAATAATCAACTCTAGTGCCCTAATACCGCTTCTTACTATTGGCCCGTAAGGCGACAAGTCAACTTCACTTTTCTTTATTGGGCTATATATGCCATTTCCCCGCTTAGAATTTCGCCTAACTACTTCTGTAGTATCTCAGGGTGTTTATACGCCCGTAACCGTTGTTATCGAAGAACCGGTAAAATGGTCTGACGTTCGCATAACCGCCGAACGCGACCCTGATTTTCACGGCTTCAACTACGAATATTCAGACGGCAAAGTACAACTAGATTTTACGTGTGAGTCAGCCGCTAACCTGCTATCGGCTCAGTATTACACCTACGGCAATGACGCGGTTGTAAAATTCCTGATAGTCGATATTGCCGCCGATGGTTCCGAAACGGTACGCTATAGCGGTAAGATTGATTTTAACGACGTTGATATACAACCGGGCCGGGTTAGTGCCGATGTTATACGCGACGACTTGCACGAAAAAATAAACGCCCGTTGGGATACGCCGGTATCTATGACCGTCGCTAAAACGCTGGATAATTCAGCCATTACCCCGCCGTTGCCTATCGAAATAAGCTTACCGGGTCAGGCCGTTACGGATTCAGGCTATTTTAAACGAATTGGCCCCTTTTATGATGAATCGTCTTTCGAAAACCCAGATTTCACCGGACATTATACCTTATTTCCAAATCTAGTCAACCCCAACGGACAACCTAACCAGCCAACCGGCGCGGTTGACCCCATCACTAACCAGCCCGTTGCGGCCCCGCCCGAATTAAGCAGTTTAAGCAATAGTAGCGGACAGATACTTATTCCAAATGGTACAGTTATGAGCGGCACGGGCGTAGATATACCGTTCTTAGACGGCTACGCAGATAGTAACTATCATTTAAAAACGATTTGGCTATTTCGACTAAATATTATTGCCTACAAAAAAGCCTTACAGATTGGCGGGGCTAAATTCCTGATATGGGATATAAACCCACTATTAACGATTGTTCGCCCAAACCAAGCCCCCGAAATAATCGCCTTAGCGGCCCGGCAGCAAGGTCAAGACGCTGTAAATGAAATAGGGGAGCGAACCTTTAGTTGCCAGTACAATGGCGATTTCTACGCGCCTAAGGGGACTAAAATTTACCTCAACGCTCAAATTCGCGCTATTGTCAACGCCCGGAAAATTATCTTTCTGGTAACGACTCTGCAAGCTCAGGTTGAGATTGAGCGCATATCTAGGGCCGTTGATTCAACTGGTTACGCCTTTATGTTGCCCGATGCGTTAAAACACGTTTTCGGCGTTGTCAGCAATGCACTATCGGGCGGTACTGGCAATATTTCCGGCTCCCTGATTTCTAAAGCGTCGGTTACTCAGGCACAGGACGGATACGGTACAGAGTACGCCGTTTCTTCGGGTTATCAACTCCGAAACCTCAACACCAAAGCGCCAACCTTCACCCTAAAACAGCTACTCGGTACGCTGTCGGCTCAACACGTTGCCGGTATGTTATACCAGACCGATAGCGACGGCAACCACTCGGTACGGGTAGAAGATGGCCGTTGGTTTTACCGGGGCGGGCGAATTATGATTTTGGACGAAGTGCCGACCGACGACCCAACTATTTTCAACTACTCCGAAAAGCCCAATAAGGATTTATTGATTAATCAGGTTATTGTCGGTTACGAAAAATACCCCGAAACCGGCCCCGGCGCTCTGTTAGAGTTCAATACCGAACGAACCTATCAAACCCCGATTATTACCAATAATCAACCCAAAGAAATAAAATGTCCGTTGATTGCGGCCGGTTCCGCAATTGAGGAAGCCCGGCGTTTGGGTATACCCCAATACGACGCAACCGGCAAACCGATTGATCGAACGACCGAAGGCGGCACGTATGACAACGACGCGTTTTTGTTACACGTAGCGCCTAAAAGCTTTTCCGGGGGCATTACGTTTGCGGTTATTCCGTTCTTCGGATTTCCCTACAAGGAAGGCCAACCGGCCGCAAAAACAATACAGTTACCCGATAGCGCCGAACCGCTAAAAGTTGGCGACACGATTATATTTTCAGGAACGGGAACGCCAAACGACGGCGTAGAATACCTGATAGGGTACGTAACCGTTAGCGACCTAAACAAGCTTATCTATAGCGTTTCCAATCTATTGCCGATGGTTCCGGGGGCGTTTTTTGGTAGTTGGACGCTCAAAAATCAACCGGTCAGGATTCGCACGAACGAACGGCTTACCGTTTACGGCGTAACCGACCCGGCCACTACCTACAATCTCGAACTTAGCCCGGCGCGAATGCTTCGCCGTTGGGCTTGGTGGCTCAATTCCGGTCTTCGCTACAAAAAGCCAACCGAAGAACTTAGATGTACAGACTACAAGGGCAATCGGGATATGCAAAGCCGGGTAAAAGACGGCTACGTATTGCCCGGCGATACGGCTAAACAGGTTGTCTACGAAACCGGAGACATTGCGTTAGGCGAATATGAATATTTTGAAAAACTCTTTTCACCGGAAGTAATACCCGCTAGAGTTTACATGACCCCGGAACAGGCAGACGAAACCCTACTAGCCTTACGCAACTTACACGCCGACGAAAATTTAAATATGGGTTATCTGACGATCAGAAACCCGGACGGTACGTTAGTTGATGGATTTCCGTTTAAAATCGACTACAATCCGACGAGTGGAATAGCGGAACTGCTTTTGTGGAAAAAAAATGCAGATTTACCGGCCGGGGGGCCGTCGTGCGTAGACTATGCAAACTGGGTATATCAACAATTTATCAATAATCCGGGCGCTAACCCCGATTTATACCGCTTTTGCACCTTTGGTTCATTCAAACCGGTATAGGTAAGTAATTGTAGCTTCTATTTTGCCCGCATAGTACTTCTTAACGTACTATGCGGGTTTAGTCTTTTGATACAAACCTCCGCTGTCAACGGTCCAGCAATTAGGCCGCAATCATGAAGCTTACCAAGTTCGACAGTTGGCCGGGGCAATTAACGGAATACTATCCTAGCAAATGCCATTGGTGAAGCGAATGAAAAGTTACCTTTTACAAGCCACACATTTGACGGCAAGGGCTATACCTTTGCTATTATAGATGAGGTTAAGCATCAGGTTTTGAAAGACCCCAATAATAGTTTTAGTTTTTAACGCAGGTAAATGGTAGTATCAATAACAAAGCGTCCCGACTACGATAGTCGGGACGCTTTGCTTAGTTGTATTTCAATATTGCTACCTCCCTCTCTAGTTTACTACCGTTAACTCATGTGGCGAATCCTTTTTTGGATGTCTTGACCATAATTCATTATTTACCTCGCTCAATTAGCCAAATCGGTACGGCGAGGATTCAGTCACTCCATTTTGTATACCTCAAATGCTGTTACTATTTTTCAATTTTTAATGGGGATCAATTGTTTCTGCCTTATCACCTAAACACACAAAGTAATCATGATTGCCGACTATTTACAGCGATACATAAACGTTCTAAAATGGGATATTGACCAAATTGTAGCAGTAGCGAATAAGGCTCAAGCAGCCTATGATGCTAAATATGGCAATAATAGCCTCACTCCCGTTACTCCCACCACCTTTCCTATAGCCTCCCCTGGTAGCACTCCAGTAACCCAGTCTATGGCCACGCCCGCTGCAATGCCTCAGACAACTAGACCCCCAAGTATGCCTTCAGTTGCTCAACCAACTAATGCAGATTTATTCCACAATCGGCACGAACCCGAGTTTGCTCGTTGTACTGTCCCATTGGCAATGGTATTGACCTCAGCAGTAGAGTTTTTTGGTGCATTACTACATACTTCTGACTTATGGAATAATGGCAATAAATTTGATACAGCAATTAAGAAATTCTTTGCCTATGCTAATGTAACCCCAGCGCTAACGCAGAATCAAGTGGATTTATTTAGGGCTATTTATAGGAATGGCTTTATGCATGGCTTTTTTCCACAGGGAGCAGAGGTTGCAATTAATTATGATTCAAGCTTTGAAGTTAATCCCAATTTATTTTTTAAGGATAAGGGTGATGTGGTATTAAACGTAAATAAACTTAGACAAGTGGTTGATGCCGTATTTGCTAAAATAATTAACGACACATCTGTTCATCAAAACATTTCAGATAGACTGACAGAATATAATACTTATGTCGAGGGTAAAACTCGCGCACTAGTAGATGAGTTTAAGGCATCTACTTAATATGAGATACAGCAACTAGTAAGCTAAAAACTCTATTAAGCAATAAAAAACAGCTTTTCCAAAAGCATTATTAATAGGGAACAACTGTAACTTACTCATGTCTTGATATAATTTTACCAGGAATATGAGGATTAAATTCAAAGAAGCTATTCTCTGGTTCGGTCTCCCAGATCATCAAGGAACCTTGTACACTTTTCAGGGATTTTAAGTGAAGTAAACTATAATCGTTATTGTTGCTAATATCTTGTACCTGATAAACATATACAGAGGTCATCAGCAAGTTTTTGTCTCTGAAGGCCTTTGTAAGCATAATATTGTATCCTTTTAGTTTACCAGCTACACTCGGGTAAATGATTCCATCCAGCTTTGAGTGAGTTTCTACTCCTATCATAGTTAAATCAAGGTAGGCTTTAGTTACCGCACTCGTAAACCAATATAGGTTATGGTAATTTTCGGCCTCTTTTACAAATAGATTACCCACGTAAGCATCTAATTCTTTAATCTCTGGCCGAGTGTCGGGCTTGAATACAACATCCTGTAGAAGAGTTCGCCTAAATAAATCATCTTCCTCTAAATTATCTAAAAGGTGTTGGGCTCCAAGAATAACACAGTAAAGCCCTATCCTTTTTGATTCGTCTTTATGTGCCCACCTTGAAAGGGCTATGTAGTCGCCAATTTTGGGCCGCACTTCAAAAATCGGAATCGCATTGTCATTGGAGCAGTAAAAAACCTGTTCGCCTGTCTGATTGCATCGACCAAAGGATATTGCTGAGGTAGGTGGGTAGTCGAATTTACTAAGGCCATCAAACCAGGCCTCATCCGTGTGTTTAGTTGCTCGTATAACTCGGTCGACGTTAACGATAATGGGGTGTTTTGCATACTTTACTGACCGAAAGACGGATTTTACGCGCCGTTCGATCTCATGGCAGTTCATTGCAGCATGCGCTAAAACGTCACGAATTCTATCTAACTGCTGTGTGATTGATAACTGGCTATCCATTAATCGTTTACTCTTATATTAGATTTATATGTTAACCAGTAACTAACTGTTTAACATATTCTTTAGCTTCGTTAAGTTCTGTATCCAAGGTAAAATCCTTCCCTTCTAATACCTCATTAACCCATTTTGGACCTTTGTTACCTACGCTTTTAACGAAACATTCAAGCTCTCCGGCCTCAACTACATGTAGGCCAATTCCTCTTAAATAAGTCACGAGTTTTTCAAAAGCTTGATATTCTTGGCCTCTTGGTATTACAGACTTTCCTGCTTTCTTTAGACTTTCCCAAGGCGAAGCCTTCTTAATAATATTCTGTATTTCTTCTATTTTAGAATTAGTTATAGAATCACTTTTAGGTTCTTCTAGTATTTTGTTAATTTTTTCTTTGACAGATGAAGTAGATAATTCAACGCGCTGTTTTTCAACACTGGCATTAAAGACATCAAATTCTTTCTTTATGTCTTCCCAATCCCCGTTTAAAGCGCTAATTAAATTTTTCAAAACTCTTTCTGAGTTTAATACATCAATATCGGCTGCTACAGATACAGGTACTCCCAGTTTTTTTAACGCTTTGATAACAACATGCATTTTATCCTTGCCACCACAGTGAACAAATAACAAATCTGTGTAGAATTGCGTATCTATATTCTTTGTAGCCAGTTCTTGTAATAGACTGTCGTTCACAGCAGAATAGAATCGACAATCTGCATCGCCTTCACATAATATGACTTTAGAGTGAAATATACCACTTAATATATTCGAATACCTTAATATTGGGTCTTTCCATAACGTTTTTATATCATTATTATCCAAAGTAGATACGTAATTCACATCTCCTCTTCTGTCTAATCTAATTATTTTTACTCGAGAAGAGTTAGCATCCATAAGCCCTTTTAATATGTCCTCACTATGTGTAGCAATTACAATCTGTTTGTCTGCTGGAATTTCTGTGCCTAACATACGCCCTAACATTCTAGCTTGAGGTGGGTGTAAATAAACTTCGGGTTCATCTATCAGAAGTAATGTTTGGATAGAAACAATAGCAGAAAGCATTACGCCCACGAAGCCCTTTATGCCATCACCTTGCATATCAAGAGTAGGTAAACTTATTAGTTTTTTAATATATGTCGAAGAAGTTTTATCTTCTCCACTTTCAATTATTGGCCTTTCACCAACATACAGAGTTACTTTTGGGCCAGGTGATCTATTAACAATAATATCTTTATTAAAAGCTAATCTGAAGTATTTATTAAATATCTCCTCTAGTTTTTCGTTTTCTAACAAGAAATGAATAGGGTGATATGGGCCATCTTGAAATAGTTGTATTGCTTTTGCGGGTAGAGTAACCCACAATCTTCGTGAATTAGTAAGATGGTTGACAAAAAATAATGAAAAAGTATATGGTAGCTTTTTTGAATTACTACTCCAATAGGCAATCATATTTTGAAAATCAATTGGAGTGTCTTGGGTATTGGAGTTTGTCTCATCGTGGACAGTGACAAGTCTAGCATCACCATATTCAGGTTTAGTAAAAGAGTTATCTTGAATAAATTTATGTAAATCCTCTGAAGAACCCGACCTCCCAAACTCAGCATCTTTCACAACTTTATTTTTGTGGAGAGGCAGGTGCTCAAACTTAAAAATATTATTAATTTCTTTAAGAGTAGCACTTTTCCCAGAGTTGTTTGAGCCAACTATTACTAGAATTTGATTTTCTGTTAGGTCAACTTTTGAGCCATCGCTGAATAGTAAACTTTCAATAAATACCTTTGGTGTGTTAGTAGATTCCATTTTTACTTTAGACGTTCTTGAAAGCTTTAATTTAAATACTATATTCCACGCAGTGAATTCTGGCGTCGTTCTTCTTCAGTACCAAATTCTTGTTCATTCAAGGAAATGTTCTCCTCTTTTCGTATTTCCATTAAACTACTCAGATGTCTAGGTAAGGTAAATAGTTTATCGGCTATCTCATGATATTGAACATTTTTAAATATTACGAAATAGTCACTTCGTCGGGTTACTGATTTACTACTTCCAAATACTATTGAAATTTCTAATGGTTGCTCCTCAGTCATCAAATCACTTAATTCCTGACTGGCAATTTCTAAATTAAAAGAAAATTGGGGTGTCAAAATATACGTTATTACCGGCGAATCATCCTTTACAAAGACGGATCCCTTCTGGCCAAAAAAATATATTTTTGAGTCATTTGGTATAAAAACACCTTTACTACTGATTATCTGTATATAAACATCTTTGTCATTTATATTTTTTGACTCATTAAATATAGAAGCTTCAAGCTCAAGCCGTACCCTACTTTGGAAATTTGGATTAGAAATTTCATATTTATAGGATACAATTCGTAAAAAACCTCTTAATTCAGGTTGCTTTATCTGCTTAAAAAGCGCGTCAATTATATAATGAGGAGCGAATTTTGTTTGGCCATCCAGGCGCATATAATAACTATTGTCAAACTGGTGGGGTTTAGCTTCGCTCTCTGGCACATCAATTAGGTATACATATTTCCCTGACTCAACCTCAATTGACTCCACTTTTACAGGAGCCGCAAAGGGTACGATCCGACCTGAAAGCATACGGATGAAATCATCCTTAGAATACAACCGTTCAACGGGCGAAAGGGAACCCACAAACACTTTGTGACCATCACCGTTTTTCGTTCCTATTGGCGCTCCCCAAATTAGCAGACCGCCAGTCGAGTTTAGGAAGCCGCAGATTGTTCTAAGGACACCGCTTTCCTTGTGCTTAATATCGCCCTCCCGCTGGACAAATGATTTAAATTCTAATGTAAGCGTTTCATCCCGTTCAACGCTAAAGTAATCGATAAGGTCTTGCTTTTTTACTTCATTAATGGGTTTACCAAACTGAACTTGCGCGAAGGATGTAGCCATGTTAGTTGTTTTCAATGGCTTAAATATAAGTATTTCAATAGTTTATTGACTGCTTACCTTGCTATTTACCTAAATCTGATTTGACTTATTAGGGCCGGATGCTTGCCTACTATCCCCTTAAACAAATATAAATATTCAAGTGCTTTATTGCCCCTTGGTTTACTTAAGCATCAAAAAAAACATATGGCTACATTAAATAGGTAATCCGGTAAATTTCCTGTGCCAATCGCTCTCTTCATTACCGTTTGTGGGTAATATTGCAATTGAAATAGCTGGAAAGGCTATTTTTAATCCATAATAGGTAATACAAGATGTCCGAATTAAAAAAGTTGATAGGAAGTAAGATCTTAGAGGCTCGAAAAGCGAAAGGATTAACCCAGACGGAGTTAGGGGAACTACTAGGCGTTAGCAAGGTTACGATCAATGGGTATGAAGCGGGGAAACAAAATCTTACCTTAGAAACTCTTGAGAGGATAACAAAAGCATTAGGGGTTAAATTGAGAATAGAATTTTAACCACCCATATATTTTTTATTTAAAAAGTTAGTATATGTATTAACTTTCTATTAGTATTGTACATTCAATCAGTAACAGAATAGGCGATATAGTACCGAACAGGTTGCCTCCTGGACTGTATGGAACGAATTGATTGTCAATAATTAAAGCAAAACCCCGCGCTAAAACTTTGGACGGTCTATAGCAGCGGGGCGATGTGTAACACAAAACCGTAAATTCTATGAACACGGAGCAAAATTACGTGGGTAGGGGGGATAATGCAATCCCGACTCCACAAGCGGCCCAAAAAGCCGTCAATCCTGCCAGTTCGAATTACGAGCGGCTTACTCTTCAACCCTCAACCAAGCTGCAAACACCCTTTCAGACCGCTTTACTGTTTACAGCCGAAATGCAGCACAGTAAACCCGGCTTTGCCGCCTTTGTATGCTATCTGAACGGAAAACAAGTAATCGAGGTAGAACGGCTAAACCCCTTACGGGGTCACAACCCAACGGTTAACCTGAAGCCAGTTTTTGAGCGCTTTCGGTACACACAAGACTTTGACGGTGTAGTTATTAGCACTTGGCATCATTCCGGCTCCGAAGACCCCTATGCTGAAGAGTTTGCTGATGAGGTATACCGGCAATACGATTTGCTGAAGGAGGCCGGTATTAAGCTAGTCGATAACCTTCGGCTTTCGAAAACGGGAGTTTATTCCTACTACGGTCAGCATTACGGCCCCTACAGCGATTCAAATACAGGTAGTGGTTTCGAACAAGGTATTTGCCGCCTATACTAATATGAATGAGCTAGTAGCCGTTACATCTAACGAACAAGGTTTGTTGGTTGTCAATACTGTAGACGTTGCTAAGGGCTTAGGTATAAAGCATAAGAACCTGTTAGATACCATTCGTACCCATCAGAAAGCAATTGAAGGAAATTTCGGAAGGGTCGCGTTTGAAACGGAACCCTTACAAACAGGTGGAGGAACACAAAATAGGTCAGTTGCTTACCTAACCGAAGACCAAGCACTGTTTATTGGTACGCTTAGCCGCAATTCTACCCGCGTAGTAGCTTTTAAAGCGACTTTGGTTCAATCGTTTTCAACCGCCCGTAAATTACTGCACGAAACCGGCCAAGAACAACGTATAGCCAAGCTCGAACGACAGCTTAAGCTAATGATTGAGTCGCAACAGCAAGCCGCCCGCTCATTGTTAGAATTACCCCGTAGTACTGAACTATTACCAGTTGAGACAACCCGGATTAAAGTACAACGATTGGTTAACGGCTATTGCCGGGCTAAAGGCGTCGGCCAACAGGAAGTATGGCGGCTGGTTTACGACCGCCTGTACTACCTCTACCGGGTTAATATTCGGGCGCATAAACGATCAGAACGGGAAAGCTGGTTAGACGTTGCCGACCGTAACGGCCATATGGAGAAGATTTATGCCATCGTGAGCGCCGAACTCAACTACGCTAATGAATAGGCCCGCTACCTTTCGTTGCTGGTTAGCTGCTGTATTTTGGGTTTTGTTAGCCGCTGCCGCTACCCAATGGCAGGTTAATCGGCTCTTTAATGGGCGTAAGTTAAACCGTCATCCGCTACTTGGTCAGACGGTATATAAACTACAAACTAATCGAACTCTAACAGGACAAATCAGCCGTTTTTAAGCTTTAAAAGGTTTAGAGCTTACTAGTTTGCCATTCGGGCCATTGGCGTTGTCAGCGGCCCGAATTTGTTATTGGCAGTCACCTAAGTACAGGAAAATAAGTAGTGTTTGGTACACGCTACTGTTTAGTAGTCGTTAAGGCGGTTAAACTTTTGGCAAAATGGTAGAAGTTCCAAGCAATGAAGAATTTCAGGCGCTCGTAAAACGGGTTGAAAAGGTAGAAGAAGAAAACGCATTTCTATTGTCACTTTTATTCGCCGAGCGCTGGTTAAGCCGACAACAGGCAATGGTTGCGCTTAATTGTAAGGATAACAAATTACGCGAACTGACTTTGGGTAACAAACTAACTTATCGCTATGAAGGTAAACGCCCTTACTACGATGCTTCTTCAATCCGAGATTACCTAACGTATCAAAAAATAGAGAGCAAAGTTGCTGATAGGCGCATAATTTCAGCCCGATACACAAAATGAGTTTCAATATAACTTTTTAGAAAAATGGTACAGGTTGTAGACTATGAAGAGTTTAGTGCATTAAAACGCGTAGTTGAGGAGATAAAAGAAGAATACGAATTCCTTCAATCCCTACTATTGGCTGTACGTTGGATAAGCCGACAACAAGCAATGGGCGCGCTTTGCTGTAAGGGCGATAAATTGCGTATGCTAACACGTACAAATCGGTTAACCTACCGTTACGAAGGTAAAAAGCCTTACTACGATGTTTTTAGTATTCGGGCCTATTTGAACTCACAAAAAATTGACGCTAAAGAGATCAATAAGCGAATAATAAAGGCTCGATTTGGCTCCTAGAAAGTACTTTCTGTAGCCTAACCGTAAACACAAAGCCCTACTATAAATAGCCTAGACTTTGTGTTTACGGTTATTATCGGGCTTATTATTTCTTTTCCAAAAGTTGCTTTACAAGCCGTTCTAATTCATCAATTTTAGCCTGTTGTTGCTGTTTGGTAGCTCGTAGTTCTTTTTCTAGCTCAATGCTATACAAGGTTAGTTCTTCTACCTTTTCAAGCAATTTAGCCTCCATCTTGCTTACATCAACGCCTTGCTTGACAACCTCCCCGGCTGAAAGTACGCCCGGTAAATGCTGATTAGCCTTAATGTACTTTTCAACCTCAGCAAGTGTTTGTAATTGGTAGGTAGGGGCAAAAACTTTATCTGACCAATCCGCTACGCTTTGAACTGAATAGTGGCCATTCTGAGCTAGTAAAACCCGGCCTGTAGCATCAACGGTTAGCACTTTGTCGACCGTAGCTAGTTGCGCCGGACTATTTGCAGTTAATTGACTCAACCGTATACCGGATTCGTTTTCCACTTCGCTATTTATTTCTAGCCGGGCCGTTGGCGCTGAAGTGCCAATGCCGACGTTTGCCTTATTGCCTAGGATAAGCGCGTTACTTATGGATACCGTAGCGCCCGCACCTATCGCCGTAGCATTGGTTATGGGTTTGCTGTTGTCGGCCAATAGAACGCCCGCCTGAGTGCCTAAAAACGTATTCTGAGAGCCTTTATCGTGTTGACCGGTATTGTAGCCGATGTAAACATTATCGTCGGAGTTGACCGAAGTAGGCCCGGCTTTATTGCCTATAATCGTATTGTGGGAGCCAGTTGAAATATTACGGCCTGCATTAACGCCAAAGAAAGTATTGCCTATACCGGTTGTTGTATAAAAGCCAGACTGGTAGCCTACAAAGGTGTTAGAATCAGCTACAGTGTGATAGCCTGATTCGTAACCAATTAAAGTAGTCTTTTGACCTGTTTGATTGGCTAAACCAGCTTTAGAGCCTAGAAAGACATTATTTGATACGGTGTTATTGTAACCTGCGGAGTCGCCTACTGTAACGTTATAGCTACCTTCTTGATTTTTTAGGCCTGCTAGTGGGCCTAGGGTCACATTGTTGTGTCCTGTCGTATTGTTAGAGTTAGTATAAGCTCCAATGTAGACATTTAAATACCCCGTTGTATTGGACAAACCAGCCTCAGGCCCTATAAATGCATTAAAATCGCCCGTTGTATTATAATAACCTGCTTGAGCGCCTAAAAATGTATTAAACCCGCCTATTGTGTTATAACGACCAGCGCCACCCCCCATAAAGACGTTATAAAAACCAGTAGTATTAGAAAGACCAGCATTCATACCAATAAAGGCATTTAAACCTCCAGTTGTATTATTATAGCCCGCTTCATAACCTAGAAAAGTATTATAATTACCTGTAGAGTTAGAGGGTCCTGAAAGGCTACCCATAAAGACATTACCGCTACCTGTTGTATTAGAATGGCCAGCGGCTAAACCAACAAATGTATTGTTATCGCCTTCAGTATTAGAATAACCTGCTTCATGACCTATAAAGGCGTTTCTATAGCCCGTTGTATTAGCATATCCGGCTTGTGATCCTATGAAGGCATTAAAACTACCCGATTTATTGGAATAGCCTGCTTGATAGCCTAAAAAGTCATTATGTATACCTTCTGTATTATTATAGCCTGCTTCAGCTCCTATAAAAGCATTAAAGCCACCTGATTGATTAAAATAGCCAGATTGATATCCTAAAAATGCATTAAATCCACCCGTTGTAAAAAGGCCAGCATCAGGCCCTATTAGTACATTGTAAGCTCCCGGAGTGGAGGAATTGGGCCTAGTAGCTATAAAATTAGTCTGAGCTAACGATTTGTAGCTTATAATAAAATATAGTATATAAATAAACTGCTTCATTGAAGTGTATAATTGCTTTTAAGCGCTAGGAGAGGAAGAAATCCAAATTAGTTGAGCAATTAATATGCCATAGCTTAGAATTATGATTAATCAAATAATACATAGGTTTATCGCCAAAATAAACACGAGTAAATAATTGATTTAACCGTCTAGTAGGGCTTCCACCCCTAAAATTTTACTTCAGATAAGCCGATCTAGCATCTAACTTAAATATAGAGAAATGGTACAAGTCGTAGATTACGAAGAGTTCAGCGTCTTAAAACGCGTAGTTGAAGAACTGAAGGAAGAAAACGAATTCCTAAAATCGTTACTACTAGGTGAACGATGGCTAACACGGAAACAGACGATGGCCGCACTAGGCTGCCAGCACAACAAATTGCGTAAATTGACGCTTGAAAATCGGCTAACTTATCGCTATGAAGGTAAGTATCCGTTTTATGATACTTTCTCTATCCGGGCTTACTTAAACGCCCAAAAGATCGACATGAAAGAGATTGATAAACAAATTATCTCAACCCGGTTTATCCAAAAGTAAAAGTAGTATAAGATTTTAAACAAGCGCATATATATTTAACAGCTTAATGGACATAGTTTTTCAATTTGGTGAATTCATTGGGGAAGATGGCTCTTTTTGGACTGACTTAATTGTCGGCCTTGTCGGGTCGATTGTAGGTGGATTTATAGGCACCGGAGGTGCTATATGGCTTTACTATAGACAAGTAAGAGACCAAAAGACAAAAGAAGATGCTAACCGTAGTCAGATTCAAACAGATAAGCTGAAGTATCTACATAATTTACTTAATTCGATAATTTTAGCAACTGATACAAGCATTGAAGCTATCGTTAAACAATATAAAGCCGTTGAAGCACATCCAACACACTTACCTGGAATGAAAATTGTGGCAGTATATGATTTCAATCGAATTGTAAATGTAATAAACCATGAAGAGCATTATCACGCATATGTAACAAAGCTTAAAGATGAAAATATAACTACAATATTTTCGATAGTGGATTTTTTATTTGGTAGCTTATTGGATTTGGAAAAAAATTTCAACGAAATAGTTCAATACGATTTAGGTAGACGAAAAAATTTTGCTGAATCAGTTCAAGAAATAATTGATTGTATAATTGTAAATCAAAAAAAACTAAAAGATAAAAAAGGCGAAAAGGATATATATTATAATATTTTAAATAATTCTATTTTTAAATATTATGCCTCATTGGAGCCAGATCCATCTAATTTTTTAAATATTAGAGATAGCTTTTTAACCCCTTTTATTGAAGAAACAGTAAGAATAAAAGACTCTGAAGAAATATATCAAGTTACAAGATTGGCAAGTAAATCAAGTAAATTATTGACTCCTATAATATTATCTAATATGCAACATGCAGGCGAGTTAAAAGCGCTTAGCGAAGTTTTAAGTAACGCAAATGATAGACTGAGAAATTACATAAAGCCATTGTCTAGCTTTTCTCGAGACAATTAAAACCTTAAAAAGATTGTAATGAATAAAATTTGATGACCTAAATGTAAGACTGTAATCACGTTCCACGGAACAGTAGAGATGCTAGTTGTAACTTTACCTTATTGCCCTTCAGGCCCCTTGCCTGATTCACTGGCAAAACTATCCTGCTCTTTACACTGAAAGAGCAGGATAGGTAATGCTATCATAAATTGTGGTAGGTTTTACTTCTTTAAAGCAGTAATACAGGATCGGTGAAAAAAGTGAATCTCTAAAGAAAATATTTTTTTCTAGTTAGCTCTTTACCATACTAATATTTAGCATGATACACTTCGTGTGCCGTTGAGGATTCGAACCTCTTTTCCTGCCAGCTTAATAGAGGCGTTATGCTTTCTATTAAGCAAGCAGGCGTCTTACCATTGGACTAAACGGCACTTATTCATCACGCTCAAGAATGAAAAAATGATTTATGAGGTGAGCGTCTACTTTAACTGATAAATGTCTCAAAAAACGAATTAAATCCATAACTTTTTCTAACCCTACATTACCTCCGTTTCCATGACCTATATTATTTCTAATATTTCTCATTATATCAAAGGTATCTTTAAGATCATAGTCAACTAAATCTGCGTGTTTATTGACTTTTTCTGATAAATCCATACCAAAACCAAATTCAAGTAGATCTGGTATTAAAACACTTTTAAACGCATTGCCTGTTACTGTTTCGATAAAGTATTTGAGCCCGTAAGTTGCTAATAGCTCACTTGGATGTCTATAATTTGGATATTCGGCGATTTTGTTAATATATTTCCTGTACCGTTGTTTATTCTTTTTCTTTACAGGTTCTTGGAGCTTCCTCTTGATTTCAATCAATTCATGATTTTGATTATCTAAAAAAATCTTGTGGCGACTGTGAGCAATTGATATAAATGCTTCCTTTCCGCCATGAAACTCTATCAATTCAAAAACCACGTCCTTTATGAAACTTTCAAAAAAACTAAATACGCTTATTAGTGTATATTTGCTTAAACTGTATTTGTAATCTTGGGTTAGGCGCTCAAGTTTAGGGATGTTAACGTCTTCAATAAAATATTCTGGCTTTACAAATGTTTCGTAATTTTTTATTTTTTCGTTATAGCCCTTTATTGATTTTTTAAGATTAGGTATGGCATAGCATATTAACAAAGTGAAATCTAAAATCCTTTGTTGTTCTATTTTAAGCCTTTTAAATGATGCGGTATGTTTTATCATTTTCTTTACTTATGGTAATAATACAATAATACGCTTTCAGTTTGACATTAATATTAAGGTTTATTTTTTTTGTCAATAAGTCGCTTGTCAATTTCTTCCATAAGCCTGAAAATAAAATCAAAATATTCTAAAGCATTATGTTTTGCAAAAGTATCCATTTGTAACGACTGGAAAATTGGAACAGATTTATAATTAATTTCAATTTTTTTTATGTCCGTTGGGTTTGAGAAACTTCCCTGCAAAAGAGTTATCTCCTCTGGTAAATCTTTTAAAATTTTGCTTGGATCGGCATGTGAAAAACCATTCCTCATTAACTCTCTAATTGTATTAAATAAACTATCTTTTTCTACCTCTGTTATTATACCTTCTTTTTTGCATTTTTCGATTGAGTTGCCTAGAGGAATCGAAGTGTACTTTTCATTAGGTGCAAGAAACGTAGAGTTCCAATCCTGAATAGGTTGAGGCCCAATGCCGGTTTCATTATAAATTAAGGCTATTTTTAGCAACCGTTCCAAAAGGTTGTTTGTTAGAGTAATTGAGGCACGATAAAACTCAAAAATAAGACATTTATTAATTTCGAAAACTAAACTTTCTAATTCAGGAAAAACAAAAAAATCACATTCAAAATACTTCGCTTGTATAGGGAAATTTTTGTCTAAGCTTTCTTTAAAAGATTTTTCAAATATTTCTTTTTTCATAACTGTCGAACGTATTTTGTCCTAACATATCTATCCTTTCAATAGCAACATTAATTATAGCCTAGTGTTATAAGCTGCAAGAACTGCTTAAATTTATTAATATCCTACGGGGAAAACACCCTTTTTGATCTCTTCTAAAGCTAACAATGTACTTGAGTATCATTTTTTATGGATTTAAACGTATTTTAAGACCTTGCCTTAGAGGTTACGCAAAAAGTCAATTTCAGAAATGATTTCAAGCGTCGAACCTTTCGCAACTAGCTTGATAGCCTTTTCTTGCTTACTACTCATTCCATCATCGCCAACAACGCGATAATCTTGTTGACCAACTATTAGAAAGTCGGTCTTTGCTGTAACCCCGTCACCTATGATACCACCAATATCTGCTATAAGCTGTTGTGCATTTGCTCGTACCATTGATGAAAGCGCCCCGGTAAATACGACTGATCTACCGTAGAAAATACTTTTAGGGTTATGCTTGGTAATATCTCCGACAATCTGGGTCGGGTTACGGTTTATTTGCTTTGTTTCCGATGGTTTATAACCACCCTCGTATATACGCCCTACAACCGTCCTTAATTTATCTGGAAAGTCGTCTATGCAGCAAACTCCGCTTAGCTCAAACGCCTTTAGGGCAAGCTCCGCTGTAGCCCGGCTATCGGCTGCGGCTCGGTGATGTTGCAAGTCTATGTTATTTGTCCGGCATAGTGTTTTTAGATCATAAGCCGGTAAGCCCAACCATACTTTTTTGGAAAATATATAGCTACAAGAATAGTTTAAAGTTGGATAAGGTATCTTATAGGTATCAAGCGTTTTACGAAGTACGCTAAAATCGAATCCGGCATTATGAGCAATCAAAAATCGGCCATCAATCATTGGCCGAATTTCGCCCCATAGATCGCAGAATTCAGGTGCGTTCTTTACATCCTGCGGCCGTATACCGTGAATAGCAACGTTGAAAAAATCGAAATGCGGATAATAATGCGGTTTAATTAGCCATGATTTCGTTTCGACAATTTGGCTATTTTCGACAAAACTTAACCCAATTTCGCAAGGGCTATCCCGCTGGGCGGTCGCGGTTTCGAAGTCGATAGTTATAAAATCCATAAGGTAGGGTATGACGTGGAAATGACTAAAGCAAACTACCCTCTTCGACTACTATTGACTTATTCGTTAGCCGGTAAAGTTGAGCTATTAAATGCCAGCAATATCAACTTTGGCTTTAATAACCTTTTATATATTCTTCTGCACTTTAGACAACAAATTGTAGCCGGTCTGTTTCTCGACTTCATCAATGCTAACCCAGTAGCCTAACCAAGCCTGTTCTCCTAAAGCGTTTGTATTAGGCATCAAGACCGCAATAACTCATGTCTGAGCGCTTATTCGGTTTATATCGTCTGAACACCTATAGGTAAAACTACAATTACCTTCCAAAGGACAGCAGGAACGCTTAGCTTACCACTTGCTATAGTTTGTAGCCTTACCGTTATTGCCTTCACCACCCTTGCCCGTTGGCCCTGTAATATATATAGCTAGTTACCCTGAGCAACCATACAATGGACTCTAATAGACGTAGACAGCTTTGCCGGTTGAGTTGAGGTACTAGGCAACCGGTGAAAAAAGTGTAAAAAGTGTATGTCTGAGAAACATCATTTATTTTTTTTTCTCAACTATGTAAAAAATGACCACTACATAACATAGTCGATTGAACCATTTAGTAGAGCTTTAGGAGAATCTAGGCCCGTACACTTTAGTTTAGGCAAGCCGATCAGGCGTCTATCTAAACCTATTTATAGTAAAATGGTACAAGTTGCTGAATACGAAGAGTTCAAAGCTATAGTACGGCGCGTTGAAGCGCTTGAAGAAGAAAATGGTTTCCTTAAATCACTGCTTCTTGGGGAACGCTGGTTAAATCGGAAACAAGCTATGGCCGCGCTAGGATGTAAAGATAATAAACTACGAAAGCTAACACTCACAAACGCGCTTACGCATCGGTACGATGGAAAGAACCCGTATTATGATGCTTTCTCAATCCGTGATTACCTTTTAGACCAAAAAATCGACAGCAAAGAAGTTGAGAAACGGATTATATCGGCCCGGTTTGCTGGATAAGGCTTATTATAAACTTTGGGAGAAATGGTACAAGTCGTGGATTACGAAGAGTTCAGCGCCTTAAAACGCTTAGTTGAAGAAATAAAGCAAGAAAACGAGTTTCTGAAATCGTTGCTGTGTGGTGAACGCTGGTTAAGTCGGAAACAGAAGACGGTCTCGCTAGGCTGCCAGCACAACAAATTGCGTAAATTGACACTAGGGAATCGGCTAACGTACCGGCACGAAAGTAAATACCCCTTTTATGTTGCTTTCTCTATCCAGGCTTACCTAAGTGCCCAAAAGATCGACGCGAAAGAGATTGATAAGCGAATTTTAGAAGCCAAGTTTATGCCTAACAGACTACAAAAAAATGATTCATAAAAACGAAACATTGCCGCTGTTCATAATGCCAAGCCAGTAGGCATCACCAACGGACTGGTCCCCGAAAATTCTTTAAACGAATGCTAAGTAAATGGCGACAGAGAGCGGAGGCTGGTGAAGTCAAAGGTGAAAATTTCTTTATTTAAAGATGAATCAGCTTTAGCTTAAAAATAACATTTTATTAATTGTTATTACTATGATTGACTTACCTAACTTAATAGAATCACTAAAAGAAATTGACTTTAAAGGACTAACTTCTGAATACCTATTATCTAATATTGCTGATAAGGGCGTAAACGGTATTCGCCAGTCTTTTAGGCAAGCAAAGAGTAAATTGATAGAAAATTTAGAACAATACATTGAGCATATACCTGAATTAAGTATTGTAGAAGAGGTAGTAATAAAAAGTATAATTAATAATATAAAAACGTCAATATCATGGAGTAAAGAAATTAATCTAAAAATATTGCCTGAATCTAAAGAATTAAGAGATATTTTTATTGAGATTGATTTGTTTGTATCTCAGTTAAGAGAAAGGATTGAACCTGACGATGAATTGACTAAAATGCCAAGCAGCGCTCTCTTATCTAAAATTGATAAAAATATTATTCTATATGGTGGGCCAGGTGCAGGGAAAACAACATTAATGATGAATTTGTTTACCGACCTATTAGGCCGGTATCAGGCAAATAATATATTCTCGTTCCCTATAGTAATTAGGTTTAGAGAGCTAAATTACACAAATGTGCATAAAGATGAGATTTATGGTATGTATGAAATAATATCAGAAATGCTTGGGATAAATTTTGAGTTTTATAAAATTAATAATAGATACATAACTCTTAAACAAGTTAGAATAAAGGAAAAAGAGCAGATAGAGGAGCAGGAAACCTTATTTAAAGCATTAAGAATTTATCGAGAAGATGTTGCTAGTGTAATTTGCGAGTTTATCGATAAATGTAATATGTTGATAATTTTTGATGGTTTTGATGAAATTCCAGACATAAAGATCAAAAATCAAATTGAAAAAGACCTATTTATACTATCTAGGTCACTGACTAAATCACGTTTTATTGTAACGTCGAGAAATGGAGAATTAAATATTAACCTTTACAATACAAGAACCTATGAAATAAGCCCATTAACAGAGAGTCAAATTTTGTTTCTCGCTGAGAAATGGTTGAAAAAAGAAGAATTGGTAAGGGAATTTGTACAAAAGATAAAGTCATCACCCTTTTATGATACTGCAATTAGGCCACTTACGTTAGCCCATTTATGCTCTATATATGAAGTAAAAGGCTATATACCTGCTAAACCTAGATATGTATATGATTATATAATTACATTATTAATAGAGAAATGGGATATACAAAGAGCTATACAAAGGCGTACTGATTACGAAGAACTGTATATTGAACGAATGAAAGAGTTTTTGGCTCATATATCATTTGAGTTATCATACTCTTTTCGAAAGGCATTATTTTTTACATCAGATTTGATAGATTGCTATAAAAGAGTTTGTACTAGATACAACTTGCCTGATGACCAAGCAGAAAAAGTTGCGGAACAGATAGAGAGTCATAATGGATTATTAATAAAGGTTGGTTCTATGAGTTATCAGTTTGCTCATAAATCATTACAAGAATATTTAACAGCAAAATACATACATTCACTTCCTACATATCCACCATCTAATATTATCGAGACTCTTCCAAATGAAATGGCTATTGTAATATCATTATCATCTGAAACAACAAAATATCTTACTAAGCTTGGTAACTATTTATTTGACTTTAGTTTACAGTATTGGCTAACATTTACAGCACGGCTGTCAATTGAAAAGCCGGATTTCAGCGAAAGACCTGACTCATTGATCTTTTTTTATAATATGTTGCAAAAATCATATAAAATGAAAAGCTCAAGGGAGGACAAAGGCATGTTAATTGAAGAATTAAAGTCTTTCGTTTTAGTTATATTTAATTCAACTAATATCGAAATTTGCTTTAAAGAGCTTTTGAATATATACTCTTTTAAAGTCGAGGGCAATGTGGTGCATTTTCAATTAAAAGACACAAGTCCACATATTTATGAAAATGAATACTATCCTTCTTGGATTACTACTGATAAAGAATTTACTTTTGGACTATTCAAATAACTATTTCATCAAAAATTATATTTTTGAAAACTAAGAATTCATTTTTGAATTTTTCAAAGCTTCTTCAATATTACCAATTACTCCTCTTGTTCTTAATTTAGTTAAAAACTCTTTACCATAATCTGAAAGTAAAAATATTGTAATTTCCTTTGTTTTATTTGACAAATTGACTGTTTTAAAAATACGGTTGACCATACCAAGTTCTTCAAAAAAATATACATATGGCATTAATTCGCTACTGTTTTGCTCTGCACTAGCCCAATAAATACTTCCAGCGGTTGATATACCCTCTCTTAGTCTTGAAGCAATAAACCAAAATACATATATGTAATTTATTTTTTCTTTAAAGTACCTTGCTATTAAAATTAAAACCTTTTCAATTGTTTCTGGCAGCTCATTAAGATCCACTTTCTTAGCAACTAGCATGTTATATATTTCCAAGAAAGAATCAGAGGTATCCTTTAAAGACTGCAACTCTATTACTTTTTCACGAAGAGACTTGTTTTCCTTAGATAAATAAGAAAGTTCTTCCAGTAACTGATTTGAGTTCAAAGCTTCATCACCACGTACCCAGCCAATTAATGCTTCATCGTCTTCCAAGGCATGAAGTGTGTTTATAATCGCTAACTGAAGAGTTGGTAAACTCTCCCAATGCTTAACAAATTTACCCGTGATTTCTTTTTTAAAATTCAAGTATTCTTCACGGTGTTTTAGCTCCATTATTGCTTCCGTGGTTTTTTCTTTAACTTTCTGTTCAATATATTTATCATTGGCCACAACGACAAATACAGTTTTACCGACATTTCTTGCATAGTCAAACTCAAGGTGTGTATAGCTTTTTCCACTTATCTCTTCTATACTACCATATCTCCCACCCAATAAGAGCATATAAATGTCAGATTCGTTAATCCAACGCTTTATTATATTCATCTGCTCCTCATTTTGCCCTGCAAATAACTCCATACCAGCAGGAATATGGCCAGCCGTTAGAATCGCTTCAACGGCTGCTTGCCGCTCTTCTTTAAGGTCGGTATATGTAGAAGAAACAAATATTTGAAGTTTTCTTTTCTGTGCCATGATGCCTAATAATTAGTGTAGATAAGTATCTGTTTGTGAATAGCGCAAAAATGAACTACAATAGAAATGCTTTTCCAAAGAGCAAAAAAAGTACTCACGTGGAATTGTAAGTTATTGATTTTTTAGATAATTAATTGACCGTAGGGAGGCTCAAACTCCCATGCCGTGAAGTATTTACAAGCTCTTGTACACAGGCTTCACAGTATTTGTAGCATTGTTACCCATAGAGCAGGATAAGTCATCGGTGAAAAAGGTGCAAAAAGTGATTACTCAAAAAACAATTTATTTTTTCTCCTGATTGAGGTAAGTCAAACAGAATGTTTTAGTTGATTCCGTATACGTAACCGTACACGGTTATAAATTAAAAACCTATAATCGTCTAAAAATTAGACGATTATAGGTTTCTTATGTAGTCTCGACGGGAATCGAACCCGTATCAAGCGTTTAGGAAACGCTTATTCTATCCGTTGAACTACGAGACCAAAAAAGGAGCGGTCAACGTTGACCGCTCGCTATAACTGCAAAATTGCCAAAAATACCTCAACCTGCCAAACCATCGCCGTACTCCGCTGATTCGATGAGCGGTACGTTAACCCAGTTGGGGTAAATCTGGAAGTGTCTCTCTTTCACCAGCGTATAGAGCAAATCGCGCAGTTCGCCTACATTCTCGCCGGTTTCTGCCGAGATGAAGGCCACATAGTCCGCTTTTTGGGCCAGATACGTCTTTTTCAGATACTCCAGCGCAGTTTTTCGGCGCACGGCCATCGGAATAGCTACCTCTTCGTGCGAGTCAATGAACTCATCATCGTCGTCCTGATCGGGTTTTTCTATCCACTGGTCTTTCGGTACAAAGCGATCCATTTTGTTGAAGACCAGCACCATGGGTTTATCGGCCGCTTTGATGTCGGCCAGTGTTGCGTTGACCACTTCAATCTGCTCCTCAAAATTCGGGTGTGATACATCAACAACGTGAACCAGAATATCTGCTTCACGGACTTCATCGAGTGTCGATTTGAACGACTCGATTAGCATCGTTGGCAGTTTGCGGATAAAACCAACCGTATCCGTCAACAAAAACGGAATATTGCCAAGCGTCACTTTTCGTACGGTTGAATCTACCGTGGCGAAGAGTTTATTTTCGGCAAATACGTCGGTTTTCGCCATGGTACGCATCAGTGTCGATTTGCCTACGTTCGTGTAACCAACCAGAGAAACCCGCACCAGTCGGTCGCGTTCTTTCCGGCGCGTCTGGCTCTGTTTGTCAATTTTGGCCAGTTTCTCTTTCAGGAAAGAGATTCGGTCTTTCACGATCCGACGGTCGGTTTCGAGTTCTTTTTCCCCCGGACCGCGCATCCCCACACCGCCTTTCTGGCTGGTTAAGTGACTCCACATGCGGGTTAGGCGTGGGTACATGTACTGGTATTGCGCTAACTCGACCTGCACCCGCGACTGGGCGGTTTGGGCCCGCATCGAGAAAATATTCAGGATGAGCAAACTGCGATCCAGTACTTTAACATCTTTAAAACTCTCTTCCAGATTCCGTACCTGCGAAGGCGTCAGGTCATCATCAAAAATGACGGAATCAACCGGATTGTCGAGAATGAACGTCTGAATTTCTTCCAGTTTGCCTTTGCCAACAAACGTTCGGTTATCGGGATGTTCCAGTTTTTGGGTGAACGATTTGATGGTTGTAACGCCTGATGTTTCGGCCAGAAAGGCTAACTCGTCGAGATAATCTTTCGTTTGGTCGGCCGTTTGCTTTTGCGTAATCAGCGCGACCAACACAGCGGTTTCGGGCGGTTTTGTGTTGTCGATCATGTAAATTCTTAGAGGTGATTAGGCGTTTATAGCCTGCGAACAAGGGCGTAAATCCTGCGCAATAAGCTATAGGCCTGTAAATTATAACGGGTACTATTCGGTAAAAGTTTCGGCGTTGAATCTGTCTTGACCTACGCCATATCTTGGAGATATGGCGTAGGTCAAGACAGATTCAACGCCATTACACCTGAACGGTTTTCCAGCGTCCCCGGCGGAAAATCCAGATGGCGATACCAGCCAGCAACGTCTCACTGATGGCCACCGACCAGAATACCCCCGGAGGTCCCCAATGCAGCAGATGAGCTAGTGTATAGGCCAGTGGTATTTCAACCACCCAGAAGCATACAATGTTAATGAGTGTAGGCGTTCGGGTATCGCCCGCGCCATTGAGCGACTGACTCAGCACCATTCCATACGCCATGAATAGATAACCCAGGCAAAATACGCGAAGGCATTCGACCGCAATTTCGACGACGCGAACATTATTGTCGAACAAACCGACGATGGGGGTTGCTCCCAGGAAGAAGCCAATGCCAACGGCAGCTAGAAAGAGCATGTTGCAGAAAGCCGCCCGCCAGGCGGAGGTTTCGGCACGTTCGGGCTGACCAGCCCCCAAATTCTGTCCAACTAGTGTGGCAGCGGCATTAGCCATGCCCCACGAAGGCAGAATCGTGAATACAATAATGCGAATGGCGATGGTATAACCAGCTACTACGTCGCTACCAAACGTAGATAAAATCCGCGTCAGGAATATCCAGCTGGCCGATCCAACCAGGAACTGGCTGGTACCACCAATGGCTAAACTAAGCAGATTACGGATTAAGCTCAGGTCAGGAGTCACATCTGACCGGAGAACCTGAATAACCCCTTTCACCCGCGTCAGGGCGTAAAGCTGATACAGTACACCCATAGATCGGCCAATGGTTGTGGCCACTGCCGAGCCCATCACACCCATTTCCGGGAATGGCCCCAGACCGAAAATGAAGACCGGGCATAGGACGATGTTTACGCCGTTGGCCAGCCATAGCGAGCGCATCGCTACCGATGCATCGCCCGAACCGCGCAGGCAACCACTTAGCGTATACAGGAGCATGATGGCGGGCGCACTGGCGAAAATCATCCGCGTAAACCCGGCCCCATTGGCAATAAGTTTTGAGTCCCCACCCATCAGGCGCAGGATGTCTTCGGCAAAGACAAAACCGACTACGCCCATAAACAGGCCCAGCGCAACGGACACGAGTATAACCTGCCCAACCGCATGCCCCGCCCCACGCTGGTTGTCTTCGCCGACCCGACGGGATACCAGTGCCGTAGCTGCTGTGCTCAGGCCAATAGCAATGGAGTAAACAATAGTGAGTACCGACTCCGTCAGGCCCACTGTGGCAATGGCTTCCGTACCGATTTTGGCCACAAAAAAGACATCGACCACTGCAAAGAGTGACTCCATCACCATTTCCAGAATCATCGGCACCGATAGCAGAAAAATAGCCCGGTTAATACTGCCGGTTGTAAAATTGGTTTCCGAACCACGCAATGCGGCCAGGAATAACCGAAAGAATTTGGTCATTGGAACAAAAGAATATGCCGAAGCCCAGCGGGCTATTGACAGCGAATGAATGGCCTGAAAAACGTGAATGACCACCGAAGCAGAAGCAGGTGGCGGTACTCTGAAGAAAAAATGAAAAACCGCTTGGGTTTTTAAGCGAGGAACTTCATGGGCGTTGGCTAACCGACGGGCGGTTGCAGTTAAGGCTGCAAACTTACAATTTTCTTTTTTGAAAAACCAAATTTGGTTTAGTGACCGGTCATTCACAAACTATCCGATGAGCATGCAGTTAAGTAAATGGATAATGTAGAATGTAGAATGAGCACAACTGTTAGGGTGCCTTATTCTACATTCTACATTATCCATTTTACATTCTCTTACCTATGCCTACGTCACCATTCTATTTAAACGATATTGCTGATTTTCTGCGAGATGAGTTGGCGGCTGATCGCTATCCTGGCACTGAGCAGGGCGGGACTTATTACCCGTCCAAACGCCCGATCCGACGGCTTGGCCTAGCCTTAGAGCCATTTCCTAAACTAGCAGACTGGGTCAGTGAGACGCATATCGACGCCCTTTGGCTACACCGGCCCTGGCAGCTCGACTTAACGAGTCTGCCGACTGATCTCGGAGTTTTGACGCACCATCTGCCCTTTGATGAAACCCTGACAATTGGCTATAATCCTCGACTGGCGAAGCAAATGGGAGCTATTGGCGGCTTAGAGCCAATCGGCTATAAACAAGATAGCGCTGAGGCTGGCAAGGTATTGCCCCGCCGACCTCTCGGAATGCTTATTGATATTCCCCCGCAGGAATTTGATCAGTGGCTTACAACTGTCAAAACCATGTTCGGAGGGTATGATCGGGCTGAAGCCGGACGAGGTACCGCCGGTTGGCAACCCACCAGCTATCGAGTTGCTGTAGTGGGAGCCATGACGGATGTGCTTGTCCGGGAAGCGGCTGCAAAGGGTGCAACCATGTACTTAACGGGGTCGTATCGTAAACCCGGCCAACAGGCAGTTGATGCCACGGGCATTGCCTTTATTGCTGTTGGCCATCGCCGAAGCGAAGTTTGGGGATTACGTGAGTTGGCTAATCTGTTACACAAACACTATTCTATTGAGTGCATCGTTCATGAACCAACAATACTCAGCAAACTGTAAGTGTAGTTAACTAAGCTATTTCCCGTGGATCGTCGGCTATACGAGTATTGTCATAGAAGGTATTCATCTCGGCCATATCTTCATCGGAAATCGTGAAATCCAATACATCGAAATTTTCCTGAATTCGTTCTCGCTTCACCGACTTTGGAATGGTAACGACGCCATGTTGCAATGACCACCGGATGAGCATCTGGTACGTGCTTTTGCCATATTTTTCTGCCAGTGCAACCAGTTTTGGATCATTTGCTTTCTCGCCACGTACCAAAGGTGCGTACCCTTCAGGCTGTATAGTCTTCTCGCGACAATAATCCAGGACTTCGGGCAGGTAGCTGTAGGGACTTAGCTCAAACTGATTGACGGCGGGTATTATATGGGCCTCGGTCAATAGTTCCTCCAAATGCGCCGGGTAATGATTTGAAACCCCAATGGCACGGGCTCGCCCGTCTGAGTAGATTTTTTCGAGAGCCCTCCATGTTTCGTGTCGGTGCTCTTTTATGGGCCAGTGGATCAGGTATAAATCCACTACATCGAGGCCAAGCCGTTCCAGACTCCGGTTGAATGCCCGGAGTGTTCGGGTATAACCCTGATCGTCGTTCCAGACTTTGGTAGTAATGAAGATATCACTTCGGGGAATTCCGCTGGCTCTGATGGCATTGGCTACTTCGCGTTCATTACCATAGGCAGCTGCGGTGTCAATCAATCGGCAACCCGCTTCAAGTGCCCACTCAATTGCCTGCTGTACTTCATTGGCCTGAGCTGGCGCAAAAACACCAAGGCCCAATAGCGGCATTTCAACACCATTATTAAGTGTGGTAGAGGGTATAGTCATTCAGTAAAGGCAAGTTTCTTACGGTAAAACTAAGTTTCATATATTAATTAAAAACCAGGACAAGATGTTTAAAAAAACACTAACAAATAAGTGCGCAAGCTGAATTGGCTATTCTACCGTATGTTTACGGGTAGAATAGCCATGGCCTTAGTTTACTGGTTTATGCGGACACTTTACCTGATTACGTGCCTTATTAGTTTAACCAGGCTGGTTGTTCGGGCCCAATCGGTTCCATCGACGGGTACCGTTCATTACTCAGCTGAAATCGGTGGGCTGGCAACATCAAACGACCAAAACCCTTTCTGGTTACGGGCTAATCAGTACAATATCGTTCCTGTACAGGGATCATTCGGAACGGTTCGGTTGGGTATACAACGCGACTACAAACCCCGACCCGATTCGATACCAAAACGGAAATCCCGTTTCGACTGGGGTTTTGGGGCTTATGCCATTGCCAATGTAGGTCCTCGATCAACGTCTAACAATCCGGCTATTCTGTTGCCTGATGCGTATGTAAAAATCCGTTTTGGTGCGCTGGAGCTTTATGGGGGCAACCGCCGTGAAGTGGCTGGCTTAGGTGATACGCTCCTGACGTCGGGCTTTGTGGCCTGGTCTGGTAATGCAATGCCGTTTCCGAAAATTCAGTTACATACGCCTGATTATGTGCCCATTGGCTTTACCAAAAAACTGCTGGCTTTTCGGGTTGGCTATGCACATGGATGGCTTATCGACTCGTACATTCAGGGGAGTTATCTTCATCAGAAATACTTCTATGGCCGAATCGGGAAGCCAAATTGGCGGGTTCGTTTCTATGCTGGGCTGAATCATCAGGTGCAATGGGGTGGCCATGCTGATTATTTGCTTAATCGACCCGATTTAGCTGTCAATGGAGGGTTGCCAACTTCCTTCCAGGACTATCTATCAATTATTACCGGTCGGTATCCTGATGCGCTGGAAAACAACCGATTCACTACGTTCGATGGGACGAATCGCGTGGGTAACCACGTTGGGAACTATGATGTAGCGTTGGAATGGAAAGGTGTTCGAACGAACTGGCTACTCTATCATCAGCACATGTACGATGATGCATCAGGTCTGGCATTGCAAAATGTACCAGATGGATTAACGGGCTTACGGTTTCAAAATCATGCCACAACAAACACCCGTTTCCGGTTTCAGCGACTCGTTCTCGAATGGCTGAGTACAACGAATCAAAGCGGCCCAACCTTCGACCCAACAGCCCGCTATCAGGGAGCTGATAATTACTTTAATAACAGCCAGTACATTGAGGGATGGTCGTATCGGGGACGAACAATTGGAACGCCTTTCATCATGCCTCGTTCGGATTTGGCACCAGCGGTAGCTACTGAATATGCAGGCAATGGATTTTACCCGAATAACCGGGTTGTGGCTTGGTACCTGGGTACGATAAGTGCTTTTCAACGGGGGCCAATACTAACGACACGACTTTCTTACAGCCGAAATTTTGGTTCTTACAAACAGCCTTACCCACAAGTTTTTCATCAGTTATCCACCTTGCTAAGCGCACAGTGGCCTATCCGTAAATGGTCGGGTACATCACTAACAACAACACTATCGCTTGATCGGGGGGAGTTGATGCCGGATGCGTTTGCCGGTTACCTAAGTTTGAAAAAGTTCTGGTAATAAGGTCTTTATGAGAAATATACGTTTCCATTAAAAAATATTTTAATCTCTTTTTAATATCTCTAAATCCGTTTGACGCGTATTGCCGTATAGTCAAGTGCAGTTAGCCTGTTTACTGCGTCCCTAACTAATTCTTCAACGAGAAAAACTATGGCTATGCTTTACAGAAAGCCCTTTCTACGTGTCCTGGCCGGTATGCTGGCGCTTGGTTCCTTACTGACGCTCAATGCCTGTCAGGATCACCGTCTACCACCAGACCCAGGTGCCGTGCCCGATGCAAGTGTTTACCTATTAAATGATGCTAATCAGTTGCAGCGGGTGAACATCAAGAATCCCAATGTGGTCTTGTCAAATCTTGTCATTACTGGCGTAAACTTTCAGGCTGGTGAACGCATGTTGTCAATTGATTTTCGACCCGCTACCGGACAACTGTACGGAGTCAGTAGTATGAGCCGTCTGTTTGTTATTAATCCAACAACAGCAGAAGCCCGACCTCTGACAACGAGTCCATTTACACCCGCTATTTCGGGGTCTGTTGTTGGTATTGATTTTAACCCGACAGTTGATCGTATTCGCCTGGTTACGAACACCGGGCAGGATTTGCGACTGCATCCCGAAACAGGGCAGGTAGTTGCTGTGGATGGAGCCATTAATGGCGTTTCTGGTGCTATGATTTCGGAAGTGGCCTACACAAATAACAGCGCGGGTGTAACAACAACAACTTTGTATGATATTGATCCGGCCACCGACCGGCTCTATATTCAAAACCCACCTAACAACGGTACACTGACCGACGTTGGGCCGCTAGGCTTAGATATAGCTGGGTCTGCTGGTTTCGATATTTCACCGAATGACAACACACAGGGGCTGGTTGCTGTGCAGTTTAATGGCTCATCGGAGTTAGATCAGATTAACCTGGCAACTGGTCGTTTGCAGAAACTGGGTAACCTGACGGGTACGGTCATTGGGCTGGCCATTCCAACGAATCCGGTTGCCTACGCCATTGACAGCAACAATAGCCTGCTTATTTTCAATCCCGTTAGTCTAACGGGCCTAACTCTAAAAACCATTACGGGCCTTCAACCGGGCGAAACCATTCTTGGTATCGACTCCCGGCCAGTAAATGGTCAGCTGTTTGTACTGGGTAGCACTAGCCGACTGTATACGGTTGCGGTTACTAATACAAACGTTTGGAGTCTGGTGCAGGTGGGTAGTGCCGGGGCATTCACTCTGTCAGGAACGGACTTTGGTTTCGATTTCAACCCAACAGTCGACCGTATTCGGGTTGTTAGCAACACAGGACAGAATCTTCGTCTGAATCCGGATAATGGCGCTTTAGCTGCTACTGATGGAAATTTAAACCCAGGAACACCAAATGTAACAGCGGCTGCGTATACGAACAACTTCGCAGGAGCCCTCACAACAACGTTATATGATATTGATATTCGTCCGGGCAGCGCGGTTTTACTCCAGCAAAATCCACCAAATAATGGTACATTAGTATCTGTTGGTCCGCTGGGTGTTGAGGTAGAAAGTGCCAATGGCTTCGATATTGGTGGCGCAACCGGTACGGCTTATGCGCTACTTCGTACAGGTGGTAACAGCACGAAAGTCTATACAATTAACTTAGCAACAGGCGCAGCCACGGCTGGCCCAACTGTTCCAGGTAGCCCCATTGTTCGTGGCTTTACTGTTGGTTTAGGATTCTAAGTTGATTGATGTTACTATAATCGGCCCGCCTTGTTGATCAACAAGGCGGGCTATTCTATTTAAAACCAAATTTCACTTAAATCGCTGAACAGCCACTTTCCCTTTGGCACCTACAGCGTAACAAGTACCTTTAGCGCAACCCATTGAATGGAAGCCTTCTGTATCAAGTTTCTGCCAGGTTTGGCCCTGATCGGCCGATAGGCTCGTGCCTGAAGGACCAACGGTTAGTAAACGGTCGTCGGGAAGCAGGGCGATGGCTTCTTTCAGGCCCGCTGGATTCGTCTGGGCTACGAGTTGCCAGGTTTGGCCACCGTCGCGGGTGATGGCTGCGTTTGGGCCGGGCTGCTGCTCCTGTTTGTAATTACCACCGACGACCATGCCAATTTTGTCACTGAAGAAATGCATACCAAACAAGCCCGTGGCTTCTCCGCCTGGTAAGGGCGTTTTGCTGACGTTCCAGGTTTTTCCCCGATCACTGGAACGGAATACGCGCCCGTATTGCCCACCGCCCGAGGCAATCCAGACGTTTCGTTTTCCGTGTACAACGAGGCTGGTACCGCTGGCCGCAAAAGCCGCTTCATTAGGCTCCATCAGTGGTAACGAAGCCGCAGGGATCGGTTGCCAGGTTTTTCCGCCGTCGTCGGTGGTTAGCATAAACCACTTACTATCAATAGCAGCATCCGCTGGGGGATCGCTAAATACGATGCCATGTTGATTGTCCCAAAAGTCGATTCCGTCGAAAAACACGCCTTTCTGTTGCGTTTGGTAAAGTAGTACCCAGGTCTGTCCGCCGTCATTGGTTTTGTAAATTCGGGCCTGGTCTTTTTCGGCGGGGCCAGCGCTCATGAAAAAAGCGGTCTGGGCATCTATGGCCTTTACATCGCGGAAGTCGCAGGTTTGCGCGTCGGGAACTGTACCCGTTTGCCAGGTTTTACCACCGTCGGCCGTTCGGACAAAGGTTCCTTTTGTACCGCCAATCCAGGCAATATCAGCGCTGACAACACTGACAGTGCGGAAACTGGCATCGGTACCAACGGATTGCATCTGCCACTGAGCAAGGCAGTTGAACGGAGCCAATAAGCAGAGTGCCAGCAGGTGGAAGAATCGAATCATTTCAGTAAAGGGATAATATAAATGAACAATGAATAATGGACAATGAATAATGAACTGCTAGGGCTGCACGTGCAGTAAAATGGATACTCTATAATAAGGTATTTTCCAGTGAGTTACCCATTGTCCATTATTCATCAACTTAACGCCCCTGATTTTTATAATACCGTTGAATGCTTTCAGTTAACACCTGATAAACTTCGGATACCCGAGGCTGATTACTAAGATAAGCCAAATGGGAGTCAATCGTGCTCAGGTCACCCCGGCGGGCCGGACCGGTTTGTACGTCGGCTGGGTTAGGGGCAGCTAGTCCTTTTCGGAAAGTTTCCGCAATCAATGGTCGGAGTAAATCGAATTCCAATCCTTCGTGCGTAGTGAGGTCGTGCGCAAGGGCTAGTAAGTGATTCGTGAAATTGCAGGCTAATACAGCGCCTATATGCAGGGTTCGGCGTTCGTCGGATGTAATCAAATAAACAATATCGCTGATGTCCTGGCCCAGTTGAACCAGGCTATCTTCAGTAGCGGGGTCAGAGGCTTCAATGCAAAGTGGAATCTCCTCAAAGGCCATGAAGGGCTGGCCTTTGGTAAAGGTTTGTAAGGCATAGAAAACCCCCGTCTGAATAGGTACATCGCTATAAATAGCCATCCAATGCTCCAGGGATCGCAACGATTGGCCCCCAGACGTATGCACAAGTATAGAGTTTTCAGGTAACACCAGTCGCGAGCAGACCTCTTCGAGTGCGTGATCAGCAACCGATAGCACAAACAATCGGGATGGGCTGTCAGCAAAATTTAATTCGGAATGGGTCCGCGCATCGTACAGGTTACTCACTAGCTGGCGGGAGTGCTGAAGCTGGCGACTGTATACTTCATTGATATGATGTCCCGCGTTTTCAAGAGCTGGAGCGAGGTGCCAGGCCAGGTTTCCTGCGCCGATAAACGAAATTTCCATGTTCAAGTATAGAACATTTTACTGGAAACGTTATCTAAAGCGAGTGTGTGAACCAAGAACGATTCGTGGATATGAAACGGCCCTCTTCACGTTAATTCTGTGAAAATATGGCCCGGTAATTGTAGAACTGCTTGTAAACAAGGTCGTTTATAGCTTCTGGTTCAAGAAAATGAGGCTTACTTTGTTCGCATGAAGACAGTTTAATGCGTAATTTTACTCCCTATGTATACTGAAACGAAAGAAAACAGCCTAGTAAAAAATCTATTGCCCTATTAGACGAATGGCCTAATTTTGGCCGTTTGATAGAAGAACGTATCCTCGCTACTCATACTGAACCTGAAAGTACCCCCAATGGTGAACCACTACTTTGTTCACAGTCCTGTTGTCAGTCACTTTATTCTTACCATTAGTCGGCTTCTGTTCATCCCGAACGGTTGGTTGATAGTGGGATGCTGTCTATTGTTGGGGCTGGGTATAAGCTACAGTCAGGACCAGCCAGCACCCGCCAAACGGGGAGCAGCAGCACGGCGTCAACAAGCTACTGCCGATTCGGCACGGGCCAATGCTCGCCGACGAGCCATTATGCGGGCGGACTCGGCTAAGCAGGCGCTTCAGGATCGTACCGATAGTATTCGGGCGTTACGCAGTGCCAATCGACGGCCAACGGTAAACTGGCCTGACCGGCGAGCTACGCGCTTCTCCGAACGACCGTCTAAATCCCCCTTTATTCTTCGTGACCCTAAAGGTGTTTCAACAGATTTTCGACTTAGTCCCGATGGCGGTATCGGCGTTACCGAGCGAGTCAGGACTGGTGTATCCTTATCGGGTGCACCTACGCCTAATTCAGTGCAGGGACGAACGGATGTAACGACTCCGGCATCATCCACAACTTCACTCGGCCAGCCAGCAACTGGCCCTATACTTCCTCCATCCCAATTCGGATTGCCGTATCGACCGGCGGAAACGATACCGTTCTCGACTTATAACCAGCTTCAGAACCAACGTGTTGAACAAAGTGTCTGGCGGGAGTATGGTGCCAAGCGCGATGGGCAAAGTGCCTTAAGTGGACGTGGATTAATCCCGAAACTCGAATTGCCGCCCGTAATTGATCGCCTGTTTGGCGGTAGCCAGGTTGATTTTAAACCGAATGGCTTTGTAACCCTCGATTTTGGGTATCTCTACCAATTTAATGATAATCCCGCCTATCCCGTGCGTCAGCGTCGGAGCGGGAATTTTCTCTTCAACGAGCAAATCAGCATCAACTTCAATGGGAAGATTGGGGAGAAATTAGGTGTACTCGCCAACTTCGATACCAAAGCCAGCTTCAATTTCGAGAACGCGCTGAAACTGAACTATCGACCCGGAGGTGGGTTGCCCGCGTTTGGAACGGGGCAGGGGTTGCCCAGCTTACCTGGCGTGCCTAAGGCACCTAATTTGCCGGGTGTTCCGGGTGTGAATGGCAGTACACCGGGAATGCCCGGATTCACCCCGCAAAACGAAAGTATTTTGCAGGGACTCGAAGTGGGTAACATCAGCTGGGCAGTGAACAGCCAACTGATTCCAGGGGTGCAAAACCTATTCGGGATTAAAACCCAGTTGCGTTTTGGTAAACTGAACGCCACGCTGGTGGCCTCGCAGCAGCGGTCACGCAAGAATGAGATTGTATTAAGAGGGGGCACATCGAACCGTCCGTTTGAAATCCGCGCTGATGGGTACGATGAGAACCAGCACTTTTTCCTGTCGCAGTTTTTCCGGGCTAATTACGAGTCCTCGTTGAAAACAATGCCTCAGGTAACGTCGGGAGTTAACGTAACCCGGATTGAAGTGTACGTAACAAACCGGACTAATACCACCGAATCTTTACGGAATATTGCCGGATTTCAGGATTTGGGCGAGGGTAATCCATATAGCCTGACGAACCCGAACCTCTCGCCATTTTCGCGCGATAACCGAACCCCAACGGCCAATACGGCCAACGGTCTCTTTACGAAACTGACGACCAACGCAAATGCTGCTTTCCGACAGGTAGATCAGACGAACGATCAATTAACCAACACCTTCCAGTTAGCCAAGGGTACCGATTTTGACCTGCTCCGGGGCGCCAAACGGCTGACCGATCGTGAGTATAGATTGCAGGCCGATCTGGGTTATATATCGCTTGTAACGCCTTTACGGAACGACGAAATTCTGGCCGTTGCCTATGAGTATACCTATCAGGGTCGGCGCTATAAAGTGGGGGAGTTGACGGAAGATTATCAGTCGCGTAAAGGCGATGAAGTACTGGTATTGAAGTTGCTTAAATCGGCTACGTTACGCAACAACCTTCAGTTGCCGATGTGGAATCTGATGATGAAAAACATCTACCCACTCAACACGTCGCAGATTACCCGCCAGGGATTTCAGTTACGAATTATTTACAAGGATGACCTGACGGGTATCGATAACCCCAACCTACAGGAAGGGCGCCGAACGCAGAATCGGCCGCTGGTACAACTGTTTGGTATGGATCGGCTTAACCAACAACTGGATGCTCAGCCGGATGGTAATTTCGATTACGTTGAGAATTATACGATTGACAGCCGATATGGGAAAATCATTTTCCCGGTTCTGGAACCCTTCGGGTCGTATCTGGAAAGGCAGTTCGATGCTGATGAAGACAATTACAAAGCGAAATACGTCTTTAACCAGCTGTATCGTACCACCAAAGCAGATGCCGCCCAGCTTGCCGATAAAAACAAGTTTTTCCTGAAAGGTTCGTTCCAGTCGGGCAATGGTGCCGAGGTTCCCCTGCCGCCGGGTGTTAATGAGCAGTCGGTTACGGTTACGGCGGGTGGTGTACCGCTGGTGTCGGGCCAGGATTACGTACTCGATGCTCAAATTGGCCGTCTGCGAATTATCAATGAAAGCGTGACCAATTCGGGCCGTGAGATTCGGATCAGCTATGAACAGCCCGATTTGTTTCAGAATCAGATCCGTACGCTTATTGGTACGCACCTGGATTATGCAGTTAATAAGGACGTTAGTATTGGCTTAACAGCCATGCATATGAAAGAAACCCCGGCTGGTTTCCTGACGCGGGTGGCCCTTGGTAACGAACCCGTTAACAATACAATTCTGGGTGTAAACGCCAACATCCGGAAAGATGCACCCGGTTTGACGCGTTTTCTGGATGCGTTGCCGGGTGTGCAGACCAAAGAAATGTCGACGGTTCAGTTCAATGGCGAGGTCGCACAGCTCTTTCCGGGCACCAATCCAAAAGCCAAGAACGAAAGCTATCTGGATGATTTTGAAGCGGCCCGTACTATTTTCGACCTGACTCGCCAACCCATTCGCTGGCGTTTGGGGGCTACTCCGCAGCAGTTTCCACAAGGCTCTTTTGCTGATCCGCTACCGTATGCTTATAACCGCGCCCGAATTTCGGTCTATACGGTCGATCCAAGTATTTTTGGATCGACGGGGTTACTGGGCGTGGCTTCGAATATTGATATCGAAGATGCCAACAAGCACATGTACGAACGGCCATTCCTGCCCCAGGAGTTATTCCCTGGTCGGTCGGCAAGGCCGGTGCAGTTGCCCGAAAACATCCTGGACGTAGCCTATTTCCCGTCGGAGCGGGGTATGTATAACTACAACCCAAATCTGGATGCGAATGGCCTTTTGCCGAACCCCACCCAAAACTTTGGTGCCGTTACGCGAGCTATCTCCTCAGACATTGATTTTGATAACGCCAATGTGGAAAACATCACGTTCTGGCTTATGGACCCCTTTGTGAAGGGTGATGCGGGTGATATCCGATATGGCCCCAACCCCAATCAGATTTTAAAAGGGGGAAGCCGCCGGGGAGGAGGGAAGCTCGTCTTTAATCTGGGCGATATTTCAGAGGACGTTATTAAGGATAGTCGCTACGAATTTGAGAATGGGTTTCCGCTCGATTCCGTCATCAGCACCCGAAACCCAGGTACCGATGCTACAGCATGGGGCCGGGCACCAACACGGCAATTTGTTACGAACGCTTTCCAGAGTGGTTCACGTGAGCAACAGGATATTGGTCTGGATGGGCTGAGTAGCCAGGCCAATATTCCGGCGGGTGTTACCGCCGAGAAAGACTTTTTCAGAAATTACCTGACGGCCGTTCGTACGCGAGTTAGTGATCCGAATGCGCTAGCCGATATTGAGCAGGACCCTTCGGGCGATGACTTCAAGTTTTATCTCGGCGACGATGCCGATCAGCAGAAGTACATTATTGCGCGGTATAAGAAGTTCATGGGTATGGAGAACAACTCGCCCGAAAACACCAGCGCCAATCAGTACCTGACCCCCGCATCGACCACATTGCCCGATATTGAAGATTTGAATATCGACAACACGATCAATGACAACGAAGCCTATTACGAATACGAAATTGACTTACAGCCCGATAAGCTGGAAGTTGGCCAGAGTAAATACATTGTTGATAGGGTAACGGTAAATACACCGGGAGGCCCCGTAAACTGGTATCAGTTCCGGATTCCGGTGCGGGAGCCTTTGCGGAAAGTAGGCAGCATCAATGGGTATAAGTCCATCCGGTTTATGCGGATGTACCTGACCAACTTTGCTGATCCCGTTGTACTTCGGTTTGCCGAATTACAGATGGAAGCTAACCAGTATCGGAAGTATACGGGCGATCTGACTCAACACGGGTTACAGGAAGTCCCCGAGCCTTACGATGCCAACTTTACTGTCTCGACGGTAAACATTGAAGAAAACAGCAGTACGCAAACCACCACGCAGGGGGGCGATAAATACCAGTATACAGTGCCTCCGGGCTACGTTCGGGATCGCGATTATACCCAGCCGAATATTGTTGAGTTGAACGAGCAGTCGATGCGCCTGAGCGTAACGAATTTGCGCGATGGCGATTCGCGGGGCGCATTCAAAAACACTAATTACAACCTGTTATTCAGGGAGCGGATCAAAATGTTTGTGCACATGCACAATCCCGAAACTGAAAGTGGACAGGTATCAGCTTTTGTTCGGATTGGGACTGACTATACTGATAACTACTACGAGATTGAAATCCCTCGATTAATTGCTACACCGGCTGGTAATCAGCCCGATAATGTTGTCTGGCCAGATGGTAATACCCTGGATTTGGCACTTCAGGAATTAATTGACCTTAAAGCGAATCGGAACCGAGAGTTTGGCCGAAAAACGTCCCTACCGTTTACGCAGGCTTCTTCCACGGGACGTTATTTGCTCACGGTGGTAGGTAACCCTGATTTGAGTTCGGTACAATCCATCATGATTGGAATGCGCAATCCCAAAATTCTTGGCGATGGCGAGCGCCCTAAAACGTTCACGATCTGGGTTGATGAACTGCGGGCCAACGGCTACGACCAGCACGCCGGGGTGGCCGCTGTAGGCTCGGTGAATATGAAGTTAGCGGACCTGGGCACACTCACAGCTTCAGGTCGAATTACGACCTTTGGTTTCGGAGGAGTGCAGACTCGCATTGGCGAGCGTGCCCTCGAAACGACCTCTGAGTTTGGGCTCTCATCAGCCCTTGCCATCGATAAGTTCCTGCCAGCCAGTTGGGGGCTTAAGGTGCCACTCTACATCAACTACGACCACCGCAACGTTGATCCGCATTTTGACCCGCTGGACCCGGATACCCCACTGGAAACGTCGCTGTCCACGAAGTCGGAATCCGAGCGGGCCGGCTATCGTCAGTTAGTGCAGGATAATACGACGCGTCGAGGCTATAATTTCTCGAACGTGCGGAAGATGAAAACCAACCCGAATGCCAAGTCGCATTTCTGGGATTTTGAAAATTTTGCGTTTACGTATGCGTTCAACGATATGAAACGCACGAACATTCTAACCCAGGAATACCTGCAACGCCAGAATCGGGGAGGCATTTCGTATACCTATAGCGCACAACCAAAACCCTTTGAACCGTTCCGAAATGTGGCTTCCTTTGAGGCTCCGTATCTGCGCTGGCTTAAAGATTTCAACCTAACGCTCTTGCCAACGTTGGTCTCGATTCGTACGGATATGGACCGGAGTTATATTAAAACCCAGCTTCGTTCATCAGACCTGACAACGGACGGAATCCAGCCGCAATTTGAGAAGTACTTCCTGTTCAATCGCTATTACGATCTGACCTGGAACCTGACGCGCAGTCTGGTATTGACCTATCATGCGCAGGCTAATGCTATTATCGACGAACCGGCGGGCGATATTAACACCCAGGCTAAACGCGACTCGATTCTAAACAGCATTAAGCACCTGGGCCGGATGAAAAACTTCGTGCAGGAAATCCGGGCCACCTATCGACTGCCGTTAGACAAGATTCCGTTACTCGACTGGATTGCCGCCGACGCCAGTTACAGAGTGGGCTACCAGTTCCAGGCTAACTCCTACGGCATTGTCGATTCGCTGGGTGTTCCGTTTGGGAATATTATCCGCAACGACCGTGAGCAGGGCATTACGGGGCGGGTCGATTTAATCCGGCTCTACAATAAAATCCGCTACCTGCGCTTTGCCAATACGCCTGCGCCGGTTCGAAAAAACTTTGCCCGTAACCCAGGCGACATCGAGGATATTGAGCGGGGCGACAGCAAAATACTAAAGAACTTTACGCGGGCATTGCTGACCGTGCGCGGTATCAACTTCTCCTATAATTTGCAGGAGTCCACGATTTTGCCAGGTTTCCTGCCAACGCCAAAACTGTTTGGACTCAGTGCCGAAAACGCACCGGGATTAGGTTTTATATTGGGTAGCCAGGATCACAACATAGCGTATAAAGCGGCCCAGAAAGGCTGGTTATCACCGAGTACGGTACAGAATACCGCTTTCCAGCAGAACATTACGAAGAAGTTTACCGCCAGCACAACGCTGGAACCGTTTAAGGACTTCCGAATGCAGATCAACTGGCGGCTCGACCGGACGGATGCATATCAGGAGTACTACCGGCCAGGCTCGCAGGGTGGTCCATTCGAGACTCAGACACCGGTTCGTAGCGGACAATTCAGTATGTCGTTCTGGTCGTTCCGAACAGCGTTTAAGGGGTTGCGTAGCGATAATACGTCTGTTCTATTTGATAGTCTTGAGAGCTATCGTACGTATTTTCAGCAGAAACTGAATAACGAAGCAAAAGAAGGGAACCGGGTTGGTACATACGATATAAACGCACAGGATGTACTGATCCCCTCGTTTTTTGCAGCCTATAGTGGTCAGAAAAAAGAAAAAGCGAAGTTCTCACCGTTTTATAACTTCCCACTTCCGAACTGGCAGATTGCCTACAATGGCATTTCGGGATTGGGCATTATTCGGAAATACTTCTCCGCCTTTACTATTAATCATAGCTATTCATCGACTTACAGCGTCGGTAACTTCATCTCGAACTTAGATTATACAGCGGCTTATGTAAATCTGGCGGTGCAGGACTTTGGAGTAGGAACGCTAACTAACCAATTGGGGCAGTTTATGCCTATTGTGGCGATGAGCACCATCACGATGTCGGAGAAGTTTGCACCCATGATTGGTGTCCAGTTTCAGACGAAAAACCGGATTAGCGGCCAATTGGCCTACAATCAGAGTCGCGACGTAGCCCTGAGTTTGTCGAATGCCCAGGTTGCCGAATTGAGCAATAAAGATCTAACGGCCTCTATGGGCTTCACCCGGCAAAATTTCCGGATTCCATTCAGGATCAATGGCGCTTATAAGAAGCTGAAAAACGATCTGACGTTCTCCCTGGCGCTGACGTTCCGTGATACGCGAACGATTCAACGTAAGTTAGATGCCGAGCAGATTGTTACGGCGGGTAACGTAAACTTCCAGCTACGTCCGCAGATTAGCTACATTGTTAGTAAGCGCCTGAACTTCAACCTGTATTTTGATCGAACGTTTAATGATCCACTCGTGTCAAACTCGTTCAAACGGGCTACTACGGCGGGTGGTGTGCAGGTGAAATTCAACCTGGCTGAGTAGCCAGGAGGAAGATCAATCCGGAAACAAGCCAATCTTTTTTCGCAAATACGCTCTAACCTGATCGATTTCGGCAGCTGCTTCGTCCATTTTTTGAAGTTGTGCTGCCAGGATAGCCCGTTTTTCAAAATTAGTAAGTTTACCCGCTCGCCAGTCTACAAATTTCTCCTGTATGTCTCTGAGAGTGAATCCCATAGCTTTAATAAACTTAATCTGCAGTAATCCCGCCACGTGTGACTCGTCATACTGACGGTGTCCCCGACGACTTTGGCGATTGCCTTGTAGTAAATTCAACTTCTCATAAAAACGAATTGTGTCGGGTGTTATACCGGTTCGGTCGGCCAGTTCGCGGATATACATTTTTCTGAAAAAATCTGGTTAGTGGGAATTCTGGAGTTAACTCCAATTTGTTCGCTATACGAATATGAAACCATTCTCAACAATGACAAAGACAATTTTTATCACCGGTGCATCGAGTGGATTGGGTAAAGCGGCAGCCATCTTGTTTGCCAACAAGGGTTGGAACGTGATTGCCACAATGCGTACGCCCGAAAACGAAACTGTGCTTACTCAAATTTCGTCCATTAAACTTTTACCTCTGGACGTTACTAATCTCGAACAGATACAAGCTACAGCTCGGCAAGTGACCGCCAGGAGTGAGGTAGATGTAGTGTTCAATAATGCAGGATATGGACTGGCTGGGCCTTTAGAAGGCACCACCGATGAGCAGATTGTGAAACAACTGGAAACAAATCTGCTGGGCGTTATTCGGGTTACGCAGGCATTTATCCCACACTTCAGAGCGAAGAAATCAGGGTTGTTTATTAGCACTACGTCGATTGGTGGCCTGGTTGCCTTTCCGTTTAATTCGGTATATCATGCTACAAAATGGGCCTTGGAAGGCTGGAGTGAAAGCATGTCGTTTGAATTGTCCAAGTTTGGTATTGATATCAAAACGGTTTCTCCGGGTGGTATTACAACCGATTTTTCAGGCCGCTCAATTGTTCTGACATCCCACGAGGCCTATACTGGCCAACTCAATAAAGTAATGGCTGCCTTTACAGATCCAGCCCGCCGGGCAACTTACTCAACTGCCGAACAAATAGCCGAAGTCGTGTATGAAGCGGCTACCGATGGCAGGAGTCAATTACGGTACGTAGCTGGTGAGGATGCCAAAGCATTATATGCGCAACGCTTACAGGTAGGTGCCGAAGTGTTCAGGAAAGTAGTGGATGACCGATTTTTTAATGAGTAAAGCCGTGTAGGCTATTACCTTATCTATTGCAACACAATTTATTAACACAAAGACCGGAAACCCCGATCAACAATCGACCTACTATCTCGGTTGACTTAACAAACCCCAATCAACTAACGTATGAAATATAATCCGCTTGGAAATACCGGTGTATTAGTCTCCGAAATCTGCCTGGGCACCATGACCTTTGGTGGCAACGGCTACTGGAAAGCTATGGGCGAACTGCAGCAGAATGCCGTCAACGACATTGTTAAAGCGTCAATAGATAATGGAATCAACTTCATTGATACGGCCAATGTCTATTCATTTGGCGAGTCAGAACGATTGCTGGGTCAGTCACTGAAATCGCTCGGTTTATCGCGGGATGAGCTTGTGATTGCTACCAAAGTGCGTGGGCGAATGGGCGAAGGTAAAAATCAGGTTGGTTTAGGTCGTCTGCAAATCATGCAGCAGATAGAAGGTAGTCTGAAACGCCTTCAGATGGACCACGTTGACTTGTATCAAATTCATGGATTTGACCCCATAACACCTCTGGAAGAAACCATGCGGGGTTTAGAAGATGTGGTGAGAAGTGGCAAAGTTCGCTACATTGGCTGCTCAAATCTGGCAGCCTGGCAGGTCATGAAGGCAAATGGTATTGCTGAGAAAAACGGCTGGACAAAGTTTGTATCCACTCAGAATTACTATTCCATTGCTGGGCGCGACCTCGAAAACGAAATCGTGCCCATGGTGCAGGATCAGCAGATGGGTATTTTGCCCTGGAGCCCATTGGCAGGCGGATTTTTATCTGGAAAATACACCCGCGATAACAAACCCGACGGCGATTCCCGCCGACTTGCCTTTGATTTTCCGCCCGTTAATCAGGAACGTGCTTACGACATTATCGAAGTCATGCAGACCATTGCCGAAGCACATGGGGTTTCGGTAGCTCGAATCGCACTAGCCTGGGTATTGGCTAAACCGGGGGTAACAAGTGTAATTATCGGCGCTAAAAATACCGACCAGCTGGCCGATAATATAAAGGCTGTTGAAGTAAGCCTGACGACCGAGCAACTCGACCGGCTCGATGAAGTAAGTGCTAACACGAAACCCTATCCGCAGTGGATGATTCAGCGCCAGAGCAGTGACCGACTGGGGGCCTATAATTTCTCACCCAATCAATCGACGGTAGCGAAGTAATGCGACTGGAAAGCTGCTTATAACTAAAGTGCGGCTTTCCAGTCGCATTACTGTTTGCAAATCCGGTCTCATCTGCCGTATTTTGTGCGTATAAATTAAGACCCCCTGAAAATGAATTTTCCCGCAGAACTGAGTTATACGGAGGATCACGAATGGATTCGGATCGAAGATGATGGTACAGCAGTAGTTGGTATTACTGAATTCGCGCAGAATGAGTTGGGCGATATTATTTTCATTGATGTCAATACGGTAGGTCAATCACTCGGAAAGGGGGAAGTTTTTGGTGCAGTTGAGGCTGTTAAAACGGTATCAGACTTGTTTTTACCCATCGAAGGTGAAGTACTTGAGCTGAATCCAGCCATTGAGAAAAGCCCTGAATTATTAAATAGCGATCCGTATGGCGAAGGTTGGATTATTCGTCTGAAACCTGCCGATGCGGGAGCAAAGGATGGGTTATTAACCGCTGATGCCTACCGGGAATTGGTAGGTGCCTGATTCACTGAATAAACTAGTAGAAGGCTCCGTAAGGGGCCTTTTTTTAGATAATTACTTCACTCGCAGCCCTCTTATCAAAAACGCAGAGGGAAATTTTCTATGCAATTTCTAATCCGTTCTGCCCGTGTTGTTGATACTGCATCGCCCCTGGATGGGCAGGTGGTTGATATTCTGGTTGAAAACGGCCTGATTCGTCAGCTTGGCCAAAACTTGTCTGTTGGTTCTGACTACAGGATCATTGAGTCGGACAATCTGCATGTGTCACCGGGTTGGGTCGATATGCGTGTATTGGCACAAGATCCTGGCTACGAGCATAAAGAAGACCTGACCAGCGTATGCAGGGCGGCAGCCGCCGGTGGTTTTACCGATATTGCCGTGTTGCCCAACACGCAGCCGGTAATAGACGATAAGGGAACGCTGGGGTACGTCCGACGAATGGCCGAAGGGCAACCTGTGAACGTTCATGTGATTGCGGCTGTAACAAAAAAAGCGGCTGGCGATGACTTTACGGAAATGCTGGACCTGCATCATGCCGGAGCCGTTGCGTTTTCTGATGGGACACACCCACTCCAGAATCCTGATCTGCTGCTCAAAACACTCCAATATCTGCAACCGATTAACGGCTTGCTCATGAATCGGCCCGAAGAGCAGCTACTGACTCGATTTGGCCAAATGCATGAAGGGATTCAAAGTACATTGCTTGGCCTCAAGGGAATGCCCGCTTTAGCGGAAGAGCTACTTGTTGAGCGCGATTTACGATTGCTGGACTACGTGCTCGGTGCCCTGAGTATGGAGCAGGGTGAAACAACAGCTTCAAATTCGCTGGGCGCTGGGGCCCGTGCTCCGAGCCCCCTGCACCCAGTATTACACTTCTCCACCCTATCTACTGCCCGGTCGGTTGAACTGATTCGGCAGGCGAAAGCACAGGGGATGCCTGTAAGTTGCGATGTGGCGGTTCACCAGTTAGTGTTTGATGACTCGGCCTTATCGGGTTTCGATACGAATTTAAAAGTAAACCCACCCTTTCGATCATCAACGGATGTGGCTGCCCTTTGGGCAGGCTTAGCTGATGGGACGATTGACACAATTGTATCTGATCATTCACCCCAGGATGCCGAGAGTAAAAATCTGGAATTCGACCAGGCTGAATTTGGTATCATTGGGCTGGAAACGGTCTTTTCGGCCCTTGTAACGCACAATCAGGGCTTACCGCTGTCGCAACTCATCGCGAAACTCACGAGTAGCCCCCGAGCCATTCTGCGACTACCGGACGTGACTATTGCCGAAGGACAGTCGGCCAGTCTGACGCTTTTTGACCCAACTGCTACCTGGCGCTATGAGCGTACGTTGTCAAAATCCAAGAACTCCCCGTTTCTGGGGCAATCATTCACGGGCCGCGTAGTCGGAACCGTACATCATGGCCAATTTAAGCCAACCACATGAAAAGTATTCTGAATTATTTTGGGCATCCGTTGTTGAAAATTCCGCTCCTGGCCGGATTGCTGACGGGTGTTTTGTGCTTTCTGTATTTTCTGGCTTTGTATGCCATTGGTATCCCCGCTCTGGGTAATATTCGGGTACTGGATTACGGCATTCATATCATTGTTATGGTGGCCACAGTCTGGTATTATCGAAAATATATTGGTCATGGTCGACTGCATTTGTGGGAAGGCCTGACCATTGGGTATGTTCTGAATACGGTTGCGGCTTTAGTAACGGGCTGGCTCATTTATCTGTTTGTGACTCAAATTGATCCGGGTGTATTTACGGAATATATCGTTAACTCGAAGAAGCTATTACTGGATGGTAAGAAACAGCTTACAGACCAGTTTGGTCCTGAAACCTTTGCCGAGCAATGGGATAAAACGATCAAAATGACGCCGTCAGTCCTGCTTCCCGACGAACTGACGAAAAAAACAGCCTTAGCCGTGCTGCCTGTGCTTATTATTTCGCTTATTTTCCGAAAACAGGACTACAGCGTTTTACAGTAACGCACTATACTCATTTCCTCACGATCATGAATAACCAGACTTCTACCGCCCGTGTTGCCCTAAAATGGGGGCTTATAACTGGCATTACCTTGGTTCTCTACTCAACCATTCTGTATACACTCGATCAGGCAACTAACCGTGGGCTTAGTCTCGTTATTTATGGTATTCTGATTGTTGGTCTGATCCTGGGCATGCGCGAATACCGATCTGCCAATGAAGGGTATATGAGTTTTGGAGATGGTATGAGCCTGGGCACCCTGTTATCTGCCATTGCCGGGTTCCTATCGTCCTTGTTCACGATCTTTTATACGAACATTATTGATCCTGGCTTTCAGGAACGCTTAACCGAGCAGGTTCGTGAACAGATGGAAGAGCAAGGAAACATGTCTGATGAGCAGGTTGATCAGGCAGTTGACATGATGCAAAAATTTCAAAGCCCAGGGATAACATTTGCCGTTGGTATCTTCATGACCATTCTGATAGGTGTTATTTTCTCACTGGTTATAGCCGCTTTCATACGCAAAAACAAAACCAATCCGTTTGAATAGGGTAATTGGTGAAGTCGTGGAGTTCGTGAAGTAAGTGGAGTTTGTTAATCATCAACTTCATCTATTACACTCACGTTACAACTTCACTCATTTCACTAACTCCACCAACTCCCACTTCACTGCTGACAAAAAAGTGCTGGCCATTTTTCGTAAAGAAATCAATCAATTCTTCTCATCGCCCATTGCTTATATAATCATGGGCGTGTTTCTGACAGCCGTTGGGTTGTTGCTGTGGGTGTTTCCTGATACAAGCCTGCTCGAAAATGGGTATGACGATATGGGTATGTTTTTCAATCTGACACCCTATCTACTGTTATTTCTGGTACCTGCCATTACAATGCGTTCCATAGCCGATGAAGTGCGTTCGGGTACACTTGAATGGCTACTCACCAAACCTGTTAGTGGATGGGGTATTGTAGGTGGAAAATTCCTGGCGAGCTGGTTGCTTGTGGTTATCACGCTCCTGCCTACTTTAGTCTATTATTATTCCCTCTATCAACTCGGTTCACCAGTTGGCAATATCGACTCCGCCGGCGTATTTGGCTCATACCTTGGACTGGTGTTGCTGGCCGGTGTATTTGTCGCTATTGGCCTATGGGCATCATCATTTAATGATAACCAGGTAGTGGCCTTTGTACTGGGTGCGTTTTTCTGCTTTCTACTGTATGTTGGTCTCGGTGCTCTGGCAGGTTTATCATTGCTCGGCGGGTTATCGTACTACCTGTCATTGTTTGCGCTGGATGAACAGTATAGGGCGCTGGGCAGAGGAGTGATTGATAGTCGGAATGTTATTTATTTGCTTAGCTTACTTGTTTTGTTTCTCTTTTTGACGACCAATCGGCTAAAATCAACCTTATGAGAATTTCCTCAACTGTATTTCGATGGCTGGCTATTGTCTGGACCATCATCATGCTACTAGGCTGTCTTACTCCTCATGCTGATTTGCCGGGTGAATTGGTGACGTTTAATGATAAATTTATGCACGTCGTCATATTTGCCCCTTTTGCTCTATTATGGATATTAGCAGGTTTTCGGATGAGCTATGTGCTGGTTGCTGGAGTCTTGTTCGGGGGGCTTATTGAAGTATTACAGTACGTATTGCCCATCAACCGGAGTGCCGATTGGATTGATTTATTAGCCGATGCAGCGGGTACTGTTGTAGGGGTGTTTATGGCATGGGCCGTTCATAAAACGTACAAAACTATAGATTCGTAGTGTTACGTTTATAACACTACGAATCTGAAAGTCCTCTATTTTAAAGCCGTAGCCCGTTGTATACTGTTGCACTTGGCACCAATTACCTTATAAGCCTGAGAGTAGCCTAATTCACCCGCCCGGCTCATGTCAATGCAGGCATTAGACTCATCCCCTGAATCATAGCGAATAATACCACGCAGATAGTAGGCTTCCGCATGACGTGGATTCAATTTGATGGTACTGTTGCAATCAATCAGAGATCCTTTCTGATCGCCAAGCGATGAGCGAACCATTCCCCGTATGAAATAGGCTTCAGCGTTGGTAGGATTTAGCTCAACTGCTCGATTAAGGTCCTGTAGAGCCGATTTCCCTTCCCCATTCGAGTTTTTAAGAATACCCCGCACTAAATAGGCATCCGAGCGATCATCAGCTAATTCCGTTACCCGATAGCGATCCTGAACGATAGAACCAAAAAGTGACAACGTACTGGCCGTAATGAAGTCGCTGTAGTACGCTTTATTCTGATTGCTAACGGTCCCCATTTCAATAGACTTATCAATATCGGCAATAGCCTGTTTGGCACCGCCTATGCGACTTTTACAGAACCCCCGGCTAAATAGCGCTTTATAGTGGGTAGGATTTAACTGTACCGTTTTATCAAAATCAGCCACGGCGTTCTCAAACTCACCCAGTCGGGTTTTTACCAAACCACGATGATAATAAAGCTCGGCTTCGTCTTTACTGAGTTCGATGGCTCGGTTAAAGTCGGCCATTGCACCTTTGTAATCTTCCAGTTTAAAACGAGCATAACCACGCCCGGCTAATGCCTGCGTTTTGTTAGGGGCCTTTTCAAGCGTAAGCGCAAAGTCAGCTAAAGCACCCTTATAGTCGTTCAATTGCATTTTGCAATTGCCACGAGCGGTTAGAATATTAACATCCGTCGGGGATAAGGTAGCTGCTTTATTGAAGTCGGCGAGTGCGCTGTTAATATAGTTGATCTGTAATCGGCACAACCCTCGCTGGTAGTACAATAAGGCATCGGTGGGGTTGAGTTCAATGGCCCGGTTAAAATCCTGCATAGCTCCCCGGAAGTCTTCCTGCCGAGTGCGATTTAAGCCACGGTAAAGATACGCATTGGCATCGCCAGGGTTAAGTTCAAGAGATTGGTCAAGATCAAGGTTAGCACCCTGAATGTCATTTAAACTAATTTTTGCTAAAGCACGATTGTAGTAACTCGGTGCATTTTCAGGGTTAAGAATAATAGCTGTGGAAAAGGCCTGTAAAGCACCGGGATAATCTTTCGCATTGCTCTTCTGAATACCTTCGTTAAAGTAGTCGGCAGCTGTTTGCTGGGCGGAGGATAGCCGGGTTATTAAACAAAAAACAAGAATTAGGACAGTTACGGACAATTTTTGCATGATTATGAATGGATTAGGTTAGCAAGGGACTATTCGGGGGAAAATATAATTATTATTTGTAGCTAAATTGTGTTGTAGGGTGAAAATGTTGTTATCTATTATGATTTTAGATTAATCTACGGCCCTTTTAGCTGGCAGATTTGTTAGCTTTTAACAATACCTAAAGACGTGCTCAATTTTGAAAATAGGTGGTTAATTAACCGCTAAAAGCTGTAGAAAAGGAGTAGGGGAAAACGTCAATTTTACCACTCAAACTATTGGTTGTTATGCATATTGGATTCATTGGCTTAGGCAAAATGGGGTTTAACCTCGTCAGTAACTTAGTAAAGCATGGCCATACGGTTGTTGGTTATGATATTAACCCAACTCTGGTTGAAGGCGTTAAGAATGAAGGTGCCCAGGGCGCTAATACCTTGCCAGAACTTTATAATGCATTGCCGGAGAAGCGCGTACTATGGCTGATGATTCCGGCTGGACCGCTGATTGATACGGTTATTGAGCAACTACTGGTTGTTATGCAGCCGGGCGATGTTATTATTGATGGTGGTAACTCTCACTATAAGGATTCAATTCGACGGCATGATTATCTAAAACAAAAAGGCATTGGCTTCCTGGATTGTGGAACTAGTGGCGGCATTAGTGGCGCATTACACGGAGCCTGCACTATGGTAGGTGGCGATCCAGACGTTATTGAGCCACTCCATGGCGTGTTTCAGGCTATATCTGTGGAAGATGGTTATTTATACACGGGTCCGGCAGGTAGCGGACACTTTACCAAAATGGTCCATAATGGAATCGAATATGGGATGATGCAGTCTATTGCTGAGGGGTTTGAAGTATTGGAAAAAAGTCCGTTCCCGTTTGATTTTGAAGCTGTGGCCAAAATGTGGAGTCATGGCTCGGTCATTCGCGGCTGGCTAATGGAGTTAACTGAACATGCCTTTAGTAAAGACCCAAAATTAGACGCTATCAAAGGTCGAATGTTTTCTTCTGGCGAAGGGAAATGGACGCTTGAAACAGCTCTTGATCTGGGTGTGCCAACACCCGTAATGGCGCTGGCCTTGATGACTCGTTATCGTTCTTTACAGGATGATACGTTTACCGGGAAAGTAGTGGCAGCGCTACGAAATGAATTCGGTGGGCATGCCGTCGAGAAAAAATAAATTTTCTCCTAACGAGAAATATTTAAATCCAGTTCCGTTTTTTTTCGTTAGTATTACACAAAGGTTCGGGTCGTTTCAATTTCGCTATGAACGATAATTGAAACGACCCGTTTTTTGTTTAACTATCTCTTAACCACCGTACCTGTTGCATGAAGTTATTGAGCACTATTCAGGACCCTACCTTTACTGTAGGCAATTATAATCGACTGGATCGTTTTTTTCTCCAGTTTATTAAAGACGAACGCGACTTACCCTTTATTTATCTCACCATCCGCATTTGTCTGACGCTCATTCCACTCAGTGTACTCCTATTTATGCCTTTTTTGACAGGATGGGCTTGGTGGGCAGTGGCAGCGCTTCATTTTATCTTTAGTAATCTAGGCATTAAAGGCCCTTTTGGACTGATGTTGCACTGTACGAGCCATCGGCAGTTTTTTAAAACGGAGTATGACTGGATGAATAAGTTTCTGCCCTGGATACTGGCTCCGTTTTTTGGTCATACACCTGAAACATACTATAGTCACCATATTGGAATGCACCATCCTGAAAATAACCTCGAAGAGGATGATAGCAGCACGATGACGTATCAGCGAGATAGCTTTTGGAGTTTTATGGCTTATTTCGGCCGTTTTTTTGCAATTGGCGTGCGAAACCTGCTGAATTACCTTCGCCAGAAAAATCGCCCGAAATTGGCTACCCGTGCCTTAACCGGTGAGATTATATTCACCATTGTTTGTGTTGGTCTGTGCTTCATAAACTGGAAGGCTACGTTTTTGGTATTCATTTTCCCGCTCTTTATCTATCGGTTCATTGCTATGCTGGGCAACTGGACGCAACACTCATTCGTGGATTTCGAAGACCCAGGTAATGCTTATAAAAACAGTATTACCTGCATTAATGTGCGGTATAACAAAAAATGCTGGAATGATGGCTACCATATCAGTCATCATGTTCGACCTGCCATGCACTGGACCGAACACCCAACCTTTTTTCTGAAAACTAAAGATAAATATGCTCAAAATCAGGCTGTTGTTTTCGATGGGATAGATTTTGGTCAAGTTTTCTTCCTGCTGATGTTTAAGAAATACGATGTATTAGCTCGAAATATGGTTAATATCAACAATGCATTTGCTGATGATCAGGAAGCAATTGCCCTACTTCGAAAGCGTACGCAGCGAATTCCATTGAAGACTGTGGTTCCCGCCATGCCACAAGTGTCAGTTGTGGCTGCATAAGCATCCATTTTATAAACACAGAGGCACCGAGAATATAGAGTGATAAATAATACTCTGTGTTCTTGGTGCCTCTGTGTTAAGTTTAACTGCTTGCCGTACCTAACTATTCCCTCCGTCAATCTGCCTTTCAATAATCTGCTGGATGTCAACTGGTACATTGGACAGAAAGTCGTAGCCGGTTAGATTTTCGAGCTCATCAATACTGGTTAGGTAAGCACGCCAGGGTTTGTCGGCAGCCGTCTGATTATTAGGAATATTTACCGCAATCACCCGGGTGTTGGCTGTGATCTGAAATGTGTTGTCAGTACCGGAAGGTACTACCACCAGTATTTTCCATAAGGAGGCTGGAACGGTTAGTTTCCCATTGGCCAGCGTGGTTGCAAAACCATTCTGGCCAGTGCCACCAGTACCAGTTACTCCGGCAATAATATAGACATCGTTACCGTTCGACATTAGTTGTCGTTCATAGTCTTCTAAACTTTTCCAGACTTCCCGATTGTGCCTTGGCGCTTGTGGCACGATGTTGGATAGGAGGAAGGTGGCGGCATTATCCTCGGGCGTTATATCGCGGTCGTCGGATGGACAAAGGTGGCCCCGGTCGAAGCCGGTATTGGTATAATCTGACGGGCGGGCAGCGTACCAACCCGTTGGTAATGAAGGGTCTGGCCGGAACTCAGTTGTTCGTTTGGCATCGCCTTTCCAGGATGGGCTTAGGTGCCAGCTTACCCAGTTTGCAATGCTCCGGACACGACTATAGGACAGTATGTATTGCGGGCGACTGATGAGGTAATTGTTGGGATCACTGGCCGATGCTCCACTCGGATTGCCGAGAGCAAGGTTGTTGGCACGATTGAGAGGAGCCGTAACTGTAGGTGTTGCGGACACTGTTGGACGAACCGTCAGACAACCGTTCAGCAGGAGCCCCAGACTGACCGCTAAAATAATAGTTTTGAACGGATGATGAAGTTGGATTGATTTTGCTGACATTCTTACGGAACTTTACGATCAATCCATAAATGTAGTAATTCTCTACGTAGCTAATTCGTAAATCTGACTGGGGAATTTAACTGACCTAAAATAGACGAGTACCTGCTGTTATGGCTAAAAAAAAGCAACCATCTGGCTACGAGAATCCTCGCTCGGCAGCTCCCAAACCCACACCGAACACGACACCGGGAACCGTGCGGCCCAGCGCAACTCGCCCAGTTGATACTGCCCAGCGTGCCCCCGTGCGTCCAACTGTAATAAAACCTGCTGAAACGCCCGAACTCCCTATTGAGAGACGGCCTGTGGCGTGGTGGCCACCTGCTATTCTGGCGTTACTTGGGTTTGCTTTATACATAAACACATTTGGGCATCAATATGCGCTGGACGATATAGCTGCTGTTGGGCAGAACTTATTCGTAAAAAAAGGCCTTGCCGGTATTCCCGACTTACTGCGCACGGAATTTTGGCACTTTAGTAATATTTCGCTAGGCTATTATCGTCCGCTTTCGCTCATCACCTTTGCGATGGAGCAAGAATATTTTAAAGATAATCCTAACATCAGCCACATGATTAATGCGGGGCTGTATGGAGTAACCGGCTTAATTGTCGGTGTATTATTACAGAAATGGCTGACCAACCAAACGATCACCGCATTTTTGATCGGATTAGTTTTTATTGCCCATCCACTTCACACGGAGATTGTTGCCAACATTAAAGGCCGCGATGAAATTCTGAGTTTCCTGTTTATTTCGCTGATGCTGCTTTCCTACTGGAAGCATCTGGAATCCGATTCTCCGTTCTGGTTCAAAGGGCCTGTCAATGACTGGCCGTTAGGCGGCATACTGGGACTCTTTTCTGTTGTAGGAGGCTGGGTTATTGGCAGTAGCTTGATGGTGAATACCTTAGGCAGTACAGCGGGTGGTATACTAGGTGTACTGATTATGGGAGCTCTATCGGGAAGCTGGCTGGGTCTTGCCTGTGCATCGCTCTACTTTGCCTTTCTGTCGAAAGAATCATCCATTGTGAGTCTGGCCTTAATTCCAGCTATGCAATATTGGTTTGCCCGTCGGAATGTCTGGCAATCACTCATTAGTTTATGGCCATTCCTGATTGTTACAGCGCTGTTTTTCTACCAGAAGCAGAAAATGATTGGTACCCTTAGTGGTACTCCGCCTATTGACTGGGCTAACTACCCATACGCCATTGAGAAGACCCAGAAGTCGACCATGTTTAAATTTCTGGAATATTACCTGCGTTTGCTTATTTTACCGCACCCGTTGGTATACGACTATTCCTATAACGTTATCCCATCGGGCGGTAAGGGCGATATACTGACATGGGCTGGCTTTTTTACGTTCATAGGGTTGGTTTGGCTGGCCTGGAAAGGATTTATGAAACGTACCCTTTGGGGCTTTGGTATCGTCTGGTTTTTTGTAACTATGGCACCTGGTCTGGGCTTTATCTGGTTCCGGGGTGGTATTTTTGCCGAACGTTTCTCCTATGCGGCTGTTATGGGATTTGGCTTTATACTCGTCTGGGCTTTACAAAAACTACTCGTCCGCAACTCAGAAAGTTCGCCCAAACCGATACTGGTCCGCTATGCGCCGTTGTTAGGTCTGATGGCCGTCGTGGCTGGGTTATATTCCTTCAAAACTGTTGAGCGTAACCGTGACTGGGAAAATAACTTTGTCCTTTTCAATTCAGCACTTCCTTATGCGCCCAATAGCTGTCAGGTGCAACGTCATGTAGCCAATGAGTGGATTGAAAAAGGACTGAAAGATCGCGCCAAGGCCGATTCTATTGCCAACGCCACAAACGCTCTTAAGCCGAAGCCTACTGTGGAACAGATCAAGAAGGCTCAAACATTAATCGATACGAATATCGCGCATGCTAACAAGCATGGCCGCTGGGCACTCGATCACCTACAGGAATCAACCCGGATTTACCCCAGCTTTGGTGAAGCTTATTTTTCGATGGCCTATGTGTTCCAGAAAATTACGCCCAACGTCGACTCGGCTAAATACTATTATAAGCAGACGATTCGTGCTGCCAATGCCTATGCACCGGCCTATAACAACCTCGGCGTGATTTACCAGGGTGAGGGACAGACACAGAACAACCGGCAGAAACTTGAACTGGCATCCTACTACTATAACCGCTCAATGATAGTGAACCCGGCCTATGTAGATGGACAGAATAACCGGGCAAACTTACTTAAAGCCTTTGGCATCGATGTGAAAGTGTTGCCCGATTCGATTATCAATAAGTATTAGTTCACAACTTGTAGATTTTTCTAGAAAAGCCTGTTTTTTAAGAAAACAGGCTTTTTGCTTTGCATATATCTTAAAATCTGTAAAGAGAATAAAGGGCTATCGAACGCACCCGTAGAAAGATGCATGCATACAAAATGAAGGTGGCATACTTATTGGTATGTACCTTTTGTTGAAGTTTGTTAACTATTGGGTGCATGCTATCTATATACAGAGTACTTGTAAATTCATATATCCTGCTGATTGTCAGCCTGATTAGTATACTCAGAATTTGGGTAGGTGAGGCTAAAGCGCAGTCAGGCCGACTGAGTCCGCTTATCCCAACGCCCAGAGCAACGTTTAGCCCAACTCCGTCCATTCAAAAAGGATATTGGAATATTGACGTCGTTGGCGATTTCTATCTGCCTGCCAATAAATCCGTAACCTTCAATGGTGCTGGGCGGAATTTGCACGTTCAGCAGGATTGGGAAAAACTGTTCCGACGTGGCTTTACGGCGATCGAACGCACCCGAATGACTTTTGATGAGCAGCGAATTCCAATCTACAATGAGAAACCCCTTGGATGGAAAAGTCGCCTGAAACAAAGCCAGCGGGCAATGATTGTGGTTAGGAACCACTTTTATTATCCACCGACTAATGAATTCAATCTGCTGTGGACTAAAGATCGAAATTACGCTCCATACACCTACTTTGTTCGGCCTCCAGGGGATCTTACTAGCAAGAATAGCCTCAGAGCGGCAATGGATCAGTTGAGTGATGGCTGTAGGACATTTGGCGATTGTCCACCGACCGGGGAAATAAGTACCTATGGCCGTATTTTTTTAGACGTAGAAGATGATGGAATTCCTGTAACAACGAGCCAACAGGAGCAAGTTAATTTATTCGTGTTTATGGCGGCTTCCCTGCGTACTGTTTCCAGTGCCACCACCGAAATAGGCTCCATTGAACCAGTACCCCACAATAATTTTGGTTTTACACGCTATGCCGACTATTCGGCCGGACCCGATTGGCTGTGGGCTACCCCCGCCCAGCACACGCCTGCAAATCCAAGCTTATCTATTCTGTCTTCTCAGGATCGGGGTATGCCCGACAGCATAGTAGGGAAATCATTTTCCGATTACGTAGACTTTCAAATGCCTGGCGTGTATAACCGGTCACCTGCCTTCGATTATGCGGCCTCGCATACAGGTGAGCAGGAAACCCATTGGCTGGCCGGGGTATTAGGCGAGCAGGAAGTAAATAGCGCCCTATCGTCTAAAAAACGTATTGCCTGGCAGTGGATGTTCAATACCCAGAGCGGAGACCCTGGCGATAGCCCCAAAGCCGACCATGCCGCTCCACCTGCCGTTGCCGAAGGAACGGCTATATTCTATTGGTTTACCGGGGCCGATGGTGTGTTGTTTTGGGATGATATAGTCGATTTAACACCTAACCAGACTATCCTTCCTGATAATGATCCGGAGAAAGGCGTAGGTAATGACCGAAACTATGCCTGTTATGAACATTATTTACATGGCCTGTGGCGGCTTTTCTATCATCACCGGGATCTATTTAATGGGCGCGAAACCTACCTGAACCAACGAACCGAATGCTCTTTTGATAATGGACAAACCTGGCATCAATACAACGCGGGCGACCTTAAACGAAATAGTTTGCCATTTGCCCGAGCTATTGTAAATGGGGATCAGATTCTGATTGCTGCCCACAATCCTTATGCAACCCCCGATAAAAAAATAGCTATGCAGGTTCGATATACCGAAGGTGGTTACGAATTTATTACTGAAATTAATCTGACTGGCGATGAAATTTTTTTAGGGCGGGCTACGATGCCAAAAGTTAAACGAATTGCTGTGGCAGTATGCAATAATTGCCCTAAATAGAGAAAGAAGATCGCTGAGCAATCACTTCTTAAATTGATGAATAGCCCAGCGAACGATCCCTGCAAGCATCAGCGCAAGGAAACCCAACACAATAAGCTGCCAGATCAAAAGTCCGGCGTCTGGAGTTAATAAATTCATTTCGCGTTTCTTTTTAGGAATAGTCGGCCATCAACTCCTGTAAAATCTTCTGGGCTGCCACTGAAATTACGGTGCCTGGTCCAAACACACCTTTTACGCCTGCATCATACAGAAACTGGTAATCCTGAGCCGGAATAACTCCTCCCGCAATAACGATGATATCGTCGCGGCCGATTTTCGTTAACTCCTCAATCAGTTGTGGTACCAGGGTTTTGTGCCCTGCGGCCAGGCTTGATACGCCGACAATATGCACATCGTTTTCGGCAGCTTGTCGGGCTACTTCGGCGGGCGTCTGGAAAAGGGGCCCCATATCGACATCGAAGCCTAAATCGGCAAAGCTGGTGGCAATCACTTTAGCGCCCCGGTCGTGTCCATCCTGTCCCATTTTGGCTACCAGAATTCGTGGCCGACGACCATCGAGTTCAGCAAAGCGATCGCTCATTTCGCGGGCAAGCCGGAAATTCTCATCGTCGGCTACTTCGGCAGAGTAAATGCCTGAAACGGCCCGAATTGTGGCCTTGTGTCGGCCAAAAGCTTTTTCCATAGCGTCAGAAATTTCGCCGAGGGTAGCACGGTGGCGAGCCGCTTCAATAGCCAGGGCAAGGAGGTTTTTAGCAGGGAGCAGGGGGCTCGGGGCAGGGGTGGGCTGGGGTTCCAGTGAGCTAAATGCAGCCTTTGTTAAAGCGGCCAGCGCTTGTTCAACCTGTTTCGTATTCCGGGTCTCCTTGATCGCTGTTAGTCGTTTGATCTGGCTTTCGCGCACCGCCTGATTATCAATGTCGAGTAAGTCAATGCTGGTTTCGGTTTCGGGTTTGTACCGATTGACGCCTACAATAACATCTTTTCCCGAGTCGATACGTGCCTGCTTGCGAGCGGCAGCTTCTTCAATGCGGAGTTTAGGGAGGCCCGTTTCAATGGCTTTTGTCATGCCCCCTAACTGTTCAACTTCCTCCATCAACGCCCATGCTTTATCGACTAATTCTTTGGTCAGAAACTCAACGTAATACGAGCCGCCCCAGGGATCAACAGCGCGGGTAATGTCGGTTTCGTGTTGAAGATACAATTGCGTGTTGCGGGCAATTCGAGCCGAAAAGTCGGTCGGGAGCGCAATGGCTTCATCCAGTGAATTTGTGTGAAGACTCTGGGTGCCACCCAGCACAGCGGCAAGTGCTTCGATGGTTGTCCGGGCTACATTGTTAAAGGGGTCTTGTTCGGTCAGGCTGTAGCCCGAGGTCTGGCAGTGTGTGCGTAACGCCAGCGATTTTGAATTTTTGGGTTCAAATTGCTTCACAATTTTCGCCCACAGTAACCGACCAGCGCGCAGTTTGGCAATCTCCATGAAGTGATTCATCCCGATCCCCCAGAAGAACGACAGACGAGGGGCAAAGTCGTCGATACTCATGCCTGCCCGTAGTCCTGTGCGTATGTACTCAAGCCCATCGGCCAGGGTATAGGCCAGTTCGAGTTGGGCGGGTGCGCCCGCTTCATGCATGTGATAGCCGCTGATGCTGATGGAGTTGAACTTCGGCATATGCTGGCTGGTGTATGCGAAAATATCACCAACGATGCGCATAGAGGGTTCGGGTGGATAGATATACGTATTCCGCACCATAAACTCCTTCAAGATGTCGTTTTGAATAGTGCCTGAGAGCTTTTCGGGCGGGACGCCCTGTTCTTCTGCCGCTACGATATAAAATGCCATAATAGGCAGTACGGCCCCGTTCATGGTCATCGACACCGACATCTGATCCAGGGGGATGTGATCGAAGAGGATTTTCATGTCTTCGACCGAGTCAATGGCTACGCCCGCTTTGCCTACATCCCCCACTACGCGCGGGTGGTCGGAGTCGTATCCTCGGTGGGTGGCTAAATCGAACGCAACGGAAAGCCCCTTTTGGCCACCCGCCAGATTGCGTCGGTAGAAGGCATTCGACTCCTCGGCGGTTGAGAATCCCGCATATTGCCGGACAGTCCAGGGTTGGCGGACGTACATACTGGCGTAAGGCCCCCGTAAAAAAGGAGGAATTCCGGCTGCGTACTGTAGATGACCAGCGCTGGAAACGTCGGCAACCGTAAAGCGGGATTTGAGTTTGATTCCTTCGGCGGTGGTGTAAGGCACAGAGGCATTGGGTTTGCTGGGAAGTCCCTGCTCCCTGCTCGCAGCCTCTTGCTCGGTTATTGTGTTGAAATCGGGTCTCATACTGTATGGATTTACTCAAACGCCTGCGCCAGTCGTTGATTGGGCAATAAACCTTCCTTATGTTCAGACCCCTTGTACGGTTGATCTCCGGGTTCATCGGATCGGAACTTCGTTACGCCTACCAGCACCTTTCCGTTTCGTACTGCCTCTACTTTCGCCTGATAGGCTTGCTCAAGCTCAGTTGAAATGAACCCACTCGCTAACGCCTTCGCAAACCCGCCTTGCTGTTCAACATCCAGAAATAAGGTCCAGGCAGTTTCTGTTAGCTGCTGTGTCAAATTCTCAATGTAATACGACCCTGCCGATGGGTCGGCTACTCGGTCTAAATAACTCTCATCTTTCAACAGCAGTGAAACGTTCCGGGCAATCCGTTCGGAGAAATCACGGTTTGCCTTTTCCTGATCTGTCATTTCGGCTGATCGACCTAAAACGGTATCATACGGATGAATCGTCAGTACATCACATCCACCGATAACGGCAGCCATCGATTCGGTAGTTGCCCGAAGCAAATTGGTATAGGGCGTGGCAGTAGCATCGTAAAAAGTAGAGGTTTGGGCGTGGATGACTACTGGATAATGACTACTGGATACTGGATAATGGATAATGAAGCGACTAAAAAGCACCCTTAATGAACGAAGCTTGGCAATTTCAAGAAAGTAACTCGTTCCGATAGAGAGTGAAATGATCGTTTTCGGAATGAGTTGATCAATCGTTAGTCCTTCATTGGTCAACAGGTCGTAGCTATCAGCCAGTGAAGCCAGTGTAAAGGCCAGTTCCTGTGTGGCTGTGGCCCCGGCATTATGGAAGTCATGGCTGCTGGCGCAGACCGTCCGGAACTGGGGCGAGTCGGCGGTTAGTCGCGTCACTTCGGCCATGGTTATATCCGTGTTTGTGAGTAACCCACCTTTGAGCTGGTAGGGCGCAACGGTTTTTAACGAACGAACCAAATCGACCCAGTTGATGCCTGCTGTTTCGGCACTGAGACGAAAAAAAACAGGCGTTTCACTAAGTTTAATGCCATTCAACAAAGGTATTAAATCGGGTCCTTTGGCTAACGTAAGCACCAGGGCATCGGCTCCACGGGTAAGCGCATCCCGAAGCCGGATATTATCCGCTTTTTCATTGGCAATAAATCGTTCTGGGGCAGTAAGCCAGCCCGGAACCTGCTTCTGAGCTTCCTGAATCGTAGCTAAGGGTAGGTCGGAAAGATCAGCGGCAGTATAGTAGGGCTCCAGTGTGAAGCCCTCGTCTGTATGCCAGCGAAGGGTCTCGTAAGCGCCCTCGGTTTTTAATTCTTTCTGAACCTGCGCCTGCCAGGCCGATTTGTCGGTAGCCGGAAATAAGGACGAAGAAGGTGGCTCCATCAGCTATGGTTGAAATGATATATAGGTAAAAGTAATCTATAAATTCGAACACGATACAACCCCCGACCATTATCAGCAATGTTGGACCAGGTGCTGTAATCCAGCAAGACAACTAGGAACCGCTTATACCATTTTTAGTAGCCGTAAACGGAAAGTTAAAAAAAAGCGATGGCCTAGCAGTTGGAAATACGCAGGTGTATAACCTTCTATATCAACTAAAGATTACAGCTACAGCCAGTCTGTAAAGTAGGGAATGCCGGCTTAAAATTGTACACTTGATTAAGTGTCTATATTTTTATTGGTCAATTCACACGTTCTGTTTTCAACATGCGTATCAATTCATTTATATCATGAAAATCTGGCTTATTGGTGCTTTGCTCCTATCTTATTTTGCAGAAGCCCAACAGCCTATCTATAAACCGTTCGAAGTTGATAGTATGGCCGAGCCTCGCGGGGGGCAAAAGTCAATTGATTCTTATGTACGAATCAGTTTACGAAAACCAGTGACTGCCTTAAAGCTGGGATTGGCAGGTCGGGTGATTGTTACCGGAACCGTTGAGCCGAATGGTTTTGTATCGGGCGTTAGCGTATTGCAAGGTTTACAAGCTGACTGTGACACTGAAGCCGTTCGGGTATTTTCTACTTTTAACGCGTGGAAACCAGCACTAAAGGCTGGCAAGCCAGTTCGCCAACAGGTAACATATCCCGTTGTCTTTAAGCCCAATAAGCCATTTATTTATGAAAATGGTGCCCAAATCAACTATTATGACAAGAATAAGGGGCTTGTTGATTCGACCACCTGGAAAACTCGATACAAACTCGTTAAACCTGTAAAACCAAACTGGCTTCCGTCTGGCGATATGGTTTTATATAAAAGCAAAGGTGCTACGTCATGGATAGAGGATACACGTTACAAGCTTGTTCGGGAGGAGCTTACGAACAAAACACCAACAGGGAAACGCATTACCCGATTAAGCTATCGAACACCCACCAATGAACTGTTTGATAAGTCTTACGAAATAGACGAAGATGGTATCATGCTCAGTTCAATTAGTTATGATAAGAAGGGCGAGCCCTTCGACCTGTTCAGCTATGCTCCCAACGGTGCTTTACTTGAAGTAACCCGAAATTATAGATCAACAGTAAAGCTCAGTAATACTGGGTTGGTTAATAGCTGGAAGCCGACCCTGATAAAGCATGTAATGTCCTGGTATCCAACAGGTCAGGAATACGCTATAATCGTCTATGAGCAACCTGACCAGCTTCCGCAAATCATATCTATGCGGGATAGTACAGGCCTTGTGTTAGTGGATAAAGGGTATGGTACAGCTATTTTTCTAGCTATAAAGACCTCTCACCTAGACACTACCCGGAAAACGCTCTTTACAGAAACTGGTCCAGTGGAAGGAGCATTCAAGCAGGGAATTTGGACGGGCCGCTACGCCGACGGTTCGTATTTTTATGAAGAACAATATGATAAAGGAATCTGTCGGGCTGGGAAAGCCTGGGCAGTTGGACGTGATACCGTGCGTTACACAACCTTAGAAAATCCACCAGAATTTCAGAATGGTATGGCTGGCCTGGAGCAATTTCTAAGAAAGAACCTGCGTTACCCGTTCGATACTAAGCTGACGAAGACCCAAAATAAGGTATTTGTCAGGTTTATGGTTGGGGCGGATGGTACATTGACTGAGTATGAGGTGACTAAACCTGTTCATCCAGAATTGGATCAGGAGGCTATCCGGATTGTAAGCCTGATGAGTGGGCTCTGGAAGCCGGGTATTCGGCGGGGAATGGAGGTTCGCATGAATTATACGGTGCCGATCAATTTTAGCCTGAACTGACTTTTATGAAATCATAATGGATTTTGTAGAGGTTAGCTATCCTACGCAAGCTTATTCTTCAGCTAAGGGCTCTGCTTCTGATGGCAATAGCAATCTTTTTATCTTTTCGGGAGAAAACTGCGTTTATTGCCGCTTAATGGATACCCTGATTGTATTATTCAAAGGGATTTAAATCGCCCTTTGACCTTCCCGATGAATGGCGTAATTTTAGCTTAACATTGAAACGAAAGACAGCGGTGCTCAAAAAACCTGACGTCGTCTGTATGGCCGGGTCAGATATTTTCCCCATATTTGTCTCCCTTTTTTGCGACCCCAACCGTAATTGAAAATGTTCTCCCGTGAATGTAACTACTCAGCCAGGCATGCAGCGTGAAATAACGACGGTGTGGAATCGCTGTCTGACCGTTATTCGGGAGATCGTACCCGAACAAAGTTTCAATACGTGGTTCGAACCCATTGTGCCCCTGCGACTTAACGGTCATGTACTGACGATTCAGGTACCGAGCGAGTTTTTTTACGAATGGCTTGAAGAGAACTTTGTACATGCCCTGCGGAAGGCACTCGATACCGCAATTGGTCCCAATGGGCAGTTGGAGTACTCGATTATCGTCGATAAGGGGAATGCCCAAAACCGCCCTCTTACGGTAAACATACCCACTACGAAGTCAACCCAAACATCCAAACCGGATAACGTTAGCCCGGATCTGATCAAAAGTCCCTTTATTTTTAAAGATCTGGATTCGCTTACGCTCGATTCTTATCTGAACCCGACCTATACATTTGATAATTATGTAGAAGGTGATTGCAATCGTCTGGCGCGTTCAGCGGGGTACGCCGTTGCCGAGCGACCGGGTGTTACGTCGTTCAATCCGCTCATGATATACGGCGGTGTTGGTCTGGGAAAAACGCATTTGGTGCAGGCTATTGGAAACTACATCAAGAATAACAATCAGAACAAATTTGTACTGTACGTTACGTCCGAGAAGTTTACCAACCAGTTCCTGAACGCTGTTCGTAGCGACGGTATTCGCGACTTTACCTCCTTTTACATGCAGGTAGATGTGTTGGTGATCGACGATGTACAGTTCTTGCAGAAGAAGGAAAAAACGCAGGAAATCTTCTTCCATATTTTCAACCACCTGCACCAGTCCGGGAAGCAGATTATCATGACCTCCGACCGGGCTCCACGGGCGTTGGATGGCCTGGAAGATCGATTACTCTCCCGATTCAAATGGGGGCTATCGGCAGATTTGCAAACGCCTGATCTCGAAACGCGGATTGCTATCATTCAGAAAAAGCTCCAGGCCGAAGGCATTTATATTGAGAATAATGTAATTGAATACCTGGCACACAGTGTCAACACAAACGTACGGGAGCTGGAGGGGGTTATTGTGTCGTTAATGGCGCAGGCATCGCTGAATCGGCGGGATATCGACCTTGAACTGGCCAAGCAAACCCTGCGAAACATCGTCGTTGATTCAGACCGCGAAGTCACGATTGACTCGGTGCAGGAAGCCGTTGCCGATTATTTTAATGTGACAATTGCGGATCTGAAAGCAAAAAGCCGGAAGCGCGAACTGGTACATCCTCGGCAGATTGCCATGTATTTAGCTAAAGAAAAAACCGACCTGTCGCTCAAATCCATTGGTTATCATTTTGGTGGGCGTGATCATAGTACGGTTATCCACGCTGTTCAAACCATCAGCGACCTGGTAGCCAAACATGCCGAAACGCGCGATGCTATCGAGAAGCTGAAAGCCCAGTTTAAGTGATTTTTTTGTCGGTATGACAAAAACGCTGAAACTCATTCCCCGCCACCAACTCAATACTACGGCCTGGGACGCCTGCGTAGCCGATTCTCCCCAACGAATTCTGTATGGCTATTCCTGGTATTTAGATTCCGTACTGCCCGCACCTGACTGGAAATGGGTTGGACTTGTTTTGCCTGATGAATCAGGAGATACGTATCAGGCTGTTATGCCTGTTCCATTGCGTCGGAAAACGATCGCTGGAATTACGTACGAATGGGTGGTGCATCAGCCATTCTTCTGTCAGTTTCTGGGCGTTTTTAGTCTTGAAAAATCTATTGATTCAGGCCCGTTTCTTGCGTTGATGATTGGCCAGTTTCGGTATGGCTCGATCTACAATACATACCAACAGCCAGATGGTAGGCACGCTTCCCAATTGATCACTACCCACACGCTCGACCTTTCTGTTGGCTACGAGACTATCTACTATTCCCACGATCGTAAAACAAACCTCCATCGGGCTCATCGTGATTTCGATAAGGCTACTACCTGGACAATTACAGAATCGACCGACGTGGAGCCCTTGCTAACCTTGTTTCAAGCTAATCATGCTGATGCCATTGATGGGGGCGTAGCCAACTGGGCGTACGCTATTTTTAGGAGGCTGATGAATGAATTGAGCAAGCGCAACCTGACCATCTTGCGGTATGCTATGCACAAGGGAAACATGGAGGCAGGCGTCTTGTTCCTATGCGCAGGGGATCGGATTATATACCTCTTTAACGCAGCATCAGAACTCGGGCGGAAGGTAAACGCCCGCACGCTGTTGATTGATCAGTTGATTCAGGAGTACGCAGGAAAGCCAGCGATTTTTGACTTTGAAAGCCCAGAGAAACCATCCATTCGGGATTTTTACCGAAGTTTCGGAGCCGTTGAACAATCCTTCTGGACGCTACGCTGGAACCGATTGACAGTTGTGGAGCGAGGCTTAGTAAAGTTTAAAAGTTGGTTTTGATCATCATGAAAATCATGTAGTAAAAAGTCGTGCCACGGTTTAGAACTGTGGCACGACTTTTTACTACACGAATGCCAACCCGCTTAAAAAAACTTCAGTGCTTGTTTTAGGCCAACGTTTTGCTTCAGATCCATAACCATTGAGCCAACCCACAGGTCAACCTCAACTTTAACAGGCACTTTGTTTGTATCATCAGAAACGAAGATACGGATGGACTCTTCGTCCTTAAAGAGTTTATTCTGAGGAAGTACAGGATTTAATTTGATGACATTAATCTTACCAAACTTCGTTTTAACAACATCTTTACCCCGATAGCGAACCTTCATGTTATAGACGGTATCGTCGTAGAAAGCAGGAAGCTCAATGATCTGCCCATTGCTGATTCGGTTGAAGTCAAATGTTCGCAGGAAATAGTAACCGCTAATAAAGTCGTGGACGTTATCGGGTACTTTAAATATATCGCGTTCGGTGCGTTCCTCCGCCTTCACGGTGTTCGCTTCGTGGTTGAAGGTAATATTCTCTTCCTTCCGATAGCTGTTTTCCTGAAGGTTACTATAAAACTTTTGTGGAAGAATGGCCGAGGTGTCAATATAGGAACGCCAGGTATCGCGGATGCGCGTTACAAGGTCAAAAGCACCAACTGTGCGTCCATCCACATTAACGCGATAGCAGGGTCGCTCGTTAACTTTATAAACGGTTGGACTAACGTCCACGACAGCTTCGGCCGCGTTCAGGAACCCATAGTGAACCCGATACTCGAGGTGCTCACCAGGTCCAAAGCTGTTATTCTGCACACGCCGATACGTGTTCATTGCCATAAAGCCGGTGCTCATAACAGACAAAATACCGATGCCAATCAATAACTTCTTCATACTAAAAGCTACCCGTTAGCCGGGCTTCTTTATAAAGATGGATAGGTTTGTTTAAGGTATGCCAGATACTTTTTAAAATCTCCTCCAAATTGTTTCTCAAACTCCTGCCGAAATCGATTCTGTTGTTTTCGGTAGGTAAGATACCCAATGAAATACGCATTATTGGGTAGGTTTAGTTTTGTAAGACGCCGTTTTTTTACCAAACGTACACTTGCGTTGCTTCGCTGATCGGTTAATGTATCCGACAAATCAACGATTTGCTGAATCATTTTCCACTTCAACGAATCTTTGACTACAACGGGCATAGCTGGTTTAAACGTCTTGTACAAACTATCGAGCATCCGGGTGCCGTGCAAAACATGTTCATCGTAGCGTTCATAAAACGCTTTCGTGGCCAGATAGTTCTGATAAGGAACGGATGTCTTACCGTACTTCTGCGCCAGAAATCGCAAGGCTCCGTACTCTCCTACGAAGTCGGCCAGGTTTTCGTTGTATTCTAAACTATTTTTTACAAATAATGTGCCGTGTGTTAGTTCATGAATAATCAACTCGGCCAGGCTACCTTCCGGTCTATCCAGAAAGCTGGATAAAATCGGGTCATTTAAAAATCCTAATGTCGACCAGGCCGATACTTCACCAATACGCGTATCAAAGCCTTCTCGTTTCAATTCAGATACGGTCGAATCAGCCCGGTCTTTTTCAAAAAAACCCTTATACGAAAACGTACCTAGTATCGGGAATCGCCATTGTTTAGCAATGAGTTGATACGGTTCGGCTGCCGTAACCACCCATAAAATAGGCTTACCCTCCTGGTCATAAAATGATTCGTAACTGCCTGACTTATCCAAACCAAGCGAGTCTATAGCAAAACGCTTGATTTCTCGGATAAGTTCTATTTTTTTCTTTGCTGAGTCAGGGTACGTTTTGTCGCTTAATACCTCAACAACGGGTTTCGTATTCCATAAAATTCGCAATTGCCCCCGTGCCTGCATTAAGCCGTAGCTGACCAACTCCCACTGCCAGACAACTAAAACAGCCAGAACCCCTACAATGACAAGAGCAATTTTTTTGACCATAGGTTGGAAATACGCCTTAGAAATATCGTTACAAAAGTAAAGAACTGTATGCCTTAACTAAAAGATAAAATGCGGTAGGGTAACAGTTCAGCGTTGTCAAGTGTCGAAACGACTGGATAAGCGGTAATTGCGCTGAAGATTATCATAAACAAGAACCGGCCACACCTAAGCAGGTGGGCCGGTATGTTGAAAAATAGCTGAAAATTTAGGCCGAGTAGCCACGAGTCTCTACTTCCTGAACGGCTTCGCCAGTTAGATCATCTAAAAATTGATCATGAGTCATTGGCTTTGAAAACATCGGGAAGTTCTTCGCGCAGGCAAAAGCCTGCTCTTCTTCACTCAGGGTAGCCGTGCAATCGGTAAGGGTGATGACCTCAAAGCCTTTTTCGTAGCCCGAACGCATGGTCGATTCTACACAGCAATTAGTCAGAAAGCCTCCAAGAGCAATGGTTTCAATGCCCTTACTGCGTAAAATGAAGTCCAGATTCGTACTGGCGAAGGCATCTAAACCGCGTTTGCCTTCCAGTACAATATCGCCGGATTGTGGTGTCAGGGAATCAATAATGTCGACGCCCCACGAGCCTTTCCGGAACGACTGGCTATCAACTACACCTTTCAGAATGCCATAGGGATGCTTTGTAATTTCAAAATAGCCTTCCTGAAAGCTAATGGGCGAATGAATAACAACAGCTCCGGCTTCGCGGGCTTTGGCCACAAGGTCAAGCGTATTAGCCAGCATGTTCGTCGACTCCATAACCCCTTTAACGGCATCGTGCAGGCTACCTCCTGGCGATGTGAAATCGTTCTGGTATTCAATTAAAACAACGGCGGTTTTTTGCGGATTCATGGTAGTTCAGTTTGAGTGACTATTGATAACGAAAGGAGCTATAATCCCGTGTTTACTCCAACGCCTGGTACACAGCAATCCGAAATTTCTTCACAAAATCACCATAGTAGGTATACGGATGCACATTCGTGAAAATGAGCATGATAAGTTCTTCTTTCGGGTCGATGGTGAATTCGGAACAATACATGCCTCCCCAGTTGTAGGAGCCGGGAGAAGCCTGATCACCATAGTGGGAATTTTCGGTTATCAGCATAAAACCAAGTCCGAATTTATCTTTGCGATCCCATACTTCGGCAGCTCCGATTTGATTGCGAAGCATCATCTCGATGGTTTTTCGACCTAGAACCCGCTTGTTGTTGAAACTGCCCCCGTTGAGCAGCATCTGGCATAATTTAGCGTAATCTTCTACAGAACTAATTAAACCTGCTCCGCCTGAGAAGAATGTTTTTGCCCCCGACACGGCAAAGTTTCGGTATGCATCATTTGTGTGTACGGTCAACGGCTTGTCCATACTCGACTTGCTGTATAACTCCACCAAACGGCTGGCTTTGCTATCGGGCAAATAGAAATAGGTATCATTCATACCAAGCGGCTCCAGTACCCGTTCACGCATAGCTACATCAAAGGGTTTACCGGCTAGGATCTCGATCAATCGTCCAAGAATATCGATGTTAAGACCATAGGTAAAACCCGCGCCGGTGGAGTCCGTGCCAGGATCGCGAAGGAGTGGGCGTGTGGCGAGTTTATTAATGACATCGTCAAGTTTGTCGGGCGCAGTCGAATTAAAAAAGGGTACTTTGAACTCGGGCCGCTGGTCGAGGGGGTGTTCATAGGGGATACCGGCGTTGTGACTCAGTAACTGCCGAATCGTAATTTCACTTTTTGCCGGACGAGTTTCGTACTTACCACCAACAGGGTCTTTTTTATCATAGCTGACCAGTACTTTCGGGTTTTTGAAAGCCGGGATGTATTTCGAAATAGGATCGTCCAGCAAAAACTTTTCCTCTTCGTATAAGGTCATCAACGTTACGGTTGTGATGGCTTTCGACTGGGAGGCAATGCGATACAAATCATCACGTTTCAGGGGTGTTTTCTTCGCCAGATTGCTATAGCCAAACGCTTTATAGTGCACGATCTTCCCCCGATGCGCCACGAAGGTCACCGCGTTTGGGGCAATGTCTTTGTCGATTAGATTCTGTAACCAGGTATCCAGTCGTTTCAACCGGTCGGCAGAAAAGCCCGCTTCTGCGGGCGATTTTGCAGGCGTAAAGGTTTGCGGAAGGGGCTGGGCAAAAAGTGGGGTTGCGAAAAGGAGGAGTAAGAGCAGGCGCATTGTGGTTTGAGGTTTGAGGTTTACGGTGGCTGACGCAAAATTACTGATGCGTCAGCCACCGTAAACCTCAAACCTCAAACTATAAACATTCTACTTCTGGAAATCCCAGGCAACCACGACCCACGTCTCGCCAATGACTGGATCGTAAAACTCGTGGAGCGTTTCGAAACCCACGCGGGCGTGGGCACGTAATGAGCGTACGTTATTGGCCGAAATATCGGTGATCAGCAATTGATAGCGGTCGCCGTAGACGTCACGATGGTGCTGAAACATCCGATCAAATACGCGTTGCCCCCGGTAACCTTCGCCTACGCAAACCTGCCCCATTACGTACCAGGAATAATCCTGTAGCGGTTTGTCGTTGTAGTTCAGCGTGTTTATTAACGAGAAAAGAGGTAGTAATTCCGGTACATCGGCCCCAAATTCGGGAAGCATGGTCAGAGCGTACCCAACTACTGTATCGCCATCTTTGGCAATCACACTCGGGGCTGCCTGATTCATACGAGCCAAAACAACCGGGTCATGCTCAACCGTCACAAACCCCTGATCAACTTGCACATCGAGCGGTACATTCTTACGAAGATTCGCTTGTTGCAGCGTTAGAATACCCTGCACATCAGCATCGGACTGAACGGTGGTAATGGTCATGAGATGTTAATGTGTAATGGTTAATGTACAATGCATAATGAGCAGCATCTCGGTATTAGATATCCATTATTCATTGTACATTAACCATTACACATTTCTTTAAAAAAGTCGAATCTACTTCGGCACCGATACCGGGTGTTTCGGGCAGTTCAATTTGGTAGCCATTGTACGTTATACCGCCAAAAACTGGGTCTTCCGCATGTTCGAAACAGGCATCCAGATCATAGAAACGCACATTCTGACGAGCCGATGCAAAATGGGCATTCGCGGTTAAGGCCAACCGGGACTCCGACATGCACCCAATCATGCAGGGAATTCCGGCAGCTTCGCCAATGGCGTTGATTTTGAGCGCTTCAAAAATACCTCCGCTCTTCGAGAGTTTGATATTGAAATAATCGACAGCTTCCTCTCGTACAAGCCGAATAGCATCGGGCGCATCGAACAGGCTTTCGTCGGCCATGATGGGTACTGTCGTTTTCTGCCGAATTTGACGCAGACCGGCAATGTTATGTTTTTTAATAGGCTGCTCGCAATACTGCACATTCCAGTCGCCAATGGCCCGTAAAACACCCGTCGCTGTTACAACATCCCAGCCCTGATTCGCATCGGTACGGATGGGTGTTTTATCGCCAATCGCATTTCGAATGGCTTCTACGCGTGCGATATCATCCTGCAAATTCGTGCCCAGTTTCACCTTGATGGCCTCGGCACCCTTCGCCTGAATTCGTAGCGCATCTTCCACCATGCGTTCAGGCGTGTTGATGTAAATAGTCTCGTCGGTTACGAGGGTACGCTTTTCGCCACCCAAAAACTGGTACAGCGGCATTCGGGCAGCTTTGGCAGCAATATCATAAAGCGCCATATCGAAGGCTGAGCGGGTGGTGGGGTGGGCCGGTAAGTAGCGCGTCAGGGTGTTGATACAACCCTCAATGTTGAGCGGACTTTGGCCAATCAGCAGCCTGGCCATATCATCCGCAGCCGCCAGTCCCGATGCCTGAGTTTCGCCAGCAATCATCCACAAATGCGATCCTTCGCCCCAGCCCGTAATGCCTTCATCGGTCTGAATCTCGACCAGGATGTTCCGGGCGTTTTCAATGGTACCGAGCGAAATAGCAATGGGCGCTTTGAGCGGAATGTCGTAGCGGTAGAGGTTGATTTGGGTTATTTTCATTGATATTAACCGCAAAGGGCGCAAAGGTTAACGCAAAGAGCGCGAGGTTAATTTTACATTGCGATCTTCGCGTAACCTTTGCGCCCTTTGCGGTTAAAATACTAATTTGGGAATTGGCTCTTGTCCAGGCCGGGAATAATGCGCAGGGCATTTTTATAATACACCTTCTTCAACACCTCATCGGGTAGTCCCATGCCGTACATACGCCAGAACGCGTGGTACTTTTTGTGGTAGGGGAAATACTCGTCATCGGTTTCGAGGACACGGAAATAGGTTGCGTATTCGGAAGGTACCCAGCTGTCTTTACCGAATAGAATCCGATCCTGATATTTCTCAAAAAACTTCCGACTGGCTCGTGGCTGCCGACCTAGTTCCGCGATAACGGCCCCAATCTCAACGTTCATGTTTGGAAACACTTTCATCAGACTGTCGAGCTTGTTCAGATCATTTGGGTACCAACCCATGTGAGCGGCAATAAACACCGTTTTTGGGTGTTTCCGGAATACGTTGTGCTGTTCGGCGATGAGTTGTTCCCAGGGGACAGGATCATTTGGAGAGCGCTTGCGACCGGCGTGGAGCTTGAGTTCAAGCCAGCGTTCGTTATACCGGTCCATCGGGTCCCAGAACGATTTTGGATCGGCGGTGTGAATCAAGACCGGAACGCCTAATTCACCACACTTTGCCCAGACGGGATCTAAACGCGGATCATCCACCCGAACGCGATTACCTTTATCGTCTTTGACGTTTAACCCTAAATTTTTGTAAATCTTCAGGCCTCTTGCCCCCTTTTTTACGTCTTCTTCGAGGGTTTTTACAGCCTGAGCTGTCCATCCTTTATCGTTGACATCGCCAAAGTTGAGGTTGGTAAATAGAGCAATCCGTTTCGGATTGGTTTTCTGGACGTTCGCCAGGGCGCTCGTGAAAAACTTGGTGCTTTCGGTTTCACTATTGCTGAAGCCGCGCCCGCTCAGGTTAATCATCAGGCCCATGTTCAGGTTGTCCATCTGGGCAATTAGCTTGCTCAGATCTTCATTATCCATCTGATATTGATGGTTGTGGACATCAATAAATGGGTATTTTGATCGGGTCAGTTTATGTTCCGGCACTTTCAGCGTGGAAACGGGATCGTATTCCTCGAATCCAAGTGGCTCAGGGGGTTGATTCGTCTTTGTGGACTGGCCACAGGCAACTACTCCTAGTAAAAGGAAGGCTGGAAGGTAAAGCAGGTTTTTCATAAAGAGGCTGTATTTGAATAAATGGATAACGTAAAATGGATAATGCATAATGAGCAATCGGGGCCACCCGTGCAGTATAATGCTAAGTTTCTGATTGTTAATGGAAAATCATTACCCATTCTACCGCACGGGCGGCCCCGATTATTCATTATCCATTTATCTATAAACTAATCCCTAAATATAAGCGCCACGCAATGAGCGGCAATACCTTCGCCCCGACCTACAAACCCAATGTGCTCCGATGTGGTGGCTTTTATGGAAATATCGTCTTCGGGAATGGCCATCACTTCTGCCAGACAGGTCTTCATGGCCGGAATATGTGGGTTGAGTTTCGGTTCCTGAAGCACAACTGTTACGTCCACATTCGAGATCTCGTAGCCAGCGCCCCGAACCATTCGGAGAACTTCAGCCAGCAATAATTTACTGTCAACACCTTTCCAACGCGGATCTTTATCCGAAAAATGGTAGCCAATGTTGCGCATGTTGGCGGCTCCGAGCAGCGCATCGCACAAAACATGGCAAACCACATCGGCATCCGAATGGCCCACTGGCCCAAATGTACTCGGAACCAGAATGCCCCCCAGCCAGAACGGCCGACCCTCTTCGAGCCGATGAACATCGTACCCTTGTCCTACGCGAATTTTCATGCAACTCGGTAATACAAGGTCGAGCAATTATCTTTCCGCAAGACTTGTTTGGCCATCGCCTGAATCGCATCGGGCGTGACGGCCTGAATCTGAGCAGCCTCCTGATTAACTAAGTCTGGATTCCCCGCATTAGCCGCGAAGGCAAGGTTCATGGCCCGGTTTAGTAGTTCAACTTCCGAGAAAGCGAGTGTGGCTTCTGCCTGATTTTTCACTTTAGCCAGCTCATCCTCCGGTACGGGTTTTTCTATCAATTCCTGCACCACGGATTCCACCGCGGCATCGGCTTCTTCAAGCGAAACTCCTTTGTTGAGGTTGCCCTGAACCACTAGCAAACCAGGGTCGATGGACGATGTAATGTAGGCGTTGATACTGCTGAACACTGGGTTATCGCGTAAGAGTTGT